>JAJDAD010000025.1 GCA_029262055.1 Candidatus Zhuqueibacterota bacterium
TAGTCGTCCCTGAAAAATACTGCAAGCTATTGTTATTTATTATGTTGATTGCCATTATGGTCATGTTTAAATTGCCAGAAAGTGGTTCTTAGCTCAAAAAGCCTGGTGATTTATGCGACCGAAGAAATCGTTTAAGCCTGCTCAATTATTTCAATCTCGTTTAGACCAGATTCTCAATCTCAAGCACCCATTAATGGTTCTGGCCAATGAAATAGACTGGCCTTCCTTTGAGAATGCCTTTGGGGCATTCTACTCAGAGGGCCGTGGTCGCCCGGGTGTGCCGATTCGCTTGATGGTCGGGTTGCACTATCTCAAACACGCTTTTGACTGTAGCGATGAAAGCGTGGTTGCCGGTTTCGTTGAAAATCCATATTGGCAATATTTCTGTGGTTATGACTACTTTCAGCATGAATTTCCTGTCGACCCGAGCAGCCTTACGCGCTGGCGCCAACGTGTTGGAGAAGCGGGCATCGAGAAGCTGCTGTCAGGGCTTCTGGAGAGCGCTAAACGCTGCGGTTATCTCAGGCGCCGTGACGTCAACCGAGTCAATGTCGACACCACGGTTCAAGAGAAAGCGATTGCCTTTCCGACCGATGCCCGTCTCTATCATAAGATGCGCGCCACCCTGGTGCGTGCAGCCGATGCTCGCGGCATCAAGCTGCGTCAGAGCTATCGGCGTTTGAGCAAGCGAGCCTTGGCCAAACAAGGTCGTTATTCACACGCCAGACAAATGAAACGCTCGCGAAGAATGACTCGGAAGCTCAAGACCTACCTGGGGTGCGTCGCTCGTGACATTGCCAGAAAAAGTCACGAGCCCGATGATGAACTCAAAAATCTCCTTGCCATGGCCGAACGGCTACTGTTGCAACAACGCCAGGACAAAAACAAGCTCTACAGCGTCCATGCGCCTGAAGTCGAATGTATCAGCAAAGGAAAGGCACACAAGCGTTATGAATTTGGCTGTAAGGTCAGCATGCTCACCAGTGCCAAGAGCAACTGGATACTTGGCATCAGCGCCATGCACGGTAACCCGTATGATGGCCACACGCTCAAAGAAGCGCTCGAACAAGTTGAACGCCTGGCTGGCTGGCAACCGAAAGTTGCCACGGTCGACCTCGGCTACCGTGGTCACAATTATCAAGGAACAACTGAGGTTCAAATTGTCAATTACCGCACCCTGAAATCAAAGACTCGTTCAGTCAGGAAATGGTTCAAACGAAGAGCGGCTATCGAGCCCATCTTCGGCCATCTCAAATCTGACAATCGAATGTCAAGAAATCATCTCAAAGGCACAGAGGGCGACAAAATCAATGCCATACTGTCTGGATGTGGCTTCAATTTCAGAAAGCTGCTCAAGGCTTTCTGGCGCTGCACCAAAAAATTGTCACAGAGGCTACAAATTGCTGTCAAATTCACCGACAGGTTGTACATGAGCACCAGGCCATTAGGTCTTAGACCACTTTAACCAATCCTTTTTTCAGGGACGACTATGTAGTATCCTGGCCGTGCCCTGCTCGTTCCGATTATGATGCCTGGATGAGGGGAGAAGCCGTCCGGGTCGTGGCTCAGAGCATTTGGAGGGGAGATTGTGTTCAAAAAGAATCCCGACCCGGACGCTAGTCAGAAAGGAATGAATCGTGACTGTTTGCACCTGAAGTATAGGTGCAATGTTGCATGGATGAGTAGTACTCACGAGTACTTCTTACCGTAGTGAAACAGACTTTTGATCAGCGATTCAATCTGGCACATTTCAGGCAGTTTGTGGCGGACGCAGCTCCCAGGTTGTACCTCTACGCGACACAATGATGAGACTATTTCTTCACCCCGTGAGCTGCTCGTGATTTATCTGGAGCCCTCATTCTTGTTAGAAGTCTGCCATTCAGTTTTGTGTAAAGGTTCTGTAACATCTGCCGATTTGATTTGCAGTAAGTGATTGTTTGCCTGACGGTTACGAATGGATTGTATTTGGCTTGTTCTTTGGCTTGGACGCCGCGTCACAGTTATGAATTACTCGAATTACGGAGTGTAAATGAACTACCAGGACCAACCTCCAAAGCCGAAGATAGACAGAATTAGACGACGCATCGCTGAAGGATTCTATTTCAATTATAGAATCTATGAGATCATTGCTGAGAAGGTGGTGAAGGAGATTCTTCGCAGGAAATAGGTGTCAATAAGCACTTGACTTTTGGAAGGTGATTGCTTATTATGTGGCCCCATTAGGGGCCGTAGCTCAGTTTGGGAGAGCGCATGAATGGCATTCATGAGGTCGTGGGTTCGATCCCCATCGGCTCCACAACAAGCCTTTCGAATAACTTGCACAGTCTTTCGAAAGGCCTTCTTGTTCAATTGCTATTCGATGCGCTTTAACGTACCTACCGTTATGAAACTGTAGAGGTTCTTGCCGCAGTCATTTTCGCACGTAAAACTTTCAAAGATTCGTTCTGAATCGGACTCATCTTTGACAAGAAATTTCTTGACACTACCACACGCCTCACAAGTTATGATCAGTTCTGTTATTTCAACCGTTTCCATCTACAAAATCCCACAGAATGATTACTCTTGTTCGATAGATCAATATAGTGAATAAATATTGGTGTTGAAAGGAAAAGTTCCATGTCGCCCGCGATTCGCATAAGGAAGCCTCGATGACCAAGGTTGTGTTTATCGCTCTTTGCCTGGCCGCACTGTTGCTGATTTCCAAAAGGGGCAAGATTCTCAACGATCGTATCAGAAGTGAAAGGCGAAAAATACTTGGTCGTCTGTCTTCCCGGGAGGAGGACGTGAAACAAGACTAAAAACAGCTTGCATATTGTTTTTATTTTGGTATATTCGCTACTGATTTTATGCGGGAGTGGCTCAGATGGTAGAGCATCACCTTGCCAAGGTGAGGGTCGCGGGTTCGAATCCCGTCTCCCGCTCAAGAGTTCAGTTGACAGGTTTGAAAAGGGATGCAAGAGCATGATTTTGCATCCCTTTTTTTGTTTCAGCAAAGCGCAGTCGCGGTACCCGGACAACAGACATATGAGACCGGCTGGTATTACAAGATCCGTTTGCCCAATGCGCTTTCAACCAACTCAACCGCCACCTCGGCGGTGGTATTCCTGATGTCAAGAATAGGATTGACCTCGACGACCTCCAGGGAGCAAAGTCGATTGCAGGCAGCAATCAATTCCATTGCGGAATGCGCTTCCCGGTAAGTCAGACCACCGCGAACCGGTGTGCCGACGCCGGGCGCTACCTGAGGATCCAGCCCGTCCATATCCAGACTTACGTGTAGATGATCGGTTTCTCTGGTAGCAATCTCGATGGCATCCGTCATCGTGTCCACAATCCCACACCGGTCAATGTCTTCCATGGTGAATACGGTTATGCCGGAGTCACGTGTGAGTTTCTGCTCTTTGGGGTCGAGATTACGCGCGCCGACCAGCACGGCATCTTGCGGCCGAACCTTTGGGAAATCGCCACCAACGCGTACCAGATCGGGTGCTCCTTTACCAAGTGCTGCCGCGAAGGACATCCCATGGATATTGCCGGAGAGGGTGGTCTCATGTGTGTTCATGTCGGCGTGCGCATCGATCCAGATTACGCCCAACCGCTTTTTCTCCGCGTGAAACACACGCCCCGCACCACCGATCGTCCCGATAGCGATGGAATGGTCACCCCCGATAACCAACGGGAAATGCCGTCGGTTTATAACCCCGGTCACTGCGTCCGCCAGGTTGGTCACCGACTTGGTGATCGACGGCAGATACTTGAGTTTTGGGTCCTGAATTCTCTGTACTTCCGGGACTGCGATGGCGATGTCACCGGTGTCCGTAACCTCGTGTCCAATGTGCTGCAGACGGTGCGTGATCCCCGCGATCCTAATCGCTGACGGCCCCATGTCAACGCCGCGGCGATTTGCGCCGAGGTCGAGCGGTATTCCTATTATTTCTACTTTCATTTCTTCGAGCCTGGTGTGTTGCGGGTGAGTGACCGTAATGTTCGGATTGAGTTGCTTAACATGCCTGCTGTGAGCCAACGCCTCACAGCAGTAGCCACGCAATATGTACTAAATGTCACACAATTGATCAACCCAATTTATGTGTGACCTCGACCGTGCCTTACTCCTCGAGGGTCCTGACCTCGACAGTGGTGAGCCGCAAGCGGTAGGATAGTTCCCGAGTCATGCCCAACAGCATTTTTGATGCGAGCAGGGGGTGTGATTCGACTAGCTTCTCAAAGTCCTCAACCTTCATGTAGAGGACTTCGGTCGCCGTGTCCGCCCGTACGGTTGCCGACCTGGGCTTTTTCTCCAGGATGGCCATATCGCCGAAGAAGACGCCCTCACCAAAGGTAGCAAGACGGCGGTCATAGCCATTGCCGGTTTGACTCGCCAACACGCTCACGCCACCCGAAAGCAGAAAGTAGATTCTGTCTCCCGGGTCACCCTCCCGAAAAACGATCTCCCTGGCCTTGTAGCATTGCGGGCTCATATGCTGGCGCAAGACATCTAACTGTTCGTCGTTCAATCCATGGAAGAGGTCGAGGTTTTTGAGCGTCAATCTGTTCCCCGAGATTTGTGACACGAGCATTTCTGATTCGATCAATCGATCCTCTGCCCATTCCTGTGCATGATCTGTGTCATGAAATAGGTACTCTTTACCGATCGCGGCGATCACACCGACGTCGGTCAGGAGGCGCAGCATGCGCTGCTTTTCTTCGTCAGCGGCATTGTTGAGGTGACTGATAAGCAGGTGGTTGCCATTTTCGTGCACACGTTCGATGATTTGCTTCAACAGCTGCGCGCCCGTTAAGTCGATTGTGTGAATCCGTTTGAAATCCAGAATAATGGCAAAACTATCCAATTCAGCTTCCAGTTGTGCCAGTAGCTTGTCGCAGGTACCAAAGAACAATGAGCCACTCAACTCATAGACTTTTATCAGATGTCCCTGTTCCACCAGGATCTTCATGGCAGCCTGACTGCGTATTTTCTTTGAGTGAATCAAGTCTCCGGTGTAGAAGCGGCGCACGATGTTTTTGCTGATTTGCTCCTTTATGAACAGGAAAGCAGTGATGATGAGTCCGACCAACACGGCAACTATCAAATCAACGGCAACCGTGATGACTGTCACGACCACAATCACCAAAAGATTACCGATGGCGGATCGCTTCATGGTGAGGTTAATGCTCTCGTATTCAATCATCGAAACCGATGTGACCAGCAGGATACCGGCCAGAACAGCCATAGGGATCCACTGCACAAGGCTACCCAGGACCATGACAACCAGTAGGACCGTCAAGCTGTTTACTATGCCTGCGAGCGGCGTGCGTGCGCCTGCGTTGACATTTACCATAGTTGCGAGGGTGGAACCCGCGACCGGCAAGCCGCCGAAACTCGCCGTTGCAATGTTACCGATCCCTTGACCGAGAAGTTCTTTGGTGCTATTATGCTTTGCCTTGGTAACCATGTCAGTCACAACCGAAGTCAAAAGCGTATCGATGGAAGCCAGAATACTGAGGGTCAATGCGGGTATTGCCAGAACCGCAAGTTTATGCAATGGGATTTGTCCGCTGAGGGCAAAGAAATTTGCCACTTGCACTGGCTGAGGAAACGCACTCGGTATCGGCCCGATGACGAGAGGATTGCTTTGCACCGACAGGAGGGCAGGGCTGAACACTTTGCCAATTACAAAGTAAGCTCCGACACCGGCGAGCAGTCCGACGAGAGATGCCGGAACTGCTTTTGTGAGACGCTGTGACAGCAACATCATGACGATCGTAACTGCTCCGACGATCAATGTTTCATAGCGCAGCGTCGCCGCGCCAGTTAGAATGGCGGTCAGTGCCGTTTCTTTGGCGACACCGAAAAAGGGCCGTAATTGCCCCAGGAAGATTATGATGGCGATTCCGTTCATGAAACCGGCTATGACAGGGTAGGGGATGAACTTGATGAGTTTTCCGCCACCCATGGCCGCCATGGCCAGTTGGAAAGTCCCGGCCATGAGAATAGTGAAGGAGACCAGCACCAATATGATCATCACCTGATTATCGCCAAAAGCTGCGATTTCCGGGTCCTTGAGCAAGGTTGCAATGATGGACGTGACCATGACCGACATCGGTGCCGTGGGGACCGCAATCTGGCCGGGTGTACCACCGAAAATGCTTGTCAGGATGCCGGCAACGATCACGCCGTAAAGTCCGGTCAAAGCCCCCTGGGAAATATATTCTTCGCCTAAAGGAGCGAATGCTACTATCCCAAAGGCTATCGCAAGCGGCAGAGCGATGACCGCAGTCGTAATGCCACCCATGATATCGCCTTTGAGATTGGAAAACAATTTCACCGTATCCTCGCTTTGTATGGAATTGCTGTAGAAGTTAGACTGCCAACTTATTCTAATGGTGGGGCCCGGGGGCGCAGCGCGTTTCTATATTATATCCCCCGCGAGCGCCGCGTGCGGAAATTGTCAAAGGAAACAAGTGTTGATAAGGTAGGTATTCGTCATTCACATAAAATGCAAGGGTGCAGGACATATGCAAAGAAAAAGTGAAAAAAGAACCCCCAGCGACGACCATGCACCGTCTGAGAAGCTGCCTGACATGGGGCGAACAGCTTTCTCCGTGTGGTGCAAATTGATGGGCATCCGTGTCTTCTCCGGCCTATTGCTCGTCTTTTGTCTATGCGCAAGTACCGGCGTTGCCAGACCGCAGCAGGAAAACAAGGACCGCCGCCCGGAAGTGGTGGTTCTCGGCATTGCACAAGATGGCGGTGTGCCGCAACCCGGCACATCCGAGCATCAGGGATGGACAAATGACAGTATGAGTAGAAACGTAGCCTGTCTGGGGCTGTTGGATCCGGAGTCTGGGGCACGCTGGTTGATCGAGGCGACTCCCGATTTTCCAGAGCAATTGCAGCATCTCGACCGCTTGCTTCCCACAGAGTCGGCGCCCGGGCTGCAGGGGATATTTCTCACGCATGCTCACATTGGGCACTATACCGGCTTGATGTATCTCGGGCATGAGGTGATGGGTGCCCGCGGCGTACCTGTGTTCGTCCTGCCCAGAATGTACGAATTCCTGAGCCAGAGTGGCCCCTGGGACCAGTTGGTCCGCCTCGAGAACATTGTCCTGAACCGCATGACAGCTGACAAGACCATCACGCTCAATGAGCGGGTCAGGGTAACGCCATTCCTGGTACCACACCGTCAGGAGTATACGGAAGTGGCTGGCTTCCGCATCGAGGGCCCGGAAAAATCCGTACTGTTTATCCCGGACATAGATAGCTGGGAAGAGTGGGATAGCTTAGGTACCCGCATTGACGACTTGCTCGCTGGCGTCGACCGGGCGTATTTGGACGCTACATTTTTTGCGAACGGTGAAATCCCCAACCGGGACATGTCAGGTTTTCCGCATCCCTTCATCACGCACAGCATGGAGAGATTCTCTAACCTGCCTGCTGCGGAAAAACGCAAGGTCAGGTTCATCCACCTCAATCATACCAATCCGGCATTGTGGCCTGATAGTGACGCCAGACTGCGTATTCTGCAAAACGGCTTCAACGTGGCGGAAGAGGGGGAGCGCTTCAAGTTGTAGCGGTCTACGAGGGCATATTCATCGCCGGGCCTTTCAAAAGTCTCTTAAGCACAAGCGAATGACCTCATGCCCAGTGTAAGCCGTGAATTGTGTCACAAACATCACAAACAATGAAAAATCTGGTAGGTCCAGTGAATATCTTACTTGCTTTTTCGATGTGGAACCGCTATTTTCAAAATGAAAAGTGGCAATAGCCACCCGGTCTAATCGTAAATGAAGGTGCCTGACGTGTCGACCTTACTTCAAGTCGTTCCCTGGTTGGTTTGTTTCTTCTATGCTTTCAGTTTCGTGAACTACTTTGCCTATTTCAAGAAAAAGGAACAACAGATTGCAAACAGAACCCGGACCTGGTTGATTTCCGGGGTTGGCGTACACACGCTGTATATCGTGCTACTCAGCATTTACACGGGCCATCTTCCGGTAGGAAGCACATTCCTGGTTTTGACAACCTGCGCCTGGTTCTTCGTGCTGGTCTATCTGGCACTTGAGCTGAGCTTGGGGGAAATGACCATGGGGGTTTTCTTTCTGCCGGTCATTCTGGTCCTGCAGGTCATTTCAAATCTCTTTATCAACTTGGAGAGACCGCTGGCGCCGGTGCTCAACGAGATCTTTTTCGAGGTGCATGTCGCTTTGATGATCTGCGCCTATTCCGCGTTCACCATTTCCTTCATTACCAGTGTCATGTACATCTTGCTGTCACGAGAGATGCAGTCTAAAGAACTTGGGATTTTCTTTGAGAGGCTGCCTTCATTGGAGTTTTTCGACAAGCTGAGCAACCAGGCTGTGAACATCGGCCTTGGGCTGGTCAGTGTGGGAATTGTCCTGGGGGTTTATATGGGGCTGAATGTCTGGGAAGGAAAATGGGTACTGGACCCGAAGCTCGTAGCTGTCGTTATCTCGTGGGCGATTTACGCCTTTCATGTATTGACGCGTACAACAATCGGGTGGCAGGGCCGGCGGGCCGCCATCGTCTCGGTGGTCGGCTTCAACTGGCTGCTGTTTTCATTCCTGATTGTGACCACTTTTTTTTCCAAAGTTCACAACTTCCAGTAAGCCATGCCATTATTTGCGTTTGGAGTTAGAGAAGACCTGCGAGGCAGTTTAGCCGGCAAGGGCACTTCAAGTATTGCTGAAGTGGCGGGTCATTGGCAGACAGAGGAGTGCTTCATTTACTCCGGCACGGCGGGCTTTTCTTGTTTTGTAGTGGGCGGAGACAGTCACCAGATGTTGGAGAGTTTTGTGGAGACACTTGCAAAGCAAACCCGAACCCGCGCTGCAAGCTTTAAAAAGACATGTTTTTTTGAAGAAGGGGCCACTGCGGTTGAGCTGTTCCTGCGGATCCTGGCCGGACTTGACGCGAATCTGCAGGTGCGCGGGGGTCCGGAGACCTTTCGGGGTGACTTTGAGGCTGCACGTCAGAAAGGCCAGACCGGCCCTGTTCTAAACAAGCTTTACCAACGCGGGCTCTGGCTTACCGAAAAAATTCGCATCGATTTGAAGGTGGGGCGCAGCACGGCCAATCCGGAGGCCGTTGTGTGCGATCTGGCTGAAAAGATTTTCGGGAATTTGCGCGAGCACCGTGCGCTGATCGCTTGCGGTGGACTGGCAGGCGAACCTTTTGATGCGAAGCTCACGGAAAAGAACATTGGGCAGATTCTCTATCTTGGCGACAACGGCGGGCCGTCGACTCCAAGGGCGAACGAGCGAAATAAAACCGTTGCCGCGTCGCAACTATCGAGCATTTTACCGACGGTCGACTTAGTATTGCTGCTCGACGGCGCCGCACAGGAGAAACTGGCGAGTGTGCGCATGGCACAGGTCATGAGCAAACGTAAAAATGCACCACAGCTCTGGGTGTCCTTGCTCGAAAACGGTGAGGCGGATACAATTCCGGACCTTTCCAAATTTTACAATGTCTACTTTTATCAGAAACGCGATCTGGACAAAATCGTTCTATCAAACCTCAAAGACCACGAGAAGACCAGCGGCGCCATCAAGCGACTCCTGGAAAAGGAGGTGGAAGACTTTTTCGCGTGGGTGAACACCGGGGAGCAACACCGGTTCGGCAGTATTGTTGGACGGAGTGAGGCGATGCAAAAAGTTTTCGATCTCATCGCCCGTATTTCGCAAACGGACATTTCAATTCTCATCGACGGCGAGAGCGGCACCGGCAAAGAGCTGGTGGCCAAGGCGATTCACGATCACAGCGCCAGAGCGTCCAATCCATTTGTCGTGGTCAACTGCGGGGCGATCCCTGAAACGCTTTTGGAAAGTGAACTGTTTGGTCACGTAAAAGGAGCGTTCACCGGCGCGGCCAACAACAAGATCGGTCTGATCAAGGCGGCGAACCATGGAACCATTTTTTTGGATGAAATCGGTGAAACTTCGCAAGCGACCCAGGTGAAGCTTTTGCGCTTTCTGCAAGAAGGCGAAGTCAAACCCGTGGGGAGCAACGAAACCGAGCGCCTGGACGTGAGAGTGCTGACCGCCACCAACCGTGACCTGGAGCTGATGGTGGACGAGGGCCATTTTCGCCAGGATTTGTACTATCGGCTCAATGTCATCCAACTAACGTTGCCGCCTCTGCGGAGCCGGAAGGAGGACGTCGCGCCGCTCACCACATATTTTCTGAACAAGTACGCAGCGTTGACTCACAAGACGGTTTTAGGCGTGGACGAAAGCGCCCAGAGACTCTTAGAGAATTACGATTGGCCCGGGAACATCCGGGAGTTGGAAAATGCAATCGAACGCGCGGTCGCACTTTCATCGGCAAGATTTCTCAATGCGAGCGATTTTCCGCCCAAGGTATGCGCCACCAACTCGCTTCCACGCAATGATTTCTCTGCCGACGACCTCTCCCTGAAAGAGATTGAGAAGGATTACATTGCCGCCATGCTCAAAAAACATGAATGGAACTACGAGCTGGTCACTCAGATCCTGGGCATCGGCCGGACGACATTATGGCGCAAGATGAAAGAATACAACATCAGCTCCTGATACTTGACCGGGGAAACTCTGATTATGATAGAACCGGTAGCACTGACTGAGGCCAGCGGTTGAATCCGACTTTTGTCAATGTCGCTAACGTAAACGCCTTCGCAGAGAACGACCGCAAAGTTGTCTACTTCAAAGGACGCGAGGTAGCAATTTTTAAGGTAGAGGATGCTTTTTACGCGGTGGACAACCTGTGCCCGCACCGGGGAGCGCCCCTATGTACGGGCGAAGTAACGGGGAATGTAGTCGTCTGCCCCTGGCATGAAGCTCGCTTTGCTTTGAGTACCGGTGAGGGCTTGCCGGGAGCGCACCAGGCAAACATCGCGAGCTACAATACGAGGATTTGTGGCGACTTTGTACAGTTGTTGCACGATGGAGGTTCCGGTGCAGAATAAAGAAGACAGTTCGTTTCCGCTGGAAATCCGGGCCATTTCGGTCGACGACCTGGACTGGTTGACCGACTTTCTCGCCGAGCATTGGGGCGGGACTGAAATGGTCAGCCGCGGCAAAGCGCATTATCCCGATGAGCTTTCCGGTTTTATCGCTTTTCTGGATGAAAATGCAGTCGGCGTCATCACATACAAAATCGTGGATAATGACTGCGAGATAATTACTTTGAATAGCCTGTCCGAGGGTCTGGGCGTAGGAACGGCTCTGGTCAGGCAGGTGATGGCGGTTTGTTCCGAAGCCAAATGCGGGCGGCTCTGGGCGGTCACAACCAACGACAACTGCAACGCGCTACGCTTTTACCAGACCCGCGGATTTATCCTGGCCGCTTTGCATCCTAATGCCATCGAGAAGTCCCGCCAGATCAAACCTGATATCCCCGCCCAGGGTTTTGACAACATTCCAATCCGCGATGAAATTGAGATCGAAATGAGATTAGGCTAGCATGCCCGCTCAGGGTTCCTCAGAAATGTATTGTGCCACTAAATCCACTCTGTCCGTCAGGATGTGCTCAATCCCCGTATCCCGGCACCGTCGGTAGTCCCGTTTCGAGTTGACCAGGTAGCCCAGGAAGACTTTACCACGACGCTTGACGCTGCCAACTTGTTTTCGGCTGAAGACCGGCAAGCCACTTGAATAGGGCGGAAGGGCAAGGATGGGGTTGTGTGGTTCGGCCAGAGCACCGAGGCCGGCAAGACTGAGGATGCCCCAGGGCCTGATCCTGTTTTCTCGCGGGAAATACGCATAGCCGGGAAACAGCTCTTCGACCAATCTGTCCGCACGCTGACTCCAGGTTAGAAACCAGATCCTGTCATGAAAGCCCAGGTCATCAAGGATGCTGCGCAGCTTCACCATCATGGCTTCGCTGGTGATTTTGCAGTCAAAAATATAGTCCTTGTCGGGGAATGCGACCAACACTTGTCGGAGGGTGGTGAGCTTTGCGGCAAGCTTCTTGTCCGGTGAAGTGACCTCGACGGCTAACAGTTGGTTGCAACGTGACTGGCTGACGGTGATGCCGGGTTGGCCAAGCCTGGCGAGGTTGTCATCATGGCTGAGGACTATTTCACCATCCCCTGACAAGCGCAGGTCTACTTCGAAGCCAGTGGCGCCATGCCCATGCGCTTTCTCGAAAGCGAGCACGGTGTTTTCAGGCCAGATATGCGAAGAGCCTCGATGGGCATATATTTTCATTTCACCAGCCGGAACAGTCATGAAATTCTAATTGGTCGCTGCTGGCGTCGCGGTTCTTTCACCGGCCATGAGTTTCTCCACATCGTCGATGGTCTTGGGGACGGCTTCTGTCAGGTTCTTGTAACCGGTCGCGGTGACCAGGATATCGTCTTCAAGGCGAACGCCGATATTCAGATAGGGCTCGACTTTTTGACGAATCTTGCGAACCTCCTCCTCGGAATATCCGATCTCCCGCATTTTGTCGAAAGCATCTTCGCGGACGTAAATGCCTGGTTCGACTGTAAACACCATGCCAGGTTCAAGTATTATCGATTTGCCGTTTCTCGTGTATCCTCCGACATCATGTGTTTCCAGGCCTAACCAATGCGCGTAGCCGTGTAAACTAAAGATCCTGAAGTCGGCGGCATCTCTGATGAAACCCAACTCGAGTAACCCGCGGCCCAGAATGTCGTTGATTTTGAAGTTGAGTTCCTCTTTTGCCAGGCCGGGTTTTATCATGGCGATGGCAGCCTCCTGCGCCTGCAAAACGACGCGGTAGATGTCCTTCTGTTCACGATTGAACTTGCCGTTCACCGGTACGCTTCGCGTTATGTCGGACGAGTAGTAGCCGTATTCCGCGCCACAATCCATCAAAACCATGTCGCCATCCTGCATTTTGCGATTGTTGGTATTGTAGTGCAGAATCGTGCTATTGGGACCTGACCCGACGATGCACGGATAGCCGTTGCGCGGCGATCCGTTCTTACGGTACACGAATTCGAAAACAGCCTGGATTTCGTATTCGTATTTGCCGGGCGCGATGGCCTGAATCGCCGCGACAAAGGCGTCGGAGGATATTTCGATGGAGCGGCGAAAGCCCATGCGCCAGTCGCCCTCATTCTTGATGAGCCGCATGTCGTTTAATAGGGGCGCCGGGTCTGTTATGGCCCAATTCCCCCGGCTGCGTTTTTGCACAAGCATGTTTGTGACCAGTTCGTCGTAGAGGGGATTTATGCCAAAGCTGTAGTAGACGGTGCGGTTGCGGGCAAGGAGCTTGCGCAAAACCTTCTCGAGGTCGTTTACATAATAAGCCGTGTCTGCTTTGAACGTGTCAATCGCGCCCTCTAACCCTGCGCGTAGCCCATCGTAGGTCTCGCGCCGCCGGTCTCTCTTTCTGACAAACATGACGAACTTATTGCGCTCTGCCGCCGGATCGAAGAGCAGCACGGATTCCGGTTCCTCAAACCCGCTGAGATAATAGAAATTGCTTTCCTGCCTGTAGACGTACTCGATATCCAGATTGCGCTGATAAACCGGCTTACAGGGAAAAAGCGCGATAGCATCCGGGGCCATTTCCTGCATGAAACCAGCTCGTCTGGTCGCAAAGACAGACATGTCTAACTCAAGCGGTTGGGCTCCCACCGTCAGTGTTGTTAGTAGAATCAGGCCTATAATACCGTGTTTCATGGAAAACTCCTCCGTGCTTGTGGGCGTTTCAGATTGCCGACTATAGATTCGTTGCGTTCTCTCTAAACTTCAACCCCGCCTTCTTGAGTTCCCGCAAAACAGGAACATAGATTCCTGCGTGTGTCGGAATGTGGCACCCCGTGATCGGTAACTTGCCGTGCAGGATCAGTTTTACCCCAATCGCTACAGGCAGGCCGACGGTTTTTGTTATGGCCGTCATGCCGCCCCGTTCGCCCTTTTCGATCAGGGTGACTGTCAGTTTCTCACTGGCAGTTTTTCTGTTGGAGTAGACCGCCTCCAGTTCAGTGTGTAGAATAACCATGTCGCGGAGGGTTTTCTCCATCTTCAACTTGGTGAGCAAGAGGTGGGTCATGACCGCGGCTGGAGTTTCCCCGACGTTACCGATCACTTCATCGCTGAACAAACCCAGCCAGCGCAGGTTATCCATGATTGTGCCGGTAGGGCTGATGCCCAGAAACGATGCCACCCGGGTTTCCAGGTCGGCGCCGCTCACTTCCACTGGGATGAAAAGTTCGATGAACTGGCGGTAGGTCAGCTTTCGCAATTGTGGAATGCGCAAATGCTCGTTTGGGATTCCGAGTTTGACGACCTGGGACCAGGTCTCGCACCAGCCCGGATATCGAATCGTGCCGCGAATGATAGTTGTCGCCCGATTTATTTCAAAGGTGGAGCGATAACTGAGCGTTTCCCGGTTTGGATAGACTTCCAGAGGTCCGACGTCCGGGATATCCACCAGCCATGAATCCTGAAAGACATTGTGGAAGGGCAGCACTTTTATCTTGCCCCTGTGCATGTACTGGGCGCCATGTTCACCCGCCATAACGACATTTCTGGGGTTCCAGGTGACAGCATACTTTAGAGGATTGGAAAGTGAATCCGGGGCCGGAAGCGCGCCGCCGTAGGACTTGAAGGTTTTGACCTTGCCGCCGTTGGATCGTACTTTGTTGATCAGGGACATGGCAAGCATGTGATCGATACCCGGGTCGAGTCCCATTTCGGAAAGAATCAGAACTCCTTTCCTATTTGCGTCAAGATCCAGATCACGAATCTTCTGGTCCTGGTAGGACGCAGATATCATGTGTTTTGTGTGGTAGATGCAGTCCAGTGCAATCATCGCCTGGAAAGAAGGCGGTAGCATATTGACCACGATATCAGATTTCTCGATTTGGGTTGAACGCATTTCAGCGTCATTAACATCAAAAAAAATGGCATCGGCGCGCGCATGGCCAGTCACACACTTTTTTGCGGTTTCCAAGTCAAGATCACCAACGGTGATGAACCAATCCTCTTTCTCTGCTTGCTGCAACAGGGTTCTTATCAGGAAAGTTGAGCTTAGCCCGGCACCTAGAACCAGAATATGTTTCATGTCAGAATCTCGGGGTTATTCTTATCGGTCAATTTAAGGAACCATCGGCAGGACTTCGTCTACGGTCAGATTGTCGCTCTCCAGCATTGCGAGCGCGATGTCCTTCAACTGCAGTTGCTTGTTGCCACGGTGGAATCGGCCCTGATACAGGATGACCGCATCCCGAAGTGGCGCCGGCAGTCCGCAGTCCTCGAAATCAGCGGTGAAGTCTGCTTCAGCCAGGCATTCGATGTACGATTTTCCGCCTAACTCGGGGCGTGCCTGGCAGAAGTCATGACTGAAGGCCTGAGATGATTCCCGCGGCAGTTCACAAGGCAGGTTAGTGACGGCCATCACCACAAACCCACGCTTTCTCAGGTCAAAGTACTTGTGGTTCGCACGCGTTTTCTTCATGTCAAAATCAGGTGAAATCGGGACTTCACTTTGGTCGGGACACCAAACAAACGCCGGAGCGTTGGGGTAAGTATCGCGGCAGCACTCGATGGAGCCCGAAGGGTCGCACGAAATATCGCCGATGACGGGCAGAGCCGGTGCCTGACCCAGCGTGTGAAAAAGCTGTTTCAAATAAGAATTTGACAGGATACGCGGAGACGTCCTGTTCCAGAAAATACAATTCAAAAAGATACTCAGGTATGGGAAAAATCTGTCGGCGTTGGACTCAAGCAGGTGTCCCTTTCCCGCCTGGATTGCCTGTCGAATGCTCAAACCGGGAAGGTCTACCCCTGGCCTGGGTCGGTACAGTGCATCATAGTCCAGTTTGACCAGGTAGATTATCCGGCGGTCCGGAACGAATTCCCCGCGGGTCAGGGCGCCGAACTCCTCTTGGCTCATGACTTGCGTCGGCAGGCCACTGTCTTCCAGCACGGTCAGGATTCCCCCGCCGGCTTCACCGCGGAATCCGGACACACCGATGATGACGGGCAGCGGTGCCTTGCCCTCTGCTACTTCGCCGGCGATCAGGGACAGGGTAGAGCGAATGGCCTGCAGGCTTTTGAACTCGCAGGCCGCTGCGTCATAGCAGGATTCGGAGTGAATTCTGGTGAAGGGGTTTGCCATGCCTGCATGGCTTTCCAGATGCTGTCCATAGGCAAACAGCGTCTCCAGCACACCTACAATCCCGGCCCAGGGTCCGTAGGCCACAGTCCGTTTGGGACCTGACGAAGTCATTTCGGTGAGGAGCTCATAATCGAGCAGGGTACAGTTTAAGTCCATAAGCCGGCGCAGCATGCGCATGTTGTAGGCTTGACCCTTGTGTGTGTGGGTGAAGAACAAATAGGTCTTACCTGCCGCGATGAGACCGTCCTGTTTCTCGATGAGTCGTCGTATCTTCTCTTCAAACGCCGATTCTTTGCACAGATAGAGCAGCAGTTCTTTTTCCGAATCACGCAGAAAATCCGTGAGGCGCGCCAGTCCCAGACCGGCATCGAAATCGAAGTACGACACCTCCTTTGCAAGCTGAGGTGCGATCCCCAGAAGACCGGTGGCTTCGGTTTCTGTCAGCGCAACAAAGACCTCTTTGATCTCTTTCGTGCCTATTATCACTGCGCAATCTTCAAGTGATTGGACAATGGACGCTCGTGCGCCATCGTCATCGCGTGTTTTCAGCAACTCATCATCAGAGAACACGCGAGGTTTGAACGGCGGGCGCCGTTCGCCGTCGCTCTGGAATAAAATGTCGATCGCTGACGGCAGACGGCAAATGTCTTTTGGGCTGACACTGGCACGTGAGTCCCAGTGTTTCTCCTCCGATCTGATCCCTATCCGATTCAAAGCAGGCTGATTCTACTGGATTTCTTTTGAACCGATGTACGCGGGAATTTCGCCCCGAAATCCCAGAATGGTCTTGAAGAGCCTGATCATCCATCTTTTCTGCAGCCTTACGTAAAACTGGTCCGCCGCCCGGCGCGCACCCAACAGCATGGTGGGATAGGCATGTATCGTGTCGGAGATCTTGCTGAGCTTCAGGCCGTTCTTCATGGCCAGGGCATATTCATTGATCAGCTCGCCAGCCTGTGCGCCGGCTGCGTGTGCGCCCAGGATTCTGCCGCTTTTAGCTACATGAACAATGACAACGCCCGCTTCCTTGCGCTCGGTCACGGCCCGGTCGATTTTTGAATATGGGAATTCAATAGTGTCGAACCGAACTCCCCGCGACTCCAGCTCCGATGCGGTCTCGCCTACATGTGCACATTCGGGCTCCGTAAACGTGACCCACGGCACCACCCGCCGTTCGTGGCTGAAAAGCGACAGGCGGAAAACGGCATTGATGGCAGCGGTCTTTGCCATGTTTTCGGCAACATGGGTGAACTTGAGAAAAGTGGTGATGTCACCGGCCGCAAAGATATGCTTAACATTTGTACGGCAGTGTTTGTCCACTGGAATGCCTGTCTTGTCAAAATGCACTCCCGCGTTTTTCAAGCCTAACTGCGCGGTTGCCACTTTTCTGCCGACCGCCACGAGCAGCGCGTCCGCGGAAAAGGTGGTTTGGCTGCCTTGCAAGGGCCCGACATCAAGCTCAAACGAGGACTCGGATTTCCTGGTGATTTTATGGATAGTCTCGCCGCTACGGAAGACGATACCTTCACGTTCAAGCTGATCTTTTACAAACTCGGCACAGCTCGGTTCATCCCGAATGAGAAGTCTCTCATCCAGGGCGATAACTGTCACCTGACTGCCAAGCCGGCGGAAGGCTTGCGCCATTTCGAGTCCAATTGGACCGCTGCCCAAAATCACGAGGTGCTTCGGCTGTTTCTCTAACTCGAATAAGCTATCGTTCGTGAGGTAGGGGATAGTGTCCAATCCGGGAATCGGGATAATCAGGGAGGTCGCACCGGAGGCGATAATTGCTGAGCGGAACGTCAGTGTCTGTTTGTTGCCCTCATGCTCGAGCGTAATTGCGTGCGGACCGAAGAAACTTGCGGTACCCTCCAGCACAGTCACGCCCTTGGCCTGCATCAGTTCCGGAGAATCCGCGTCTTCGTAGACTTTCTGACGGGTC
The DNA here is from genome assembly GCA_029262055.1 of Candidatus Zhuqueibacterota bacterium. Classification (GTDB taxonomy): domain Bacteria; phylum Zhuqueibacterota; class Zhuqueibacteria; order Oceanimicrobiales; family Oceanimicrobiaceae; genus JAJDAD01. The sequence continues at coordinate 18,039 of JAJDAD010000025.1, forward strand.
GAGCGCACTGTCTCCATGACCGTCTTGAAATCTACCTGCAAGTCTGAAAAGGTAATACCGGCAGCCTGTCCGGCTTTGACCGAAGCAACTTCAGCGGCGATGTGAAGAAGGCTCTTGCTCGGAACGCACCCTGTCCAGGTACAGTCGCCGCCTAGCCGCTTTTTTTCGACCAATGCCGTACGAGCTCCGAAGCTCGCACAGATGCCGGAACTGGTAAGTCCGGCAGCGCCTCCGCCGATAACGAGAATGTCGTAGTCATATTTTGGCATTTGGTCCTCGGTCTGTAGTTCCGTGTTAGTGAAATGAAGTGGTGCCGGACAGGAGTTTAGAGTTCGGCGTGCGAACCGTCGCAGAATGGTTTGGTCTTGCTTAATTTGCAGCCACACCAGGCAACGTTTCTTTCGACGGTGATCTCCTCAATGATAGGCGAGAATCCCGTGCCTTTGTGTGCTCCGTCGCAAAAAGGCTGGCCCTGCGACAGACCACAGGCACACCAGGCGTACTTCCTCGGTTCCGTTTTCATGACGTACGGAGCTTTTTGCACCACAACCGGCTCTTCCATATTGACCTCCAGATTTGTCTTGCATTGGTGCTGCTGAATTCAGAGCGAAAATAGGCGATTACGGCTGTAAAAGCAAGCGGAAATGACCAATTGTTGCCGTATATGTTTCTGCACATCGTCCACCTCGACATGAGCGTTTAGGGGAAGTCAAAAATGGGGATATGACCGGACCGGGAGACTCTGTTTGTGCGAGACGGTAACACCGTAACAAATGCTGCGGGTAGGCGCAGGCGGGAAAAACTACAACGCGGAGGGCGCTAAAGGAAAGACTTTAGGGATTTGCTCGCGACGTCCCCCGGTGGTTTTTGCCTTCCTGCAGTAACGTCTTCTAATCGAGATTGACAAGCTGAGAGACTCGTTCGATCTTGCTGCGCACGTCTTCTCTATGGGGGTGATGGTCCAGAAGCTTACGCCAACTCTTAATCGCCTCGTGGTAAAGTTGTTGCTTGAGGCGGATCAAGGCAAGGTTCTCCAACACAATAGAGTCGTGTTCATCGATTTGCAGGAGCCTTTCGTACACATCTGCGGCCTCCGTCAGCATTTCTCTCCTGAAGTAGGCGTTTCCCAGGCACTGGTAGCCCTCCTTCTTCTGTGGGAATTGCGTGACGATTGCGGCAAATGCTTCGATGGCACCGTGGTAGTCCTTGTTGCGATAGCGCCGGATGCCTTGTTCCAAGGTTGCTGACGCTGACTTTTCAGTCATGGATTCAGTAGCTGTTGTCTCTGATTGTCGTGCCGGCATAGCATCTCCCTGTGCTTGCGCTGGTTGTAACGTATCCTGCGGGCGTGCCCTTAAACTGGATAATCTATGCTCGATATCCGGCCTGGCCGGATTCATCTTTAGCACATTTTCCCATTCCCTGATTGCGTTTTCCCTGTCACCTAGTTTGTAATGGATCAGCGCCATGTTTTCGTGTACGGAAACATCCGCGGTATGGTACCGGGTCAGGTGCTGGTAACACGTCAACGCCTGCGACACTTTTCCTGATTTGTAGAGTGCATTGCCCAGCATTGCGTAACCGTCTTTGAATTCAGGTCTCGCACGTAGTATAGTCGCGAAAGTCACGACCGCATCTTTGTAACGCCCTTCGCGGTAACTCTCTACGCCGGCAAGAACCTCGTCATCGACCGCCTGTTCTTGCGGACCCGTAGTTGGAGTTTCCTGCGATTCGCTGTGGCTGGCTGGCTTTTCAGCCGGCGGCTCGGCAGTTGTGGGACCCGAATCAAATTCAGGTGCGCTACCCCCGTCAAATTCGCTTTCCAGTTCGTCCACGGGCAGTAGCTCGCTAAGCGTGCTGCTGTACAGAGGTTGCTCGAAAGCCTGAATGGGGAAGCTCGGTTCGGTGTCGAGCTTGTCGATCTCGCTCGGTGGCGTTTGGGGGAGCAGATCGCCTGACACGACTTGCGGCTCATCGTCGTCGGCGGGCAACTCTGCAATGAAAGGCCCCGGTTCATCTTCTGCTACACCCTCGTCCGTGCTGGGTGGTTGCGTGCGCTCCGCATCATCCGGGGTGGAACCCTCCGGGCCCTGGGCCAATCCCGTTTCGTCGCCTGACTGTGGAGCGAGTTCAGTGGACACCTCATCGACACCTGTTGTAGTCTTTTCAGAATCCGTTTCGGAAAGCGTGCCATCCACTTCATCTTCGAGCGGTGGCAGATCGGATTTGAGGCCACGACCTTCCTCCTCTGCTAGAGCGCCGTCACTTTCCTGCACTGCTTCCGGGTTCATATTGCTGGGGCCACTATCTTCGTCTGCCGCGTCCGATATCTTATCCGGGGTTCTGAGCAGTACTGGCCCTTCCATCTTAAGGTCAGAGGTTGCGGGCGATTGGATAAAGTCATCACGCTCAAGGTTAGGAAATGCTGGTGCAGGGTCACTATCCGTGCAGGTTTCTGTCCCGGTCGCCAAGTCTGCTTCTTGCCCTGCTAGTTGAGCCCCTTCTTCATCTTGCTCCTCAGAGGCTTCCTTCCGCGTTTCGTCGACTGACGCGACGAGGGCTGCCTTTCTCTGCTCAGCGTCTGCGGCCCGAGTCGGGGCTTCGTCGTGCTGCTCAACCACGTACTGGTCGAAGATTTGGTCCACGAGAGAATCCGAAATATCTGTGGAAAGTGAGAACGCAGGGTCCTCAATGTCTTCAGCGATTTCATTCTTCTCGGGCTCCGGGACGTCGTCCTCCTGCACTTCCACGGCGTTCCGGTTATCTTCTTCGCTATCATCCAATTGTTCAGTCGTTTGCACTGGAGGCAGTGGGCGGGCTCCGATCAGTTCATCGATGAATTCGCCCAGGACAAACTCGGCCTCGACCTCCGGTGACATGGTGGGGCTACCGTTGCTTGTTCCGGCCAGAATGTCATCTGCTGAGTCGAGGTCATCTGGTTCATGGCTTCTGGGTTCAGGATCACCGGCGGCTGGCGGACCTGCTTCGGCGCTTGCGCTTGCCACTTCGATGGCACTAGTGGCGGGCACAATGTCCGGATTCTCCTCCTGCGTTTCCGCAACGGTTTCATGGTCGCTAGTGTCCTGGTCCGCACTATTTGCCTGAATTTCGACGGGAGCGTCGGGCTGCACATCCTCCTGGGGTCGGAGCTGCTCGGTTGGCGGAGATATGACGGGACCGTCGTTATCCGGTTCGGAAGGTTCGATCGCGACCGCATCGGTCTCCGGATCTGCGGGTTCTGAGTCTACCTCGCGCGGCGAGTCTGGCGAGGTAATACCGACAGTTTCCGCATCAGAAATTTGCGGACTCTGGACCTCTGCCACGGTTGAATCACTACCTTCGGGTGTCGCCATGGACTCGGTGGTTGGCGGTACGGTCTCAGCGGAAGAGCCTGAGCCACGTTGCTCGGCGGACGTAGTTTTCGTGTCTGAAACCGTTTGCGGGTCTGCCGGGCTGGTGCCGGGCCTGTCATCGTTCTCGCCTGCGATGCTCTCGGCATTTGCGGACACTGGTTCCGCATCGGCGGGTTTTTTAGGCTCGGCAGGGTCTCGTGTTACGGCGACAGGATCCTGCGCGGAATCCAGCAATGCCGGTTGCTGCTCTGCCACTGGCTCGACATTTTTAGAAGTGGAAGGAATCGCTTTGCTTGCTTCGGGCTGGGCCTCTTGGTCAGGTTCAGCGGCGGTCGCCTCCAGTGAGTTGGTCTCAGCTTTTGGCCCGGTTGCTTCCTCACCCTTTACTGGTTTGCCCGAGTCAGTGTCCGAATCTTTCGGGGGATGCGTGTTTTGTGCGGCAGCCAGGATATCTTCCAGGTTCAGAGGGATTTCGGTTTCGGTCATGGCACCCTGTTGCGGACTGTTTTCCGGTTCTGGACGGGCATCGGACCGTGGCGCTGATGATAAGGGTTCTGGGCTGGGACCTGAGTCGCGCGTGGCATCGTTCTGGGTTTCAGCATCCGCTATTTGTTCCGAGTCGGCCTCAAGCACAGGACCGGCCCGATTTTTGCTGGCAGCAGGCACGATTGCTTCATCGTTCACGCTTTGTTCTCTCTGCTTTTGCGGACGTCGTTCGGAGCCGGGTTCGGTCACTGGCGTCTGGGTCGTAGGTTCAGGTTTTACATCGTCGGGTGGAAATGGAATCGGAACCCGTTTGCGCGTATTAATCCTGCCGCCGAGCGTCAGTTGCGGCGCTCCGGGCGGTCCAAGGTTGCGGGCCCTGTGCTGATAGGCTCGTTGATAGTCCCGGCGTGCCCTCGGAATGTGGAGGCCCCGGCGCCGCAGGAACCTGGCCACGAGATCAGGAGAAACTACTGTTCGTTTGTATTTGTCGGTGCTGAGGACGTCGGTGATCTCATCGACCTCTATTTGCGGGGATTTCGCCACGATATCCAGTACGCGCGTGCTCTCTTCGATGCTCATGAACTGGCTTGTCACGGTGATACGCTCATCCGGTTCAATCGACACGGTTTCCGGACCTGGCTTGGGCCGGACTAGAACAAATGTGACGTCGTCGTGCAGAGCAGATTCTTCTGTGAATGAATAGACGCAATTCCGGAGCTTTTCTTGAAATTTTGGCAGAGAGAGGTGTTGGTATTTGCGAATCGTCTGAATTAGTTTTTCTTCTCCAAATAGCTTGCGATTCGGACTCATTGCCTCAGTCACGCCATCGGTATAGAACAGCAGGGTATCTCCGTGCTGCATTTGCACAGTGGCGGATTCGATACTGCGAGCAAATAGGTCATCAGACGGCAACCTGAGTCCAACCGGGAATCCGGCTGGATTTAGATAGAAGGTTTGCGCCGTCTCCGGCCGGTGCAGGATGAGAGGTGTATGGCCGGCGCTGGCGAAGTTTACCACCAACGTTCTCAGATCGATTATGGCGTAAAGCACGGTAACGAAAAGTCCTTCACGGATATCACCCAGGACAAATTCATTGACTCTGGTGAGGACCTCAGCCGCATTTTTCGCGTTTGCGCTACATGCTTCTGTTCGGATTGCGGTGCGAATAATGGACATCATAAGTGAACCGGCCACGCCCTTGCCGGACACGTCGGCAATTGCGATACCTAGCGTGTGGTCATCGATGTGTACAAAATCGTAGTAGTCACCACTGATATTTTCAGCCGCCTGATAGAATGCTTCGATGTCGAGTGTCGTTGTTGCGGGAATTCTGTTGGGGAGCAGAGAGTTCTGAATATCCTGGGCGGCATCCATTTGTTTGATAGCCTGGTCCTGGCGTGCCAGATTTGCCTGGCTATCATTGAACTTCTGTGATATTTCCTTCACTGCCAGCGCGATCTCACCTATGTTAGAGGAAGCGTCAATCTCATAGTCTCCCAGGTTTTCGCCTTTTTCGGCAGCCTTGACCCAGGAGGAGAGCTTCCTGAGCGGCTGTAGAACAAAGTAGGTCAGGATAGCGAGAAAGATGTAGCCGATGCCCAGGCTGATGAGTCCGTAGCGAAAATACCGGATCCTGGCATGATAACTATCGTTGACGAGGTAGCTGCGTTTGAGGAAAATATGGACCACCGCGACTCTTTCATTATTGGTTCGTACCACGGGCCGTGCCAGTGCATACACCTGGACCAGGTTGCGGGTTGTGAGAGTAAAAATGTTGGGTTCGACCTTCCCGGCTTCAGGGGATTTGTGCACTCGGCCAATTTCCGACCTGTCGGTAGACCAAATGATGGCACCCGTCGTGTCGGTCAGGAAAAGGCGATCAATCCTGTCGGTTGCATCCTCGTAAATGGGTACCAGGACGGCGTTCAGGTATGGCTCGCTCTCGGTCACTTCGGCTATCGAGGCGTCGAGAGAGTTGACCTGCCTTGCAACCTGTTTGGTCAGCTTCTTACCGGCCTGCAGAAACGCGCTTTCCAGTTTCTTCTCAACGCGGAGGTAGAAAGACCCAAATACCAGGCAATTGACTGTTGTTAGCAAGAGCACTGCCTGAAAGAGGTGCCGGACCTTGGCCTGCCCGGCCAGGGACGAGAGTTTTTCCACACTGGGCAGCCGGCGTGGGCGGTCATCTGTTTTGGTCAGAGTAAGCTCGTTGCCGGTGTTGGTCTTGCGGTACTCGACCCGGTCCATGAGTTTGCGTATCATGAAAAGCCCGAGGTCGGGATCGTCATCCTCAGCCACCGATTCCCGAATATCGGCGGGCTCTGACCAATCTGGGTGAAAGTACAGCCCCTGGTCGATAAGCTTGATGGTGAGACTTCTGCTCTTGACTAAAGCCTGGACCGTGATGTAGCCTTCGAGATTGTCATAAGCGTGTTCGATGATGTTGGAAGCAGCTTCATCGACGGCCAATTTGAACGCATTGACCAGCTTACGGCTGTAGCCATATTTTTTGCCGAGTTGCTTGACGAAATCGCGTAGGACGCCGAGCTGTTCCGCGTGTGCGGGAAGAATGATGTGCTCTTTCTGCACTAGTTTAAACAAGAAGCCTTTCCCGATGTTGTAGCGATTATTGCAGACTCAACGGTTGCTGTTTTCTTTTTCCGGCCAGGCACTAGTCATGTTTGTGGCTGGCCCAAAATCATGAAGTTGTTGTCCGGTTGCGACAACTTTTGCTGTGTCATTTTCACTTGATTCACAAGGCGGAAATAGTATATTTACTTAGTATATAAGCAAGCAAGACAATTAGCGTAAACCTTCGGTACTGTACCCGGACCCGGGGACGAGCGAGGTGATTTTACCCACAGGAGAATCTAAATGAGTGACACGAGTAGCATACGAGCAGACGAACACTTTAATGGACTGATCAAACAGCAATTAGAGCGCATAGAGCGGATGAAACTCGACAGTGATTGGGTTGATTATAATAAAGTCAAGCCCGTCATCGTCGGGATTTTAGGTGGAGATGGCATAGGGCCGTTTATCTCCGCGGAGGCACAACTGGTTCTGGAGACTCTTCTAAAAGAAGAAGTTGCAGCGGGGAAAATTGAGTTTCGCGTGATTGAGGGGCTGACGATAGAAAACCGCGCCAAAGCCGGCAAGGCTATTCCTGACGACGTCCTCGCCGAGTTGAAACAATGCCATGTCACACTCAAGGGACCGACGACCACACCGCGTAAGGGAGATCCCTGGCCGAACGTTGAGAGCGCCAATGTAGCCATGCGCAAAGAGCTTGAATTATTTGCGAATGTCAGGCCGGTCAAGGTTCCGAGTGAAGGTATCGACTGGGTGTTTTTCCGTGAAAACACCGAAGGGGCTTACGCCCTCGGGAGCAATGGCGTGAATGTTTCGGATGATTTGGCCATCGATTTTACCGTGACCACCAAGCAGGGGTCGGAACGGATTATCCGCCTGGCGTTCGAGTATGCAAAGAAAAATAACATCGATAAGGTCACAATCGTGACCAAGGCAAATGTGGTCAAAACCACGGACGGAAAATTTCTGGACATCGGTTATCGCATTGCCAAAGAGTATCCGGAGATCAACTGCGACGATTGGTACATCGACATTATGACGGCCAAACTGATCGATCCCAACCGTAGAACCCAGTTCAAAGTGATGGTATTGCCTAACCTGTACGGGGACATTCTGACGGATGAAGCCGCTGAATTTCAGGGGGGCGTCGGGACCGCCGGCAGCGCGAACATTGGCAAAAAATATGCGATGTTCGAAGCGATTCACGGCAGCGCGCCAAGAATGGTCGATGAAGGACGTGCAAAATATGCGGATCCGGCCAGTATGATCCGGGCAGCAGGCATGTTGATGCGCCACATCGGTTTCGAAGCGAGAGCGCGTAAGCTGGAAATGGCGTTGGATATTTGTGGACAATATGAGAAAAAGCTGACCATCACGGGTCGGGATACCGGAGCCACCGGGCGGGAATACGCTGAATACGTGCTTGCTACCGTGGTAGAGGCTGGCCTGCAATCACGCTGGGAAGGCTATCAATAGATGCGTGCAGTGACCTGCTTTATTCATGAAATCCTTTCCCTGTTATCCCGAACGGAACTTCTTTGCATTAAGATGCCCGCGAAAAAGGCAATAGACTTTTTCAACTAATCAGATTCGTGAATTAGCCGGGCTAACTCTACGAGATTATAAGGAGGTCAAGATTATATGAGTGCTGAACAAGTAAATGAGCTAATTGCGGTTGCTGCTCAAAAGGCAGCTCAAGAAACCGATGCTGAACCCGAACCAGGATTGACCAAAAAGATAGAGTGGCCGGTTCAGGCTACTTTGGGCAGAGGTCTGGAAGGCGCAATATCCAACACAACCCGAATAGGTTATGTAAACGGGGCCAAGGGCTGGCTCATCTATCGAGGGTATAATTGCTTTGACCTGGCAAAACACTCCACCTTTGAGGAAACCTGCTACCTGCTGTTGTATGGCAAGTTACCCAACAGCTCCGAGCTGGCCGGCTTTAATGACAAGTTGCTGGCCTACCGCACCGTCCCGAAAGCGACGCTCGATGTCCTGAACTCGATACCCACGGCAAAGAGCCATCCGATGTCTGTCCTGGCAACCGCCGTCTCGGTTCTTGGTAATCTGGATAGCGAGGCGCAGGACACATCCGTAGAAGGTGAAACCGAGATCGCTATCAAGCTGATCGCACAAATGGCAACCGTAGCCGGGGCCATCGCGAGGATTCGCCAGGGCCTGGAGCCGGTGAACCCGAATCCTCAACTAAGCCACGCGGGAAATTTTCTCTATATGATGACGGGTGAAACCCCAACTGCCACAGCAGAGCGCATCATGGATGTGGCGCTTATCCTGCATGCCGACCACGGCATGAACGCTTCGACCTTCACCACGATGGTGGTGAATTCTTCCCTGTCGGACATGTATAGCTCTGTCATTGCCGGAATCGGGAGTTTGAAAGGTGCCTTGCATGGCGGCGCCAACGAAGCCGTTCTTTACGATTTAGAGGAGATTGGCGGACCCGATAACGTCGAGTCCTGGTTCGCGCGTGCTCGGGAGAGCAAACGCAAGGTCATGGGCTTTGGCCATCGCGTGTACAAGGCGTACGACCCCCGCGCCAGAATTCTGGGACCCGTGGCTGAATTGCTGGCTATGGAGAACGAAGCATCCGGCAAGTTGTACCACACGGCGGTGGCGCTGGAGAAGACTGTGACGAAAGTGCTGGGTGTAGAGAAGAAGATTTTCCCGAACGTGGATTTCTATTCCGGAATTATCTACAAGACCATGGGAATTGAGACTGCGATGTTTACCCCGATTTTTGCAGTCAGCAGGATTTCAGGGTGGACTGCCAGAGCTCTGGAGTATCTTGAGGACAACCGTCTCTTCAGGCCACGTGCCGTTTACGTCGGCCCCACCAAGGAAGACTACGTCTCCATCGACCAGCGCTAATCCTCGCAGGGCGATTGAATCTACCTCACGGACTGCTTGGGAGGCACAGCTTCTCAGGCAGTCCGTGGTTAAACCGCGAAGTCACCGACGGGTAACGATGGGGTTTCTGCTTCATCGACTCGAAGTTTCCTGACCATATTGCCGTAGCGTTGGTCTATCCTGAAACCAAATTTGTAAAAATATTGCGGCCGGAAAAATCCCACTGTTATTATCTTAATCTCCTGCCCCTTTGCCCGATTAAAGAATTCCGTAAGCAAACCCTGGCTGACTCCCTTCTTCCTGAAATAGGGGTCGACCACGACCTTTTCCAGGTGGATGTGGCCGGGAGCAACCGGCCGGTAAAACAGCCCACCAACGACCTGTACTCTGGCATCCAGGACTACCAGGAACTGGTGCTCGGGTTTGAATTCAACAGGCAGGTTCGCGGCAGTGAAAAGCTTGTGTAGCCGCGCGATCTCTTTTGGATTGGCCGGGTTTCTGATTGCAAAGTTGTCACCCTCCCGGCTTTCAATGAACACCATCAGCGACATCTTTGCTTCACCTTCACTCTGTAGAGAAATGAATTCTGCCGAGTCACTTGCTCCTAAATAGGGATAGGAGAGGCGGGTAAGGTAGACCTCCTCATGCGGTGACAGTTTGTGCCTATGCCGCAGGGATGCGCATTCGTCGACCAGGTCGTCACTTCGTAGTTCACCCATTTTGGCTCTACGAATACACTTGTCCAAGCCTCCCCTTATCCTGGTGTCGGCTTCTTTGAAGACCGTATCCCGGAAGAACTGGATTCTCGTACCCGGATATTTCTGGGCCGTGCTGTTCAGGTCGTAAGTGGTGTACAGATCGCGCATGGTATGCGTGCAGGCTTGTGAAGTTGCGGTCGGATTCAAGGAGTGCCAGCGGTTGAAGCGGTCGATGGCGAACTGCAGGCGCCGCGGCACGTAGCCGCGCGTACTGACGTCTTCGATAAACTCTCGCAGCCTCTTCTTCAATTCCCGGGGAATCCTGATTCCGGCGCCGGCCCTGGAATCGAGGGCATCCTGCAGGAATTGTATCCCTTCCGCCTCTCCCAGTACTTCAAGGAAGGCAGAAAAAACGACTCGCCAGCCGCACTGACCCTTCAGGTTGTGATGCTTGCCCTCGATCTCTTCTATGAAATCTTTCCGGAATTGCACTATCATATCCAGAGCGTTGGTGAACCGTTTTCTTTCTGAAATAGAGACAATGCGAAACCCAACCTGATAATCATGTTCCGGCACGATGACGTTTGCGGGTGTCGGGTCAGCGATCTGGAGCAGGCGGCCGGTTCTGTCCCAAAAATCTACGTAGGCGGTCAGGCCGCTCCAGGCAAATGAGGGCCAGAGATTCTTCGCCTGCTCAACGCTGCTCTTGTCGGTACGTCGTTCCAGGCGTTGCAGGTGTTTGCCAACGGTGTTACCATGTATGAACTCCTCAGTCCACAAGTCGTACTCCGGCCAGTATCCGCCAAAATCTTCGACCAGCGGCTCCTGATGTTGCAGTGCACCGGTCGCGATCAACCAGTTCATTTCGTCTTGCACTTCACGTTTGGACAACGACCTGTTGACGTTCACCGCCACCTCAAAAGCGCCGTGCGTATGCGTCTGGACCGAGACCCGGTAGACAGATTTCCCGTGCAGCGTGCCCAGAAAACTGACCCAGATACCGTTGCGCGGAATCTCGTGCAGAGGGATGATCCTGCCTTCTGAAAACAGAAATATCGCTTCGCGCAGGAGGGGACAGTTCTGCACCGCGGCTGCGATCCGCTGTTTGTGTTCGTCGGCGATTTGCTCATCGAAAGCCAGCACGTCGCGCCACCGGACTTCCGTATGTGAGTTGGGGTCAATGGCAATTTGCACGTTTTTGCCCAGCCAGTTCCTAAAACTGTTTTGCAGACGAATGGCGCAACCCTTTGCCGCTTTCACGATTTTGGGATCTTTGGCGAAGACGGCCCAGCGCAAGAGATGCGTGCGCAGGACCTTGTAGGATAGGGGGTGTCTCAGTCCGTACTCCGTGAGCAAGTGCAGTAGTTTCGCAACCGGTACTGTCATCGTCTTCTTTTGTGTCGAAGCGGCCCAGAACAGGTCGGTTTCAGAATTAAGATAAGAAACCATGCTTGCCAGCTGCTCTCTAGACAGATCATGGTCGCTGATACAGGCCACTGTTTCATCATCCAGGACGGTCGGCCTTCCCGGTAGGAAGCGCTGCAATACCGGTGTCAACAAATCGCGATTCTCCGTCAGGACCAGAACCTGGAAAGCTCGTTTGCGCAGCGTCTTCTTTTTGCCCGCCGCCGCCCGCATCAGGGCAAGTTTGGCGAACTCGACGATTTTTTCTTCCTTGTTCAGAATGACGATTTCAAGGTAGTCGACGCCGCGCAGCGCCAGACTTTCGTTTCCGCCTAGTAGCACGTGGGCTGCCAGGTGCACGCCATACTGCGAAAGGTCACGAGTGGCGATTACCTGGTCTAGTTGCGCGGCAACGCTTGCGGTGGCCCGGCATCGTAGACTGGTTTCATCGACTCGGACGCGGCCCTGGCCGGGAGCGCCCGGAGCTTGCTTCTTGAAGGAAAGCTCTCTGGAGAATTCGATCAGATTCAGATTTCCGAGCCAGAGTGAGGGGTCGGCCAGAATGTGCCCCAGGTCAAGGTGTTGTTCAGTGGTCACATAAGAGTAGTCGCCCAGGCGAACTTTCCAGGTATCACGTTGCCGGACCGGTTGAAAATCCAACTTAGCGCCCGGCGAGCGCAGTTTGTCGGCACGACCAATCTTCAGGTCCTGGCTGGTCCAGCCTTTTTCGCGCAGAAACCAGTTTGGCACGCGCAGCTCGAACTTGTCCGACTTGAGACTCAGATACCCGGCCCGGTACATTTCCTCAATGGTCGCCTGGAAATTTGCTTCTACAATTTTGCGCTTGAAGGTACCCTTGGGGGTCAATTCTCCCGCCTCAGCATTAAAGTCACGGTCGATGATGCTGAAGTCAAGGATCCGCTCGAAGGGGGAAAGAAACTGATTAACCGACACGATGAACGAACTGAAAAATTCCTTGAGTTCATCTTCGGAGAGTTTACTGAGCTCAACCTGATCGTAATCGTAGCTTGGGAAAATCATCAGCGTATTGTATTCCCGATGGTCGCCGACCAAAAATACCCGTTTGATCGACTCGAAATCATTGAACATATTCTCTATTTTTTGCGGCGCAATGGTCTCGCCGCGCAGGTTTTTGTAGATTTCCTTTTTCCGATCGACGATTTCGTAGTAGCCATCGGCGTCGGCGGTAAAGATGTCTCCTGTATGAAACCAACCGTTTTCAATGCCGGTGTTTTCGGGATCGACGTAACCTGTCATCACATACGGGCCCCTGACCAACATTTCGCCATCATCCGCCAGCGCGATTTCGATGCCCGGAAGCCCGATGCCGACTGAGTTGGAACGATATTCCCGCGGTGGCGTCATGGTGATACCGCCCGCAGCCTCCGTCATACCGAACCCACTCATGATTTCTATGTCATGCCTTTGGAAGAAAGTGAAGATATCGGGGTCGAGATACCCTGCTGCTGACAGCCCCCACTTCAAGGCGCCACCGGTTACCCGGGAGATGGCTGATTCGATTTTCTCCGCCGGTGCGTGCTCAATGTCCACGAGCTCCGCAATTCTTTGATGAATCTGGATCCATTTTTTGGGGATGCTTATGAAGACAGTCGGACGCGTCAACTTCATCGCCTGCGAAAGCAAATCGATCCTGGTGCTGTCCGCGAGCACATAGGTTGCGCCCCAAAACAGGCATCCCATCATTTCGAACAGGCGCCCAAATGTGTGAAAGAGGGGCAGGTAGCAAATGAATGTGTCCTTATCCCCGACCTCGGGAAGCGCAATGGCCCGGGCAAAACGCTTGCTGACCAGGCTCTGTTGTGAAAAGCGGATTCCCTTTGGGGTTTCAGTGGTCCCCGAAGTGTACATTATCGTCGCCAGGTCGTCGAGCGCGACCCGTTGCAAGGCGCTGTCAACGTCACTGTTCTTGACGCCTGCAGCTTTCTTGATGAATGCTTTCAAACTGACCAGGCTTTCCGGTGCTGCCTTTTCTGTTTGCTCGGTCGCGATTATCTTGCGAATCTTCGGTATGCTATCGCTAAGCTTGAGAACCAACTGCAGTCGGCGCCGTCCGGTCACGAAGATCGTGTTCGCGCCTGAATCCTTAATGATAAAGTCGATGCTGCCCGTGGTCGCATTGGTCGGCAAGGGGATGTTAACTACACCACTGATGAGGCAAGCCAGGTCGAAGCAAATGAGTTCAAGGCTGTTGGAGGAAAAAAGCGCCACGCGCGGAGCAACCCCTAATTCCTGGCGTAACTGCAGCAGTCCCTTTATATTTGCGAGCACTCGCTCCCGTACTCTGCGCCATGAGTAGGCGATGACTCGTTGCCCGTCCATGATCTTCAGGAAGGGCGTTGTCGAGTATTGCTCCATCCGTTGGATAAACAATTGCGCCAGTGTGAAGTTTGAAGCTCGAACAAGCTCCAGTAGCAACTCAAACCAGGCGTTTTGCTGATTCCGCTTTTGAACGACCTGCAGCACGCAGGGCGCACGGGCGATATTTAGAAATTTGTGGATGACTTCATCAGCGGCGGCTGGGCTGGCACCGGTCGCGCCCAGCAGGCCTTTGCCAAGTAGCACTAAAAAATCGACACCGGGATCCTGTGCCACTGTCTTGAGGCAATTCTTGTTGTCCAGCAATGTGTCGATGAGCGCCTCGGCCTGCTTGCCCGGCACCGGCTTGCCCGCCTGCAGTTTCTCACACAGTTTCTTGACTCCGGATGCCGTACTGTCAGGCTTGGAACCTGTCATGCCTACCTCATTTGGTCAAAAATATCCGTTTAACATAAGAGACAACTGAATTAAATCAAAGTAAAATAAGCGTTACATAACCAGTTTGTCGACTCTGTTTCTTCTTGCTTTTCGACGCAAGATACCGTACAATACGCGTCTGAGATTGAATCGCGATAACGGAGGCACACTCGTGCAAAGTGCAGAGTTTGAACTCAAAAAATTCCTCTCCGCCCAGAAGCTGAAATATACGGCTGAGCGCGGTGAAGTCTTCAGGGAAATCGTTCGGTCTGAGGGACGCTTTGATGCCGATGAGCTCTTGCAGAAGCTGCAAAAGGACCACAAAAGAGTTTCCCGGGCCACAGTCTATCGCGCCCTTGACTTGTTTGTCAAGTTGGGTGTTCTGAGACGCGTCTGCATGCGGGACAATACTTCGTTGTTCGAGAGCATTCTTGACTGGAAACCCAATGGGTATCTGGTTTGCATGCGCTGCGGCCAGACCCAGGAATTTGAGGTTGCGGGCACTCTCGACGGACATCTTAGAAAAGTAGCTTCGGAACGTGGATTCCGGCCACAAAACCACAGTATAGAGCTGTTCGGCTACTGCAATGAGTGTCAACGAGCTTCTGATGATAGATATATCCTCTAATTTAGGGCAAGCACGCGAGACTGAGAAAGACCCACGAACCAGAAAGGAGTTATATGCCCATGTCTGAAGTCAGAAACGTCATTATAGTTGGTTCGGGACCCGCCGGCTACACGGCCGCGACCTACAATGCCCGCGCTAAACTGGATCCGCTGATATTTGCAGGTCCTGAGCCTGGTGGACAGCTCACGTTAACCACTGATGTCGAAAACTACCCGGGATTTCCGACCGGCGTTATGGGACCCGACCTGATGGAAGCCATGCGGCAGCAGGCGGAGCGTTTTGGAGCGGAAGTCGTCTGGGATGCAGTTACGAGAGTCGATTTTTCCAAGCGGCCTTTTTCGCTTTTTGTAGGGGAAAAAGAGTACCAGAGCCATGCCGTGATAATCTCCACGGGAGCCTCTGCACAAATGCTTGGCCTCGAATCGGAAAGGAAGCTCATGGGACATGGCGTCTCCACTTGTGCTGTCTGTGACGGCGCCTTCTATCGTGATAAAGATGTGCTGGTCGTCGGCGGGGGTGACACGGCTATGGAGGATGCGACTTTTCTCACAAGGTTTGCCAACAAGGTCGAAGTAGTGCACCGGCGTGAGGAACTGCGCGCTTCCAGAATTATGCAGGAACGGGCCAGGAAGGCGGAAAAACTCAGCTTTGTCTGGAACAGCGTCGTTGAGGAAGTGCACGACCCGAGCAAGAACAATGTCACCGGCGTTACGCTGAAGAATGTCAAGACCGGTGAGCTAACGGAGAAGGCGATTGACGGTCTGTTTGTCGCTATCGGGCACAAACCCAATACCGCCATCTTCAAGGACTGGCTGGAGATGGATGAGGTCGGTTATCTGAAGCTGAAGAGTCGCACGATGACCAATATCGAAGGCGTATTTGCAGCCGGGGATGTGGCAGATTTCTATTACAGACAGGCGATTACCGCAGCCGGCAGCGGATGCCAGGCCGGCATAGATGCTGAGAGATGGTTGGAGTCAGAAGAATGAGTCTTAATAGACGCTGGCTTTTGCAGGCAATAGCGTTTGTTGGTTGTATTTTCGCATTCTTGCAGATCTGGGAAATTTCGCAGCAGATGATTGCCGGCAGCCGTTCTTCCGGCATCGGGTTGATTGCAACTTACGCTTTGCTTTTCTTGTTCTGTTTTCTGCTCATGGCCATTACCAGTTACCTTAAACAGAAAGCCAATGGCACGCTGCAAAACAAAATCAATTGGTTTGAAAAACTGATCGTCCGTTTTCATCTGCTGGCGCTCATTCCCCATCATTCCGAGGGCCAGGAGTGAGATTTGGGGCCCATGTTTCGATCAGTGGCGGCGTGTCGCATGCACCGGCAAACGGGGTGGCGGCAGGCTGTGACGTGGTACAAATTTTTACAAAAAATCAGATGCAGTGGAAGGTCCGGGAGTTGCCTGCTGCGGAGATCGCACGCTTCGCTGCTGAGCAAGAACGGACCGGCGTCCAGGTGGTTTGTGTACACGCATCTTATTTGATCAACCTTGGGGGGCCGGATGCCGGCAAGCTTGAACGCTCACGATCCAATTTCATCGTAGAAATGACACGGGCGGATGTCCTCGGCATTCCGTACCTGGTCGTTCATCCCGGGTCTCACATGGGAGAAGGCGAGTCGATTGGCCTGACCAGGATCGCCGAGAGTCTGGACTATGTCTTCGAGAGAACAGAAGATCAGAAAGTCAAAGTACTGCTGGAATCTACCGCAGGGCAAGGCGACAATCTCGGGTACACATTTGAGCAACTGGCCACGATCAAAGCCAAGGTCAAAAACCGGGATCGGGTTGGATTTTGCATCGATACTTGCCATATCTTTGCTGCCGGCTATGAATTACGCACGGACTCTGGATACAGAGCCACAATGACTGAGCTTGACGAGATGCTGGGCGCTGACCAGGTCGGCGTGATTCACTGCAATGACTCGCAGCGCGAGCTGGGCAGGCGCCGCGACCGTCACGCCCATATCGGTGAAGGTCATATTGGGATTGAGGGATTCCGCAGATTAGTGAATGATGACCGTTTTAGGAAAGCGTCTTTTGTCCTTGAAACGCCCGGTGGTCCGGAAAAAGATATCGAGAACTTAGAGGTCTTGCGAGGTCTGGTAGTCTCACAGCGGGAGGCGCTATGAGAATTGCTACAGTGTTATTGGCAGTGCTACTGTTTTCATGTTCAGCTCTACTGAAAAACACAAGGAGGCCAACCAAGTGAATATGCCCAATCAAATTAGCTACATTGAAATTCCGGTCAAGAATGTGGAGGCCACCAAAAAGTTTTTTAGCACGGTGTTTGGTTGGTCATTTAAGGACTTTGGGCCGGAGTACTGCTGCTTTCAAGATCAAGGTATTTCCGGAGGGTTCTTTAAGTCTGAACTGACCGTTTCGACTGAAACGGGTAGCCCTTTGATTGTTTTCTACAGTGACAATCTTGAGGGCATCCAAGCAAAAATTGAGAACTTCGGTGGTAGTATGGTTAAGAACATATTTTCATTCCCCGGTGGCAGGCGGTTCCATTTCGCAGACCCCAACGGAAATGAATACGCCGTTTGGTCTGAGTAGCGTGAGTAAGGAACTTTGATCGTGGCACATATTTACGAAGACATTTTAACCAGCGTTCAGAAACCAGTCCGCTATCTCGGCAATGAGTGGAACGTCATCCGCAAATCGTTGCAGGAGGCGCCGCACAGAGTCGCGCTCTGTTTTCCGGATACGTATGAAATCGGGATGTCGCACCTCGGACTGCGCATTCTCTACTCCATTCTCAATCAAAGAGAAGGCATCGCCGCCGAACGCGTGTACGCGCCCTGGGTGGACATGGAGGAAAAGCTGCGCGAAACCGGCAAGCCGCTCGTTTCTCTGGAAACTCAGATGCCTTTGAGTCAATTCGATGTCGTGGGATTCTCCCTGCAATTCGAACTCGAATATACGAACATCCTGACCATGCTGGATCTGGGTGGAATTCCGCTGCATGCAACTGACCGGTCCGTTAGTGAGCCACTGGTCATCGGAGGTGGACCGTGTGCCTTCAGCCCTGAGCCGCTCGCCGACTTCTTCGACTGTTTTCTGCTGGGCGATGGCGAAGAAGCCTTTCCCCGGCTGGTCGAGTTGTTCACCACGCTGCGCGGGCAGGGTCTTGCCAGGAAGGAAATTCTCATTGAACTGGCCAAACAAGAGGGCGTGTACGTCCCGCAGTTGTACCAAACCGAGGTGGATGCCGAGACCGGCTTTGAAGTAGTTACGGGCAGCGATTGCGGCGTACCCTTTCCAGTGCGGCGAACCTACGTTGCCGACATCAACGAGTATCCGTTTCCCGATGACATACTCGTGCCGCACGGGGAGATCGTGCACGACCGCGTTTCGGTGGAAATCGCCCGGGGGTGCACGGAAGGTTGCAGGTTTTGCCAGGCGGGCACGATCTACAGACCGGTGCGCGAGCGCAAGCCGGAAGACATCATCAACACGATTCTGAACAGTCTGGAGAAGACGGGCTTTGACCAGGCCTCGCTCACTTCGCTGTCTACGGCCGACTTTAGCTGCATAGGGCCTCTCGCTACAAAATTGAGTGCTGAACTGGAAAAGCGCAGAACAGCTATGTCGGTTTCGTCCATGCGGGCATACGGGATGACGGACGAGCTGGGCGAGAGCCTGTCCAAGGTCAGACGGTCCGGATTCACTGTCGCTCCTGAGGCGGGTAGCCAGCGAATGCGCGACGTCATAAACAAAGGAATCACCGAAGAGGTCATCCTCCAGGGTGCGCAGACAGCATTCAAGAATGGCTGGGGCCACATCAAACTGTATTTCATGATCGGCCTGCCGACCGAGACCGAGGAGGACTTGGTCGCGATTGTTGAGCTCGCGAAAAAGATTTTGGCGCTGGCCGAAAAAGAGCACGGCAATAAGGCGCAAGTGACCATCAGCGTCTCGTCGCATATCCCCAAGCCGCACGCGCCTTTTCAGTGGCTGGGATACGAAAACCGGGAATCGCTTCGGCATAAGCAAAAGTTTCTGTTGAGTTTAATTAAGCCTTACAAACGTTTACGGTTCAAATGGCACGATGTCGACCACGGCTGGTTGGAAGCTGTATTCTCCCGGGGCGACCGCAGCTTGTGCCAGGCCCTGGAGCTTGCCTATCGCCGCGGCTGTCGCTTTGACGCGTGGAACGATCGCCTAAACCTGCAAGTCTGGCGCCAGGTGTTTGAAGACCTGAACATCGAGACCGAAATCTGGATGAAAGACATTCCGCTGTACGCGGTGCTACCCTGGGACCACCTCGATTCCCTGGTCACCAAAGACTGGCTCGTCCGTGAAATGAAGCGGGCTATGAAAGGACGATTTTCCCCGGCATGTGAAAAGCCGTACAAGAAAAAGAGCGAGCAGAACCGCACCGACCTCGGCAGACCGGAGGAAAGCGACAAGCTGGTTTGCTACCACTGTGGTTTGGAGTGCGACCTGGATGCCATCAGGCAGGAACGTATTGCTAGCTGGAACAGTCTGGAGAAGGGGCTCGCCCTCGAAGCGCGCGACCTTCCGGCGCCGGTGGACGATGCTGACAGCCAGGTTACACGCTATCGCGTCTGCTACTCGAAGCTGGGCGAATTCCGCTATCTTTCGGCGCTCGATTTAACCCGAACCCTGACGCGCGCCTTCAGTCGCTCGCAGGTGCCTTTGCGATTCAGCCAGGGTTTTCATCCGGCTCCGATCATGTCATTTGGGCCGGCGCTTGGGGTTGGCATCGAGAGCAGCGGTGAGTACCTTGATTTCGAGACTATGGTCAAGTTGCCGGAATCTGAACTTCTGGACATGGCGAACGCGCAGTTGCCGACCGGACTGAAGTTTACATCTCTGCGGCAGATAGATGCCAAAAGCCCGGCGTTATTTACGTTGATCAATCTGGCCGATTACTCGGTTTCACTGGATTCTCCGGCCCTGGGCGACTGGCTGAAACAAAACGCACCAGAGTTCGCAGATGACGAGCCATTGCTGTCCCACTCTGCATTCGTTTCGCGTTTTCTGGCGCGCTCAGAGATGAAGGTCGTTAAGTTCAGAAAGGGGCGAAGGCAAATACAGGATATCCGTCCGATGATCCACGCAATCGATGTTTCGAACTCGAGCGTGCCCTTGCAACTCCGAATGTTGCTGGCCACCGGCGCGGGCGGCAGCGTACGACCTGAGGTTGTCCTGCACGAGCTTTACGGTGACGTGCCCGTGGGGTATTTTAAGATAAGGAGAGAGAAACTTCTGATCGACCAGGGCGGCCATATCAGTTCCCCGATGGATGCGAGTGTTGCGGTTTGAATAAGTTAAGAAAACATACTGCCGGCGTGAAAAAGTATCGAAGGAATATCTGTCTTATCTCGACTTTGTTGGTGGGGTCTTTGCCAGCCCTGGTCTTCTGCCAGAGCGCGCCCAGACCAGATATGGCCGCCACTCCGCAAAGGCCGAGTTTCAGCACCAATACTGCCACCACCTGTGTCGGCTGTCTTGAGCTCGAGGCCGGCGTCGCGCTGGATGAGCATCGCCTGGATTCGCCTCTGCTGCTGAAAGTGGGCGTACGGGAGAACTTGGAGTTCTTTGCCGGGTGGTCGCCAATTGTACGACTATCCAACGGCGATTCGGAGAGCGGGATCGGAGATGTCGTCCTCGGAACGCGCGTTCGGTTTCACGATGGCGATGACCAGAGGCCGGCCCTGGCCGGTCAAGTGGCGATCAAGCTGCCTACGGCGGATGAAGCGGATGGAATCGGCAGCGGCGAAACGGACATCAGCCTCCTGGCAATTCTGTCTCAGTCATCAGGCCGGGTCAGCGTTGACGCGAATGCCGGATTTGTGTTTGCAGCAAATTCCGGCTCTAACTCACAGTCCAGCGCCCTGGCGATTTTGACGGTCGGGATAGGGCTTTCTCAAAAAATGAGTGGCTACGGCGAGTTGTTTATCAGCCATCTTATCGATGACGGACAAACCGCTGGCAGCAATTTGGAGATTGCAGAGACAACCGCTATCGCTGCGCTCGGGGTGGGTTATGCCATTTCGCCGACCTTGATTCTGGATTCCGCCTTGAATTTTAACATTGCAAACGCTGACGCCGACATTCAGTTGCTTGTGGGCTTGACATCGGCGTTTGCCAGGATCTTCTAACGTTCATGTTATCTAATAAAGGCACGTATCGCGCTTCTTTTTATACGCTTGGCTGTCGTCTCAACCAGTCCGAAACAGCCCTGATCAGCGATAGCTTCTTTCGCCGGGGGTACCGCGTGGTGGATTTCGGTGAGGCGACGGACGTGTGTGTCATCAACACTTGCACCGTCACGGAACAAGCAGACGCCAAATGCCGGCAGTTGGTGCGCCAGGTCCTGAAAAAGTCACCGGACGCCATGGTTGCCGTGGTCGGCTGCTACGCGCAAATGGCCTCGGATATCCTGTGCGGCATCGAAGGACTCGACCTGGTGGTTGGCACGCAGGACAAAATGCGGATCTCTGAAATGTTCGACGTGCCACAGAAATTGCCCGAGACAGTGGTGATAAAAAACAGAATTCGGCATACGCCGTTTTCCATCTCGTCGGTCGGAAACTACGAACACGCAACCCGGGCGAACTTGAAGGTGCAGGACGGATGTGACTTTATGTGCAGTTTCTGCGTCATTCCTTTTGCCAGAGGCCGTTCGCGCAGCAGAGCGTTTTGGGACATCCAAAGGGAAGCCATTGAGCTGGTGGCAAACGGGCACAAAGAGCTGGTGCTCACCGGAGTAAATGTGGGTTGCTATTCCTTTGAGGAAAAAGGCCTGCTGGATGTCGTCAAAATGCTGGAACACATCGATGGGCTTGACCGCATACGAATCAGTTCGATCGAACCGACCACTATTCCCTCCGCCTTGGTAGATCACATGGCTGAATCCGAGAAGCTCTGCCCGCATTTTCATATCCCGCTGCAGAGCGGCGATGACACGGTTTTGCGGGAAATGAAAAGGCTGTATACCGCTTCAGAATACGCCAGCTTTCTCGAGAGGTTGGCCGTCAGGATCCCAAACGTCTGCTTAGGAACGGACGTCATGGTGGGTTTTCCCGGCGAGAGGGAAACAGCGTATGAAAATACCAGGAGGCTGCTCTCCGACCTGCCTTTTGCCTATTTCCATGTTTTTCCGTTTTCAGAACGGGCTGGGACGCCGGCTGTCAAAATGGCTGGGAAGGTGCTGCCGGCAGAGCGGAAAGAACGAAGCCAGCAGCTCAGAGAACTTTCGCAACAGAAGCGCAGTCAGTTTCATGTGCGGCAGTTGGGGAAAACCGTAAGAGTCTTGATGGAGGAGCGCAATGCCGCTGGTTTATATCAAGGCTTCACGGACAACTACGCAAGGGTCGGCGCACCGACACAAGTGGATTTGGCCAACAAAATAGTGGACGTGCATGTCCGCAGCCTTCACGCCCATGATTTAGCAATGGGAGAAGTCGTCAACGGGGGCGGCAGCGAAACTTCGGCGCCGGTCCACGTGCTTTCCGTCACTTAACTTAAGCAGAAATGAAAAAAGTTTACATAGAAACCTATGGTTGTCAAATGAATGCTTATGACTCAGAGTTGGTCAAGAGCATTCTGTGTAAGAACAATTTTGAGATCACCGCCGTTGCGGACGAGGCGGAAGTCGTTTTCCTCAATACATGCGCTATCCGGGAAAATGCCCACTCCAAGATTTATGGCCGTCTCGGCGAGATAAAACACCTGAAACGCAAAAACAAACGTCTCGTGGTGGGATTGCTCGGCTGCATGGCGCAAAACCTGCGGGGTGGGCTGAAGCAAAACGAGAACATGATTGATATCTTTGCCGGTCCCGACAGTTATAAGCGATTGCCGGCAATGATCGATTCAGTTTTGGAGACAGGCAGTAAGGAGTATGATTTCAGCCTGTCGGAGTTTGAGGACTACAGCGACGTCTACCCGAAACGGTTGCCCGGCGTAAATGCCTGGATAGCGGTCATGCGCGGCTGCGATAATTTTTGCACTTTTTGCGTGGTGCCCTACACGCGCGGACGTGAAAGAAGTCGAACGGTGGAGAGTGTGGTTTCGGAGACCGAAAAGCTGGCGCAGGAGGGGTTTCGCCAGGTGACTTTGCTGGGACAGAATGTCAACTCCTATCGATCGAACGGATCCGACTTCGCCGATTTGATGCGTGTCGTGACTGAGGTCGATGGCATTGAGCGAGTGAGATTCACATCGCCACATCCGAAGGATTTTCCAGACAAGTTCCTGCAAGTGATGGTGGAAAACCCGAAGATTTGCAACCATGTGCACTTGCCGTTGCAGGCCGGCAGTGACCGGATTCTGGCTAAGATGGCGCGCACTTACACTCGCGACGATTTCATTGAATTAGTGGACAGGATCCGCGATATTGTTCCCGGTGTCGCGCTCACTACAGACATAATCATCGGTTTCCCGACTGAAACGGACCGTGACTTCGAGGAAACATATGAGGTGATGGACGGCATCGGTTTTGAGTCATCTTATATTTTCAAGTACTCCGAGAGGCAAAACACCATTGCTTTCAAGAAACATCCTGATGATGTTCCTGAAGAGGTCAAGACCGAACGCATCGTCCGGTTGTTTGAGTTACAAAAACGAAAATCCCTAGCCGCCAATCAAAGGGAAGTCGGGAGCACGCTAGAGGTGCTGGTGGAAGGACGAAGCAAGAAGACGGATAAAGAATGGATCGGCAGAACCGAAGGCAACAAGATCGTGGTGTTTGAAAAAGCGCTCACTGCCTGCAGAGCAGGGGACCTTTTGCGCCTGCAAATCAATGCCGCCACGGCGAACACGCTCTTTGGCGAACCCATTGCGACCCACCTGAAACTGACCGAGAAAGCTGATGAATTTTCATCCTGTTGATTTTTATGAAATAGATAGCCTCCTTTCAGACGAAGAGCGTTTAATACGGAATACCGTTCGAGAGTTCGTAAGCGCTGAAGTCATCCCTCGTATTCGGGGCGCCTACCGCGCGGGAGAGTTCCCGGCCGACCTGGTGCCGGCTTTCGGGGAACTTGGTCTTCTCGGTGGCACGCTGAGTGGATACGACTGCCCGGGCTTGAATGCAGTCGCCTATGGTCTGCTAAACCAGGAATTGGAACGCGGCGACAGCGGTGTGCGCAGCTTTGTTTCAGTCCAGAGTAGCCTGGTTATGTATCCCATTCACACTTTTGGCAGTGAACAACAAAAGTCGAAGTGGCTGCCACTTCTGGCCAAAGGTGAGGCCATCGGCTGCTTTGGCTTAACCGAGGCTGATTTCGGGAGCAATCCCGGTGGTATGCGTACTCGCGCTGAGAAGAAGTCGGATGGCTGGCTGCTGACGGGCAACAAAATGTGGATCACCAACGGCACACTGGCCGATATAGCTGTGATTTGGGCCAGGACAGCTGAGGGCGTACAAGGGTTTCTTGTTGAAAAAGAAACCAGTGGCTTCACCGCAAAAGGGATCCACGGCAAGCTGTCCTTGCGTGCCTCGGATACAGCGGAGCTTATCCTGGACAACTGCCTCATTCCGGACGAGAACAGGTTGCCTGAGGCCACCGGGCTAAAGAAAGCGCTGATGTGTCTTTCTCAGGCCCGTTTCGGGATTGCGTGGGGGGCGATCGGGGCTGCCATGGCCTGCTACGACGAAGTCGTCGAATACACCAAAGGGCGGGTCCAGTTCGATGACAAGCCGATCGCATCCCACCAATTGGTGCAGGAGAAACTGGCATTCATGCTCACCGAGATCACCAAGGCGCAGCTTTTGGCCTTTCGTCTTGCCAAGCTCAAGGAGCAGGGACGGATTACAAATGCCCAAATATCGTTGGCGAAGAGAAACAATGTACTCCAGGCGCTGGAAATCGCCCGGCTGGCGCGGCAGTTGCTGGGCGCCAACGGCATTCTCGATGACTATCAGAGCATGCGTCACATGTGCAACCTGGAAACCGTGCTGACCTACGAGGGCACGCACGATATCCACACCCTGATTCTCGGGCATGAGATTACCGGGCTTCCGGCATATTCCTAATGCCAACACCAAAGATGAATCTCTACGACCATGACGACGGCTTTCCCAGGTTTACGCTTGCGGAAGCCAACGGCAAACTGCGCGAGGTCATCTCGGCCACCAGAGTCGCAGTTGAGTTGCTCAACGCGGTCAACAAGACGCATGAGTTGACCAAGGGTGAAGATCCCGAAAAAGCGAAAAGTGACCTGGCGGCTGCCACCGAAAAGATTCTCTCAGACTGGTCTCTTGCCATCACCAAGTTGGGCGCTTATCCAAAAGGATACTTCACCGTGGACTTCAAATCGCCGGTCCCAAACACGCTCCTGTGCTGGACATTCGGCGAAGAAGAGATCAAACACACGCACAAAACCACGGAGACCTTTAAGGATCGCGTAAAGATTGAAGATGTCACGAACGTGGGGTTTGAAGGAACCCTCAATTAGATTATGATCAGGAATCTCACATTTTTTCTGCTGACGCACTTTTCGGTCGGCTTGATAGTAACGGGCCTGGTGATACCGCCGGGGGAAATTGACAGGCGCTATTTCAGAGTGTTGACGCTGCTAGCTGCCGGTCTCACTATACTGGCACTGGCAAGTCTTCCCTTCGGAGCGTTCCAGTCGCAATCATTGCTATCTCAGGCTGACGGTGCACAGTTTTTCCAGCAGTGGAGCTATGCGGCATTTTCCGTCTTTGTCGGCTGTCTGATTCTGTGGAATTTCATAAACAGCCGTTATCACCGGTTGGTGATGGGGCTGTCGTGCTTTTTTGGCGCCGCCGGCGTTATGGCATTTGCCATTGGTTCTATGGATGTCATCCCGGTGCTGCTCTCGAACATGGTTTTGACCGCGCTAAACGGCGTGTCCGCCATGGTCGTTATGGGGTCAGTGTTGGGAGCGATGATTACGGGCCATTGGTACCTCACCAGGCCTGACCTCAGTCTTAATCCCATCCTGAACAGCTCTAAGCTCTTCCTTTATTCGGTCTTCCTGCGCGTGATGGTGGTCGTTGCGGGACTCGTCGTCTACTGGAACGTTGAAGGACGAATTACCCCGAGCTTGTTGGTCACGGGGTTTGGATTTGAAGCCATTATCTTTTGGACGCGTGTAGTGGTGGGGTTGCTCATCCCACTGATTTTCGCGTTTATGACCTGGAGTTCGGCAAAAATGGCCTCCACACAATCCGCAACCGGCATCTTGTACGCTACAATTATTCTAGTGCTTGTCGGTGAAGTGTTTGCCAGGTTTTTGTCGGTTTTGACCGGAATAGCACTCTAAGCCAGAAGCCCGGATCGGGCGTCGCGCCGCATTTGTCTTGATTTTTCACACAATGCTGGATATATTGATGGTTAAAGAAAATCGAGTAGTTGTCCCATCAAGGTCGAGGAGATACTAGATCTTTGAATAACTACTTGCCACTAAGCCGAAAATTTGACTTGTTGGTGACTATCTTTCAGCGGCGGCCGATCAGACCGATTTTGGACGCCTGCAATAGCCAGGAACTTGTGGAAATACACAGTTTTTTATGGGATAAACTCGTTGAAATTCACTACCTGACGCAGACATCTGACTTCAGGCGGGAAGCCGTAACGCAGGGAATGGTTCCTTCAGCTACTTACCAACGCCAGCAAGGATGTGACTTAAGCCTTGATTACTGCAAGGGCGTGGAGTGCATTTGGTCAAACCCGATCTGCGCAGGCAACAAAGTGAAGAACAACCTGGAAGTAATTGCCAAAAGAATGACTGAATACTTTTACGCTTCCAACGGTTTTAAGAATGGCCAGGATCTTGACAAAGGTGTCAACACAAAAGCCCATCCTGAATTGCATCTGCACAAATCCTCGATGATGCAATCGAACAAATAAATAGGTTCAACTGACATGAATATTAACTCGACGGAAATTGTCGTCTATTTGATTTCCGCGATTGGCTTCGTAGCACTTGGTTGGCTGCTCGCCAATTTGTTCTCGAAATCTAGCATCAAATCCGCAAAATCGACAGTAGAACAAATCCTTGCTGACGCGCGGCGTAAAGGCGAACGCGAAAAGCAGAGAGTTGTTTTGCGAGCCAAAGAAGAGTGGTTCCGGATTCGGGACGACCAGGAAAAAAGGCTGAAGAACAGGCAGCGCGACATCGACCAGAAACAGCGCGAAGCAGCGGAACAGGGCAAGAAGGTGGTGCGGCGGTCAAATGAGTTAGGTCAATTGGATCAGCAGCTCAAGAACAAAGCGCGTGAAGTCAATGACAAGAAAGAGGCTCTTCGAACCAAGGAAGTTGAACTCGCGCGTATCTTACGGGAACAGAATCTGGCGCTCTCCCGGATTTCAAACCTGAGTCTTGAGGAAGCTACCGAGCAGCTCTTGCATAACCTGCGCCATCAGTATAAGACCGAGGCCGCCAATCTCTACAAAGAGATGGTGAGCAAGGCCAAAGACAACGCTTCGCGCGAGGCGAAGAAAATCATCACCATGGCGATCCAAAAAAATGCAGCCGACCACTGCGTCGAAACCACGGTTTCTGTGGTGCAACTGCCCTCCGAAGACATAAAAGGTCGCATCATTGGCCGCGACGGGCGCAACATAAAAGCATTTGAACAGGCTACAGGAGTAAAAGTTATTGTAGACGACACGCCGGAGGCTGTCGTCCTTTCCGGCTTTGATCCGGTCCGGCGCGAAGTAGCCCGCCTTGCTCTGCAGAAGATTATGGCAAACAACCGTGTGCATCCGCAAAAAATTGAAGAGCTGGTCCGCGCCGCGGAGAAGGAAGTAGACAAGAAAATCTGGCGTGCCGGCAACGAGACCGTAGCGCGAGTCGGCGTTGGCAAAGTCCAGCCGGAACTCATGCGAATTCTGGGCCGTTTGCGCTTCAGGAGCAGCTATGGCCAAAACGTTCTGCAGCACTCGGAGGAAGTCGCCACGCTCACCGGCGCCATGGCTGCAGAGCTCAAACTGGATGTTAAACTGGCGAAACGGGCCGGCCTTCTGCACGACATCGGCAAGGCGATGAGCCAGGAACAGGAGGGAACGCACGTAGAAATCGGTCTGGAAATCGCCCGCAGATTTAAGGAAGGCCCGGTTGTGTTGAACGCTATCGGCTCTCATCATGAGGACGAACCCAAAACCACCCTGATTTCGGAGCTGGTGGCCTGCGCCGACTCCATCTCAGGCGCAAGACCAGGAGCCAGGCGAGACACACTGGAAGGATATATCCGCAGAATCGACAACCTTGAAAAGGTAGCCGATTCCTTTGATCTGGTCTCAAAAGCATACGCTATTTCTGCTGGCCGGGAAGTGCGGGTCATGGTGCAACCTGAAAAGGTCAGCGATGCACAGGCGGATCTTTTGGCCAATGAAATCGCCCAGAAGATCGAATCCGACTTGGAATATCCGGGGCAAATAAAAGTGACGGTTATCAGGGAAACCAAGGCTGTTAGTTATGCATGAAGAAAGTATAGATGCTCAGCACCAGGAGGTCGAGTCTGCTGAATCGACCCTGCTCGCCAAAATCAATTGTCCGGATGATCTGAAAGGACTGTCAGTTCAAGAACTTGCGCAACTGTGTACCGAAATCCGGGCGTACTTTGTCGACGTAGTCACAAGCATTGGTGGCCACTTTGCCTCCAGTTTGGGCGTGGTTGAACTGACAACCGCGCTGCACTATGTCTTTGATACGCCGAAGGACAAGTTGATCTGGGACGTTGGCCACCAAGGGTACGTCCACAAAATATTGACCGGCCGCAAGGAAGAGCTGACCACAATCCGCCAGTACAAAGGCCTGTCAGGTTTCTTGAAGCGCAGCGAGAGTACGTACGACACTTTCGGGGCGGGACATGCCAGCACCTCGGTTTCTGCGGCTTTGGGATTTGCGGTTGCGCGTGATCTGCAGCAGGACGAGCACGATGTCGTGGCCATCATTGGTGACGGGGCGCTTACCGGCGGCCTGGCTTACGAGGCGTTGAATAACGCCGGCAGCCTGAACAAGAATCTGATCGTCGTCCTCAATGACAACCAAATGTCCATCTCGCCGAATGTCGGTGCCATTTCCCGCTATCTCACTGAAATCACCACAGATCCTCGTTACAACCGCGCGAAAGACGAGATTTGGAAGCTGACGGAAAAAATGCCGTTCGGCAAACGCAAATTCAGAAAAGTCGTGCGTAGAATCGAGGAGAGCCTGAAGAGCTTGATGGTGCCGGGAATGTTTTTTGAGGAACTGGGGTTTCGATATTTTGGACCCATTAACGGACATGATCTAAACGAGCTTGTCCCGACCCTGCAACGTTTGCGCACCCTCAGCGGTCCGAAAGTCCTGCACGTTCTTACGGTCAAAGGGAAAGGTGTTGACTACGCAGAGGAAGATTGCGTGAAATTCCATGCTGTCTCGCCGCAGGCCAAACAGTCCGCTGGCGACAAAAAAGCGGTCAAAAAACCGCCGTCGTACAATAAGGTATTCACTGACGCGCTGGTAGAGCAGAGCCGGAGGGACCACAAAATCGTGGCAATCACGGCAGCAATGGCTGAGGGCACTGGACTAGTGGAGTTTCAGAAAAACTTTCCCAAACGGTTCTTCGACGTCGGTATCGCCGAAGGGCACGCCGTGACCTTCGCTGCCGGTCTCGCTGCAGAAGGTGTTCGTCCCTGCGTTGGGATCTACTCAACATTCTTGCAGCGCGCGTTTGATCACGTCATCCACGACGTAGCATTGCAGCACCTGCCGGTTGTCTTCACGCTTGACCGCGCCGGATTGTGCGGAGCGGACGGTCCGACGCACCACGGCACCTTCGACCTTTCTTACATGTCAACAATTCCAGGAATGATCGTCACGGCCCCCAGGGACGGAGACGAGCTGCGGGATTTGCTGTACACTGCCTTCAGACAGGAGAAGCACGCGTTTTCGATCCGGTATCCAAAAGACAGTTGTATTTGCCTGACGGAAGACTATGAACCCAGGGAACTCAGAATCGGGTCTTGGGAATACCTGCGCACTGGAGCAAATGTGGCACTGCTCAGCGTCGGCACTATGGTGGACAGCGCCATGAAGTCTGCCGGAATGCTCGCGCAACGTGGCTATAACGTGACGGTCGTGAACTGCAGGTTTGTTAAGCCCCTGGACGAGAGAGTCTTGCGGGAGGTCGCAGCCCGTCACGAACATCTTGTGACCATTGAGGAAAACGTTTTGAGCGGTGGATTCGGCAGTCAGGTGGCGCAGTACTTGCACAAAGAAAAAGTAGAATTTGGGACACTCACGCCGATAGGAATCCCGGACGGGTTCATCGAGCACGGCTCCAGGTCAATTCTGTTAGACAATGTAGGACTGTCTCCGGAAAAGATTCATGATACGGTGTTGAGCATTCTCGAAAATGATAACGTTTCTGAAAGCGTTATCGAAAATAAGAAGACAATTGTGTCGCAAGCGCCTTAAGGTGCATCGTATTTGGGAGAAGATATATGAGTAGTAAAAAAACTAAAGTCGCAATTTCATTCGGGATCGTTGCCGTGCTGCTTGCGTGGCTGGTGGTTTCCGGATTTAATGAAAATATGCAGTACTTCGTGACCGTCACGGATTTTCACAAAATGCCCGCAAGTGAGCAAGAACAGAGTCTGCGAGTCAAGGGCAACCTGGTGCCTGCTTCGGTAGAAGAAACAGGCAATAATCTGGAGATGTTCTTTCTGTTGGAGGAGGGTGGTGAGCAGTTGCGGGTTCGATTTGACAAAGAACGCCCGGACACTTTCGTGGACGGTTCCGAAGTCGTGGTGGAGGGGAAATTGACCGACAAAGGTTATTTCGCAGCCAACACGCTGATGGCCAAATGTCCGTCAAAATATGAATCCAGCGATGACTATGACGTCAATGCTTACGACCCGACCACGCACGAAATCCGTGGCGGCACAAACTAGATTGGAGATCACTCATGGCTGACATTGGTCACCTGATTCTAATACTCGCCCTGGTTAGCTCGGGCTACTCTGTGCTAATCTCGCTCTTGGGCGCCAGATTGCAACGCGAAAGTTACTTGCAGTCCGGCCAGCATGCCCTATATGCCACCGCTGTCCTAGTGACTTTGTCCTCGCTTTTACTCTGGCAACAGATCCTCGGAAATGACTTTCACAATGAGTACGTGGCCAGCTATTCAAACCGTGCGATGCCCGCGTTCTATGTTTTTGCATCTTTTTGGGGGGGACAAAAAGGCTCTCTTTTGTTCTGGGGTTGGTTGTTGACGATTTTTGCTGCTTTAGCCGTTTATCTCAATCGTGAAAAGAGTCGTGAGCTTATGCCTTATGTAACGGCAGTACTAATGGCCGGCTCGGCGTTTTTCCTATTGCTGGTGATTTTCGTTGCGCCGCCTTTTGAGAAGCTCTGGCAAATGGCTGACGGGCATGTAATCAGGGCCCTTGCGCAACCCATCAACTCAATTCCTTTTGCCCCGCCGGACGGCAAAGGTCTGAATCCTCTTCTGCAGCACCCGGCCATGGTCATCCATCCGCCGATTCTTTACCTTGGGTTTGTCGGTTTCAGCGTTCCTTTTGCCTTTGCCATAGCTGCGCTGATAACGCGCCAACTTGGCAGTCAATGGCTGAACCTTATCCGTCGATGGGCGTTGGTGCCGTGGTTCTTTCTCGGCATGGGCATGTTGCTCGGCGGTAAATGGGCTTATATGGAACTTGGATGGGGTGGCTATTGGGCCTGGGACCCAGTGGAAAATGCAGCCTTGATGCCTTGGTTTGTGGGGACGGCCTTCATCCATTCGATTATGATTCAAGAAAAGAAGAACATGTTGCGCGTGTGGAACATGGTGCTGGTGATGCTCACCTACATTCTGTGCATCTTCGGCACTTTCATCACGCGCAGCGGGGTTGTGTCATCGGTTCATTCCTTTGCCAAGTCGGAAATCGCACCCTGGTTTGTAGTCTATTTAGTTCTGATAATCGCGGGTTCTGCGATCTTGCTGTTCAAACGGCTTCCCGATCTCAAGACCGACAATCACTTCGACTCCGTCGTATCGCGCGAGTCAGCCTTTTTGCTCAACAATCTGGCATTTCTCGGTGCCTTGTTCGCTGTCTTTTGGGGAACCATTTTTCCCATGGTAACCGAAATGGTGCGCGGGGTAAAAGTGACAGTTGCTGAGCCGTTCTTCAACACGGTGACGATTCCCATCGGTCTTTTCCTTCTATTCTTAACGGGAGTGGGGCCGTTGGTTGCCTGGCGCAAGACTTCCAATCGCCTTCTCAAGAAGATCTTTCTTAAACCGATTCTCGCCTCGTTCGTGGGATTGGCCATCTTAATGCTGTTTGGGATTCGTCATTTCTACGCGCTCGTCTCATTTACTTTGTCCATCTTCGTGACCGCTACCATTGTTCAGGAGTTCCATCGCGGAGCGCGGGCACGTATGCGCACCAACGCCGAAAACTATGCCCTGGCCCTGTACAACCTTCTATTGAAAAACAAGAGACGGTATGGCGGCTACATCGTGCATTTTGGGATTGTCGTGATGTTTGTGGGTTTTACGGGTAAAGCGTTTGATGCTGAAAAGGAAGCCCATCTCAAGATTGGGGAGTCGACAGAGTTGCGGGGCTACAGGATGGAGTACCTGGATTTTAACGTGCACGAAGATGACAACAAAGTCGTGTGGCAGGCAACCATGGATGTCTACAAGGATGGAGAAAAAGTGAAGACCATCTATCCCAATCGTCACTACTACAAAGTACCCGAACAACCTACAACTGAAGTCGTGCTCCGGTCCACACTGCAGGAGGACCTTTACGTCGTTCTTGCACAACCAAACGAAGACAAGAGCGCGGTCTTCAAGATCTACATCAATCCACTGGTCAACCTGGTTTGGCTTTCAGGGTTGGTTGTGACACTTGGGACATTTGTAACCTTGCTGCCTGACCCGGAACCGGGTAGTCCCGGCAAGAGCAAAGCCAGGCCCAAACCCCGCTTAAGTGAGGTCGAGGCAACGGCCTGACCGAACATCGAAATCACGATTGCCTCAATGACCGCCGGTCATTGAGGCAATTATCTTTCCTGAGTTCCCAGCCCAAATAAGTTATTTTACCGCTTGACAATCAGTAATCCCTTCTGTATATTAAACCCGACTAAAACGGTCGCATATAGAATTTATAAAATGCTTAAGCTCTCAAAAAAATCGGAATACGGAATTATTGCACTGAAACACATTTTGAATCAGCCGCAGGATTCCGTCACCAGCGCAAAAGATATTGCCCGCCTTTATCAGATACCGCCGGAAATAATGGCCAAGATTCTGCAAACGCTGGCCCGGAAAGAGATCGTGCGGTCAAGCCAGGGTGCCCGTGGTGGTTACATACTTGGACGGAACGGCGACGCCATCTCCCTGTCGGATATTATTGAAGCAATCGAGGGCCCGTTGGGGCTAGTGGATTGTGCCGGCAGTTCGGATAGTTCCTGTGCGCAACTCGATAGTTGCAACATCAGCGACCCTCTGAAAGTCATTCAAGCACAGTTCAGGGTCTTCTTGTCGAACATTTCGCTCGCGAGTATCAATAATGAAATCGAAATGCAGCAGGTAGCGTGGCATTGACCCGAGTTGATTTTGGAGAAAGACAGATGATAACAGTTACATCAAAAGCGATTTCAGAAGTTAAGCGCCTGATGGCCCAGGAGAATGATGCGGAAAACGCCGGACTCCGCGTCGGAATCAAGGGTGGTGGTTGCTCCGGGCTTACCTATGTGCTAAACTTTGAAAAGACGCCACGAGAGGACGACAAGATACTTGAGTTTGGTGACGTCCGGCTTTTCATGGACCCGAAGAGTGCGATTTACCTGAAAGGAACGGAGCTGGATTTCTCCGATGGCCTGAATGGCACCGGCTTCGCGTTCAATAATCCTAATGCGCAAAGAACATGTGGCTGCGGCAGCAGCTTCGGTGTTTAGATTTCTGTCGGAAACATGCCAAAGATGATATCTCGCGGAGACTGATGAATGGAGCTCAATAAATACCGAAAGAGCAAACAGCGCCAAAAGATTCTGGGACTGCTCAAGTCTACAACAAAACATCCCACCGCATCGTGGATTTATGAAAAACTGAAACCTGAATTCCCGTCGTTAAGCCTGGGAAATGTCTATCGCAACCTTAAAATTCTGGTTGAGCTGGGATGCGTGCAGGAGTTGAAATTCGGCAGTACATTCGATAGATACGACGGTAATGTCAATCCGCATTACCATCTGATCTGCGAAAACTGCGGGCAAATTAAAGACATCGAAATGCGGCAAGAGACCGCACTGGATAGAAAAGTAGAAGAACTGACAGACTTTCGGGTGAGAAACCATCGACTGGAGTTTTTTGGTCTTTGCGAAGCCTGTGTGCCAAGCAATGGCAATGGTAAGGCCTGGCACGAGCCGGTTTTTTCTGCAGAGGAGTATGAATGAGCGACGAACAAGAAACAATAGAACAATTTACAAAGAGCGAGTACAAGTGGGGTTTCACAACTGACCTCGATACGGACTTTGCTCCGAAGGGTTTGGATGAAGACACGGTTCGGTTCATTTCTGCGAAAAAGAATGAACCGGAGTTTCTGCTCGAATGGCGGTTGAAAGCGTTTCGTCATTGGCTCACTCTGAAAGAGCCGACCTGGCCGAACGTGAAGTACGCAGCCATCGATTATCAGGACGCGTACTACTATGCCGCGCCCAAAGAGAAAAAAGAACTGCTGAGCATGGATGAGGTCGATCCCGACATCCGGGCGACTTTTGACAAGCTCGGTATTTCACTTGAAGAGCAAAAACGCCTTTCCGGTGTGGCTGTCGATGCGGTGATGGACAGTGTCTCGGTTGCCACGACCTTCAAGGACGAGCTGAGCAAGCAGGGCATTATTTTTTGTTCGTTTTCCGAAGCGGTGCAGGAGCACCCTGCGCTTATCAAGAAGTACCTCGGGTCTGTTGTGCCATACACCGACAACTTTTTTGCCACGCTTAATTCGGCGGTCTTCAGCGATGGCTCATTCTGCTATGTGCCGAAAGGTGTTCGTTGCCCGATGGAGCTTTCTACTTACTTCCGAATCAACGCTGCAAATACGGGTCAATTTGAGCGGACGCTCATCGTTGCTGACGAAGGAGCGACCGTCAGTTACCTTGAGGGCTGCACGGCGCCAATGCGCGACGAGAATCAACTGCACGCTGCCGTCGTTGAAATTGTCTCGCACAAGGGAGCCGATGTAAAATACTCTACGGTTCAGAACTGGTATCCGGGCGATGAAAACGGCAAGGGTGGCATTTTCAATTTTGTCACCAAGCGTGGCATCTGTCATGAAAAGGCCAAGATTTCGTGGACCCAGGTTGAAACCGGTTCCGCCATCACCTGGAAGTATCCAAGCGTCATCTTGCGCGGCGACGATTCTGTCGGGGAGTTTTATTCGGTAGCCCTGACCAATAATCATCAGCAGGCTGATACCGGCACAAAAATGATCCACTTGGGAAAGAACACCAGGAGCACAATCATATCAAAAGGCATTTCCGCCGGCAAGAGCAACAACTCTTATCGTGGCCTGGTGCGCGTGGCCTCAAAGGCAGATAGCGCGCGCAACTTTTCACAATGTGATTCGCTTCTTATCGGCGACCGTTGCGGGGCGCACACATTTCCATATCTGGAAGTGAGCAACAAATCCGCCCGGATTGAGCATGAGGCGACCACCACCAAGATCGGGGAAGACCAGATTTTTTACTGTAATCAGCGTGGCATTGATACTGAAAATGCCATCGGCTTGATCGTCAATGGTTATTGCAAGGAAGTGTTCAGAGAGCTGCCCATGGAATTTGCCGTGGAAGCGCAGAAGCTTTTGGCAATCAGTTTGGAAGGAAGCGTGGGTTAATTACCAGCCAACCAGCACAGAAGGAGAATAAACGTTAGATGCTTAAAATAAAGAACCTTGAAGCAGCCGTAGAAGGCAACCAGATCCTGAAGGGCCTCAACTTAAACGTAAATGCAGGAGAAGTGCATGCCGTGATGGGACCCAACGGCGGTGGTAAGAGCACGCTGGCAAACGTCCTGGCAGGCCGGGAAGAGTACGAGATATTATCAGGAAGCGTCGAGTACGACGGTCAGGACCTTCTCGACATGGCGCCGGAAGACCGTGCACGGGCCGGAGTTTTTCTGGCCTTTCAGTATCCCGTTGAGATCCCGGGCGTGGGCATGTCCAATTTTCTTAAGACAGCCTTGAACGACATGCGCGAAGCACGTGGCGAGTCTGCTCTGGACGCTATGGATTTTTTCGCACTTATCCGAGAGAAGCTCGAACTCGTCAATATGGACGAAAAATTTCTGAGCCGGGCCGTCAATGAAGGTTTCTCCGGTGGCGAGAAAAAACGTAACGAAGTGTTCCAGATGGCTGTATTAGAGCCTAAGCTTGCCATTTTAGACGAGACCGATTCCGGCCTTGATATTGATGCTTTAAAGACAGTTGCCAACGGTGTAAACGCGCAACGAAGCAAGGACAACGCCATTATCGTTGTCACGCACTATCAGCGTCTGCTCGATTACATTGTTCCTGATTTTGTACACGTCTTGTCCGATGGCCGGATTGTTAAGTCAGGCGACAAGAACCTTGCTCTGCAACTCGAGGAACAAGGATATGACTGGTTGAAAAACGAGTCCGGTGCTGCGGTAGCGGCCTAAAGCTACCTCAAACTTAACCAAAAGGATGTACTTGATAGATGGCAAATGAATCTGTTTTCGAAGAATGCAAGCAATGGTATCTGTCCAGGTTTCAGGCATTTGAAGACAGCCTGAACGGTGGTGCCGAGCTGCCCTTCCACACGACCCGGAAGCAGGCTATCTCCAGGTTTTCGGAATTGGGGCTGCCGACACCGGGGAACGAGGAGTGGAAGTACACCAACGTCGCGCCGATCTTTGAGCAAAAATATGAAGTGGCCGCGCAAAGCGAGGCGGACACCGACGTCGACATCGGACCCTTTACATTCGGTGACCTGTCCAGGAACCGGATGGTTTTCTTGAACGGCACTTATTCGAAAGAACTGTCTTCATTCAGTTCTGAAGGACAGGGGTTATTGATTGGTAATCTCTCCGAACTGCTTGAGAATGACAAGGTCAGGGCGCACCTTGGGCGATACGCCAATTTCACCGATGAGCCGTTTACTGCCATAAACACAGCATTTGCGAATGAGGGCACCGTTGTGTATGTTCCATCTGGCTTGACAGTGAAAGAGCCCTTGCACATACTTCATCTGAGCGATGGGAGTTCTGCGCCGTTTGCTACCAATCCGAGAAATCTGTTCGTA
This sequence comes from Candidatus Zhuqueibacterota bacterium, assembly GCA_029262055.1. Lineage (GTDB taxonomy): Bacteria > Zhuqueibacterota > Zhuqueibacteria > Oceanimicrobiales > Oceanimicrobiaceae > JAJDAD01. Next base: position 55,119 of record JAJDAD010000025.1, read on the forward strand.
GTTGAGGACGGTGGCCAGGTCAGCGTGTTGGAGAGCTATCACCAACTGGCAGGCGGCTCCTACTTCAACAATGCTGTAGCGGAGATTTTTGTCGGTAAGAATGCCAGAGTTGAACACACAAAAATCCAGCAAGAAGCCCTTGATGCCTACCATATCGCTACGTTTAACGTGCACCAGGAACGGGAAAGCCATTTCGCATCGGTCAACATCGACCTCGGCGGGCGTCTGGTCAGGAATAATCTTAATGTCATGCTGAATGGCGAACATTGCGAAACGCATCTCCTGGGTTTTTATGTTGGCAGTGGCGTACAGCACATCGACAATCATACCTTCATCGATCACGCCAAGCCACACTGCTTCAGCAACGAGTTGTACAAGGGCATCCTCGATGACCACGCACAAGGCGTGTTTAACGGGAAAATCCTCGTGCGCCAGGACGCGCAGAAAACCAACGCGTTGCAGTCGAACAAAACCTTGCTGCTGACCGATGACGCAGCAATCAACGCCAAGCCGCAACTGGAGATCTTTGCCGATGATGTAAAGTGCACGCATGGTGCCACCATTGGCCAGTTGGACGATGAAGCGTTGTTCTACTTGCGTTGCCGCGGCATCGGTAAGGACATGGCGGAAGCGATGCTCAGGCATGCATTTGTTGCCGATGTTCTCGAAGGAATCAAGGATGGGGCTTTGCGGGAGACTATCGATGCCAAAATCATTGACCGCTTTACCTCTTAATGAGTGTGAACCAAGATGAGTGAAGCTCTACTGGAAAAGACCAAGATGGGGCCTGTTGCGTGTCCTATAGACTTCTTCGATGTCTACGGAGTGCGCGACGACTTTCCCATTCTGCGTAGCCGTGTACGCGGCAAGCCGCTGGTTTACCTCGATAATGCAGCCACGACCCAGAAGCCACTGCAGGTCGTGGAAGCGACGCGCGCCTATTACGAGAAGCAGAACGCCAATATTCATCGTGGTGTTCATTATCTCAGCGAGTTAGCCACCAATAAGTATGAGGCCGCACGCGAGACAATTGCCGGCTTTCTCAATGCCGAATCTGCGCGGGAGATCGTTTTTACCAGTGGAACCACTGAGTCAATCAATCTGGTCGCCTACTCCTTTGGCCGCGCAAATATCAAGGCGGGCGACGAGGTTTTGATTTCAGCGATGGAGCATCATTCCAATATCGTGCCCTGGCAAATGCTGTGCGAACAGACCGGGGCCAAACTGCGGGTGATACCTATCGATGACAATGGTGACATCATTTTCGAAGAGTTCGAAACGCTGCTGTCAGAAAAAACAAAGATGGTCGCCATTGTGCATGTTTCCAACTCTCTTGGCACCATCAATCCCATCAAGAAAATAGTTGAGCGCGCTCATGCCTTCGACATACCGGTGTTGGTGGATGGAGCCCAGGCTGTGTCGCACCTGAAAGTAGATGTGCAGGAATTGGGGTGTGATTTTTATGCAATATCCAGTCACAAACTATTCGGACCAACCGGTATCGGAGCGCTTTACGGCCGAGAGTCGCTTCTTGATGCGATGCCGCCCTACCAGGGTGGTGGGGATATGATCAAGTCAGTCTCCTTTGAACGAACCACCTACAGTGAGCTGCCGAGTAAGTTCGAGGCAGGCACGCCCAACATGGCGGGTGCCATCGGTATGGCGACTGCTATCGATTATTTTACAGGCATCGGCTACGACAAGCTGGAGAGCCACGAGGATGCGGTGCTCAGGTATGCGCATGAAGCGCTGGCTGACATCCCCGACTTGAAATTCATTGGCATGGCCAAAGCCAAAACCGGAGTGGTGTCATTCGTGCTTTCTGATATTCATCCGCACGACATCGGTACCATCCTGGACCAAAACGGAATCGCTGTCCGGACCGGGCATCACTGTACGCAGCCGGTCATGGAGCGGTTCAAAATCCCGGCTACCACACGGGCTTCGTTTGCTTTGTACAACACGGTAGACGAAGTGGACCGTTTGGCGGAGGGCCTGCACGGAGTCTTAAACCTGTTTAAATAATGGATCTACGCGAACTGTATCAACAGGTCATCCTTGACCACAATAAAAACCCCAAGAATTTTCGTTCCCTGGAGCATCCTACTTGCGCCTCCGAAGGATACAATCCCCTCTGCGGTGACCGCATCAACGTGGCTCTCGAGGTGGAGGACGATGTAATAAAGGACGTTGCTTTCACCGGCAGCGGCTGCGCGATTTCAAAAGCGTCTGCGTCGGTGATGACAACTCTGGTGAAAGGAAAATCCGTTCCCGAGGCCGAAGAGGTTTTTCGGCAATTCCAGGCGTTGATAACCAGCGATCTCAATGCACCGGTCGATGTGCAGGAGGCAGGGAAACTAGCTGTGTTCGCCGGTGTGAGGGAGTTTCCGACCAGAGTAAAATGTGCGGCCCTAGCATGGCACACGATGCAGGCCGCACTCGCCGAAGAAGATAAAAAAATCTCAACTGAATAGGTTTATGAGCGAAAACACAAATAACGACACGCCCCCTGCGCAGCCAGACTCTGCGGCACAATCAGATACACTGCTGCGGGATCAGGTTGTTGAGATTCTGAAAACCTGCTACGACCCTGAAATACCAGTTAACATCTACGAGCTGGGCCTCATTTATGATGTTGTGGTCAGCGATGACAACTCAGTGCTGGTTAGCATGACATTGACTTCTCCTGCCTGTCCGGTCGCCGGCACCCTCCCGATTGAAGTCGAAAACAAGGTCAAGGCAATGGCCGACATCAAAGATGTGAAAGTCGAAATCGTATGGGAGCCGCAATGGAATCCCGATATGATGAGCGACGTGGCCCGCTATGAACTTGGTATGATGTAAAACACGGCGCAAGTGTCCTCGAAATCACTGTACGAAGCGCTTATCCTGGATCACTCCAGACACCCCAGAAGCTACGGCTCCCTGAAGAACTTTACCCATCACGCCATCGAAGAGAATGTCGTTTGTGGCGACAAAGTCTCCCTATACTTGCGTGTTAAGAGCAGCCTGATTGAAAGAAGCGCATTTACCGGCGAAGGATGCGCCATTTGCGTGGCTTCAGCTTCGATCATGACTGAACAAATACAAATGATGACCATCGGTGAGGCTGGCCGGATGTTGGCCGGGTTCAGGCACCTCATGAACGGCAAGCGCGCAGCAGGAGACCCCGCCCTGGGGAAGCTTAGTACTTTGTCCTGTGTACGAGCGTTTCCAGTTAGGGTCAAATGCGCTCTGTTGCCCTGGGATGTCCTGAAGATATGCCTCTCAGCCACCGGATTTGACGCGCAGTCAAGTTAGCTGGACTCCGTATGAGCCACCATTCCCTGCTGGCTATTTGGTCTGTTACGCGTCACCAGAGTTAAGATGAATTCACTTGAGTTTCCACATCCAATTATGTAGTTTTCACCCGGAAGAAACCGACGGAGGAAGAATAAATGCAGAATGCTCTGTGTTTTATTGCTGAGTTCATTGCGATTGGCGCCCTGTTGGTTTTTGACATTATAGTGGGTGGGCCCCTCACAGGCGCCTTGATGAATCCTGCCCGTACTTTCGGGCCCGCGGTTGCCGCAGGCTATTTTGACAATCATATCGTCTATTGGATTGGGCCGATTTTTGGTGCGGGAGTAGCTGCATTGTTGTACAATAATCTACTGATCAAAGAAGAAGATTAATTTGTTTGAAGCGGAGAAATCTCACCAGGAAAGGAGCTTGCATGTCACAATCACTCGTTGATTATCGCGTTGTCGATGGCGTCGCGATAATGGAATTAAATAATCCACCCGCAAACAGCTATAATCATGAAATGATGGCTGCTCTCGACGCCTGTGTAATGCATGCTCGTTTCGATGAGTCGGTCCATGTCATTGTTTTGACCGGAAAAGGGGAGAAGTTCTTTTCCGGTGGCGCGGACATTAGCATGTTGCAGTCGAACACGCCAGCCTATCTGTACAACTTTGGCTTACACGGCAATGAGACTTTGCTGCGCATCGAGAACACGCCCAAGCTCGTCATTGCGGCCATCAATGGCCATGCAATGGGCGGCGGCTGCGAAATCAGCATGGCCTGCGATATCCGGATCGGCAAGGCAGGCAAGGGGAAGATTGGTCTGCCCGAGGTCAACCTCGGTGTCTTGCCCGGCATGGGTGGCACACAACGTTTGCCTAGGCTCATCGGCTCCGCGCGGGCCATTGAATTAATGGCAATTGGCGCGCCCGTATCTATGGAAAAGGCGCTCGACTTTGGTTTGCTAAACAAGGTGTTTGAGGAAGAAGACTATTGGGACGAGATTATGAAGTTCGCCAGCAGCTTCGTCCCGCCAAACAAGGCCAGTCTTTCCGTTGGTCTGATCAAGCGCGCAGTAAAGTCAGGCAGCGAGATGTCTCTTCCTGATGGCCTGGCGTTGGAGAGGGAGTTGCTGCAGCGCGGCTTTGACAGTGCGGATGCGAAGGAGGGGCTAACAGCGTACCTTGAAAAACGGGCTGCCAGTTTCTCTGGAAAATAACTTCTTTTGACTGAGCTTCTGTTGCGAGAACAAATTCTGTCTCGCTCTTAGTTCTATCAAGCGTCCGTGCGTTGTTTTGAGAATCTTGCTGGGCATTGTAGGTTGGGTTCATCTCCTCGAACCCAACAACTCGATCGCCGAGCCACTATAGAATACAAAAACAGACCTTAATTAGGAGAACATAAATGGCACAGATGTACCTTAACGGGGAGTGGGCCGACGCGGTAAGTGGCGGTACCCGGGAAGTCAAAAATCCATGTGACAACTCAACGATAGACACGGTTCCGGCCGGAGATGAGGCGGACGCGCAAGCGGCGGTAGATTCAGCCAGGGCGGCGTCTCAGTCCTGGGCAGCGACAGCGCCGGATGAACGGGCTAATATCCTGCACGCAGGCATTGCTGCGGTTAAGGAACAGATGAAAGATTTGGCAGTCCTGCTTACCAAGGAACAGGGTAAGCCCTTCATGGAATCCATGGGGGAGATCAACCATTTCCTGCATGGTATGGAGTTTTACGCCGGCATGGCCAGCAAAATCCGCGGTTCACAAGTGCCTTTGCCACCTTCGATGAATCCAAACTCCTACGGCGTGATCATGAAACAGCCGGTGGGAGTCTGTGTCGGCATCATTCCCTGGAATTTCCCCATTACCCTGATGGGTACTAAAGTTGGACCTGCCTTGATCGCCGGCAATCCTATTATCATCAAACCGGCCTCTAGCACGCCGCTCACGACTTTGAAAATAATTGGCCTGCTCAATGAAGCAGGACTTCCGCCCGGAGTGTTAAACTGTGTCACCGGCTCAGGCGGTACTCTGGGCACTGCGCTGATTACACACCCCGACGTGCGCCGGGTGGCTTTGACCGGGAGTTCGGAAACCGGTAAGAAAGTCATGGAATTGGCCGGACCGGATTTTAAGCGTATCACGCTGGAGTTGGGTGGTTCGGACCCGATGATCGTTTGTCCCGACGCTGACATCAACAAAGCGGTCAGCGGCTGCATGATAGGCCGGTTCTGGAATGCCGGTCAGGCTTGCCTGGCGGTAAAGCGGCTGTATTTGTTTGACGAAATTTATGACGAGTTTTTGGAAAAGCTGGTGGCTAAGGTCAGCCGCTACCAGGTCGGCAGCGGCATGGAGAAAGCCGAGAAGCCGCACATTCGTATGGGGCCGCTGCACACAGCTGCGCAGCGCGAAGAAATCGAAGCGCAACTCGCAGATGCCGTAGCGGGCGGTGCAAACGTGGTGCTTGGCGGTAAGCGCCCGCAGGACAATGCACTCGCGGATGGGCACTTTTTTGAACCTGCGGTTGTTACCGGCGTCCCGGAGGACAGCAAGTTGGCCACGGAAGAAGTATTTGGTCCGGTGCTGCCGGTATTCAAAGTTGGCGATCTCGACGAGGGTATTGCCAAAGCCAACAACAGCCAGTGGGGACTAGGTGCTTCGATTTGGACCAACGATATGAAACGCGCCAACCGGGCCGCCCGTGAAGTGCAATCTGGGATGCTCTGGATCAATCAGCTTCATTTTGGCTATGATGAAATGCCTTTTGGTGGGATCAAGGCATCCGGGACCGGACACGAGCACGGACCGGAGGCGCTGGAGTACTATCTCGAACCCAAGAGCGTTGTATTTGGCGGCCTGGACTAACCCACAGCAGGAAATTCATGATAGAAATGTTCATAAACGGAGAGAGCAGACTAGCTCTCTCCGGCGAGGAGAAAGCGATTTTCAACCCTGCTGATGGCGCCCTGGTGGACTCCTCACCAGAGGGCAGCAGGGAAGATGCAAAATTGGCGATTGCGGCAGCCGCGACTGCTTTTGACGAATGGAGCAAGACGCCTTTTGCCCGGCGCGGTGAACTCCTGTTTGCGGCAGCCAGGCTGATTCACGATCGGGAAAAAGACCTGGCGGTCTTGCTGACCAAAGAGCAGGGCAAACCTCTGCGCGAGGCGATGAAGGAAATCAGGCGGTTTGCGCACACAATCGAGCACTACGCCGGTATGGCCAAGACCATTCGCGGTGGCTACGTACCCTTGTTGGATGCGAGCCGGTACGGCATGATCATCAAGAGACCTTTGGGTGTTTGTGGCGCGATTGTGCCGTGGAATTTCCCGGTGTCTTTGATGGGCAACAAGATTGCACCCGGTCTGTTGGCCGGTAACACTTTTGTAGTCAAGCCGGCCGGAACGACTCCGCTCACCGCTTGCATGACTGCACAGATCTTCGCCGAAGCCGGTTTTCCAAAGGGTGTATTTAATATTGTCACGGGACCAGGAAGCACAGTTGGGCAGGAAATTATTGAAAATGACCTCGTGCGCAAGATTGGCTTCACCGGGGCCACGGACACCGGGCGTTCCGTGATGGCGAGAGCGGCCCGGCAGATAAAACGCGTCACGCTAGAGCTAGGTGGCAGCGACCCGATGATAGTCTGTGACGACGCCGACATTGATCATGCAGTGAGCGCCGCCTCGGTTGGGCGCTTTTTCAATTGTGGACAGGCGTGCCTGGCGGTAAAGCGCCTGTATTTGTTTGAGGAAATTGCAGACGAGTTCACTGAGAAACTCGTTGCAAAGGCGCAAAAACTGGTACTCGGAAATGGTCTTACGCAAGGCACCATGATCGGCCCCTTACATTCGTCCGGTCAACTGCAGGAAGTGGATGAACAAGTTAAGGATGCGGAATCGAAAGGCGCGCGTATTCTGCTTGGGGGAAAGCGACCGGAGTCCTCTGAACTGCAGGCAGGGCACTTTTACCTGCCAACGCTGCTGGCGGACGTCGATGAAACTTCAAGCGTCGTGACAGACGAAGTCTTCGGCCCGGCGCTTCCGATCATGCGCATCAAGGATTTGGAAGATGGCATCGCCAGGGCAAATGACCACATCTACGGCCTGGGTTCGTCCATTTGGACCCGGGACATCGACCGGGCCAACGAAGCCGCATACCGACTCGACGCCGGTTATACCTGGATCAATTCACCGCAGATAATTTTCGACGAACTGCCGTTCGGTGGTCTTAAGCAGAGCGGTTTAGGCAAAGAGCACGGGTCTGAGGCCATCGACTACTACATGGAAACGAAATCCGTGGTCTGCGCAAAAAACCAAAATTAGGAACTCGCAATAGGTAAATCGCGCCGAATGGCTTTAGAATATAAAACACTCGCGTTCCAGCTCGATGATTCCGGTATCGCCACGGTTACGCTCAACAGGCCGGAAAAACTCAATGCTATGGACGGGGCCATGCGCGCAGACTTCAAGAGCCTGCAAAATGAATTGCTGACCAATAAGGCTATAAAGGTCGTTATCTTTACCGGGGCCGGCCGCGCCTTTTCTGCCGGCGGAGACATCGACTTTTTGGACCAGGACTGGCTGACTCAGGACTTCCGGACGGAAACACAGGAATTCACCGCTTTCTTCGACACTTTAGAAACCCTCGAAAAGCCAGTCATTGCCGCCATCAACGGTCCGTGCACGGGGGCAGGACTGCAGATCACGCTCTCGTGCGACATCAGGCTGGCTTCTGAAAACGCCAAATTCGGCTTTCGTGAAAACCTGATCGGCCTGATCCCGGGCGCAGGAGGCTGTTCGCGCCTGGTCAAACTTATCGGGTACGGCAAGGCAAAGGAACTGATTTTTACCGGAGAAATGATCTCCGCGGAATCTGCTGAAAAGATCGGACTGATCAACAAAGTGCTCAATCCGGAGCGCTTGTTGGCTGAGGCGAACGAATTAGCCCAACACCTTCTCACGCGCGCACCTGTTGCACTCGGGCTAGTCAAGCGCATTTTGTGGAATTGCGTAAATGTCGACATGGCTACCGGCCGAACTCTGGAGAGTTTGGCACAGAGTGTTCTGATCAAAACAGAAGATCACAAGGAAGGAATCAAGGCCTTCCGGGAAAAACGGACACCCCGCTTCAAGGGCAAGTGAGCGTTATTTCGGCCCACAATGCAGAATAACAAGACAGTGATTTACCTGGGTTCACCCGTCAGGACGCCAATCGGGAAGTTTGGCGGGGCTCTGCGTTCCGAGTCGGCAGTAGACTTGGCGGCAGCCTCGGCCAGAGAAAGCCTGAAACGGTCGGGTGCGCCACTCGCGGCCATTGATGAGGTGATCATTGGTACAGCGCGGCAAGCGGGACTTGGGCCTAACCCGGCTCGACAGGTCGTGCAGCGTCTCGGACTTCCGGATTCGGTGCCCGGGCTGACGGTCAATCAGGCCTGTGCTTCCGGGCTGCGGGCCATAATCAGCGCGGCGCAGGGCATTGCGACCGGTACCGGACGGGTTATTCTCGCCGGCGGCACCGAGAGCATGAGCAACATTCCGTACCTCGTACCCGGTGCGCGTTGGGGACATCGCCTCGGGCATCAAACGCTGGTGGATGCTAATTATCAGGACGGCTACTTCTGCCCGCTTTGTGACCACCTCATGGGCGAGACGGCCGAGAACCTGGCCGCGGAATACGACATTACCCGGGAAGAGTCTGATAAATATGCTCTGTCGTCTCAACTCCGCTGTGCCGAGGCGACGGCTCGAGGAAGTTTTCATGATGAGGTTATTCCGGTGGAGGCTAAAGATAGACGGGGCCGGTCGCTGCTGGTTGAGACCGACGAACACCCGAGCCCGCTGACCACACTGGACGATCTCTCTCGGCTACCATCTGTTTTTCAGAAAGATGGGACAGTGCACGCAGGCAATGCCTCCGGAATCACAGACGGTGCCGCGACGGTCATAGTATTTTCAGAGGAAGCCGGAAATGAGTACGGATTACAACCGATGGCGCAACTTCTCGACTATGTGACAGTCGGGGTTGACCCCGCCATGATGGGCATCGGGCCGGTTCCTGCAGTACGGGAAATCTTACGCCGCAACAATTTGGCTTTAGATGACCTTGACCTGGTTGAATTGAATGAAGCGTTCGCTGTACAGGTACTCGCGTGCGACAGGGATTTGAATCTCGATTTTGACAAAGTAAATGTAAACGGCGGCGCAATAGCGCTTGGCCACCCGACCGGATGTACAGGTGTGAGAATTGTAGTGACGTTGCTGCATGAAATGGCCCGGCGGGATGCTGAGTTAGGTCTGGCAACGTTGTGTGTCAGCGGTGGGTTGGGCGTCGCTGCCTTATTCAAGAGGGTGTAGATTGATTGGTCGACTTGAAAAGGTTCTAAAAAAACAGAGGAACTGAACATGATAGACTTTAGCTTATCAGACGAACAAAGGCAATTGCGTGATCTAAGCCAGGAATTTGCTCAAAAAGAAATTGCACCCGTAGCCGCTGAGTACGACCGGAAAGCAGAGTTCCCTACTGCGCTTATCGAAAAAGCCTGGGAACTTGGTTTGATGAATGTACAGATACCTGAGAAGTTCGGTGGCATGGGCCTGAGCGTTCTGGACGACTGCTTGATCGGCGAGGAAATCAGCGTGGCTTGTAGCGGCATCGGCACCTCAATGATGTCCAATATGCTGGCGGAAGGCCCGCTTCTCGTCGCCGGTAACGACGAGCAGAACAAGCGATTCCTCGGAGAGATGACCGAGTCCTGTTCCTTCTGCGCGTACGCCGTCACCGAACCGGATGCCGGCTCCGACGTGGCTGGGATCAAGACATCCGCAAAGAAAGTCGGCGATGACTATGTCATCAATGGGCAGAAGATGTGGATTACCAACGCTGCCCAGGCGGCCTGGTTTTTCTTGCTCGCTTATACTGACCCTGCTGCCGGATACAAGGGCATGACCGGGTTCGTGGTGCCGGCCGATACGCCAGGGGTAAAAATAGGGAAGCATGAAGAAAAAATGGGACAGAGGGCATCCGACACACGCGGCATCACCTTTGAAGATGTCAAGGTCCCGGCTGATTGCCGGCTGGGCAATGAGGGCGACGGCTGGAAAATCGCCATGGCTGCCTTCGATCACTCCCGGCCCGTGGTTGCGGCTGCGGCAGTCGGCGTGGCCCGGGGCGCGATGGAACATTCCATCGAGTATGCGAAAGAACGGAAGAGCTTTGGCGTGCCCATTGCGAAACATCAGGCTGTTAACTTCATGATTGCCGACATGGCCATGCAAGTTGAAGCTGCGCGCCATCTGGTCTGGAACTCCGCCTGGAAAACCGACAACGGTCAGCGCAACACACTGGAGGCGGCCTACGCCAAGGCATTCGCCGCCGACATTGCCATGAAGGTCACCACCGATGCGGTACAGGTGTTTGGCGGTTATGGTTATTCTTCCGAATACCCGGTCGAAAAAATGATGCGGGATGCCAAGATTTTCCAGATCTACGAGGGCACGAGTCAGATTCAACGAGTGATTATCGCGCGAGAGCTTTTAAGTAGGAGGTAAGTAACTGACGGTTTCACGCCATTCACACTCATTCATTTGAGGGAGGGTAAGTCATGAAACAGATGTTTTTGAGCTGTCTTGCCGCTGTCGTCATGAGTCTCGTTTTGGGGTGTGCGCCGCAAGGTGACAGAGAAGCTGAAATGCTTGCTGCAGCCAAAGATTTGGACCAGCGCTTCATCGCAGCACTTAGCAGCGGTGACGTTGATGCGGTGATGGCAACCTACTGGAACAGCCCGGATCTGGTGTCATACCCGATTGGGGTTTTGGAAACTCGTGGATGGGATGCGACCAAAGAAGACATTGCTCAGGCCTTCGATAACATGCCGGAAACAGCTTTCGAGCTGACGGAAACTAATTACATGGTTGCCGGCGATGTTGTCATTGGATGGGGGAAATGGGTGGCAAAGGTACCCTTGCCGGGTGGCCAGGAGCTTACGGTGATTGGCAGGTACACGGATGTCAAAGCGATTCGTGACGGAAAGTGGGTTTATATTCTGGACCATGCCTCAGCGCCGTTGCCACCTGCTCCAGATTTGGGATGATCCTTTGAGCAAATGGAAATGAAAAAGCGCATCATTTGTCTAAACATTAACGGGTCCAGCCATGAAATCGCGGCCCACGATCACGACGTCCTTCTGGATGTCGTGCGCGAAACGCTTAACCTTACCGGCACCAAGCGCGGGTGCGATTTCGGGACGTGTGGCTGTTGTACAGTCCTGGTCGACGGCAGGCCAAGGCTATCTTGCCTGACGCTCGCCCTGGAGTGTGCAGGTAAGGAAATAACCACCATCGAAGGACTCAAGACAGAGGATCTGGATCCTTTGCAGCACACTTTTGCCGAGTCCGGCGGGTCGCAATGCGGTTTCTGCACACCAGGGTTCATCATGACTGCCAAAGCCTTTTTAGATGAAACCCCGAACCCGTCACGCCCGGAAATTGAAGCCGCAATTTCCGGGAATATGTGCCGCTGTACCGGCTACATCAAGATTGTCGACGCCATCGAAGTCGCAGCAGCAAAGATACGCGCAAAGAAAGTGGAGCCTTAAAGTCAAAATGCCGGACCACAACACTATCGGGCGTTCAACAGCATTGGTGGATGCACTCAGGAAAACCACTGGTGAGGGGTTGTACACCGATGACATCAAGCTGCCTGGGATGTTGGTTGGCAAAATCTTGCGTAGTCCGCATGCGCACGCCAAACTACTGAGCATCGATGTGGAAGCGGCCCGTGCTCTGCGTGGTGTGCACGCTGTCATCACGGGCAACGAACGCGGCGCACAAAACCGCTTTGGTGTGCTACCTATTTCTGAAGACGAAATAAGCATGCCCAAACCCGGTGCAGCCGGCCGCGCGGGCAAAGTGCTCTACATTGGAGACTGCGTGGCTGCGGTAGCGGCAGACAACGAAACTATCGCTCTCGAAGCCCTGTCCCTAATCCAAACGGAGTGGGAAGACTTGGCTCCGGTCTTGCGTCCCGACGATAGCCTGAAGCCCACCGCTGAGCCTCTGCACGACCAGTCGGTCGATAGCACCAACATTCACAAACAAGTTGAACAAGACTTCGGCGATGTGGATGCGGCCATCGCGGACGCACGCCATGTCCGTCGTGGTGAGTTCGACTTTGTCGGTCTGAATCATGCTTTCACGGAGCCCATCGCGGCAATCGCACACTACGATGCTGATGACCGCCTGACACTCTGGTCGTCGCAACAGGTACCGCACTACCTGCACCGGGCACTGACGGAAGTGATGGAAATGCCCATGCACAAGATCAGGGTGTTCCGGCCCATGGTGGGTGGTGGTTTTGGCGGCAAGAGCGACCCGTTCCCGCATGAGATGATCGCGGCCATGCTGTCGCGGGCCTGCAGGCGGCCCGTCAAGATTCTTTTTGACCGGGAAGAAGTTTTCCTCAATAACCATGGCCGTCATCCTACCAAGACCAGGCTCGCGGTTGCAGTCGATAGCGCAGGCAAACTGTCAGCATTGGATCTGGACGCAACCATCGACGGTGGCGCCTGGGGCAGCTTTGGGGTGGTTACCACTTATTATAATGGCGTGCTCTCCATGGGGCCGTATGAGATTCCTAACTTCCGGTACGCAGGCAGGAGATTGTATTCCAACAAGGCGCCCTGCGGGGCCATGCGCGGGCACGGAGCCGTCAACACCAGATACGCATTTGAAGTGCTCCTCGATATGCTGGCGGCCGATGCGAAAACGGACCCGTGCGAGTTCCGGTTGGCCAACCTGTTGCCGGCCAACACCGAAACCGTCAACGGCTTCCGGATCACCAGCAACGGCACCCGCGAGTGCATCGAGAAAACCCGGCAACGCTCAGGCTGGAATGAGAAGTTCGGCAAGTTGCCCTTCGGTGAGGGCATCGGCATCGCATGCGGGTTTTACATCAGTGGTAGCGCGCACCGGATTCATTTCAACGAGCTGCCGCACTCGACCGTCCATCTGAAAATCGACATGGACGGCGGAATTACCGTGCGTTGCATGGCGGCGGAAATTGGACAAGGAAGCGACACCATGCTGGCCCAGTGTGTGGCGGAACAGCTCGGTGTGCAACTTAACCGCATCCGGGTTTGCTCGTCGGACTCCGATTCCGATCCCATCGATCTGGGATCCTATTCCAGCCGGGTGACGTTCATGGCCGGAAATGCCGCGATTCAGGCTGGACAAGACATGGCGGCGCAGATCGTCGCAGCCGCCGCACGCAAGAGCGGCAAGCCGGCCGAGGGCTTTGTCCTGCGAGACGAGAAAGTTATTTTTGCATCCGAACCCGGTATCTGCTATGGTTTTGACGATATCCTGAACGAGGCGCTGGCGGGCACCGGGGCACTGCTTGCCAAAGGAAGTTATAACGGGCCACCGCCAATCGGACGCAAGGGTGAATTCAAGGGCTGGCGTGCCGGTCTGTCGCCCACTTACACTTTTCAGGCTTACATCACGCAGGTATCGGTGGACCCCGAGACCTGCGAAGTTCGCGTGCATAAAGTCTGGGCCGCCCACGATTGCGGCAGGGCCCTCAACCCGCTGGCGGTTGCGGGGCAGATCGAGGGGTGTATCCACATGGGCCTAGGTCAGGCGCTTTGCGAGGAGATGCCTTACCTGAAAGGAAATCTGCTGGGACCGAATTTTCTCGACTACCGCACCGTCACGCCCATGCAGATGCCCGAAATCGATGTGATCATTGTCGAGTCGGATGATCCGGAGGGACCGTACGGCGCCAAGGAGGCAGGAGAGGGGCCGCTGTTGCCCATCCTACCTTCGGTGGCAAACGCAATCCATGATGCGGTCGGCGTGCGGATGTATTCCCTGCCGATCACGCCCGATAAATTGTGGAAAGCCGCGCAGCGGCAAAAATCCGGGAGAGCCTGAAAGCATGATCCTGCCGGAATTTGAATATCACCAACCTGAAACGCTGGATGCAGCGTGCGCTCTCATCAGGCAGTGCGAGGGAGACTACGATTTTATTGCCGGTGGTACGGATGTCCTGCCAAACTACAAGAACCGTTTGAATAACCGTGGATGCCTGATTTCACTCTCCAAAGTCGAGGAGCTGCACCAGATCTCGACGCACAGCATCGGGGCAATGGTGACTCTTGCGCAGCTTGAGAAAAACAGCCGGATGCAGGAAGCATATCCCATCCTGCCCGAAGCAGCCCGGCTGGTCGCGACCCCGTTGCTGCGTGAATCGGCCACAGTTGGCGGCAACATTTTGCTCGACACGCGCTGTTGGTTTTTTAACCAAAGCCATCTTTGGCGGGCATCCAAAGGCTTTTGCCTGAAAGCGGATGGCGAGGATTGCCTGGTCGTCCCGCAGAAAGAAACCTGCTACGCCACCTATTCCGGCGACCTGGCCCCGGTATTTATGGTACTGGGTGCGACGTTTCATCTCGCCGATCCTGATGGCGCCAGGGCAGTGCCTGCGGGTGATTTTTTTGCGCACGACGGTGTTGTTAGAAATGTCAAATCGCCGGAAGAGATTCTGACCCATGTTTCTCTTCCTGACAAGGAACCCGGGGCGCATGCCGCCTATCGCAAGCTCCGCGTGCGTGATTCAATGGATTACCCTGTCATGGGAGTGGCGGTGGCGTTACGGCTGGCCGGCAAAGCCGTTGCGGACATTAGAATTGCCCTGACAGGAACCGGTACGATGCCATTTCTCTATGATGAACTTACCGCAAGGTATCATGGTCAGGAACTGAGTGACGATCAGATTGAGACGATTGCTGAGGAGGTAATGGAAGAGGTGAAACCATATCGCAATGTCCATTTTTCGCCACAATATCGTAAAGCTATGACAGGAGTTTACCTCAAGCGCATTTTATATGAACTGAGAGATCTGGAGCCTTCCGGTTAGTCGCCGGCAACACATACGAGTTTAACTGCAAGAACACCTTCTAGTGTGACCTCTCATTGCGAAATACTAAAAATGATCAGCACGGACTGAACAAACGTTTTGTGTTCACACATAAGAATGAGAAAACCATATCGTGAGCGTGCATAAGATTATAGTCATAGGCGCCGGAACCATGGGGCGCGGCATCGCCCATGTGGCCGCCCTCGGAGGCTTCAAGACTGTCCTGCAGGACGTTAGTGCTGAGATGCTGGAAGCAGCCACCGACGCAATCAGGTCGAATTTTGCCAAAGCAAATGAACGCGGGCTGGTGAGCGATTCCGCGACCACCCGGGCGCTGGCGAATCTGAGCACCAGCAACGAATTAGCCGTAGCGGTCGAGGACTGCGACTTTGTTATCGAGGCCGTCCCCGAGAAGATTGAGCTGAAAGCGGAGATCTTTTCACGACTCAACGAACTGTGCGGACCCGAAGTCATTTTTGCCAGCAACACTTCCTCTCTAAGCATCACGGAGATCGCGGCGGTTGTCGACAGACCGCAGCGCGTGGTCGGGATGCACTTTTTCAATCCTGTCCACAAAATGAAGCTAGTGGAGATAATTCGCGGCCTGGAAACTTCGGAAGAGACAATCGAATCGACGCTGGCAGTGGCCGGCAAGATGGGCAAGGAAACGGTGACTATCAAGGAATCACCGGGCTTTATCACCAGCCGAATCAATGCCATGATCGGAAATGAGGCGTTTTACCTGTTGCAGGAAGGGATCGCCTCGCCTGAAGAAATCGACAAAGCGCTGAAGCTGGGACTCAACCATCCGATGGGTCCATTCGAAATGGTCGATCTGGTTGGTTTAGACACCAGGCTTAACATCCTCAAATTCTTGCACAAATCGCTGGGTGAAAAGTATAGACCCTGCCCACTGCTGGAACAGTATGTCAAGGCCGGCCGCCTGGGCAGGAAAAGCCGTAAAGGGGTGTATGATTATTCTGCGCCCGGCAATGACATCATAAAGAAATAAACTAGCAGTTCCACTAGCCGGGTGGAGCTTGCCCCGATTGGCGCCAGCATTGCCAGTCCCTAATGACCAGGAAGCTGCCGGCTGCCCGAACCAGGAAGTGATAATAACATGACCCGACCTCGACTTGCTGTAGTTTCCTGCATTGCCATTCTTGCGTCATGGGCAGCACTGTTTTCCCAGACAAACACATCGCCTGACTCTACGCTCGTTCTCACCAAACCCGTCTCCAGCACGGAGCAAAATCTCTCCGGTGACCGACAGTACGCAGTTGCCGGATCCCGGTTGTCCCGGCCCCTCAAAGTACGCCTGGTGACCGCAGAAACAGCAACCCCGGTGGCGGGCATCCCGGTCTACTTTGAACTGGTCTCGCACCCACAGAAGGCAAAAAGCTTCTATGTTGAAAAGGACGTCGTGCACACGGATGCGGAGGGTTACGCTGAAACATTCGTGAAGCTCGGCACAATATCGGGTGAGTATGAGTTCACCGCCAAGATCCGCAATGGGCGCATCGGCGACGACCTTGTTGTGTTTAAGGCTTTTGCACGTAAATCGAATTGGGTGTTCTTCCTGGTAATGGGTCTCGCCGGCGGCCTTGGGATGTTTCTTTATGGCATGAATCTCATGAGCGAGGGGATGAAAAAGACAGCCGGCGACCGCATGCGTACGATCCTCAGTAAGCTTACATTTCATCGACTCATCGCCGTGGCAGTGGGTGCTTTCGTCACCATGGTGATTCAAAGCAGCAGTGCTACCACGGTTATGCTCGTGAGTTTTGTACAGGCCCAACTCATGACGTTCGCCCAGTCCTTCGGCATTATCCTGGGTGCCCACATCGGCACAACGATGACTGCTCAGCTAGTCGCCTTCAAACTGACAGACTATTCTCTCCTGATGGTCGCTATCGGGATCGCGGCCATGTTCGTAGCCAAAGAAGAAAAATTTAAGAATATCGGTGAGACTGTCTTTGGTTTTGGCCTGCTTTTCTTTGGCATGAAGGTAATGTCGGAATCGATGTACCCGCTGCGCACTTTCGATCCTTTCATCAGCCTCCTGGTGACGCTGGAAAACCCCATCCTGGGAATTCTGGTAGGAGCTGTTTTTACAGCTTTGATTCAAAGTAGCAGCGCTTTTACCGGAATCTTGATCGTGTTGGCAATTCAGGGAGTTTTGACACTTGAGGCAGGAATCCCGCTTATCTTCGGGGCTAACATAGGTACATGTGTCACGGCCGGGCTGGCCGCAGTTAGTGCCAGCAGGGATGCCAAGCGCGTGGCCCTGGCGCACACGCTTTTCCAGGTTGCGGGTGTGCTCATCTATATTTTGTGGATACCGCAATTCGCAGATCTGATTCGCTGGCTTTCACCTAAAGGCCCTGCTGACCTGGAGGGAGTGGCTTTGCTGGCCGACATTGTCCCCAGACAAATTGCGAATGCCCATACGGTCTTCAATGTCACGACCACCCTGATTGTACTTCCTTTTATCTATCAGGCCGCAAGACTGATCGTACGCCTGTTGCCTCACATCGAAGAGCCGGTAAAGGCCCCTTACGAAACAAAATTTATTGACGAGTCCTTGCTAACAACACCTGCTTTGGCTTTGAGTCTGGCGAAAGCCGAGGTGCTGCACATGGGAGAGATTGCACGCGACATGACGCGGATGATCCTCGACCCGTTCATGGCACGAAAAAGGGAAGTCCTGACGGCGTTGGATGAGGAAGAGCAGAAAGTCAATTTTCTCGAAGAACGGATCAATGCTTTTCTCACCAAGATTAGCCAACGGAGCATCCCCGAAGAACAGGTCGATGAGACTTTCCAAATGATGTATGCCGTCACGGAGTTTGAGCAAATCGCCGACATCGTATCCAAGACGCTCCGGCCGCGGGCCTATGAATGGTTGGGAAGTAATTTACAGTTCTCAAAGCCCGGCAAGCAGGAGATCGAAGACTACCACCTCCTGACCTTAAAACAACTCAGTCGGGCACTCGATGCGTTCAGGGAATTTGATCTCCAGAAAGCACAGAGAATGAAGCGGAAGTACAAGAAATATCGCGCCAAGGAAGAGACTTTCATACGCACGCATTTCGAGAGACTGCGCGAGGCGGTTCCGGAAAGCAAGGCGACGTCGGAGTACCACCAGGACCTGATGGAGCAGTTCCGGAGAATCAACAGCCACGCAACCAACATCGCCAGAATCCTACTGGAATGGAGCGGTCCGCGCGATGAAGAAGCCGGGCAGAAATAGAATATAGTGTTTTGGTTCAGCGTGAATCGGACAAAAGAGCTGCTTAAAATAAGGCAAACATGACGTTTATAATTGACGAGCTAGAGTTTGGTTTCATCTTTGGTTAACCTGAAGTCCAAAGATCTCGGACGTTAGAACGGCCTGGTTTTTCTATATCTGTACTTTTTCCATTTAGGGATTTTTTCTTTTTGACCAGATAGCTCTGTTGACGTCTTTTTCTGGCTTGCTCGAGTTTTCGATCTCGCTGTTTTAGAATCGCTTCAGCGCTGCCATTGAGCACAGCGGCAGGGGGTAAATAGTGAATGCCACTATGCAGTCGTTTGTGATTGTAGAACTCAATGTAACTTTTGACAGCAGCTCTGAGTTCTTCCTGGCTTAGGAAACTCTGTCTGCGCAAGCATTCTGTTTTGATGTTTTTATGGAATGCCTCAATTTTGCCGTTTGACTGTGGATAATTGGGCGATGTTCTAATATGGCTGAGTTCCATTTGGCTGACAAAAGCTTTAAACTCCCGAGCGATGAACTGGGAGCCATTGTCGGAGATGATGCGCGGCGATTGGCCAGGATATTTTTCGAGCGCTTCCTGTAGCACGAGTTGGACGTCGTACTCCTGCATTTGCGACCGGACATCGTGATGCAATACAAAACGGGAACAACCGTCTAAAACCGAGATGAGAAACTGAAACACCCCTTGAAACTTAACATACGAGATATCCATATGCCAATGTTTGTGTGGCGCCGGCGGCTGCACAAAGCCGGTTCTGCTTGTGCCGGAACTCGTCTGATTCCAACGGCTCATCAGTCCTGCCTCGCGCAGTACGCGATAGGTCGTCGCCGGGCTGACAGCGACAACATCTTCATCCATCATCATGTAAGTCAAGCGGCGATACCCTTCATCGTCATGTCGTTTCTTGTAGTCTGTAATCGCTTTTTTCTCCCAATCTTCAAGCCAGAAGTCACGCGGTACTTGACCGTTGTGATGATTGGCCTGGCCAAAACGACGTTTCCATTCATAAAACTTCGACCTTGGCAGCCCGGCAAACTTAAGCAGAGTTACCAAGACGATACCTGTTTTTTCGTGCAGCCCCTCAATGCACGAAACGATACTGTCCCGAATTTCCGGGGAGACCCAACAACCCGTCAAATCTCCCCAAATTCGTTTTTTCGGAGTTTCAGATTCTCAGCACTCAGCTCTGTGATGACTTCACGCATACTGCTGAGTTTACTGCTCAACTGCTCGTTCTTGCGCTCGGTGCAGCTCTTTCTGTTCTTATGGTTGCCGGAGAAAGTCTCCAGTGCGCCTTCAAACAGTAGCTTTTTCCAACTATAGAAAACGGTAGGTTGAATATCATAACGTTTACAAAGCTCAGACACTGGCACTTGATTCTCCAAATGCTCACGCAAAATTCTGACCTTCTGTGTCGCTGTGTAGCGTTTTCTCATAGACATAAAGTGGCTCCTTTCTGGTTCTCATGCCACCTTAAATATAAACCCTGATTTGTCCAATTCCAACTGAGGCGTTACAGTCTAATTCTGGTCACGAGATATCCGAAGAACAATTTTCCGCTCTCGCAGAACAGATGACTGTTCCTTATTCCTTCGACCCAGCTGACGGAGTGTTAAAAGATATTCTCAATTCTGGTAAAATCAGTATTCTTCAAAATCGAGAATTGCGTTTTATTTTGACTTCTTTGGAAAGTAAATTGTCTGATTTGAAGGAAGTTGAAACAGATTTGATCAATATGATAAATACCTTGGTAAATCCTTATCTACTAAAATATTATTCAAAGCGGAATGTAGTTAGTTATGAAATCTTCTGTTGGGAAATCCATATTTGAGTATCCCCTCAATGAAATATTGAATGATAAAGTTTTTGAAAACATTATTGTCAAGAACTGGCAAATTCATAATGCTATAAAAAGAAGATATTTGAGACTCCGTGATGAAATCGTACAGATGATAACCATTGTTGAAAATGAAACTGAAGATTAAAAATAGGAATTGGTCGAATATGGCACATACCATTTTTTTGCAGCCTGATTGCGGGGCTCTTGCGTGAATTCAGAGTTTCGCGCGTTTACTGAAGTTTTTTCTAAATCGCAGCTTAAGAGCAGCGAAAACCCCGCAACGGCTGAAAAACTCGTTAT
>JAJDAD010000026.1 GCA_029262055.1 Candidatus Zhuqueibacterota bacterium
TTTCTGTATTCTACCTCGAGAATGGAAGTGAGCGAATTACCGTATTCGGCGGAAAAACCACCCAGGTGCAAATATATGTCTTCGGTCAGGTTCGGATTAATTGTACTCAGTCCGCCACCAAAAGCGAGCCGGAAGCGCGATGGGTTGGGTATGACCACGCCGTCAATAATGACTTGGTTTTGATCCGGACTACCGCCGCGCACTGCCAGAAAGCCACTATAATCGCCGCCGCCGGAAACGCCGCTGAAAACCTGTACTGCTTTGACGGGATCATCAAAGGCGCCCGGGATTTGAATAATCTCACGAGCACGCATGCGTTCAACGCCCACTAGCGAAGCTTCAGTGAGGTATTTGTCCCAAAGGCGCTCGGCGGCGATTTCGACGCTTTTGAGTTCTACGAGTGCAGGCTTGAGGGAAAATTCAACAACGGTGGTTCTTTCGCGATTGAGCACAACCCGCTTTTCTTCTCTGGTTTCATAACCAATCCTTGAGGCTCTGACCGAATAGGTGCCTGCCGGTAAATCAGCCACATGGAAAAATCCACTGGAGTCGGAAACATCGCCTTTCAAAGTGGCGAGAATCTCAATGTTAGCGTTTGAAACAGGGAGCCCCGTATTAAAATCTAAAACCCGGCCCTCGATTCTGCCATTCTCTGCTACGATGACAGGTGGTGTCACGGTCAGGTTGAGCAGAATGCAGAAGCTACAAATAATTTTCATCTCTTCGACCCATTAGTCTGGTAATGAAAGCAAAATTCTCAACACGTAGATTTGACCCTCAAAAGCATAGGTGAGCAGCGCCGCATCTGGTGACCAGGACGGTCCGCTTCCACCTCTGATCAGGAGTCTGTTGTTGGAGCCGTCCTCAGCGGACAGGGCATGAATGCCGCTGCTGCTTTCAGCCGCGATGCTTTCTCCAAACTCCGGGTGAGAGACCGACCAAACCGGATTCCTGAATCCGCCGGGAATCCGGCGCTCCTCCACCACCAGACTCGAATCGGTGGCGAAGACTTTGAGTGAGCCGCCGGCGTTGCAGACGAAACCGTTGCCTGCCGGCGACCAGCCCGGTTCACGGACGTTTCCCCCGATGAACGGCGTCAGGTCGACGACATCTCTACTGGCCAGGGTAGATAGAAATATCCGGGAGCCGTCGCCAAAAATCAACAGACTGCCGTCCGGAGAAACAGCGGGATCGTCTACCGAAATGAAAGCCGGAAAGTTAGAGAACAGCGGCTCCGCCCGCCGACCGGAATAAGTAGCCGTCATGATCGCGTGGCTTTCCAGGGCCGAGTCGGGACGCGTGCGCGCAAACACAATCGTCTCGCTATCGGGAAACCAATTCGGCGCAACATCTAACTGCAGCATCACATCCTCGGTTATCTGCCGGGTCGAAGAGTCCGGTAAGCTGAAGACTTCCAGAACAGAGTTCTCGACTATTCCGGTTTGAACGAGCTGATTCTCGCCCGGCGCCCATACCGGATTCGAGGTCGCAATGGCAGTAGAGTTTAAGATGTTTCCAGTCCGTGCAGACACCCACACACCGGTTGGCGTCAGGTAGGCAATTCGGGCGCCGTCAGTGGACCAGACCGGATTGACGGCAGAGGTGAGGGTGGGTGTAATTCTGACTTCCAGTGTGTCGCCGATGGCTCGGGTCCAGATGGCGGTGGTATCATTGCGAGTTGAGTAATAGGCAATTGTGGAATCAGTGGGGGACCAGCTCGGGCCCCGGTTGTCTGTGCTGTCAGGCGTCAGGGCCAGGGTGCTGTCGCTGTCGAGGTATATAATTTGGATAATTCTGGTTGTGTCAGTGCGTAGTTCGATTGCCAGTTGGCGGCCGTCCGGGGCCCAGGACGGATGAGAGGCGTCGTCGTTTGAGGTGACCTGCGACGGACTGCCGCCGATGGCCGGTACTGTCCAGATGTCACGCCTTCCCGAAGCTCCCGGCACAGAGTAGGCGATCCACTCGCCATCAGGCGACCAGGCCGGATCGTCGGCTTCACGATGGTTGGGGGTCAGTATGAATTCATTTCCGCTCGCAAGGTGTACCAGCCACAAATGGCCACGACTGGCGGAACGATAAACCACGCGCGTTGCATCGGGCGAGAAGGCGAATTGCGTGCCAGAAATATTGTCGCGAATGGTCCCAAACGGCGGTCCGGCCAGGCCGCCTGCAAGCGGCAGGCTGGTTAGTTGAGTGGACTCTTTCGTGGCTGAGTAGACAATCCTGTTGCCATCCGGAGACCACGCCGGGTCACGCTTGTTTGAGGGAGTAGAGGTCAGGCGGATGGGACGTTCGTCGATAACCCTGGAGTCTGACTCCTGGAACTTCAGGTCACAGCCGGAGAGGGTGACCTGCGCCAGAACTGCGCATAGTGACATCGCAGCAAGGTTGACATTCTGCATCTAACCCACCTGCCCAACCGGGCTTTGTTTGACGGACAGCAACTCTCTATGTCTGCAACTCAGCCGAAACATTTGTTGAAATGCAGACTAGTCGCTATTAGATATACGAATGAGAGGCCGGCAACCCCCATCTACGCTATGAAAAAAGATCTGTAAGACTGTAAGTCGGTGAAGTGAACGGCACAACCTGGCTTGCTGTAGAATGTTCTTCTAAAGGTACAAATGATGCTCGGATTTATTTCGCTCTGCATGATCTATTGCACCAGAAGCAACGGCTCATCCTTTCGCCCCAGGTCTTTGATTTTCGCATGGCTTTTGTTATCTTGGAGGATCAGAAAAAGGCGTTTCCCAATCCTCATGCTTGGTAATCCCAATGGAACAACTCAGTTCCGGAGGCTGTTGCACTGGTGAAACACGCGGACCGGTTGGCCGTCTCTGCCATAGAGATTGCCGAGCCAATGATGTCAACTGAATGGAATTCTGAATGAAGATAGTGCAATACCCCATTTGTGCTGTAATCCCAGTTCTTATTCTCATCGCAAGCCTGGCCTGCAAGGGGCAAGACGCACCGGCAAATAGCGGAAATGTCCAACCACTGACCGAACATTGGGAAAAGCCCGTCCCGTTCCAGAAAGTGCCGCGGGGCCTGACCACGCTCTCAGCAGAAGAATGCGGTAAATGTCATGACGAGATCTATTCGGAGTGGAAAAGCTCTTTTCATGCCCAGGCCTGGCAGGATCCACAGTTTCAGTCAGAGTGGGCGAAAGATGATTCGCTCTGGGTTTGCATAAACTGCCACATTCCGATGGTCAATCAGCAGCCGGAGGTCGTTCGTGGAAAGATAGACGGAGACTACTTCCGCCCTGTCAAAGAGAAGAACCCAAGCTTCGATCCGAAGTTGCGGGGGGAGTCGATCACTTGTGCAGCCTGTCATGTGCGGGACGGGTTCGTCCTGGGACCATACGGAAATCAGGCGGACGCGCCGCATGCCGTGAAAAAGGACACGGAGCATCTGTCGCGCCAACTTTGCTTCAGTTGCCACAATGTTACCGACGTCTTAAACCCGTCTCTGGTTTGCGTGTTCAACACGGGCAACGAGTGGCTGGAAGGACCTTACCCAAACGTGCAAAAGGATTGCATCACTTGTCACATGCCCTATGTTGAGCGCCCGCTTTCCACTCTCGGCCCCGCCCGCAAGACTCGTAAACATCTTTGGATCGGTTCAGGCATTCCGAAAACCCAGCGGGACCAGATCGAAGGGGGTCCACCGGTGCCCGAATATGTTCGCGGCCTGGATGTAAAAATAGAAGCTGGTCGAAAAGTGTACCAGCGTGGTAAGCAAGCCTATTTCACGGTTATACTCAGCAACCAGCATGCGGGCCACCTCCTGCCAACAGGTGATCCTGAGTACTATTATACGCTTCATCTGGACGCGATTGCAGATCGCGAGGATACTCTGGTGACAAAGACGTTCAGGATTGGTCAGGAGTGGGAGTGGTGGCCCAAAGCCAGGAAGCTGGGCGATAATCGTATCAAGCCCTTGGAGAGTCGCTCTTTTTCCCTGTCATTCGTTATACCATACGAAGCGAACGAGGTGAAACTGTTGACCCGGTTGATCACGCATCGCATGTCACTTGAGAACGCGAAGTTCAACAGGCTGCTGGCGGGGTATCCGCTGTCTGCGCTCATCTTTGAAGATGAGATGGTGGTGTTAAAGAGAAATGGTGGGAATCGACTTTGAAATGACTCGCCGGCCAGCAGGCGGAAACTCGCTTCCCCTGCTAACCGGCGGTGTAGGCTCCAATACTTGCCAGAAGCATGTTTTCTGACTTAGGTTGTAGCAACGGAGAAGACCTCAGGCGCGGACATCGACCGCAGGTTTGTGATGGCCGTCGGCGACCTCTCCCTTGTGGTTGAAAACCTGGGCTGGTCGATCGGTTTCTTCAGTTTCACGAGTTTTTGCGCCAGGTTCCAGTGCGGTTGCTGCCGTGCCCGGGCTTTCAACAGCTTTCTGTTTCGTCTCTACCTGCTTCAGCGAATCGCCACGATTCTTCTGCAAGGCTGCCGCCTTCTCATCGCCGTCGCCGCTGACCTCCTTTTGAAATCCCACCGCCGTCGCCGTTTGTGATTGCACACCAGAAACATCCATATGAATCTCCACCTTTAGAGTGAGTACTTAAAAAGTTCTTGTTTTGTAAGTTACGTTTCGGCAATAACTTTCAACATCTTGAATCACGAGAGCCACGGGGCACAGCAGCTCGGTTTTCAGCCCTCCCGCACGTGACAGGCGCATTGAGTCCGTCAGGTATGTCTGCCAGGGACTGAAGTTGCCAGGAGTCTTCCTGTGTACCAAACCCTCCTCGTCGGCAAAAACACATTCCTGACTTTGCTGAAATATTGCGCCTGACAAATGTGTTGACTATGACAATCTGCATCTGAAGCGTTAGCAGAAGTGAGTATGCGTATATCAACCAAGGAGCCAGAAAATGGTCCCAACACAGACTTATGTCAATCTAACCCAGGCAAATTTCGAGCAGGAAGTACTAGCAAGCTCGCAACCGGTACTCGTGGATTTCTGGGCTGAATGGTGCGGTCCCTGCCATATGGTCGCACCGGTCATCGAGGAGCTTGCCGATGATTTTCAAGGAAGGGCAAGAATTGCCAAACTCAATATCGATCAAAGTCAGGAAATTGCGCGAACCTACGATGTTCGTTCAATTCCAACGCTGCTCTTCTTCAAGAATGGCCAGGTAACGGAAAAGACAATTGGTGTGACTTCCAAACAAGCAATCTCTGAGAAACTCGAGGCCTTAATAGACAACTGATCCGATAGAGCTATTCGTCCAGGTTGAGCCCGGTAATCTATTGCTGCCGGGCTCTTTTTATTTCACTCAAACAGACACGCACTGGCAAGGGATAGTCTCCAGCGAGCACCCTAAGCCGAGCTGGAGCAAAATCCCCCGCGCGGCTCCTTAAAAGTGACGGAGACAAAACGCGTACCCACAGAAAAGAGCGAGTAGCCTTCAAACTGTATCTTGTGCAGGTTGGTGACACGCGCAACGCCTTTCAATAAAGGACCGCTGATCTTGATCAGCATCGTGTCCTTCAGGCGCTCACTGCACCGGAACCGCATGCCATCCTTCGACAAGTCAATCATCTCACCATCTTTGCCTTTCTGCGGCCAGGTCGTGTAATAAAGAAACTTACCCGACCTGCTGATGCGGGGAATAGCACGTCGACAGGCCGCATCAAACACCTTGTCCCTAACATAACTCAAAGGGCTTTTGCAGCTCGGGCAGGACTCTCCGGCGCGAGCTGTCCGCGCTAGCGGCCGTTTACAAAATGGGCAAAAAATCGTGATCAGCGGAGTTTTGTCCGCTGCGCCATATACTTGCTTTTTGGTGTATCGTTCAAACAGTTGCCGGTCATATTTCTGGCGCGCTTCTGCATCGACGAGGGTTTCATGTGCTTCGTTAAGCACCTGCGCGTTCCAGAGGTCTCCCCCCAGGTCAGGATGCTGGCGCAATTCCCGCATAAGCGTTTTGTAGCTTGCCCGGATGACCTCGACCGGCGCATCGGGTTGCACCTGCAGAACCCGGTAGTAGTTACGTCGATTCTTCATACCTCCTATTATCGGCGCTTGATTCGAACGCATGACACTGCAAGTCGCGGCAACCTTGCATTAAACAAAGTGGTTGTCTATCATTCAAAAATATCACACAGTCAGGCGGTGTCAAGAAACGCTAGAGCGAAAAGGAGGAAACAGTCATGCCATCCCCGCTTACCAGGAATATTGCCACTTTTGCGTTGGTCTTTTCTCTGTTCTTGCTGTCGGGCGAGTCGGCCTTTCCACAGGCCGGCAAACATCTGCTCGATCCTAAGATTCGGGACGTTTTGCACGAAGAACTCAGTGGCGAGCTAGCAAAGGAACATGTCATTCAAATCACCCGGCATCATCGCATTCAAGGGTCAAGAGGCTATCGCGCCGCAGCGAATTATGTACTGGATCAACTTCGCAGCTACGGTTTTTCGGAGCAGGACGCCTACATCGAGTCCTTTAAATCCGATGGTAAGGTTCACTACCAAACGTGGCAGTCGCCATCCGGCTGGGATATAGAGTCAGGCGAACTGCGGATGATTGAGCCGCATGCGGAGCGCATCGTAGGTTACCCGGAAATAGCCATGAGCGTCATGACCTATTCAAACTCCGGCGACGTAACCGCGGAGCTGGTCTGGGTTGGCCGCGGCACGGACGACTCCGATTATGCCGGCAAAGATGTAAAGGACAAGTTTGTTCTGGCTACCGGTTACGGCGGTTCCGTGCACCGGCTGGCGGTACTCAAATATGGTGCGAAAGCAGTTGTTTGCTATCTCGACGACGACCGTGCCAGGGAGTACCCGGACATGCTGCAATACACGGGCATGTGGCCCAAGAGCCATGAACTCGACCGGGTCACCTTTGGTTTCAATCTTACCAATCGTCAGGGCGAAAAGCTGAAGAACCTGCTCGGAACCGGTACAAAGGTGGTGCTGCGAGGACAAGTACAGGGCATCGGGCTGGAGTCATATTTTATGGACGTGGTGGTCGCTCATGTCCGCGGGACAGAGTTCCCCGACGAGGAGATTGTCTTTACGTCTCACCTGGATCATCCGAAGGAATCTGCAAATGACAATGCCAGCGGCTCCGCGGCCATTTTGGACATGGCACGCAGCATGCGGAGCTTAATTCGTGAAAATAAAATGGTGCCGCCGAAGCGCTCTCTGCGCTTCTTGTGGGTTCCCGAGTTCTTTGGAACGATGGCCTACATTGACGCTCATCCGGAGCTGAAAGGCGCTATCCTCGGCGGCAAGTTTCTGGCCAACCTTAACCTGGATATGGTGGGCGAAAACACCGAACTTTTGCACTCAAAACTTATCCTCACGCGCACGCCCGACTCGATGCCGTCAGTCCTGAACGATGTGATTGCAAACATGGCTGACATGGTGGACCAGATGGATGTGCGTACACCGCGCGGCAGCCTTTCTGCTTTCAATTACCGGGTTACGCCATACAGTGGCGGCAGCGATCACATGATGTTTAATGAGCGCAAAGTGCCCGGCATCATGTTTTCGCACAGTCCGGATTACACGCACCACACATCAGAGGATACGCCGGACAAAGTCGATCCGGTCGAACTGGAGCGTTGTGAAATGATTGCTTCCGGCGCTGCGCTCTACCTCGCAAATCTGACTCCGGCACAGGCGCGGAATTTGACCTATCTCGCCTACAGCCAGGCAGCCGGCCGACTGGCGGAAGCCATGGGCCTTGCAAGCCAAATGTCTGAATTTGGCGCGCAAAGCACGGTCGAGCAGATGTGGTTTGAAAGTCAGAACATATTGAATCACGCCCTGCAAAGAGAGTTGGCGACGGTTGCTTCCGTGCTCAACTTCAACTCAGAAAAATCTACTCAGAGTCTAATTCGGACCCTGCAGGAGGAGTTGCGGAATCATCATCGGTTCTATTCTCAGCAGCTAACGACAAAAGCACATGCCGCCGGAGCCCCGGCCGAAACCTCACCAAAGGCAGAAACGGAAGACCAGCGGGTGCCGGTTCGTCTGACGCGCGGGCCATTGGATTTCGGGTTGCCGCAAGGCAAGCTCCCGGAAGCGGAACGAGTCTGGTATACGGGCAAGCAATTCAATCTCAACGGTGATCTGCGCTTTGAACTGATCAACTTTGTTGACGGGTCAAGATCTGTTTCGGACATAAGAAATGCGCTGAGTGCAGAGTTTTTCCCGGTTTCGCTCAATGTGGTTGCACGCTACATCAGCGACTTGGTGAAGGTGGGGGCTTTGCAGTGGCGGGAGTAAGTCAATGCCGGCTGTTTATGGAACATGGTCTCACGCAGTTCAAGTGCAAACCGGGATTTGAACAGGGAAGAGGATTTGTAAAGTTGTATGAAAAGTGAAGTCTGGACTGAGCGGCATGCGGGTGGACCCACCCCTGCTTCAGGCTCTAAGCGAGCCTGAAGCTGTCCCCTCCGAGGATGGGAAAAATCTCCTCCCGGGAGGAGAAAGCCAACGAGCGAAGCTCGGTTGGTAGAGGTGGGTTCTGCGCTGTGCTGACAGTCGCAATGCACAAAAAAACGCTAAAACAGAAAACCCATTCCCATGAGGCACAAGATCATCCCCTACCAGCCGCATCTGAAAGAAGTAGCGAGGAAACTCCGGAAGAACATGACTCTCTCCGAAGCCTTGCTTTGGAATAAACTCAAGCGCAAACAAATGCTCGGCTACGACTTCGACCGGCAGCGGCCCATCAACCGTTACGTGGTGGACTTCTACTGCAAGACGTTATTCTTGGCCATCGAAATCGACGGGGAAAGCCACAACCTGGACGGCCGTGACCTTAAGGATGCGAGACGCCAACGGCGCTTGGAAAGCTTGGGAGTCCGGTTCTTGCGATTTCAGAGCCGGGAGGTTGTTGAGGATATGGACAGTGTTTTGCTGAGAATTGAGGCGTGGCTTGAGCGGCATGCGGGTGGACCCACCGCTGCTTCAGGCTCTATGCGAGCCTGAAGCTGTCCCCTCCGAGGATGGGAAAAATCTCCGCCTGGGAGGAGAAAGCCAGCGAGCGAAGCTCGGTTGGCAGAGGTGGTTCTGCGCTGTCCTGACGTTTGCATTCTACTGAGCAATCCAGAATGGCCGATCTAAACTCACCTCCCCTAAATCCCGTATTTCTCCGCAAAAGCCACCAGTGCTTCTTCAAAGATCGCCATGGGTGGACGAACCAGTCCTGCGCCAACCTGCCCGATGCCGGCTCTCTTATGTGCGATGCCGGTGTTCACGCGAGGCGTAGTGCCTAGCTCAACCACCTTGCGCAAATCGATTCCCGTCGGCGTGCCGCGAAAATCAAAAGCCGGAATGGTAAACGCCTTGTGCTCTGTGAAAGAAATCTCGTACATTTCCATTGAAGCGTCGATCGCATCCTGAGGTTTTCCGCTGACAAAAGTAACGATAGCCGGCGCTGCCGCCATAGCGAAGCCACCGATGCCGGCGGTTTCGGTAATCGTACTATCCCCAATGTCAGGGTTGGCGTCTTCATCGCCATAGCCAGGGAAATAGAGCCCTTTCGGAATTTGCGCGGGCGCGGTAAACCACTGCTCCCCGAGACCGCTTACCCGGATACCAAAATCGGTGCCGTTGCGGGCCATGGTTGTTACGATCGTACTGCCTTCGACCCCGTGCGCTGCATCGGCCATGGCTTTGCAGGCTGCCATGACAGGGTTGAGAACCGCGAGTGCGTTATCGCCGAGCGCCGCCAATATTTCTGACGTAGTTTGACTGCTTTCGGATACCTTAGCAATATGTGGCGCCAGCGCCTTGAGAAACAAAATCGAGCCGGCCTTGTTGCGATTGTGGCCTTCGTCGCCCATGTGCAGGGCTTCGGAAAGCAGGGCTTTGATGTCGATTCCGCCCGAGCTTTCGATGGCCTGTTTTAACACCGGCGCCATGACCTCTTCCATCCAGCGCAGCCGGGTCTGTACCTCTTCATCGTAAGCGCCGTAACGCAGGACTTTGCCGTATCCTTCGTTCAAGTTGGAATAGGCGCGGTTGCCGTGCACTTCGTTTTCGATAACATAAACCGACATGGACGGAGAGGTCACACCGGCCATGGGCCCCACGGCCTGGTGGTGATGACAGGGTTCGAGTTCGATCTCTCCGGATTCCACCAGCGCCTTCGCTTCGTCCTCGTTACTGACTTTGCCCTCAAAAATCAAAGCGCCGGTGATTGCGCCGCGCATGGGGCCGGAGGACCGTTCCCAAGTAATCGGAGGCCCTGCGTGCAACAGCAGATTCTCCCGCATCCCCGGAATAACGTCGAGCGCTTTGCCGATGCCGACCAGAATGGCACGGGCTTCGATCATTTTTTCAGTTGCTGCTGTGTTGGCTTTGTCGATGTTCATAGGGTTTCTCTTTATCTGTTTCTACGAAGAAAAAGTAGGCCGCATCTTATGCGGCGACCTGAGCACGGCGGATAAAATCCGCCCTACTTCATGAACAATCCGGTTAGCTCTTCTTCATTCGCTCCAAAATCGACATCAACTTTTCATTGCCACCGGCAGGCGGCTTCCAGTCTACTTGCAAGACCGAGGCATCCTGATTCTGCAAGCTTTCGAAGAAAGATTCCAAACCGACGTTGATGGCATCTAACGGGCGTTGCAACACGGAAAGGTCAACCGGCGGTAGGGCGGCTGACTCTGCGGAGTCCGAGAACAGGCGCCCTACATAATCCGCGGCGGCGTTGATGTTGGTTTCTACATGGGCTCCGGCAGCTTTGAATCGCTCTACTTGAGAACTCATGTCTTGTGGATCCTCATTAGTGCCGACCACCACGACCACAAACTTCAGTTCGCGATCCGACGCATTTTCCGGGGCGGACTGAATCGCCGGAACCAACTCGGCAGCCGGGTCCGGGTGTGCTCCGTGTCCGAGTACAACATCGAGCAGAATCACCGCTACTTCCGGATCGGCGGCCTCCTGGGCTAGGCGTTCCAGGCGCAGCGTGTTGTCCATCATCGGGTGCAAGCGGCCCACGGTAAATTCATCCTCGCCGAGATCGATGATCGTATGTTTTTTGCTGGTGGTGGGGTTCTCAAGCTTCTGCTCAGCTTTTAAAGGGACGTTGGAGTATATTTCCGGTAAGTAATTCTGCAAGGCAAGCAACGCCTCGTATGCTAACGTGCCGCCGGAGAACAGGCCGCGCAGATATTTTTGCCCGGCTGCAAAAGTCGGGAGCTGCGGGGAAGTGTGAGACGACGCTTTTTCTTCTGTAAGAGAAACAGCCAGCTTCGCAGCATGCTCCATCGAAGTCGCAAAACGAATATTGGTCTCATCGCTTGTCGCAACCGCAGTCGAGTAGCCGGTAAAGTAGACGACCACCGGTTTCGCCACCTGCCGGGCGTCTGCAAGCAAAGTCGCCACGATTTTCGGGCTGGGTGGTTTCGAGATGATGACAATGACCCCGGTTTCCGGATCGCGACTGAGGAGGTTGAGGCCCTGGCGGGCAGTGATCGCACCGACGCTTTGGCGCAGGTCGCGGCCACCCGTGCCGATCGCGTGGGTCACGCCGCCGCCCAACTCGTGGATTCGGGTCATGACCTGCTGCAGCCCGGTTCCGGAGGCGCCAACCAGGCCGACAGGACCCCGGCGTACCTGGTTGGCAAAACCCAGGCCGGCGCCGTTGATGCTTGCCGTTCCGCAATCCGGCCCCATTACCATCAGGCCTTTGCTAGATGCTACAGTTTTGAGCGAAATCTCATTCTCGAGACTGACATTGTCACTATAGAGGAAAACGTGTTTGCCGAGATCCAGCGCCTCACGAACGACGCCGGCGGCGTAACGACCCGGCACGGAAACGAGCACCCAGTCAGCGTCTGGCGCCTGCGCCACTGCTCCTGAAAGACTCTTGGGGCGGTAATCGGTTTGCTCGCTCCCCTGGCGCCGGGTCAGCAACTCATCGACCCTGGTAAGTGCGGATGTTGCTGCTTCAGAATCCGTGCCCGCTACAGCAATGATCAAATCATCCGGGTGGGCGGCTGCGACCGAATCGGTTAACAGACCGTTCTGCTTCAGCAAATCCTTGTTTGCCACGGTTC
Organism: Candidatus Zhuqueibacterota bacterium; assembly: GCA_029262055.1. GTDB lineage: Bacteria > Zhuqueibacterota > Zhuqueibacteria > Oceanimicrobiales > Oceanimicrobiaceae > JAJDAD01. The sequence continues at coordinate 12,041 of JAJDAD010000026.1, forward strand.
CCATCATCACAGCCGCAGTTAACACATTGTCAAGATCCTTGAGCTGAGCCTGTAGTTGCATGAGAACGGCTGAGTCGTAGTAAGTGCCACGACGGATCTCTACTTTGGTAACGGGCATACCTGATTTCTCCTACTGCAGATGCAAAAATGGGCAGAACAACCCCAGTCGTACCGAATTCCGGCATTCAGAATTTTGTTGTTCTGCCAGGAAAACGTCTCAAATCAAATGAACCGCTGCAATCCCGCAGCAGAGGGGAGTCGTGTTTGCCGTCCACGACCTTGTCCGACAAAGTCCTGTCACCATAACAGCAAGCAGCGCAAGCATGATGCGGGTCCAGCGAGCTCGGGGTAAAAGACTACTTAATCGCGGACTGCACAAACCCAAAAAAACCTTTGCAAAAGTGCCAGGACAAAATAAATTGCCTGAGCCATCTGTTGTCTTAAACGAGACAGTCGAAAATTCATGAATATATCGAAAATCTCCATGGGTAAAATGCAAAACCATTCTGTGAGTTTCAAGAGAAGAATCTCGGCAGGACCTCCAGCTTCTGTCCAGCCAAACGCGGTTACCAGCTCGGAATCACGTAGTGTCTGATCGGTCCGGAGGGATTCCCGGCTTTACCATCAGGGCTGCAGTGATTGCGGTGTTCCTGTCGCTTTTCCTGCTGACTTGTACTACGTACATTGCGCTCAAGCTTGGTATCGCGCCCTGGCCGATCATTTTCTCCGTGGTGGTTTCATCCGGGTTCCTAAAAGTCCTGTCCCGGGGCGGCACCAGCAACATTCACGAAATCAACGTGGCGCAGGCTGGTGCAAGTATCGGTGGCCTGGTGGCGGCTGGCGTGGCGTTTACGGTGCCGGGCATTTTATTTCTTAACAGAACCGAGGACCTGAGACTCTCCTGGCCAAACCCGTGGCTGCTGGGTGCTTTGGTCTTACTTGCAGGGGTCCTGGGGATCGTGCTGTCGGTGCCGCTTAAATACACTTTTATCGATAAAGAAGAACTCCCTTATCCGGCGGGCACAGCCGGCGCGGAGTTGCTCAAGGCCGGCAAGGCCGGGGGCAAGCAACTCTACCTGGTCATCCTGGTCGGAGCCGCTGCCGCGGTTTTTGCACTGCTGCGGGACACCACTTTTCCGGCTGGATTTTCTGTAGGGTGGCTCGCCATGCTCGGCATCTTTGTGACCTTGCTGCCTTATCCACTGTTTGTCGCCGGCGGATACATTCTCGGAACAGGGGCGAGCTTTTCATGGTTTTTTGGAGCGGCGATTGGTTGGCTTGTGGTGGTCCCGATTCTTTTTCAAAAGGGATACAATCTGCAGGAGGCGCAAGGCTTCGCGCGCAACCTCGGCATGGGTATCGTGCTTGGCGCCGGCCTCGGCTTCTTTGCGAGCTACGTACTACCGCGTCTCAAAGAGATTTTCGCGCCCATATTTTCGTCCGACCAACATTACTGGAAGTCTCTGCCTTTACTCGCAGGACTTTCGATTATTCTAATGGTTCTGCAAAACGTCCCCGTTGGAGCTGCGGTTCTCTCTCTGCTCGGGGTTTGGATGATGGTGGCGGTTGCCGCGAGGATGACCGGGGAGACCAACATAGATCCGCTGGAGCAATTCGGCATTTTTGTGGGGCTGATGATTGCGTTGGTCTACTCAGTCGCTTCGCTTGAGCTGAGTCCCTCGGTGTCGTTTGTCATCGTGACGTTTGTCAGTGTAGCGTGTGCTGTTGCAGGCGATGCCGGGCATGATTACAAGTCGGCGCACATTTTGGGGACGCGTTTTTCGGACATCATCAAAGTAGACATAGTGGCGGTGGTGTTTACCGGCATCGCAGCGCCTTTTGTTCTCAAAATCATCACCGACGGCTTTCAGGAGCACCTCTTCACACCTGCTATGCCCGCACCCCAAGCCCAAATGGTGGCGGGCAGCATCTTCGGTTTCGATTATCCGCTGGTGTTCGCCGGCGGTTTTGCTGTCGCTTTTGTTGCGCAGATCCTCTACCGTTTTCTACCGGTCGCACTGAAGAGCAAAGTACTCCTCATGCCGTTCGGAATCGGCCTTTTTCTGGGCCTGGGCCTGGCTTTACCCCTTGCTCTTGGTGCGGTGATTCGAGTTGTCGTCGACCGGAGGAGACCCGCCTCCTACTATGCGGGCCTGGTGTTGGCCGCCGGCATAATGGGCGGTGAGGGATTCGCGGGATTCGCCGCCGGGGCATTGACAGTTTTTGGGCTTGATTTCAGCACAGGTGCTTTTATCCTGATGGCGATTGCAGGTACAGTTGGGATTGCAGCACTGGTTTTGTGGTTGAGAGCCGGACGGACACCGCCGGAGGCTTGGCATTCTGAGATAAACGCGGGGCACGGCGAATAGAGAGACCGGATGTGGACATCAAGTCGGGGGAACGGCTGTTACAGTTCTTAGGGGCGAGCTGGTTTTATGAGGCTTGGGGCGCTGCTCCAGCAAAATATTTGCTGGACTCCATGGGGAGTTCATAACTGTGTTATTGAAAGATGTACATCAGCGATAGAACTTTGCCACTTTCCTGCCGATGCGTTCGGCACTGGCTATGAGCATTTCGTTTACCAGAACAGGCACCGCCCGCGGGTCACGCGGTGCGTCGAGAAGCGGACGCTTTTCTTCCGGCAAATCGTAAATACTGCCCTGGTAGGCAATCCAGCGCGCCACGTCGGTGATGTCTTCGCTGTAGCGCTCCCGGTCCTGGACCCTGCCTTCATGGGTCTCGATGATCAAATGCTCCAACGTCACCCGGACCCGACGCTTGTGCGTATGTTCGCGGAAAAAGACGCCGGTGCCCACCTCTATTTCTTCACCTGTACTGTCGGTCTCGACACGGACCATTTCGACTTCGATTGGATCCTCCGCCCAGTCGTTTACATCGATGTCCAGGACCGTGCCCCAGACGATGGAATCCAGCTTCTCACGTCTCGCCAAATTGATGAGTTGCGATTCGTTAAGCAGGCCGTAACGACTATGACCGGCACGTTCGAGAATAACCAGCGTTTCCGGTAGCGGCATGAAGTCCGCGAACGGCAGGTTTTTGCGTACGAGCTGATCGTGCACGGCGCTAGCCGCGAGATAGCCGTCGGCTTCAATCCGGGTGCGGTTCAGAAACGGAAAGACAGCGACCTGCTGCACGGCATGCTGGTAGGCCCGGTCCAGCCACTCGACCAGGTTTTTGTAGCCTGGCTTGATCTTTTCCACTTCTTCAAACTCCTGCAACGACTTACGGTACTGTTTATCGTCGAAATGTTGGCGTCCCAGGAGGAAGTGCGCTTCGGCCACCTTCTTCTTGCCGACTGGGTGATTCGGTGCTATTTCGAGAACGCGATTAAACGGTTGCAGAGCCCGTTGATATTCCTTCTTCTTGAGCCAACCATTTCCAGAATTGACCAGACTCTGTATCGCTTTGTCGAAGGAACGGCCAAAGTTTTCCACCAGCTCGTGTGCGCGCAAATAAGCATTTGCGGCTTTGGTCCAGCGCTTCTTGGCAAAGAGCGCCTCCGCACGCTCAAAGTGCTCACGGGCCGCCAGCTTGCTGGTTTCGTCCAGCTTCGCCCTGACGTCGATGGTCGCCAAAACGATACCGTGCAGGCCAATGCGGCCGAGAAAGCCATCGAGCTGTTGATAAGCGGCAACTGCTTCGTCCCAATTCCGTGCCTGCTCTAACTTAGTGCCACGGCCCAGCAGCTCCTCATACGCTTGTGGAGCGACCTTGCGCAGATGGACTTTTGCATCTTTGTAGTTCCGGTCCTTTTGCAGCGCCCTGAGGTCGGCCTCGGCAGCCTCCACATAGAGACCGGCGGCCTCGTATTCGCGCGCCTTTTTAAATGCTTTCTTTGAGCCGGAACAAGCAGAAAAGACGGTTAAGAGTGATAAAAGGTAAGCGATGTTTTGTTTTTTCATTTTGGTCTCTTTTGGCTATCGCTCCTCGGTTTAGAGTCTTGCCGTGAAAAAAGATTTTTCTGATGGTCTCAGTTATCATACTTTTGCTCTGTCATTTATTAATAAGCGCGTATCTAACCCTTCCACTCTCGACATCAACCCGCACCAGTTTTGCTCGTTTAGCTATGGACGTCCCTCACTGCCAAATGTCAATCGCTGCAATTTATCTCCACTGTCAGTGATTGTATAAATTTCCCAACGACCATCCCGATTCGATGTAAAGGCAATTTTTAGACCGTCCGGTGACCATGCCGGCCACTTATCATCGTGGTCACCCGCGGTCAGATGTTTTGTGGAGGAGCCATCGATTTTCATTGTGTAAACATCCCAGAACTCAACACCGGCATTGAACGCCACGCGATCCCCTTTGCGGCTGATCGCGGGGTGCGCGCACGTCATTTCGTTGTGGGTTAATCTAATCTCCTCCGCGCTCTCCAGATCAAATAAATAGAGCTGACGAGTATCGCTTCCGCGACTAAAAACAATATTTTGACTCAAAGGTGACGCTGTGGGATCGACTTCCTTGGCTTCTGAATCGACTAAAACCTTTTGTGACGAACCATCGGAATTCATGACATAGATACCCCAGCTCCCGCTACGATCAGAGTCAAACACAATCCTCCTGCCTTCTTCGATCCAACTGGGCCAATCATCGAGTTTTTTGTGATGAGTCAACCGCTTGCTACTTGAACCATCAGCGTTCATGGTATAAATGTCATAATTGCCATCAACCTCACCAACATAAGCAATCCTGCCGTCGGGAGAAACCGATGGGAACAATTCGTTATGCGGACTCCTGGTGAGGTTTCTCTGATTTGAGCCGTCAGAAGACATGGCATAAATTTCCCAATTACCATCACGGTTGGTTGCAAAAACGAGAGATTCACCCTCGGGCATCCAGGCAGGCCTGTCATTGTCACAACTCTCGGCATCATCGCAGGAGCCAATTGAAGCACTACCTCCAGCGCATACGATTGCAATCAAAACAGTAATTCTAATGAAAGGGCGCATTCTTCCCTGCTGTTTTCTTGTCCCTTTCACGAGTCTTATCGACCGTTCTCATCCTTACTGACTTTCAGGTAGGAGGAGGAGTGAAACCCTTATAAGATTGCGAGTTAGTGTGTAGTTAACTAGCCTGGTCGGCATGGATTACAATTGAACCTGCTGCAAAATCATGAATGCCCCGTCTTTCTCTTGAAAAAGGAATTGTAACAAACGATATAACTCCAAGACTAATCTTAGTAATGATACGAACATAAGCTGATAGTATTGATATTCTCCCCATATTTTTACGCTGTCTGGCTCTAACCCCCATAATTCCTTGGCCAATCGTATGGTATTGGCTAGTGAGCAAGGGCTCGTAAACCAAGAATGCAAAGATTACAATTATTAATCGAACAGTTTCTAAAATGTTATGACTACTTTCAAATAGTAGTGCTGCAAAGATGAGAATAAAGAGCATAAATGTTCCGTCTATAAATGTTGCAATGTATCTGCGAGCTATAGGTGGAGACTCAAAGTATTCGGACTCCCTGTTGACTCTGTCTGCATCCGATGCTGTAAATGTTTTTTCTCGATATGGGCTAATCAGAAAAAGCAAGGTTGCGCCACAAAAAATCAGGGATAGCTCTTCAAATATTGATGCGATTGGGGTCTCTATCGATGGTCCTAAGTACAAAGAAGCCAACATAGTCAACAGAAGAGTACTAGAATACCAAACTATCGCCCATTTCCTAAGGAAAAAAAGGCCTATTAGTCCAACCAAATAGCCCAGTACAAGAGGTAAGGAAATAACACCCCAAAACAAGTCACCGGCTGCAAGGGATTCGTATTGCTCAGCAAGAAAGTTTTGAAGTTCAGAAGGAAGGTAATCCTCCTCAAAGAAGCCTGTGCCAATAGATAGAAAGTTAAATAGTATTTGGCCAATGATCAGGAACCTAAGCAGAGTAGCTAGGCCCTCCTTTTCAAAGTACTTGTCTATCGCCTTCATATCCACACTATGATCCTTCTATTTTACGACATCACGTTGTGAAGACTCATATTCACTTACCTGTCTTCCAATAACTCAAGATGTCAACGAGAGAATTCAAATAACAAATACACTATTCAACCTCCGGCACAAATGGCAAGATAGCTGAAATCTCCCCGGGCCGCAGTCGGCTAGCCCGTGCCACCTGGCGCAAGGGGCCAAGCACGTCCGATGGCAACTGTTGCAAGAGATTGGTTTTGCCAGCGGGAATCCCGGCCAGCCGGGCGGCGCGTACCCCTATCTGGTCGAACAGTGATTGCAGAAAACCCTTTGGCCGCGGGTAAACCAGCCAGTCGGTTTTCCCGGACGCATCAAGGCCTGCCTTTTCCCTGGCAATCGCCACGGCCACATCGAGTCCACCGAGACTATCCACGAGACCGTGCTGCATCGCTTGCGTTCCGGTCCAAACCCGGCCTTGCGCAATCTCATGCACTTCGTCCCACGATTTGGTCCGGCCGGCTGCTACTTTTTCGACAAAATACCGGTAAAAACTCTCAGTCAGTCGGTTGAGTTGCGCACGCTCTGTTTTCGTCATCGTGCGTTTGTCTGTCGGCATGTCCGCGTGCGGTCCGGTTTTGACCGTTTCCCAGTTGATTCCCAGCTTTTCGTATGTCCCGGAAAGGTCGTACAAGGCCGTCACCACCCCGATAGACCCGGTGATCGTTAGGGGTTGGGCCACTATAGCGTCACAATTCATGGAAATCCAGTAGCCCCCGGAAGCCGCAACATCACTCATCGAAACGACCACAGGTTTTTGCTTACGCACTTCCTCGATCGCCGCCCACATTTGGTCGCTCGCCAAACCGTCGCCACCCGGACTGTCGACTCGCAGCACCACAGCCTTCACCTCGTCGTCATCCTGGGCAGACTGTAGTATTCGCTCAAATGACCTTGCGCCCAGGTGGCGGCCCCAGACCGGGTCGAATCCGTCGGATCCGGAAACGATGTCACCGGAGGCATAAATCAATGCAACTTTGTCGCCGCCGGCCAGACCAACTTCATCCGGGGAGATGCGCGCATAATGGCGGGCGGCAACAACATTCAGTTTCTTGTCTTCCAACTCGGTAGAGTCCAATCTGTGGACTTTCCTGAGTAAAATCTGCTCAAGCTCAGGCTCAAAGCATAGAGCGTCGAAAAGGTCAGCCGCTAGAGCCTCTTCGGAAGAATAGATGCCGCCGTCCAGGAGGTTAGTAAGGTCAGGCTTGTCAATATCCCGCCGGGCACAGATGCTATCCACGAATTCAGTGTAGAATTCACTCAGCAGAGATTCGGTCTGTTCCCGGTGCGCCGGGCTCATGCTCTCGCGCTTGAAAATATCGCCGGCACTTTTGTATTTGCCGATATTCTCGACTTGCGGATTTACCCCCAGTTTGGTGAGCAGGCCTTTGACGAACGGAACCTGCACGGCCAGGCCGTTGAACTCAGCGTAGGACTGCGGCTGCATGTAGATTTCATCTGCTACGGATGCCAGGTAGTAGGACTTTTCATTACAAAATCTCAGGTGTGAGACGACAAACTTTCCACTTTTCTTGAATTGCTCAATCCGGGACCGAATCTCCTGAGCCTTGGCCCAGCCTAAACCGGGAAAATTGACCGTGAGCCAAATCCCTTTGATCCGCTCGTCCTGGCTGGCGTATGTCAGCGCTTTGCGGATGTCTTCCATCTGCAGGTTGGCGCCTTCAAGCCCGCGACTAAACGCATCCCGCGGATACTGCTCGGTAATAAAACCGGCCAGGTTCAATTTCAAAACTGAGTCATGCTCAACGACCGGCTTGTCCTCGAATGCTGCCTTGAGCGCAAAGAGCATCAAGCCAGCAAATGCCAGAAAAAGGCCACAGAATATGAAGAGAATGAGCCAGCCCCTGCCTTTTACCATTTTACCTCCATCATTAGCGATGACTCGAATATGTTGTGAGGAACATACAAAACCCGCCAAAGTCTAGCAAGCAAATTGCTCCCAGCCAAAACGTCCGGCAACACAGGTGCCGAATAGAAATCGGATAGGGTGGATTGTGTAAATGTTACACTGCCTGCACGGTATGTCAGCCAAAGAAACCAGACCCAAAGCTTTTGGCTGAATACGCTATTCTATTGTACTTCCAGGCTTTACGCGATTTCTGCTAAGGCAGTTTCAATCCTGGCACCGCATTTGTGTACATTCGTGGAAACTCAGATTATTCGGCTCCCTTTTCACCTTTACTTGTTAATCACTGGCAGGAGGAATATCATGAAGAGATTTATTTTTACAATTTTGTTGATGAGCTTGGCGGTTGTGTTCATGGAACCAGCTGAAGTTCTGTTCAGCAAGTTCATTCGGGCCGACCAGCCGGAGGCGCACGAAATTCAATCCGGTGAATGGTTGAGCAAGCTGGCCCAAAAGTACTACGGCGACCTTTCCTATTGGAAGGAGCTGGCCCTGGTGAATCGTGCGCCAAACAGCAACCTGATCATTCCGGGAGAGAAGGTTATCATCCCGAGCTTTGCCGCCGTCGAGAAGATCCGCAAATCGCGCACCCTGAGCGCGGTGAACCGGATTATCGGAAAGCAGGAGAGTATTCTGGCCGGCGCTCTGCATGAGCCACAAGAACCCGTGGCGAAGGTACAATCTGAAAGACAATCCGCGCCCGTACGCCTTGAGCCAAAAACCAGAACGACAACGGCAGAAGTCGCCGAATCACGACGCGCTCCCCAGAAAGCTGTTGCCGCGCAGAAGCCGGACGAAAAATTCAGCTTGGCGTCAACCCCGGTCCTGAGCGGCCTGGCGGTCCTGGTGGTGGTTGCAGCGATCGCAATCTTTATGTATGTCCGCAAGCGGCGGCGCGACGCCGAGATAGCATACTACGGTGACTCCGGTCCGGTCAATACCCCGGTCGAGGAAGACGGCGACAAGGGGGTCTATTTCTTCGATGACTTTAAGAAGCAAAACCGTGCGACCAAGGACCAAAAGGACAAGGAAGTAGCCGTGGCCGAAAAATAATTCCTCCCGACAGAGGGATCCTGCGCCTCTGGTTGGCGTAGCCACCGGTTACCCACCTTCTCCAAATGGCCTCCGAAAATGGTTTTCGGGGGCCACTTTTTTTTATCCGGGTAGAGAGACGGTATGCGCACATAAGGTGTGTTTGCCGCGCGAAAATAGTTCTTGCGTATTTCGATGTATATACATATTTTGTCAAAACATGCAAGTAGGGTACTTGAGAATTGGATATTAGCGAAGAAATAAAGCAAGAAAAATTCAATAGCGGATATGAGAAGCTGGCTGTCAACATGATCTTTACCACTAGTTGGCTCAATACGCTCATTCTGCAGAGACTCAAACCTTTTGATATTTCACCGCAGCAGTACAATGTACTTAGGATTCTCCGGGGTCAGCATCCTAATCCCGCCACTGTTAATCTACTGCAGGAAAGGATGCTAGACAAGATGTCGAATGCTTCTCGGCTGGTTGAGAAACTGCGGGTGAAAGGATTTGTAGAAAGAGAGACCTGCGAGTCAGATCGGCGCGCCTGTGATGTCGTAATCACGGAAGAAGGTTTTCGTATCTTAAATGAAGTTGACAAGACACAGACGGAGTGGGAAGAGAATTTCAAGTCTCTTTCAATACGGGAGGCGAGGGACCTCAATCGCTTACTGGATAAATTGCGCGGATAAAAAAATTTAGAAGAATACGTGTATAAACATTAAATGTGCAGGCTTTAAGTTTTCCTGGACTAAGTTGACGTCAACCGCACAGATGGAACAGTACTTATCTAATTCACTTAAGACATTCCGTCAAAGACCAATTAACAAACACAAAGGAGGTTCTATGTTTTCCAAAGTAGTATTGCATGCCGCAGTCCTGGGACTGTTTTTCGCAAGCGCAACTTTCGGCGGAGACACGTATCAAATTGACCCGTCACACTCCTCGGTAGCTTTTTCCGTACGGCATCTCGTAATCAATAAGGTGCGGGGTAATTTCAAGGAGTTTTCCGGGACGATCAGCTATGATGAAGCCGACATTGCCAAATCATCAGTAGATGTAAACATCAAGGCCGCCAGCATCAACACCGAGAATGAAGGCCGGGACAATCATCTGCGTAGCCCGGAATTTTTCGATGCGGAAAATCATCCGGAAATTACTTTCGTGAGCAAACAAATCTCGAAAAAGGGTGAGGAGCTTGTCGTATCGGGTGAGTTCACCATGCATGGAGTCACAAAGGAAGTCAGCATTCCTTTCGAGGTTGTGGGAAAGATCGTTGATCCCTGGGGCAAGACCCGCATTGGCATTGAAGCCAGCCTGACCCTGAATCGGCAAGACTATGGCGTTTCCTGGAGCAATGCTATGGACAATGGTGGATTGGTGGTGGGCAATGAGGTCAGAATTGAGCTCAACATCGAGGCAGTGAAACAATAGTCTCGTCCCGCACATGTCCGAAGAACGGGGCCTACACGCGCTCCTTCGTGCACTCGTGACCCAGGCAGCGAACATCGAGCTTAGGAGCATTGTGGCACCCACTGATTAGGAAAAGAATGGGTCGGTTCCGTCGTTGACTTCACAAAACAATGTACTTAGAGTCGATGAATGATTGAAAAGCCTCGCGCCTGGTGGACCGGCCGGAATTGCCTCGTCTCCAAATGGCCTCCGAAAATGGTTTTCGGAGGCCACTTTTGTTATCTGGAATGAGAACTGGATACAGGCTAAACTTGTTGCGTCTATGCTGTTGTTTATCTAAATTCGGTGCAATTGCAGCTAAACTCGGCCCTCGACGTGAAGATTAGTTGATGGGTATGTCCATCAATCGGAACCTACTCAAAAAGTGATTCATAGTCCCGGTTGGCGAAGAGTGTTAGCCATGTCGTATCGAATACGGAGTTGAGAGCATGAAGGTGGAAAAATGACGCAAGACACCCCATCTGTTTTCCAACATGGGAGCGCTTGGGTGCGCACGGATTTTCATCTGCACACGCGAAAAGACAAGGAATTCTCTTATTTTGGGGAGGATGATTGGTATGACGCGTCCTATATCGAAGGCTTGATGAAGGCCAATGTCCGCGTCGGCGTGATCACGAACCACAACAAGTTCGACCTTGATGAGTTCAGGGCGCTGTGGAAGAATGCCTGGAAGGATGAAATTTTTTTGCTGCCGGGGGTAGAACTGTCGGTCAAGGACGGCTCGCATGGCCTGCATGTGTTGGTTGTTTTTCAGGAAACATGGATTCGCAACCAAGAGAATAAGAACTACATTCAGAGTTTCCTTGACGTTACTTTTGCCGGTCAGAGCAATTTCGAAAATGAGAATGGCCGTTCAAACCACGACCTGATCGAAACAATCCGGGAACTCGACAAATTCGAGCGGGACTACTTCATTGTCTATGCCCATGTCGAAGCACAAAATGGCCTGTGGGGCGGTTTGTCGGGCGGGCGTATCGAGGAACTCGGCAGAAACGATCTCTTCCGCAAGAGAAGTCTCGGTTTCCAAAAAGTGGAGACCAGAGATCTGCGCGCTAAAGTTGCTGCCTGGCTTGGCGACTGGTATCCCGCCGAAGTCGAGGGCTCGGACTGTAAAACGATTGACCAAATCGGACAGGGAAAATCCTGTTTTCTGAGACTCGGCGCCTTCACCTTTGAGGCGGTCAAGTACGCTTTACTCGACTATTCCAATCGAGTTGCCCAGGAGCCCAGGAAGCACGAAGGGTCCCATATTCTCAGCGTGGCCTTCGAGGGCGGTGTCCTGAGCGGAAAGACGATTCGCTTCTCACCGGAGCTTAACACTCTGATCGGGATCCGCGGCAGCGGGAAATCTTCAATTCTGGAAGCCGTTCGTTATGCCCTGGATATTCCTTTTGAGGAAAAGACTGTCGATCGCGACTATAAGGAGAGTCTCGCTGGCCATACACTCGGGAGCGGAGGCAAAGTGACGATCCAAGCGATCGACCAGCGAGGCCAGCACTATGAGATTCGGCGGATATATAAAGAACAGCCGGATGTCCATATAGACGGCATCCTACAACCCGGCATCTCCATCCGTGATACGGTCATCCACAAACCCATCTATTTTGGCCAAAAGGACCTTTCCAACTCGGGGGAGGGATTCGAGAAAGATTTGGTGGAGAAACTGGTTGGGGAAAAACTGCACGATATTCGAGAGAAAATTGACGCGCAGAGACAGTTGGTGACTGATGCGGTTGCTCGTCTTCAACAGTTATCCATGACGGAGGAAAAGAAAAGAGAATACCAGAGGAAAAAGCAAGACGCAGAATTTAGACTTAAGTTTTTCAAAGATCGTGGCGCAGAGGACAAACTACAAAAGCAGGTGGACTTCGACGTGGATGTCCGAAAGTGCTCACAGGTTGTATCGTATGCAAAGGTGTACCTGTCCGCTTTGAAGGAATTTGTCAACCGACACGAAGACGATCTCAGGAATCAGACGGTTTATAACTCACGTCAAAACGAGGCTTTTTTTAAAGAACTTTTTGCTATCTACGAGAAGTTGACCGTCTCCTTCCAAAAGATTAAGGGCTTTGTGTCAGAGGGGAACACTGTGCTGTCCGAACTGCAAGACAAAGCAAAGGAATTTGAAGCCAAACGGGAGGGGCTCAAGGAGGAGTTTGCCGAGATTGAAAGACAATTAGCGGCGGAACTGAAGGATACAGGGGTAGCAGCCATCCGCCCGCAGGAATTCCGAGAGTTGCGAAAGACTGTTGATCATTCCAAACAAATGCTTGATGCGCTGGACAAGCAGGAGTCACGGCGTGCCGAGGTTGACCGGGAGCTGATCAAGGAACTCGCCGTTTTGAAAGAACAATGGCGTGAGGAATACAAAATGATCAAGACGGAGTTGGATAAGGTCAACACGAATCACTCTTCCCTGGAGATCAAGGTTGAACACAAGGGAAATAAAACTGCTTTTACGGGTTTCATGAAGGACATCTTCCGAGGCAGTCGGATTCGTGAGGCAACCCTTTCTTCGCTTGCTGAAAACTTCTCCGACTTCGGAGATATGTACAGGCAGTTTGATCAAGTCGAAGCCAGTCTTGGGGGATCGGCTCAGGTCTTTGAGCAATACTTCAACGACAACCTTCCGGCGCTGTTGACTTGGCAAGTCCCCAATCGCTTCACCATCAAGTATCGCGGCAAGGAACTGAAACACCACTCGCTGGGTCAGCGGGCTTCAGCGCTCATTCTTTTTGTCCTGAGTCAGCGTGAGAATGATGTCATGATCATTGACCAGCCAGAAGACGACCTGGACAATCAGACAATTTACGAAGACGTGATCAAACTGATCCGCGACCTTAAGCCAAGAACGCAGTTCATCTTCGCAACGCACAACGCAAATGTCCCGGTGCTTGGAGATGCTGAGCAGGTTGTCTCCTGCGCCTATGCGGATAATGCCATCAGCACGACTGGCGGCAGCATTGATAGCCCGGAGTTGCAACAGAAAATCGTGAACATTATGGAGGGTGGCGAGGAAGCCTTCAACCAAAGAAAAAGGATATACGAGACATGGAAACCGCAAAGCTTCTAGAAATCATCGCCCGTGACGAAGACAGTACACACCAGTTCAAGGCGAATGTCACGAATGCGCAATCCTTGTCTGAAGAACTCTGTGCCTTCAGCAATTCGGGGGGTGGTCAGATCTTCATTGGAATAAGCAATGACGGGACATTTTCCGGCTTGGCTCGCGAAGATATGGGTCGTCTGAATCAGCTCGTTTCTAACACAAGCACGAACAATGTCCGCCCCCCCATCAACCCAAGAACCGAGAATGTTTCGACCTCAGACGGGCTGGTCATGGTTGTGACTGTGGCAGACGGCGTATCCAAGCCTTACATGGATAACAATGGTGCGATTTGGGTCAAGTGCGGATCTGACAAGCGCAAAGTAACATCCCGTGAGGAAATCCAGAGATTATTTCAGAGTGCGGGCTTGATCCACGGTGACGGAGTACCGGCCAACGACTTGACCATTGCCGATCTGGACACGAACTATTTCAAGGCCTTCTTTGAGAAGGACCGCGGTGAATCCGTCGATAAACAGGACGTGCCGCTATCTGGTCTCCTTGAGAACATGAATCTAATGAAGAACGGGATCCTAAATATAAGCGGGGCCTTGTTGTTCGCAGAAAACCCTAGTCTTCGGCTACCGATATTCATCGTCAAGGCCATCGCTTATCCAGGCGCGGTAATCGATGAGGAGAACTACATTGACAGTCAGGACATCAAGGGGAAGATCGCTGACGTTTTCCAGAAAAGCATGAGTTTTGTTGGTGGCAATATCAAACACTTGCAAAAAGATCAAGGAATCAATGCTCCAGGCGACTGGGAAATTCCAAGGATCGCATTCCAAGAACTGATCGCGAATGCGTTGATTCACCGAGATTACTTCGTGTCTGCTCCCGTCCGGATGTTTGTTTTCTCTGATCGAGTGGAAATCGTCAGTCCTGGTTGCCTGCCGAACAACTTGACCATTGAGAATATCAAAAGTGGCAACTCGAATATCCGTAACCCAATTCTTGCGTCATACGCAACGAAGGTCATGCCATACCGAGGTTTGGGCAGTGGGATCATAAGAGCATTGAAAGCCTACCCCAATATCGAGTTCGAGAACGCTACGGATGGCAACCTTTTCAAGGTCACGGTTCTTCGTCAGAGCATTGGAAACGGAAACAGTTAAGTGGATCCGAATAGCATCGATCCGCCCGCCTTTTGATCACAAATCGCCTTTTAAGGAACCGAAACGGCGCTTGGAATATAACCCTGAGCAGGCTGCCCGGATGTGGCGGAGGACGCAGTCCGGCGTGTGGTGCAGGGAACTCCAATCGCGGCTAGAACCTGTCAAGTACGACCAAACCTTCACCCAGCACCCCTTTTCGGAGGACAAAATGAAAGCGTTCATCGGCACGATTCTCTCTACCTCTTTACTCCTCATGACCATCGCCGTACCTCTGCAGGCGCAGGAAAAAGACGTCGAGCGCCTTGTTGCGGCCATGGCCGGCGACACGCCCATCGTTGCTGACTTACAGCAACTCTGCGATGAAATCGGTGGCCGGCCAACCGGTTCGCCCGCAAATCTTCAGGCAGTGGAGTGGGCGATGCAGAAGTTTCCGGATGCCGGTGTGACTGCCAGGAAGGAAGCTTTCACAATGCCACGTCTCTGGCTCGAACGGTCTACTGCAGCCGTGATCAGCGGCGATGTAACCTACGAAGCGAGCGTCGTTGCCATGACATTTTCGGTCGGGACGCCCAAAGAAGGGACAACTGCTCCGCTGGTCGACGGCGGCCACGGTGCAAAGGAGGATTTTGCGCGGCTCGGCGACGCTGCCCGCGGCGCTTTCATTCTCATCAGCACGGATGTGCTGCTCGACATTGACGGGCTTTTTGCAGAATACATAAACGCTGTCGCTATCGAAAAACATGCATTTGCCGCTGGAGCCACTGGCGTGGTCTATATGTCGTCGCGGCCGCAGGGATTGCTTTACCGCCACAACGCATCGCTGGGCCACGACAACAAGCATCCGATGCTGGTGATGGAACGGGAGGCGGCCAAACGCGCTTTGCGTTTGCTGCGCTCCGGCAAGAAACTGGACCTGACCGCCAAAATCGATGTTCAGGACGGTGGTGAGTATGAAAGCTACAATGTGATCGGCGAAATTCCGGGTTCAGGACTGGCGGACGAATTCGTGGTCATGGGTGCGCATCTTGACTCGTTTGGCCTCGGCACAGGTGCAAATGATAACGGCTGCAATGTTTCGATGCTGATCGATATTGCACGCCAGATGAAGCGTCTCGGGATTCAACCGCGGCGTACCATCAGATTCATTCTGTGGAACGGCGAAGAGCAGGGCCTGAACGGCTCCTGGCGTTACACGCAGCAGCATGCCGATGAACTCGATGGTCACGTCATGGCCGGTTCCATCGATATCGGCAGCGGCCGGATTACGGGCTTTTTCACAAATGGGCGGGCGGATCTGCTCGCGCCCGTGGAACAGGTTCTGGCGCCGGTGAGCAAGCTGGGGCCTTTCACTCAAATCAACGAACCGGTTGTCGGGACCGACAACTACGACTTTATGGTGCAGGGTGTCGCGAATGTGGTTGCCAACCACGAGCCCTTTAACTACGGTCCGAACTACCATGCGGTGTCGGATACTTACGACAAAGTGGATACACAGCAGCTCAGGCGAAACGCCGCAGTGGTCGCCGCGTTCACCCTGGGTGTCGCAAATATGGAGGTCAACTGGAAGCGCCAAACCCGCGCTGAGGTGCAACAACTGGTCGACAACACCAGCCTGCGGGCACAAATGGACATGTTCTACTTGCAGGGCGGTTGGCTCGACGGTTCGCGCGGACGGGCGGCTGAGTAGGTGCCGCCCAGTCATGGGGTGGCCCAAAATGACATAACTGAATAATGCAGCGCTCAACATGAAACGCAGAAGATTCCTGACCAACCTGACGACAGCGGTTTCAGCTTTACTCCTGCAACCTGGTCTCAGCTACTCAGCCGCCAAACGTCAAAAGATAATCCGCCCGAAGGCCCTGCAACCGGGAGATACCGTGGGCGTGATCACGCCATGCTCGCCGGTTTTTGATCCCAACTCTCTGGCTGAAATAGAACCGACCTTGCGCCACTTCGGGCTGGTGGCCAGAATCGGCAAGCATGTCGGCAAGAGAACGACGTCCTTGCAAGCAGATCTCGCGGCGCGCCTGGACGATTTGCACACTATGTTTGCAGATCCCGAAGTCAAAGCTATTTTCGCTTCCGGCGGCTATGGTGCTTCACAAATTCTGGACAAAATAGACTACGACCTGATCAGGCACAATCCCAAGATATTCATCGGCTTCAGCGATGTGACCGCCCTGCTCCTGGCTATTCACCAGCAGGCCGGTTTGGTGACATTTCACGGCCCGACGACGTTTTCGACCCTAAATGAGTACAGCCAGGACAGTTTTAAGCGAGCGCTTTTTTCCACTGAAGCTATCGGCAAGCTAACCAACCCCGACCCGGAAAACACCTTTCGCCCCGCGCATCGAATACGCACGGTTTATCCAGGCACAGCCAGCGGCCGGCTGGTGGGCGGCAACCTGTCACTTATCGCCGCGACAATGGGCACGCCGTATGAAATCGAAACCGAAGATCGCATTCTGTTTCTTGAGGACGTGGCGGAAGACAATTACCGCATCGACCGCATGCTGACGCAGTTATACCTGGCAAACAAGTTTGAAAAAGTGAAGGGGATCATTTGGGGCGAGTGCCGGCGCTGTGACGACAATTTCGATACCAGCATTTACTCCGTGGGTGAAGTCATCGATAATATTCTGCAGCCCCTGCAGATACCGGTCATTTCCGGGCTGACCATTGGCCATACGGCGGATAAGCTGACCTTACCGCTGGGCGTTCTGGCAAAATTAGACGCGGACGAAGGTTCGCTGACGATTCTCGAGTCAGCGGTAATCTAAAGCACAGGTGCCTATACCTCCCTCTGAAGCAAGAGCCCGCCTTCATGTTTGACATTCTTGTTGTCTGTGGAAATTCCAGGAATGTAATCGCCGATCAGTCAACTCCACCGGTTGTTTTAGGGAAGGCCGGTGGCGACCGTTTTCGCGGATTGCGCAGGCTGTGGTCTGGCGATGTTCGTCTGATTGTGTAACAGGTGTCTAGGCTTTCTGCGCCCGCTCGAAAGCCGTTTGCAGAGCCTCTTTCAGCAGAACCTTGGTCAGGTGGCGGCGGAAATCGCTTGATGCATGCATGTCGGAAGGCGGGTCGATGTCCTCTGAGGCGGCAGCGGCAGCGGCCAAATCCATATTTTCCGCGCTCGCTTTTTTGCCCAGCAGCGCTTGCTGCGCTTGTTCTCCGACGACCGGGCCATTCCCAACACTCATGAAGACAAGGTTGGCATCAGTGCAAATGTTCTCCTCGTCGACCGCTAGCAGAACAGCCACACCAACCAGTGCGTAGTCGCCGTGCCTGCGCGCAATTTCCTTAAAGGCGAAGCCCGTTCTTTTGGGCAGAGCAGGAACCGCGATTTCAGTCAAAAGCTCTTCCGGCTGGAGTTCCGTCATGAAGAGATCGATGAAGAAGTCGCTCGCCTCGACCCAGCGGGCTTCCGAAGCACTGGCCAGTTTGAACCTTGCCCTGAGAGCGAGCATTGTCGCAGGCAGCTCTGCCGCGGGATCGGCGTGGGCGATAGAGCCACCGATGGTGCCGCGGTTTCTTATTTGTGGATGAGCAATATTCGGCATGGTTTCGGTCAGCAGCGGCGCCAGCCTGGAAACCGTGGAGCTGCGTTCAAGAGTGCGGTGGCGAGTCATGGCCCCAACGCGCAGCTCTCCAGCTTCTTCCCGAACGAAGAACAGATTTTCTATGCGATTGATGTCGATTAAAACAGCCGGTTGCGCCAGGCGGAAGTTCATGGTCGGGATCAGGCTCTGCCCGCCCGCCAGGATTTTAGCATCGAAGCCATGCTCCGCCAGAAGAGCCAGAACTTCATCGACCGTGGATGGGGCAAAGTATTTGAATGGGGCTGGTTTCATCTCTTGGTATTTCTATCGCCTGTCTTTCGGTTCGAGGCTAAGACTCCTGTTTGGTGGCTGCTTGCATATGAACCAGCTCAAACAACCGGTTGGGGCTGAGCGGAATCTCCAGTATTTCCAGATCGTAATCCGATAGCGCATCTTCAATTGCCTGCGCGAACAGTGCCCCGACCGGTATGGCGCCTGCTTCACCAGCGCCCTTGACACCAAGCGGATTGAGCGGCGACGGCGTCTCGATGTGATCGGTTTCGATGTGCGGCACATCGGTAGCCGTCGGCAAAAGATAGTCCATCAGCGACGCGTTCAGCAGTTGCCCGCCTTCGTCGTAAACCAGCTCTTCGTAAAATGAGTTGCCGATCCCCTGCGCGACGCCGCCGTGGATTTGTCCTTCCAGGATCATCGGGTTGATCACTTTGCCGCAGTCGTGTACGACCACGAAGCGTTTTATCTCTACCATCATTGCGTCGGGGTCGACTTCCACGATCATGGCATGCACGCCGCTGGCGGTTGTGCCACGTTCCGGTCCAAAGTAGTCGGTGGACTCGAGTCCCGGCTCCATGCCCGGCTTCACTGCTCCGCGTAACGGATTTGAGATCCGGGCCAGTTCACCCAGGCTAACGGATTTCTGCGGCACCCCTTTGACATGAACTGCGCCGTTGTCAAGGACGAGGTCGGCCTCAGCGGCTTCCAGGTGCTCGCTCGCGTGTTTGAGAATTTTTTTTCGGACGCCGACCGCAGCCGCATGGATCGCATTGCCGGCCACCACCGCGCCACGACTTGCAAAGGTTCCGGTGCCCCAGTGGAATTCGCAGGTGTCTCCCGTAACCACCCGGACATTATCCACGGTCACGCCAAGCTGATCGGCAACGATTTGAGCAAAAGAGGTGAAGTGTCCCTGGCCTTGCGTCCCAATACCGGTGGCAACATTAACTTTGCCGCTGGCGTCGACCTTTATGCGCGCGCCTTCGTACGGTCCGATGCCGGTCCCTTCGACATAAGAGACAATCCCGATGCCGAGATGGCGTCCGGCCGTGCGTGCCGCAGGCTGGTCATTTTTGATAAAATCGTGAAAGCCGATCATCTCCGCCGCACGTTCGAGTGCGGGCTGGTAGTTGCCGCTGTCATAAACCAACGGCGCAAAATCCTGGTAGACTATTTCGTGGTCATGCGGAAACTGGTCAGGCGTCAGGTAGTTTCTTCTGCGGATCTCGACCCGGTCGATGCCGAGTTGTTTGGCTGCGAGATCGAGCAGGCGTTCCATTACAAAGACGCCGTGCTGCCGGCCCGCGCCCCGGTACGGGGTTACGATGGTCTTGTTGGTAAAGACAGCCTTAAATTCACTGTAGTAGTTGGGAACATCGTACGGGCCGAGCAGAGTGCACTGGCTGTTGATGGGTACAGTCAGTCCGTAGGGGGCGTAGGCCCCGGCGTCATGCAGAAAAACGTCCTGCACGCCGAGAACCTTGCCATCCCTGGTCAGCGCAATTTCTGAGTCGTGGATTTGGCTGCGTTCGTGTGTGGTGGCAAAGAAATTCTCCCGCCGGTCCTCAATCCATTTTACCGGTCGCTGCAGTTGCATAGAAATCCACGGTATCAGGACTTCCTCCGGATAGAACATCATGATCTTGGGGCCGAATCCGCCGCCGATAAAGGGCGCCACGACCTGCACTTGTGATTCCGACAGGCCGAGCATGGCGGCCAATCCGTTCTGGATCGGAATGGGCGCCTGGGTCGTGTCCCAAATCTTTAGGTGTTGCTCCTTTGCGTTCCAATGTGCGACGATCCCACGATTCTCCATCGCTGCCGCAATGCCGTGGTCGTAGAAGATCCGGCGCTTGATCAGGACATCCGCCTGGGCCCGGATTTTTGCGTAATTTCCTTTTTCCTGAACAACGTGGGCCGATAGATTCGAGTCGAGGTCCTCATGGATCACGGGTGCTTCGTCGCTGAGAGCGCTTTCCAGGTCGGCAACTGCTTCGAGAGGTTCCACGTCAACGATGACGTCTTCGGCCGCGTCCTCGGCAATATAACGACTGGCCGCGACTATCACGGCAATAGGCTCACCGACATGCTTTAGCCTGTCCTTTGCCAGTGGCACTTGCGTTTTTTGGTTAAAAGTCAGACCGGCAATCGGTGGTGGCGGGACCAGCAGTGGCCCGGGTTGCCAGTAGTCTCCAAGGTCTTCGGCAGTGTACACGGCGACCACACCTTCGCGTTCTCTTGCTGCGGAGACGTCGATGCTTTTGATTTTAGCGTGGGCGTAGTCGCTACGCACAAATGCCACATGCAGCATGTCCGGTAAATTGACATCATCCACAAATAGCGCCTGCCCCTTCAGGAGGCGCGGGTCTTCATTGCGCTTGATTGGTTTTCCGAAGTATCGTGTTGCCACGTTAGGAGTTCACCTGGTAAAATGACAATAATAGGCATTCCAAAGCCTGCCCGGTTAGAGAATTTCGTGAACCGTTCAAGTTTTTTTTCTGGCCGCAATATTAAAATGATTGAAATATTTTTCCCAAGAATCTTCGGACGACGAGTGTTCGTTATTGCCGTAGAAATAGTCCACAATTACTTCTCTTAACCGGGTGATTTCTTTAATGTGAGACTTGACCGTTACATTTTCAAGAGTTAACGATATAAGTTCCAGAGCCCTGACGGTGGACTTCAGACAATACTTTTCATTGCCCTTTTTTTTCCACTTCAGGGCCCGGCTGATTTCACTTCCGATATTTGCCATTTGCTCTGACAAAGACATCTGAGCCCAGCGTCCTTCCGCGAGACTTTTGTGTTGAAACTCCACCTTATCTTTTTATCCATCTGTTCGTTATGTCAACAATTTTCTTTCGGATTGATTCGTCTTCCACTTCACGACTATTATTTTTCTGGGTTGGCCTTATATTGATCATCGAGTCATATTCAATAAAATCCTCTCCCTCTATCTCTGGATAGTAATTTATTCCCCACAGGCTTGCCTGTTGTGACTGCCTTTCCAGGCAATACGCCTCAAGATCAGAGTGCAATTCTGCGTCTATTGCAACTATCTCCAAATCAACATCGACCACAGCTTTAACCATTTCTCCAAAACCAGTTTCTGCAATTGATCTCAATTCTTCGAGGGTTATTTCCCGATCCAGTATTTGCAATCTTCCTCCTTCTTATGATACAACATCGGGCATCCTTGAAGGAAACCCTGGAGATTCAAAGCTCGCCTCCCGATATACAATGGATTATCTCTCTGTCACTCCTCTTGTGTCATGCGGGATCGGAGTTACTCTCTTCGAGTAACATCTTGACCGCCTTGACAATGTTCTGGTACCCCGTGCATCTGCACAAATTTCCAGACAGTGCGGCACGGATTTCCTCTTCGCTGGCGTCTGGTTTGTCTTGCAGAAAAGGAAGCAGCGACATGAGGAACCCTGGCGTGCAGAAGCCGCATTGCAGCGCATGAGCTTCCCGGAAGGCCGCCTGCAAAGGGTGTAAGTCCCCGTTTGCGGCGGCCAGACCTTCCACCGTCAGCAGATCCTGTCCATCGGCCTGCACCGCGAACATCAGGCATGAACGCACTGCCTCTCCGTTCAACAGAACCGTGCAAGCGCCACAGACGCCGTGCTCACAGCCGACATGGGTTCCGGTTAGTCCCAGCTCATGCCGCAGAAAGTCGCTGAGTAGCAAGCGCGGTTCAGCGGCGGCGCTGTACTGCTTACCATTGATTTTGACACTGATCTCGATTTGGGTATTCATTTCGTGCAAGAATATTTCGGAAAGTTAAGAATTCATGATATTGATTTCGTAATACTTAATCAAACAAAAAGATATGTGGAAAATCATTTAATGTCTGGGTTTGGTGCCCTACATTGAATAACTCAGGAAAATCGTATTCGCGAAGAATAGGAGCAAGTTTGACATGACTCAGCACGGCCGTCTCGAGAAAATTTGGTCAAAGCGCGCACATCGAGGACCCATGGACAGCGTGAGCACTGCCCTGCTGGTTGCTGGTCGTGGGCTTACCGGTAGCGCCGATCAGGGTGGCAGGCGACAGGTGACCCTGATTTCTCAGAAGCGTTGGGAAGAGTTGATGAACCGACTCAGGAGCGCACTGGATCCGTCGGCCCGGCGCGCGAACCTTCTACTCAGCGGGATCGAACTTGCAGAGACGCGCGGCGGAATCCTGCAAATTGGTGCTTGCCAACTCAGGATCGCAGGTGAAACCAGACCGTGTGAACGAATGGAGGAAGCTTGTCTGGGCTTGCAGGATCTGATGAAGGACAGGTGGGGAGGAGGCGCATTTGCCGAGGTGCTGACCGACGGTGAAATCAGTGTCGGTGACCGCGTCTTCTGGGTAACAGAGCGGGGTTAGGTCGTAGTGAGTTGGGCCAATGCTTGCGATACTTCTGGCATGGACTGGCAGCGCTGCTCTTTGTCTTTTTGCAGCATGGAACTGACCAGCTTGTCGAGCGCCTCAGGCAAAGCCGGATTCAGCTCGCGTATGGGCCGGGGTTCTTCATTCAGAATCGCATAAAGGATGGAAAGTTCAAAATCACCCTGAAACGGCAGCTCGCCGGTGAACAACTCGAAAAAGACGACGCCGAGTGAAAAAATATCTGTCCGGTGATCGGTTTCCAGACCACTGGCCTGCTCCGGTGACATGTAGGCGAGAGTGCCGAGGGTCGTACCGGTTTTTGTGATATGCTGACTTGCCTTGACCAGCGTTTTGGCCAGGCCAAAATCCATGACCTTGAGATGGCCCTCAGTCGTGACCATTATGTTGTCGGATTTGATGTCCCGGTGCACGATTCTCTTGTTATGGGCATGGCCCAGCGCCTCGGCTGCCTCCCGGGCCAATTCGACTTGCTTGTTGAGATTGTCGGTGTTCGCCATGCGCCAGTTGCGCAGATTCGCTCCCCGGATCAACTCCATCGAGATAAAGAGCAGTTCCTGCTCCTCCCCGATCTGGTAGATGGTCGCAATGTTTGGGTGGTTCATCGTTGAGGCCGCGCGGGCCTCGAGGAGAAACCTGTCCTTGAACTCGGCGTCTTGCGTCAGGCCGGGGAGAAGCACTTTGATTGCGACCAACCGATCCAACTGCCGGTCGCGGCCTTTGTAGACCATGCCCATGCCGCCGGATCCGATTTTTTCGAGGATTTCATGCTGACCGAGGTGTTGCCCAATCTGCGGTGTATAGTCATCCCCGATTCTCCGGCCTTGCCGCCGTGCCACCGGTTCCGCCCGCTGCAGCGAGGACTCGGTGAACAGCTTTTCTTTCTCCCGCTGCAGCCATTCCTTGAAGAAATAATTGGAGACCGCGTAACGGTTATCGATCTGGTTGATGAAGCCAAGTTGTGTCAGCTCAAACAACATCTTCACCAAATTTGCCTGGGTCGTGTTGAATTGGCCTTGCAGATCCCTGAGCTTGATCTTCTCCTTTTGCAGGATGTGCAGCAGGATTTCTTTCTCTCCGGCCTCCAGGTATTGGAAGTCCACGGAGAAGAACTGGCTTATCATCTCGTCCGCACTGACCTCGTCTATGACTTTTTGCAGGTCGCCGGACTCCAGAAAGCGTTTGCAGATCAGTTGGATGAGAAACGGGTGGTTGTTGGATTTTATGATGATCTCGTCGGCGACGGACTCAAAAATGTCGGCACGTGCCACCAGGCGGTGCGCTTCATGGTCCGCAAGTCTGGTCAGGTAGGAGGGTGGCACAAAACCATGCAGGAAGGGCGACGTTTCCGGGATTGCACTCGTCTCCAGCTTCGCCAGTCGCTTGGTGGCGGTTAAAACCGTAACAACATTTTCACCGCGCTGAAAGGCACGTCGCAGCTTCGGCAGCGCCTCCGGGTTGGTTTTTTCGATATTGATCAATTCCTCTGCTTCGTCGCAAAGCAGCAGCAGTGTCAAACCGCTGTCTTTTACCCGGCGCCGCAACTGCCTTAGGATGGCAAAAAAGTCCATCTCCTCCAGCGCATCGATATCCAGCCCAATTTGGCTGAATCGCTCCTCAGCATCTTCGAGGCTTTCCAGCAAAGATTCCTTGAGCCCGGGCAGGTTCAGGCTGCCTTGCATGTCCCAGAACAGGGAAATGAATTTTTCAGAGTATTGGCCTTCGGTCGTCAGAAACTCGACCTGCTTCAACAGAGACGTTTTGCCGAAGCGCCGGGTGCCGGCAACCCAGAGGTGGCTTCGCTCCCCACTCAGGATTTCCTGAATGAGCGCTTCACGCCCAAAAAAATTGTCGCCTCTGACCCAACTGCCGGCGATAAAGGGATTCTTCATTTTCAACCTTATTTGAATAGAACCGGGCCGGAAAATCCCGACGTCTCTCGCTCCGGAAGCTCCAAAACCGCGGTCGGCTTACTGCGCATGTGCGTAGCGAAACACCTGATCCGCCACTGCGTCGACATCCCCTTCGTTCACCCGCCGCCGCTTGTGTTCAATAATGCGGTTGATCACCTGCACGCACAGCTTCTGGATGATGTAGGGTTCGCAGTCACTTCTTTCGATTATTCTCTGAACAGCTCTGTCGTCGTACGAATAGATACCAACCACCGGTTGCTTGATGAGCTTTTCAGCATCCTCATCATTGAATGGCGGCACCTCGACCTCTTCAAAGAAGTTGTACCACGGACTGCCTTCGCTTTCCCAGTTTTTCTTGATATGGGCGCCGGACATGACCGCGACCAGATGCTCCGCGAAAGTCTTCATGAAGACGCTGCGCAGTTTTTGATTTACCTGCTCGCTGTACTTGTTCAGCTCGTCGACTTCGTCAAGCTGCAGGACTAACTTCACCTTCTTGTCGGTACCTTCCCCGAGGTTGCGCAGCAAGGTTTTCAGGTCCCAGGAGAGGTCGCGGCCGGAATAGTCATGTTTTTTTTGTTCAAATCTAAATTGAGTGTCGTTGTTTAACCTGGGTTTACAGGTCTCAATGATCTCTTCCATCAAATGGTAGAAAAAGTGTCCTTCGGACGTGCCCTGCAGATCGATCATGACCGGAATAAACTCGTAATCCGGATCCGTACTGTTTTCGAGACAGACTTTGAGCTGATGCTGTAAGGAAGTTTTTCCGATTCGGCGTGGCCCATGAATCATCAGACTGTTATTGTGTACCGTATTGAGAATTCTTTTTAGGAGCTTGTCTCTGCCAAAAAACATCTCTTGGTTGCGAATCGGCGCCCCGGCAATGTACGGGTTGTACTTGCTCACAATCGCTATTTTGTATTTGATGTATTTCGAGAGAAAAACGCCCCCCACTGCCAGGAGCACGAGTGCAGCGACCGAAATGCCGAAGCTTGTGGTTTTATACAGGGGCGCTTTGCGGATCACAGTCAGGTGTTCAACGCTACGGTTTTGCATGGAGTCCACATCGTGGGCAGTCAGGATGATTTGGTTTTCTCCCATTTGCAACGGCACCGCCAGGGAAAACGAAAACTTTCTGGCATCCTCACCGGACGTCGGCCGGATTTGAACTTGCTTCCCCGTGGAGTCGATCAATTGCTGGCCATTTACAGACAGGGCGATGTACGAGATGCCCTCATCGTCGCCGGCCCGGCCCGACAACCTCAGGGTGCCGTCACTGGTTTCAGTGACGCTTTCGATGGGTATGGCGAAGACCGGGGCTGTTGTATGCGTAATGATGCGCTCGATGATCTCCGGCTCGGCTAACGGCTGCGGTTCCTCTGGCTTTCGGTCTGCACGAAGCCGGGCTACTTCCGTTTCGGCCCGTGCTATCCACGCTTGCGCCGCAATCAGCTCGGGATCGATGGTCAATGCCTGCCGAAAGGAGGTCATCGCTCTGTCATACTGGCCGGACAAGAAGTGGTCCAGCCCGCTCTCAAAAGCGAGGTTGGCCTCACTTTTTCTCCTGGTTAGTTGCGCGGCCTTGGCGACTCTTTGCTGCTCTTTCTGCAGCCACACCTTAAAGACGTCTAACCGGCTATCCCCCGGATATTCTTCTTGCAGGACTGCCAACTGGCTGGCCGTAGCCACAAGTTGACCGCTGAGCATAAGCTGTTCCACTTGCACGATTTCAAGGGGAGAAGCGTCTTTGGCGGGATCCTCTGCAGATCCCGGCCCCGACAGTTTTGACAATTGTCCGGCCATGGCCTGCATTTGATGTAAACTGCGTAGTTGCGCTGAGCGTATGACGGCGCCGGCCTCGCTGGATTTCTGGAAGCTGGAAAGCGCCGCTCCGTAGTTGCCGGAGAAAAAGTACGCCTTGCCCAGATGGAAAAAGGGGAGGTACTGAATCAGTTTAAGGTTTGATGTTGCCGCTTGCACATCCGGAAGCGGTCTTAGCTGGACAGCCATCTCCAAAAATGGGATGGCGAGCTCCCATTCGCCACGCTCCATGAGCGCGATGCCGCGCTCGTAGTTTTCATCCCATTCGTCCGCGCTCAGGGGATTTGCGCCAACCAGGCTTAGTAGCAGGAAAAATAAAGCCCATCGATGCATGAGTCTATATCTCATCTCAGAAACAGTGTGAGGGTCAAAACGGAATCGTCACGAGCGTTGATCCGAAAAACTCCAGACCGTACTCAGACACATCAGCGCTGCCGTCAAACTTGAGATAACTGCTAAAGACGATTCCAAGGCCAAAAGTATATTGAGTTCTGTCTCTTTGCCTGGGGAAAAGCCGTTGTAAGTCGGGATCGTCGTTGGCGGAGTAGATGCGGTGGCCCGGCACAGTATGAATTCCAAACCTGAGAGGAATCAGTCCCAGCTCCGGTACCTTCAACAGGTACTCCATACCAAAACGTACCTCCAAGGCATTGTCTATCGTGAGATCGGGCATATCGTCAGGGTCCGAAAACTCCCCCGTTGGCGACAATTCATCATCAGCCGTAAGATTGAGATCATTGCCGGTCAGCAAATCGGTATACTCAATCTGCACCAGGTCGAAGGTAAAACGCAGCCGGTTATGAACAAGATAGTACAACCCCAATCCGTAGGTATCCGGAATCCCCATTCTGAAGCTGCGGTTTGGTGGGGACTCTTTCGGGAGAACTTCTCCTGTCTCGAATTGAAATTGTGGCAAGAAGGTGTTGGTGGTCAATTTGAAAGTCGGATTAAGGTTGAGCACACCGCCCAGGAAGAGCTTGTCGACTATCAAAGCGCTATTGAACCCGAAGCTAAAACTAGGCTGGACGTTGCGCTCCTCAATGGTTGTGATCGAATAGGTCGTTTCTGCAGTATTGCCTTGGGGCAGTCGCCCCGCGTGCGCAACCGCGGGGTCCAGAAAAGTCCTCTCGTTCAGACTGAAGTTCATGACCGAGATCTTGGCCGTGGCGCCAATACTGAGGCGCCGATTGAGTTTAACCGCAGCCGCAACACCGTCGTTCACCATTTCAAGATCCAGATCCACCGACTTGCCCGGAAAGTTTCCGGAACCTGCCAGGACCTGCCGGTTGGTCAGTGGCTGCGGTATGGTCAGGAACTGGCCAGTTTCAAAATTGAACCTCGAATCGAAGGCGACGTTGCGAAATGCCGCAAAGGTGACTCTTTTTAGGGGGACAAATATGCCGGCCATGGTTTGATTGAAGTTGATGGTCTGGAAATTTGCTCTGGCATCGGGGTCTTCAAAAGAGCCGGATGGCTCATCAAAGTCACTGCGGGCGTGCCGCTGGTGCAATGAGGCCCCGGCACTTTTCAAAAAAACAAGTCCGGCTGGATTGACTGGGGCGGCTGTTTCGTCCTGGGCAGCGCCGATAAAAGCGCCTCCCAATGCGGCCGGACGCGCACCGGGTTGAATAAAATCGACGCGCAGATAGTTTAGATTAATAGGCGGTGTCGGTGGACGCTGCGCCCAGCTCTGGCTAACGAGTATGAGAAGGATTGGCGCGAGACTCAGGAGCTGAAAGTGAGGTCGCCGGGTGCAGGGTGTGTCTTCAGTCATTCGGACTCCGTAATGCGTGGGTTCAACTAAGCAACTTAAAAGGGAATCGGGTAAAAGTCAATGACGAAAACCCCGGCTGTACCGGCGCAAAGAGTGCACATACGTTCAGGTGGTCGACCCGAAACAGGTCTTGACTTGGACGTGCCTGAGCGCTATATTAACAATTACGTCATAAGTCGGCGCGAACCCTTCGTTCGTGCTGCAAAGAAGTCTACCAGCCAGCGAAAAATCAAACCTACAAGTTAGTTTTGACGACAACGTGCTGATGGTTGAATTAGCAACGCAGGAGCCAATATGCCTTTTTGGACAGATATTATAAAAAGAGAACTCGATGACAAGCCGATCGCAAGTCATCTTTATGTGACCGACCAGTGCAACCTGGATTGCCACTACTGTACCGAGTACGACAACAGCGTGCCGCATCCGAGTTTGGATGACCTCAAGATGTGGATCGAGAAGATCAAGAACCTAGGCTGCATCCGTATCGGACTGCAGGGTGGCGAGCCGTTACTGCACCCGGACATTGTGGAAGTCGTCAGGTTCTGCAAAAAGATGGATCTGAAAACCAGCATGTCCACCAACGGGTTCAAGTTGACCCGTTCCCTGATTGCCGGCTTGCAGGAGGCAGGACTGGATTCACTGCAGCTTTCGGTCGATCGCATGACCCCGATTCCCTCAACGCGAAAATCTGTCAAGACCATCATTCCCAAAATCAAGATGTTGAAGGAATCCAACCTGCGCTTCAACATCACGGGCGTGCTGTTCAAAGAGTCTCTGACAGAAGCACAAGAAGTCCTGGACTACGGCTTGTCAAATGACATACCGACGCACGTTCGTTTGATCCATTCCGGCCCCAACGGCGAATACGCCGTCGATCGCGGCGAAAGAGACGCTCTGCGAAAAATGATCGATTTTCAGATCGCGGAAAAGAAGAGGGGCGGCCGTATCCATTCCACCGCCCACTTGTTGCAGTATCAAAAATCCCTGCTGAATGGCGGCGGGCAGGATTGGACCTGTGTCGCCGGCTACAAGTATTTCTTTGTTTCTGCCAAGGGGGAGTTCTGGCTCTGCAGCATGAACCACGGACCAAGCCCCCACATCATGGACGTGACACCGGAGCTTTTGCGCAGCTACTTCCACAAAAAAGACTGTCAGGACGGTTGTGGCGTCTATTGTGTCGTGACCGAGTCCATCGCAAACAATAGCCCCCTAAAATACGCGGCGGTGGAAGCCTGGGATCTGGTGCAGCAGAAAGCGGGCAAAGCAAAGCGCAACCTGCTCGGGGAGCCTCGCGCTCTCACGGAAGATCCCCCGCAAGACTAGACGCTTGCTGCCCGGCGTTTTCCCCCTGTTTTCGGTGGGCTCGTGATTTATGCCAGTGTTGAGCCTGCACCCGATTCAATCAATTCCAGATAAATGGACTCGAGTTGGGCCACGTGCTCGTCGATATCGTACTCCTTCTCCATCTTTGCGCGTGCGGCTTGCCCCAGGTGGCGCCGTAGGTTCTCGTCCGTCACCAGTTGCGCCAGCCGCTCTGCGAGAAGGCGAAAATCTCTTTCCGGTACCAAATAGCCGGTCTTGCCATCGTCGATAATGTCAGGAATCCCTCCGTGGCGAGAGCCGATCACCGGCAGGCTGCAGGCCGCTGCCTCTTTTGCTACCATCAATCCGGAGTCACGGTCTTTGTTACGTGCAACAACACTGGGAGCGAGCAGGATGTCGGCCGTGTTCTTTAATGCATCCCTGATTTGTTCATGCGAGAGGGTCCCGACAAAGGTTACGTTCTCACTCAAGCCTATGCGGGCAACCAGAGCTTTTAATTTGTGCTCCAGAGGGCCACTGCCAACTATCTTCATCGTGATTCCCGCTGTCGTGAGTTGCTTCACTGTTTCGGCAAAAGCCCTGATGCCGTACTCAAAGCCCTTCTTTTCGACCAGCCTTCCTATCATCATGATAGTTACCGTTTTTTCGCTTGCAGCGGGACGAGGGTGGCTCTTGAACAGGCTGAGGTCGATCCCCAAACGATGCACTCTTATCTTTTCAGCAGGACAGCCCAGTTCGACAAATCTGTCTTTTAACTCATTGGAAGCAGCGAGAAACAGTGATGTGCCCCTGACCAATCGACGCAGCGATAGCCAATAGACCCAATTCGTCGGTTTCAGCTTTTGGTTGCCAAGTAAGGTGCCAACATCATTGCCGTGCAGACTGACAACCAGCGGCACGCGAAACTTCTTGATGTAAGGTAGCGCCAGGATTCCGCTTTGCCCAAAGTGGGCATGAGCCAGCTTCGGCGCAATGTGCGCAAACTGGCGCGCAATAGCCGAAGACTTTATGCCTTTGGCAAACAACCACGCCTCGAGTTTGCGACCTTTTAGATTTCCGGGGACAAAGACATTATCGAAAGGAAAGAGGTTGTGATTGATTCTTTTTTTTGTAAATACAAAGGGGGTAAAATTCTCGTATTTTCTGATGGTTTCATAGACAAATGTCTCCGAATAGGCCGCGAATGTATCCCGGAATATGACGATGCTTGGTTTGACTTGTTTGTTCATTTTGTCGTAACTTGCGCTGGTTTGAGTTTTACGGCGACCAGTAACCTGACCCACTGATCTCTGCGGACAACACCTGTCAGGCTGGCCACGATTGCGTAGGTGACAAAATAGGCCGGAGTCAGCAGCAATAGCCTGACATGGTATGAAAAGTCAAGTTGGTACTTGAGCAGCAAAATGGGAAGGGCAGCCAGCGTGGCGACGAGCAATGTGCGAATATAAAACGGAAACGGGAACACTTGACCGAGACGCACGTTCAACCGATTCTTGATTTTGGTCAAAGCATAGCCCCACGAGAAAAGGTTAGCGATCAAAGTTGCGAGCGGAGGCCCTACAACACCCAACATGAATATCAATGGGAAGTTCAAGACAGTGTTCACTATTAGAAGGTAGATGGCTGACCTGGTCACTGTCTTGGTGTCGTTCACCGCTTTCATCAGGGAGCTGTAGGTCGCCACTCTCTGAATGATGATGACGGTATAGATGCGAAAAGGCACCGCAGCGGCAAGATACTTTTCCGAGGCTAGCAACACGATGAATTCTTCCGCAACGATCAGGAAGAGAACCACCAGTGGCAGGACAATGACGGAGACTTTCCTGATGCTGTCGTTCCAAAGCTCCAGCAATTGCTGCTTCTGTTCTTTGAGATAAAAGGAAACCAGTTTAGGCATCATGACCGCCGCGAACGAGGAGGCCACAATCCCGATGAGCGGGATTTCCCAGGCACCGACAATGTATTCCGCAAAAACGACCGGTGTAAAGAAGAACTCGACCATATACTTGTCGATTTGACGGTTCAGGCCCCAGGTAATCTGGGCGATGCTGAGCGGGATCGCGTACTTTAGTTGCTCCAGCAACATGCCTTTGGGAACCGTGGCGCGGGCATGACGGTCGAACGCCTTCAGGAACAGGTAGCCGCTAACGAGAAAGCGAACCGTTCCGTAGGCAAGCAGAGAGTAGATGACAAACGCCAGCGGATATCCGAGAAGGACCGGCAGCACCAGGGCCAAGAGCTGGCTGACGCCGACGGTGATATTCAGGAGACCCGCTGCCTTGGTTTTGTCGAGGGCGATCAGGATATTGGGCATGGGCAAAGTCGGGAGCTCCAGCACGACCAGCAGCACAAATGGCCAGAGCAGGCCTTGCAGGTCTCTGCCCCATAATTGTGCGGCATACCTGAACCCGACCAGGGCCAGCGCACAAAAGATACTGATAAGAAAAAGCGTCTTTCCCGTCTGCAGGGCTACGGCCTTGCGCGAGTCGGACGATACTTTTTCAAAGAAGTAAAAAACACTCTCCGGCAGGCCAAGTTGCCCAACGGTGAGAACGGTCGAGTAAACCAGAAGCAGAAAGGAAATCAGACCGAAAGCTTCCTTGCTCAGCAAGCGGGTCAGGACCACGAGAGCCAGGAGTTGCGAAATGACCCCGATGGCCCGGCTGACCATGATGACACTTACTTTTTTGCCGAAGCCGCCGCGACTTTCCGGCGGCTTCTTCGAGCCATGTGAATCACTCACGTGTAAATATTCCTTTCCCGAATCCGTTAATGCCAAAACGGGTGAAGTTAAGGAATAGAACTCAGACTTTCTACATAGTTTTCAGAAATATGAGATTTTGAATAACCCTTTGCGAGGCAGACTCTGAATAACAAGCCAACACGAGTTTTGTTTTTTTCTTCATGTGTCCGTGGTGGCGGCGCCGGCTGGAGCCTCTATTATTTGCTCAAACACCTGAACCGCGACGCTATCGAACCATTGGTTGCTGTCCCGGCCAAGGGTATTTTTGAGAGTCGTTTCAAGGAGCTTGGAATAAAGGTGATGGTTTTACCCGGCATGCCGGAACGAACCTCAGAAATGCGCTTTAAGCGCAGGAGCCGGGTGACAGCCGTGGCAAGCTATGCTCTCAACCTGTGGGATTCTCTCACTCTGGTTCCGCGCCTGGCACGATTGATTACAAATGAAAAAGCACAACTGGTTTATTGCAACAACATGATGGTTAAGTCTACGGGCGCACTGGCTGCTCAACTTGCGGGTGTTCCATGTGTGCTACATGCTCGCAACCTGCATGAAGCGTTCGGGAAGGTACTATTCTATTGTAAGGGAATTGCCAGGCTGGGATCAGTGCGAACAGTGATTTCTAACTCACATGCCTCGGCCATTCCATATATGAGATCAGTTCCTGGCAAGATGCAGGTCGTGCACAATGGCATCGATCTAGAAGATTACCAAACGACAAAGATCCCCAAGGGCCAGTGGCGCGCGGAATACGGGTTCGGTCAGGATGATTTCCTGGTCGGATTTACGGGCAACCTGATTCCCCGCAAAGGCCTGGACACGCTGATTCGTGCTGCCGCTCTGGCGCTGGAGCAGCAGCCAAGCCTGACCTTCGTGATCGTCGGTAGAGTTCCGGTGGGCAGCAGGACGGATCATTCCGCCGGTTACAAAGCGTTGGCAGCACAGTTGGGCATCGCCGACAAAGTCCGGTTCATCGGCTTTCTCGACGATGTCCGCCCTGCCGTAAAGGACTTCGATATTCTGGCTTTGCCGTCGCTGCAGGAACCCTTCGGGCGATCGATTATCGAGGCCATGGCTCTCGGCACGCCGGTCGTGGCCAGCCGTGTTGGCGGCATCCCTGAAATCATTGACGACGGCAGCGATGGTCTGCTTGCGACACCCGGGGATCCGGAGGCACTGGCCGGAGCCATCTGCCGGATGGCCGAGGACGCGGTTTTGCGATCCGGTATTTCCGCGGCTGCCGCGGACAAGGTTGCCAGCCAATTCAACGTGGCGCGGCTCAACCGTAAAATGGAGGAGTTGCTCCTGCAGGCGGCGGGGCGTCCACGTTCGGAAGAGCGGTGAGTTGAAGTGGGTCTCCCTTTGCCAACTGTGACACGAGCACGAATTTGTCAAACAGGAAAATCATCATGAAGGCCATGATCCTGGCGGCAGGACTCGGAACGAGGTTGCGACCTCTGACCAATACAAGGCCAAAAGCACTGGTCGAAATTGACGGTAAGCCTCTGCTTGAGCTGGTACTCGAGACGCTGATCGCTGCTTCGGTCACCGATGTGGTCATTAATTTGCACCACTTCCCCGAACAAATCCGCCGTTTTCTCGAATCCCGCCAGAACTTCGGAATCAACATCTCATATTCCGAGGAGCCCGAGCTGCTGGATACAGGTGGCGGTCTAAAGAAAGCGAGCTCATTCCTGGCAGGCGAGGAGGCGTTTATCCTGCATAATGTGGACGTGCTCAGCAACATCGATCTGCAGCAGATGGTAGCCGAGCATCGGGCGAGCAAGAGTCTGGCCACATTGGCCGTTAAGCAACGAAAAACGTCACGCTATTTCTTGTTTGATGAAGAAGGTGTGCTTTGCGGTTGGAAGTCAGTGTCGGGAAATCAGACGAAGATGGCACGCAAAGCCAAAGGCGCGTTGCTGGAGCGGGCATTCTGTGGTATCCATGTCATCTCTCCTGAGATTTTTGAAAAACTGCATGAGGAGGGCGCGTTCTCGATTGTGGATAGCTACTTGCGCCTGGCGGGTGCAGGCGAGCAAATAAAAGCATTTCGGGCAGATGACTATGATTGGCGGGATGTTGGCAAACTTGAAGAACTGAAGTGAAGTGGCTTTACCCCCAGCTGAGCGGTCCGACAAAAAAAGCCGGGTGTTGTTTACACCCGGCTCTATTTTGATTAAAGCCGCTCGGTCGCCTTCGCGATAGCAGCTTCCAGAACCTGTTCCCGCGAGTCTCCCTCGCAGCGTACGAAAACTGCACCGGGATCTTCATTTGCGACGTGGCAGTAATAAATGTTGCCAATCTGGTAGCTTGTGATTTTTACCGGCGTACCTTTGATTGTTTGGCGCTCGACTTCATAACCCTCGGCCTGTGTCATAATCACGCTCCTCGCTCTATTGGCGCCCCGACCAGGTTACCCCACTCGGTCCAGGACCCGTCGTAGTTTCTGACGTTAGGGTATCCGAGAAGATATTTTAGAACAAACCACGACAAGCTTGAGCGCTCCCCAATTCTGCAGTAGGCGACCACATTTTTGTCGGCTGTGACTCCCTTACTCTCGTACAAGCTCTTTAATTCTTCAAACGTTTTGAACGTACCGTCTTCGTTACACGCTGTGCCCCAGCCAATATTTTGAGCGCCGGGAATGTGCCCCGGACGCTGACAAGTTTCGGGCAAGCCTGGGGGTGCGAGAATCTTCCCGGTGAACTCATCCGGTGAGCGCACGTCGACCAACGCAGTTGAGTCCAAATTGTGAGATTGCAACAGTTCCGCCAGTTTGATGCGCTCTGTTTCGTCCAGGGCCTTAGCAGTATATGCGGTGGCTCCAGGTGTTGCCTTTTCCGTAGTCACTTCCCGTCCCTCGGCAAGCCATTTTGCCCGGCTGCCATTCATTAGCCGGACATCGCCGTGGCCGTACATTTTTAACTGCCATAATGCCCAGGCCGCAAACCAATTATTGTTGTCACCGTAGAGCACAACAGTTGTATCGTCCGAGATGCCGCTGTTACCCAGTAGTTGTTCCAGGTCTTCCTTTTTTATGATATCCCTCTGTACGGTATCGCAAAGCTGAGTTTGCCAATTCCAGCCAATAGCACCTGGTACGTGGCCTTCTTCGTACGCCTTGGTGTCGACATCGACTTCTACTACCCTGACGTTTGCGTCATTTCGGTGTTGGTCAACCCAATCCGTTGAAACCAAGACCCCTGGATTTGCGTAATCCGCCATTTTTAGCCCTCCTGGTTATGGTATTTATGTGGATGCGGGATCTCAAGAATGGTTACAAATCAAACATTCTCCTGGACGAGATACCGCTGATGGTGAGTTTATCAGATATAGTAGCAAATCAGGTAGATGACAGCAAGCAAAAAAGCATGTTTCCCTCTTTTTGGGAATGTGTGCCGCCTTGATTTATGAGTTGCCTTAATTGTCTTCGGAAACGAGTAACGGTACAATCGACTCCCAAACTGTCTTGGCGATGATCTTGTGCCCGGCGGCGGTCGGATGAATGCCGTCGGGTTGATTCAGTTCTGTAACGCCGCCGACGTCGCGCAGCAGAAAGGGGATTAAGGTAGCATCATCCTCTCTCGCGAGTTGTTGATAAATCTCCCGGAACTTGTCTGCATATTGTTTCCCGAAATTAGGGGGGACCTGCATGCCGGCAATAACTACTTTCACGCCGGGATACCGGGCCCGCGTTTTCATAATGAGCCCTTCAAGGTTTCTTTTTGTCACATCGAGATCTATCCCTCGCAAAGCGTCATTGCCACCCAACTCCAGAACCAGAATATCAATCTTGCGCTTGAGGAGCCAATTGATCCGGCGCAGGCCACCCGCGCTGG
The DNA here is from genome assembly GCA_029262055.1 of Candidatus Zhuqueibacterota bacterium. Taxonomy (GTDB): domain Bacteria; phylum Zhuqueibacterota; class Zhuqueibacteria; order Oceanimicrobiales; family Oceanimicrobiaceae; genus JAJDAD01. The sequence continues at coordinate 48,327 of JAJDAD010000026.1, forward strand.
TTTCGCCGCTGAGTCCGGCATTGATGACCTCAAAAGGCAGGCCGAGGGAATCTATCTTATTTTGGATCAAATGGGGGAAAGCCAGTCGCGGGTCGAGCCCGTACCCGGCAGTGAGACTGTTTCCGAAGAACAGAATTGTTTTGGAAAGTGTAGGTTTTTTCGTACTTTTATTATTGTTGCTTTTGTGGCTTGGATGATTCTGCGCCAGAGCAGCGGTTATACAGACTAGAAGCAGAACCACAGTTGCGAAGAGTGTGGGAATCCGTGTTGAAAAACGTGGCGTCATGGAGCCTAACCTCATTTGAAACCAATTTTGCATGGAGCCGTCTTTGTTGTTACCTGTTCAAGCCTCTAAAGTTGCGTTGATTTACTGCTGCTGCCAAATTAGGATACGATGACGAAAATTCTTTCCGTTCGCAACCTCACAAAATGCCATCAAAGCGGTACTCGTGTTTTGACGGTCCTGAATGACGTTTCTCTCGAAGTTGAGTCCGGCACCAGTTGTGCTATTGTCGGGCCGTCCGGCAGTGGCAAGACAACGCTGCTTGGCTTGAGTGCAGGCCTGGACCTGCCCACCCACGGATCGGTGCTACTGAAAAACGTACACCTGGAGGAGTTAGGCGAAGATGAGCGAGCCCGGTTTCGGAATCAGACCATTGGGTTCGTGTTTCAGAACTTTCAACTGATTCCTACTTTGACCGCTCTGGAGAACATTATGGTGCCACTTGAACTGCGGGGAGAAAAAAATGTGCGCGCACAAGCGTTGATGCTTGCGCATGAAGTGGGCCTGACGGATCGTGTGGACCACTATCCGGTGCAAATGTCAGGGGGTGAGCAGCAACGAGTCGCCCTGGCGCGTGCATTCATAAATCGTCCAGCAATCTTGTTTGCGGATGAACCCACGGGCAATCTCGATTCGGAAACCAGCGAGCGGGTCGAAGACCTGCTTTTTGCACTCAATCGTACCCACGGTACAACTTTGCTCATCGCCACGCACGATCGCGATTTTGCAGCAAAAACCAACCGAATCGTCACACTGCAAGGGGGGCGGCTTGTTTCCGATGAGAGTAACGTGGTCACTGAATCCGCGCAAGAGTTGCAGGTGCCAGCGCCATGACGGTCCTGACGCAACTCGGGTGGTCAGAGTTTTTTGCAAATGCCTACAAACCTTTGCAAGCGCAGGGATTTGGGGTCGGCAGGGTTTCGGTAGAAAACCGTGACTGCTACTCTGTCCTGACCGAGCAGGGTGAAATTATCGCCGAAGTCGCGGGCCGGCTGCGGTACGCCCGCGAGTCTTCAGCAGATCTGCCGAAAGTCGGTGACTGGGCGGCCCTGCAAATTTTTGAAGAAGGGACCCGGGCAATCATTCACGAGCTGCTGCCACGCAGGACAAAGTTTTCCCGAAAAGTCGCGGGCAAGACGTTTGACGAGCAAGTCCTGGCTACCAACATCGATGTGGTTTTTATTGTACAAAGTCTTGACGGCAACTACAATCTCCGGCGTTTGGAAAGAAGCTTGGTCATGGTAAATGAAAGTGGCGCCCGCCCGGTTTTCATTCTAAACAAGACCGACCTGTGCGACGACCTCGAGAACAAGCTGGCCGAAGTGAGCGCATTGCGACAAGATGTTCCGGTCGTCGCTGTCAGCGCTAGGCACGATCCGCTGGTGACGGAATTGAAAAGCTACATCAAAGCTTGTGAGACGTTTGCATTTATCGGGTCGTCCGGCGTGGGCAAGTCTACGTTGATCAACCGGATTGCCGGCAAGGAAATTCAAAAAACCAGCGAAGTCCGTGCAGTGGACTCCAAAGGACGACATACGACGACGCGCCGCGAGCTGTTTTTGCTGGAAGAAGGTGGCTGCCTAATCGATACACCCGGCATGCGCGAGCTACAGCTCTGGCATGCCGACGAGGGACTGACGGAAACGTTTCCCGACATCGACGCCCTGGCTGAACAGTGCCACTTTTCAGACTGCTCACATACCAAGGAGAAGCGCTGCAGCGTGTTGGCAGCGCTCGACACAGGAGAGTTGGAGCAGGAGCGCTACACCAGCTACATGAAGCTACAAAAGGAACTTGAATTTTTGGCAAGCAAGGATTCGCGCAGCAGTTACGAAGCGCGCAAGAAGGATCGGGAGCTGGGGAAAATGTACAAGCAGATCCAACAGCAGCAAAGAAGAACAAAGAAGCAATCTTAGTTGTCCTACCAATCCACTCACCCCCTTTCTTTGGCCATTCATGGAGAATAAACACAGTCGGATTTTTAACCCCTGGCTTTTGAAAATGGCTTGGCGCGACAGTCGCAGTCACCGGCGGCGTCTGCTTCTGTTTGTGTCCTCCATCGTGTTAGGCATTGCGGCTTTGGTGGCGATTGGGTCTTTTGGGGTAGCGCTGGAACAAGCAATTGACGAACAGGCGAAAACCCTGATGGGGGCCGATCTCATGTTTTCCAGCCTGCGTCCTTTTCCCGACCAAATGGAAGCGATCATCGATTCGCTGGCGGGGGAGCAGGCCAGGGCGCTGGTGTTCAGCTCCATGGCTTATTTTCCCAAAACACAGGATGCTCGCCTGGTGCAGGTTAGAGCCCTGGACGGGCCGTACCCCTTCTATGGCGCCATCGAAACCGAGCCACAAGGGGCCGCCCTCAGCTATTTGAACGGACCGTTTGCCTTGGTCGACGCTGCGCTGCTGCTGCAGTACGGCGCCCAGCCCGGCGACTCGATGCAGATTGGCACCACAAAATTCGTGATTGCAGCCCGCATCAAAAAGTTGCCCAGCAGCCCGCCGGTTGCGAGCAGTTTCAACCCGAAAGTCTACGTGCCGGTCAGCCATCTCGATACGGCCTATTTGCTGGACCGGGGCAGTCTGGTCAGCCACCGGGTTTATTTCAAATTCGACGACAACCGCGATGTCGAACAGACGGTTACGGTATTACAGAGCACTCTCAACCGGCACAGAATTCGAACCGATACCGTCGAAAACAGAAAGCAGCAAGTCGGTGACACCTTGAAGAACCTGTACCGGTTCCTGAATCTGGTCGGGTTCGTTGCGCTCGTTCTGGGTGGCATCGGTGTTGCCAGTGCAGTGCATGTTTACACCAGACATAAACTGGGCAATGTCGCAATCCTGCGTTGTGTCGGTGCACGCGCAAGGGAGGCCGTGCTGATTTATTTGCTGCAAGTTGTGGTAATGTCTGTTGCGGGCTCCCTCGCCGGAGCAGGTCTGGGCATTGTGCTGCAGGCTGCTTTGCCGGCCGTATTTTCCGACTTTCTGCCGGTGACAGTGCGGAGCTTTGTATCTTGGGGCGCGGTTGTGCAGGGATTCGGCATCGGTCTGTCCATGTCTCTTTTGTTTGCCCTCCTGCCATTGCTTTCACTGCGCAAAGTGTCCCCTTTGCTCGCTTTACGCGCCTCGTTTGGTGGCGCTCAAGGCACACGGGACCGGGTCCGGTATCTGCTCTATTTTCTGATTATTCTGTTCGTGACGCTGTTCGCCATCACGCAATCCGCAGACTGGCAGTTTGGCGCTGCCTTTGCACTCGCGCTTCTGACTGCGTTGCTGGTTTTGGCAGGCGTTGCCAAGCTTCTGACATTTTCCTGCAAGAGGTTCTTTCCAAAATCGTGGAGCTATGTTTGGCGTCAGGGATTGGCTAATCTGTACCGGCCGAACAATCAGACCCTGGTGTTGATGCTTGCGGTTGGTTTGGGCACATTTCTAATTACGACCCTATACCTGACCCAGAATATTTTGATACGGAAAGTGAGTTTCTCGGGAGGAGGACAGAGGCCCAATCTGGTTTTTTTTGACATCCAAACGGACCAAAAGGAAAAGATTGGCGAGCTGGTGCAAGCGAATAATCTGCCCGTAGTGCAAGAGGCGCCGATTGTCACGATGCGGCTGGCAGCGATTAACTCTGTGGGCGTCGAGGAGATTCTGAGTGACAGCACGGCCGGAGCCAACCGTGGACTGCTGCGCTGGGAGTTTAGGACCACGTACCGCGACTACCTGTTTGACTCGGAGGAAATCGTGGCCGGCGAGTGGATTGGCAGGCTTGAAAATGAACCGGGAGTCATTCCGATTTCCCTGGAAGAGGGCACCGCTGCCCGTATGAACATAGAGCTGGGCGATACCCTGGTTTGGAATGTCCAGGGGGTAGCGGTTACGACCCGGGTCGCCAGTCTGCGCAAGGTAGACTGGCAACGTGTTCAGGCAAATTTCATGGTTGTTTTTCCGGTGGGCGCTTTGGATTATGCGCCACAGGTCTTCATCCTGGCCACCTGGGTTCCATCGGCCGAGGCGTCTGCCAGTCTGCAAAGAGAGGTCCTGGCGGCGTTCCCGAATGTCTCCATGATCGATCTTGCTCTGGTTCTCAATACGCTTGATTCGTTTCTGAGCAAAGTTTCTTTTGTCATCCGCTTTATGGCGTTTTTCAGCATCTTTACAGGTATGGTCGTTTTAGCGGCCGCAGTTATTACCAGCAGATTTCAACGGATTCAGGAGAGTGTGCTTTTGCGCACGCTGGGCGCTTCACGGAAACAAATAAGCACGATAATGGTCGTGGAGTACATTTTCCTGGGTGGGCTGTCTGCCCTGACAGGCCTCGTTCTTGCCTATATTGCCGGCTGGGCATTGGCCTATTTTGTTTTTGAGTCCGTATTCTTGCCGAGTATCCTGCCTTTTGTTGTGGCATTCACCTCCGTTGTAGGCCTGACTGTCCTCATCGGCTTGCTCAACAGCCGCGGTGTGCTGGACCGCCCACCTTTGGAGGTCCTGCGCCTGGAGAACTGATTTTGGTTGCCTTAATGCCGAGGCCATCATAAGAACCAGCAGCCGTCACAATCTCTTTTAGCTCGGGAAGCATTTTCCAAAAGCCAGCAGCAATTTGGGCGAGCCTTTTATTCTAATTTTCATGGTTAGCAAGGCCCGGACAATGTGCGTTTCTTTGGCGAGAAAGCTTAACCAGGTACGACTGTCTGCCCTCACCGTCAAATCGGCTTTTCCCTGAAGACCGGTTTGTACTTGCAGCGTTTCAGCGCTGATGTGGACGGTTGCGGTCGCTTCTTCCTTGCCCGTAAAAATGAAATGGTATGTTGCGGCTAGTCCTTTCGAGTGGCCTCGCTGAAAGGTCAACGGGAGGCCCTCCAGAAATCCGTCGATTGAACTTGGGCGAAGCCCATTTCCGACTGTCCGCACTGCTTTAGATTTGAACCGTCGTTTTACATAGGATTCGGCGTCAGACCCGGGTACCGCGTAGACAATTTCCTCTTTCTGTTGCAAGGGCTTCACCGTTTCGTTCAGAAACTCCTTTTTGTCCAGTTGATAGGCGCCGATTACGTCCTCTCCTGCCGGGCAGACAGACATGCAGTAGGCTGCTTTGTAATTGGCGCCAAAGGATAGACTCTGCCACATGGAGACGGTTTCGGAATCTGTAACCTTGCCACGATACGAGCGCGAATCTTTGCTGCCGGCGATATTTTCAACCCAGTCCGAAAAACCACCCATAAACTCACGGTAATTGTGCGTGTAACAGGCTGAAAAGTCGAAGTAGCCGTCGGAACCGATGGCGCCCGTTGGGCAGGCCGCGACGCATAGTTTGCATTCGAGACACGGGTTGAAGTCGATCGGCCGGTTGTACTCGCTGACCTCGGCATCTATGACCACCGTACCGAGGAGAATGAAGTTGCCGAACTTCGGATGAATCACATTGCGATGGATTCCCATAATTCCGAGTCCGGCCGCCTCGGCCACCGGTTTGTGCGAGACGACCCACATCTTACCGGGCCATTTATCGGCTTCCATCGGAAAGCCCATGGCGGGATTTATCGCCTTTACGCCGCGCTGCTCCAGTTCGGCGACAATCTTGTGCCCCACTTCATTGACCTCTTCACCCACGTGATGAAACTCGATATTCGCGATGGACCGGGCGGGACTGCGAATAGGCTCCCTGTTCATTTTGCACAAAAAACTGATGAGAGTCTTTGCACGCGGAAAACTGGAGAGGATGTCCTGTTTCTGCTCAGCCAGTGCGGGCCTGCTGATTTCTACAAAACCGACGTCGTCAGCGCCGGATTCCAGACAGATTGTTGTAAGTACCTCTGCCGCGATGCGAAGGTTGCCATTTCTGGCTTTGGAAGCAACGTTTGTCGTTACGGCTTCCGGGGCGATTGGCGGATTCATAAGACCTCCCTCAAGAGTGTATATGCACGTAATTGGGTAAATTTTTTCTCTTTGCTATCGGTTGCCGGCCACCTGAATAGTCTCGGTTAACTTTGAAAACAGGATCGCAACAGAATCACGCCCAAGCCCTTCAATGAAATGCGCTTGTGCTGAGCGCCACAGGGTTTCAGCGCGCTCCATTTTTAGTCGACCTTTCTTGCTCAGGGTCAAAATGCGTGTCCGCTGGTCGCTTCCCGGCATCATTTCGATGAGATCTTGTTTTATCAGCGGCCGGAGGTTACGGGTCAGGGTTGTCCGGTCCATGACCAGCCGTTTGGCCAGTTGCGATATCCCGATCTCTCCGGTATTTGCTGCTGCCGCAAGAATTGTGAATTGCGTAGCGCGCAAACCGCTTGGCTGTAGACATTGATCAAAATATTGGGTCACGGCACGCGATGCCTTGCGCAAATTCATGCAGGTACAGAGTTGCACATTTGAAAAATCAGTCTTGGGATCTGTCATAGTCATTTATGTGAATATACACCTATTTATATTGTTTGTCAAGCTTTTCTTAAAGTGTTTGCAGTTATGCTGAGTATGGGGCTATATTACATGCTTTGCCTCCTTCGCGTGTCGAAGAATTCAAAGCCATCAGCCAGGAACCGCTTGTTGCCTTTTAGAAAGATAATTGTGGGTGTTGTTTTAGGGCTATTTGTGGCCCACCAGCAACCCTTTACTATTTCGATGCCGTCCACGGACACCGGTGTGGCCGAATGCGGTTGTGCAGCAGATAGCTGTGCCTGCGACCACTCGGCCGAGGGGATGGCCTGCCATTCGCATGCCGTGGATGTTGGCTCTGACCTTTGTTATGCTGCGGCAACGAGCCCCATCTCCAGCACCATGCCTTTGCGATTTGTTTTCGAACCCTTCTTGCTGTTTGCCGGAGACTCCGGCTTGTCTGTGTCCGTCAGAGATATTGACTATTTCGTCTCGCCCTTTACCTACTCGGATATAACCGTAACGCCTCCCGAGAAACCTCCTCGAGTTGTTTGAGCAAAACCCGTAGGGCTACACTGGTTTACGCAACTCTTAAAATGGAGGTTTTACGTATGAATCGACTTGTATTTTGGGCCGGCCTTGCTCTTGCTTTGCTATTGGGCGGTACGGAGAATTCAAGGTTTTCGCTTTTGCCGACCAAAGCATCGGCATGCGACTATTGTCTGCTAACACAAGGACTTTCCCCTTTGGAGACAACACATGGGTTTGGTTTTCGGGTTGACGGCAGATACACGCGATTGAACTCGGTCTTTTCCGGCAGCAGTGAGGTGGAAAATCATGACAATGAAAAGGAAACTCATTTCACCACGCAATTTACCGGATTTTACAACGCGTCTGACAGGTTGACATTGATCGCAATCATGCCAATTCCGCGGCGTTCAGTGTCCCTGACTTTGGAGAATGAACCGGGCCACGATGACGGCGAGGCTGGGGATGGGCACGCGGATGAACATACTGACGAGCTTGTCCACGGGCATAGCGCGCCAGGCACGGCGTTTAGCGCTGGTGACTTGAATTTGCTCGGACGGTACACTTTCTTCAGTAAACACAACTATCAGCAGTCGACTCTGCTGGCAGTGCAGGGTGGTGTTAAAATTCCCACGGGAGCGACTGATAAACTGGACGACACCGGGGAGTTTTTGGACGCGCATATTCAACCCGGCACCGGATCCTGGAATTTCCTGGCGGGGTTGACTTTCAACTATGTCAAGAATCGTTTCGGACTGACCAGTAGTTTACTCTACTCGATAAATACCACTGGTGAATCCGGCGATGATGACTATAGGTTTGGCAACTGGTTGAATGCGGAAGTCACGGCCAAGTATCCGATCGTATCCGGCAAACGGAATCTATTCCTGTCCCTGGGGTTGAATGGAGAATTCCGCGGCAAGGAAGAGATCAACAATGTAACGCTCAGCAACACCGGCGGAGAGGTCTTATACCTTGCTCCGGGTTTACAATTCATGTTTTCTCGCCGATTTGTATTGGAAGCATCTGTCTTTTATCCCTTTTATCATAATTTAGATGGCAGCGAGCAGCTCGGTGAGGATTTCAAATCGTTCTTTGGCATCAACTATGTCTTGAACTAGACTTTTGGCCCGGCCATTTGCTGATGCATTTGGCCGGGAACCAAATTCACTTTACAGTAGTGAGCTTTTTGTTCTAAATGATTCATGGGGACGACATGGCTTCGACGGGGGTCGAGGAGCCAAGAACTGCATGCCGAGGTTTTTTCAGGTCCTCGTAAAACAACTGGAAAACCTAATTAAACGCAGACAATTATGCGTATGCTTTGGCTGCCTAACTAGACAGCCCGCTTGCTTAGGCGCGGCCACGAAGTCTAAGCTAAGTGTCGATGCTTGTGGCTATATCACCCGCTCTGCTTGAGGGCAGGTGACGAATCCTTTCAAGCTGGTTTCGACGGGTTTTGTTTGTTGCACCTTTCGGAATGAGACCAAACAATAAACTAAGCATGTAGATGTTTTTGGGGACTGTCCTTCGGACGTGGGTTCGATTCCCACCGTCTCCACCATTTGTTACGCACCTCTTCCCAAGAGTACTGCCTAAGGGTTGTACATTATTTTATGTCAGCCCTTGGTTGGCTCATCCCGTCAACTTCATCCAATAGGCTATCATCGCTTTTGCCGGTTCCCTGGTAGATGACTCGTTACTGTTACTTACCTAATTCTCATCGGAGGCTTAATGTTTATTCGGCGACAACTGATTCTGTTGCTACTTAGTGGTCTTGCTGTGACCGCCTCCACCCAGGGGAAAAAGTCTTCGCTACCGGACAGCGTGCGCTATCCCTGCAGGTATGATTCCAACTACAGTACGTTGGATTTTTGGGTCGGAACCTGGGACGTTTTTGACAAGAAAGGAGATAAAGTCGGTACGAACATGATCGAAAAAATTCTTTCCGACTGCGCGGTGATAGAGAACTGGGAGGGCAGTAGCGGCTATAAGGGAAAAAGCCTGTTCTACTACCATCAATCCGAAGCTGTCTGGAAGCAAGTTTGGGTGACGGAATATGCTACAAGTCCGCGAGGCCTGAAGGAAAAAGTGCTGGTTAAGCGCTTTGCCGGCGGCAGGACTCGTTTTCAGGGAGAACTAGAGGGTCCCAAGGGCACGATTCTCGATCGCACAACGTTGACGCCGCTACTGGACGGTCGTGTAAAGCAGGTTATCGAGGTGTCCGCGGACGACGGCGAAACGTGGAATATGACTTTCGAAGCGTACTACGTGCGGCAGGGAGGGTGAGCAGAGTCAAGAAACCGCCCAGGCCTCAATCCAGGGTCAGAATCACCTTGCCGATACTCTTTCTGCTCTGCAGGTAGTCGTGTGCTTGAGCGGCCTGCTCAAACGGGAAGGTCCTGCCAATAATTGGCCGCAGTTTGCCGGCATTGGCCCACTCGAGCAATTGCGCAAAAGCTTTTCCCAGCCGGTTGACACTTTCAAACATGTATGCCAGATGAAAGGCTGCGATGGTCTTGTTGTCCGGCATCATTTTGAAGGGGTTAAATCGCGGCAGGGTCAGATACCTGTAAGCGAGTTTGAGCCAGTTCCGCCTTCTTCCGCTCGGCATCATGTCGCCTAAGCCGAAAATAATCAAACGGCCCATGGGATTGAGCAGCCGGTAGCCCTTACGAAATGACCTGCCGCCAATGGAGTCCATGATTAGATCCACGCCCTTACCGGAATTCAGTCGCCGAATCTCCTGTTCAAAATCCTGGGACTTGTAATTGATGGCATGCAGGTCGGCTATGGATTTGATGAACTCGATCTTGGCGGGCGAACCACAAGTTGCAAAGATCTCGGACTGGAAGATTTTCGCTATTTGCAAGGCGGCCGTCCCGACTCCACCGGCAGCAGCATGAATCAACACTTTCTCCCCGACCGCAATGTGTCCGAGGTTGATCATGCCGTGATAGGCGGTCAAGTAGGTGGTGGGAAAGCCTGCCCCTTCTTCATAGGAGAATCCATCCGGCAACGGTTTGACGAGAGCCTGGTCGGTTTTCACATAAGATTTGTAACCGCCGAACCGGGTGACGGCAAATACTCTTTGACCGACCGTCAGATTCTTGACTCCGAGTCCAACTTCTGCGACCGTTCCCGCGACCTCGAACCCCGGCACAAAAGGAGCCTTGGGCGCTGCCGCGTACAGCCCCATCCGTTCAAAGATATCCGCGAAATTCAGGCCGACCGCCTTGACTTCGACCAGAACCTCCCCGTCGGATAGGGCAGAGATCGGTTCTTCTCTGATTTTCAGGACCTCGGAGGGTCCAAAGCGCGTAATTTCTATTATTTGAGCCGATTTCATCGTTTTCCCAAACCTCTCTGTCTGATTCTAACATGACTGCTCAGAGCATGATTCTGCTTGTTCTGGTGGCACGAGCGACTGGCGCTGCGTCCTGCAAACAACGAACGGAATTATTCCGGCCAACATCAAGGACTCTGTTAGCTCAACAAAAACTTGACAATTTGCAATAAAGGATGTTTCTTTCTTGTTATGAGATTAAGTTGTCCGATTTTGCTTGTCGGCTACTGTAGACGCGCATCCTTTGTCAGGTTCGGAAAGATGTGTGAATTATTCCATAAGGAAGGAGAGAAAAGGCATGGCCATCAATCTGGATCCCAAAGATTACTATCGTCTGCCGTGGAGTTTGACTGACAACGCGATTTGTTGGCTGGAGCCAACCTGGAAATGTAACATCTACTGTCAGGGCTGTTATCGAATCAACGATCCCAGAGGGCACAAATCACTCGAACAAATCAAGACGGAACTGGACGTTTTTCGCAAGTTTCGGATTACGGATGGGATTTCGATAGCCGGGGGCGAGCCACTCATTCATCCCGACATCGTGGAAGTAGTACGCATGGTTGCTTCCGATGGCACCAAGCCGGTCATCAACACAAACGGCGTAGCGCTCACCGAGGAGCTCTTGATGGAGTTGAAGCAGGTCGGCGCAAAAGGATTCACCTTTCACGTGGACAGCAAGCAGCAGCGCGCGCATTGGAAGGACAAGAGCGAAATGGAGCTGTGCGAACTGCGGGAGCAATTGGCGGAAATGGTGCATCGTGCCGGTGGGTTGTCCTGTGCGTTCAACTCGACTGTTTATGACGACACACTGCAATACGTGCCGGACTTAGTAGAATGGGCGCAGAAGCACATCGACAAGGTACACGTGATGGTCTTCATCGCCTACCGCGCTGCGGACGCCGACGGGCGTTTCGACTACTATGCCGGGGGCGAAAAGGTCGAGATGGATGAGGTTCCGTACGTAGTGGAAGACGAAGTCAGGAAAGAAATCCAATCGACCGATATTTACGAACGCTTGCAGGAACGTTTCCCGGACTTTGACACTGCGGCCTATCTTAACGGCACTCATAAGCCCGATTCGTTCAAGTGGTTATTGAGTGGCCGTATCGGTACCAAAGACCGGATTTACGGTTACGTCGGGCCACGGTTTATCGAAGCGTCCCAGGCCTTGCACCATTTACGCCATGGTCACTACCTGGCTTACACGGACCCGAAAGTCCACCGGCGCGGCAAGGCAATGTTACTCGTGTCGCTTATCGACAAGAAACTCAGAAAGGTGGCCAGGAAGTATTTGTTGGCGGCCTTGAAGAATCCTCTGCGTTTATTCAAGCGGCTGCATTATCAATCGATCATGATGATTCAACCCATCGACGTGCTCGATGACGGGTCGCAGAACATGTGCGACGGCTGCCCGGATATGACGGTTCTGGATGGCAAGTTGGTCTGGTCGTGCCGCATCGAAGAGCCGTTGCAGTATGGTTGCTTTGTGCAATCAATTCCAAAGAAGAACCGTTCGCTCGAATCGGAAACGGCAAAGTAAGGTGGGTGCGATTTGCCGGTGACACATCCCTGGGCAGGCAATTATTTTGTATCAACCTATCCGCCGTTTTCAGCGTGGGATAGAAGCACTGCTGCGCGGCCCCATCCTCAGTTAGAGCGATTTAGGGCGGACGCTGCCGGGGTTCCTCTAGGGCTCTACGTCCACATTCCCTTCTGTACGGTGCGCTGCCTGTATTGCTACTATCTTTCATCAGCGGGCAGGTCGGAGTTGGAAATCGACAGCTACGTCGATGCGCTGGTCCGGGAGTTTACACTTCTGCTTGATGGTCCTGGAATCGGAGAGAGGGAGCCGGAGTTTGTCTACTTCGGCGGTGGCACGCCATCGATCTTGTCGGCCCCGCAAATCCAAAAGCTTCTCTGCAAGCTCAAAGCACTCTTGCCCTGGACATCTCTGCAGGAGGCTACCTGGGAGGTTGCGCCAACCACGGTTACGAAAGGGAAGCTCGACGTTCTTCGCAAGGCCGGGATTACGCGCATCAGCATGGGCATTCAGCAGCTCGACGATGACGTTCTTAAGACAAACGGCCGGGTTCATTTGAGCCAGGATGTTGACCGCGCTCTCAAATTGCTCCGGCAATTTGATTTTGATGTCGTTAACCTCGACTTGATCGTCGGCTTGATCGGAGAAAGTGAGGAGACGTTCAGCACCAGCCTCGACCGGGTTATCGGGATGAACCCGGATAGCGTTACGATTTATCAATTGGAGATTCCCGAGAATACGCCCCTGTTCCGCTTGTATTCTGAGGGCAAACTTGACGATGTTCCACCGTCCTGGCGGCTGAAGCGAGCCCGGTTGGCCAGAGGATTTGAAACACTGGAGGCAGCAGGCTACCAGATCAGAAGTGCCTACACTGCCGCAAGGCCCGCAAAAAACCAATTCGTTTACCAGGATGCCCAGTATCACGGCGCTGATCTCCTGGGGATTGGTGCATCTGCCTTTTCTTATTATAGCGGACTTCATTATCAAAACGTGACTTCGCCGAAGGAATATCTCAACCGTATCAACCGGGGCGACCAGCCGATCGAACGGTCGTACTCCCTGAGTCCGGACGAACGCCTGGTGCGCGAGTTTGTGCTGCAGTTGAAATTGGGCTACGTGAGTGAAAGCGACTTCACGAAGAAATTTGGCGTTTCCATCTTCGACCGTTTTTCCGACACAATTAGCGACTTTGAACGGCGGGGTCTATTGACTAAGAGTCGTGACGATCTTATTTTGACCCGGGAAGGCCTGTTGCAGGTAGATGAACTGTTGCCGGTTTTTTATCTGCCCGAGCACCAGGGCATCCGATATTCGTAGTGATTCTGAAATAGTCTAATCTGAGTTTTCAAGAATCTGTGGTGGCATGAATCTAACATGCCTGTCATTCAGGAGGAATCCTTTCTGAATAGGCCGGGAGGCTTCGACCGGCTGGGATCCAATCTAAGAGAGCCTTCCGGGGTGACCGCAAAGTAATTCAAGAGCAATACGGAATGATTGCGGCTTACAAAGGAGGGGCTATGCTGATCCGATTCCTGCCAGTACTTTTCCGAAAAGGTGAGCATCGCAATGGATAATTTATCCGACATCGTCGCTTTGTCTGCCGTTCGTACTCCCATCGGCAGGTTCGGGGGTACGTTGCGCTATGTGCCTTCATTTGACCTCGGTGCAGTTGCGATCAGGCAGGCAGTGCAGCGCGCGGGTGTCCCGCCCGAACAGGTCGACGAGGTCATTCTCGGGAGCTGCAGGCAAGCAGGCAACGGGCCAAATCCGGGACGTACCGCGGCCGTGCGTGGCGGCATTCCGATTGCGGTCCCCGTGTCCACGATAAACATGGCTTGTCCTTCGGGAATGAAGACGGTCGCTTTGGCGGCGCAGTCGCTGCGCCTGGGCGAGGCAAATATTGTTATTGCCGGTGGTTTCGATAGCATGAGTACCATACCGTACCTGCTTAAAGGCGCGCGCTGGGACGGCCTGAAACTGGGAGACAAGAAGCTCGAAGACGGCTGGAGTGACAGCGTGGATCCGCTCATCGGCCAGGGTATGGGAGAGACCGCGGAGAACTTGTTTGACAAGTACGGAATCCCACGACAGGAACAGGACGTGTTTGCTGCCGAAAGTCATGGCAAGGCGTCGCATGCACAGAGGAGCGGGTGGTTCAAAGACGAAATTGTTCCCGTTGATGTGCCGCCGGTGGGCAAAGGCGGGGCGACACTTTTTGAGCAGGATGAAACCATTCGGCATAGCGTTGACCCGGATAAGATGAAACGGCTGCCACCGGTCTTCCGAAAAGGTGGTACCGTGACTGCGGGCAACACCTGCCAGATGAGTGATGGCGCGTGCGCGCTGGTTTTGACTAGCCGGGAGACGGCGAAGACGCTGGGGGTGGCCCCGCTTTTTTCTATGGTTTCCTACAGCCAGATGGCGGTGGACCCGGCCACAATGGGCGAAGGCCCTGCACTGACCATTCCCGCTGCCCTGCAACGCGCGCAGCTAACCCTCGCTGATATGGATTTAATCGAGGTCAACGAGGCCTTCGCAATCCAGGTGCTTGCCAATGAAAAAGCGCTGCAGTGGGATCGCGACAAACTAAATGTACACGGCGGCGCCATCGCACTCGGCCATCCAACCGGAATCAGCGGCGCCCGCATCCTGGTAACTCTTTATTACGCGCTGAAACGTCTCGACAAAACGCTTGGTATTGCAAGTATTTGTGGTGGTGGTGGTGTAAGTATGGCGATGGTGATCAGGCGGGAGGTGTGAAGGCTCGTTTGCTGGTTTTATTGTCCATCAGAGTGTTTTCCCTTCGGTCGAAATTCTATATTCCAATGTCGACTTAAGACCGGCCCGATCTGCAAATTCTTTTTCATCATACACGAGTAAATCTAGGGCGTTCGAAAAAACATGACGTACTTTTCGCCTGATTGCCCTCTATGACATCTAGTTTCCTTTTGTCTCCCAGGTCGGTGATCACGCATAAATCGATATCGCTATCACTATCGGGATGGCCGTGAGCCCGTGAGCCGAAGAGGATGATTCTCTTGACGGAAAACTTCTCCTTGATAGCGTTGGCCAGATGAGCGATTTGGTCTTGTGTTTCCATCAAGACTCTCCTTTGCTTCTGCTGTTCAAAACGGAGCTCGTGGTGATGGTTTATCACTACGCACCAAGTCTAATATCTTGAAAACATTATCAAGCTAACTAAAATATTATGGCAATCGAAAGCAAGTAAGCATTTCGATTTGCACCCCCAGCTTCATTTCAATCCAGCTTCGAAAGCGCGGTGAAGTCACAGCCGAAGGCGGGAGACCAGTTAGTTGAGGGAACTGCTAAATAGCCCTGGGAAAGCCGAATCATGAAATTGACGATGCTTGTGAGTGGAAGAGACCTTGGTGCGGCAATGATAAGGGTAGATGTAACTGCAAGTCAAACCACTGAGACCGCAGAGTTGGGACTAAATGATTCTTCGAATTCCATGTTTTCCACCAACCCATAATACTTAATCTTCTTGTGTAAATTCGTTCGGTCTATGTCCAGCTCTCTGCCTGACTGACGTCAAACTGTCCGAACTTTGGCAAATCACCCCATGTAGAGCAGCATTTAGTATTTGCATAAATCGCCAAATACTGATTTATTAAGTGTAGAACAGATTTAGCCATCAGCGCCTCAGGAGGAACTTATGCTGTCATTTCAATCCATCTTCGAAAGTGCCGTGAAGTTACAACCGAAGGAGAGGGCCCAGTTAGTTCAAGAGCTGCTAAATAGCCTGGAAAAACCGAATCATGAAATTGACCGTGCTTGGGAAGAGGAGGCAGTGAAAAGGTATGATGCCTACAAAAGCCAGCGAGTCAGCGTAAGAGATCTTGATGCGGTGATGAAAAGGTACATGTAAATGAGGATTAGAATCATTGAGCCCGCAGAACTTGAGCTGAATGATGCTTTCGAATTCTATGAAGTTCAAACACCTAACCTTGGCAAGAGATTTATCGAAGAATTTAATAAGGGAGTTGCGCGAATTACCCAACACCCGGAAAGTTGGCCGCGCGTCCGAGACGATATCCGAAAATGCATCTTGAACAAATTTCCGTATTCAATTCTGTATGCTATTGAACACGAGTCAATTATTATCACCGCAGTAGCCCACCAACGCAGACAACCTGACTATTGGATTGATAGGCTCCGCTAGTTTAGGGTCTTTAAGTTGTATATGAATGTTATCTTCGATCTATACCTCCCCCAACCCATAATACTTAATCTTTTTGTGTAGATTCGTTCGGTCTATGTCCAGCTCTTTGGCTGTCTGACTGACGTTCCAGCTGTTTTTCTTAAGGGTATTGGCGATATACTCGCGCTCGACATTTTCGCGCAGCTCTTTGAGAGTCATGCCGGCGTCCAAACTGAGGGGCATTCGTGAGGTAGGAGTCTGAATGTTGCCCGGCAGGTCCGCAACCGCAATCGTATCCGAACTGCACATGATCATAAGCCGCTCGATAATGTTGCCAAGCTCACGAATATTTCCAGGCCAGTCGTAGGCCCGAAGCGCCTTGGCAGCCTCATCGGAGATAGTCTTTGCGGGATAACCATTGGCCTGGCTGAAGGTGCTCATGAAATGGCGCACCAGCACCGGAATATCATCTTTACGCCGGCGCAGTGGCGGTGACACAATCGGGATAACATTGAGCCGAAAGTAGAGATCCTCGCGAAACCGGCCTGCTCTTGATTCCGTCTCAAGATCTTTGTTAGTGGCCGCCAGGACCCGCACGTCGACTTTCAGCGTCTTGTTGCCCCCGACTTTCTCAAACTCGCCTTCCTGCAGGACGCGCAGAACTTTGGCCTGCACCTTCAGACTCATGTCGCCGACCTCGTCCAGAAACAGTGTACCGCCGTCTGCCTGAGTGAACTTGCCGTCGCGGTTTTCCGTCGCGCCGGTAAACGCTCCCTTCACGCTGCCGAAAAGTTCGCTCTCGATCAGCTCCTCGGGAATGGCCGCGCAGTTCACTTTGATAAAAGGCCCATTGCCACGCGGGCTATTTTCGTGAATGGCGCGCGCGATCAGCTCTTTGCCGGTGCCACTTTCGCCGGTAATCAGGACGCGCCCGTTGGTCGGGGCGACTTTTGCGATCTGGTCCAGGATTTCCTGCATGGCGTGGCTCTCTCCAACCATCTCGAACGAGCCGCTGATCTGCTTTTTTAACTCAACATTCTCCTTTGCCAGGGTGCGGTTCTGCAGGGCATTCTTAATGGAAATGAGCAGCTTCTCTTTCGAGATCGGCTTTTCGATAAAGTCGTAGGCCCCTTCGCGCGTGGCCGTGACTGCGTTCTGCAGAGTTGCGTTCCCGGAAACCATGATAGCCACGACTTCGGGCAACTCGCTCTTGATCCGTTTAAGCAGCGACAGGCCGTCCGTGCCGGGCATGACAATATCCAGCAATACCAGGTCGGCCGCCTGGTTACCCAGGGCCTGCATTGCCTCTTCGGCGTCCGCGGCGGTGCGTACGGAATATCCTTCTCCGGCGCAGATCATTTCGACGGAGCGGCGGATGTTCTTTTCGTCGTCAACAACCAGGATTTTTTTCATAAGCGTCTGCTTTCAAATCTTATTCTTAATTCAGGCCGTCGTCGTCGGATGAGCGTCGCTGCGACTCTCCGGCAAAGGTAACCTGATGCTGAAGTTGGCGCCGTCGCCTTCTTCGCTTGTCAGAGAAATCGTTCCGCCATGCTCGGTAATGATTTTTTTGACCACTGCCAGGCCGAGTCCCATGCCACTCTTTTTGGTTGAAAAGTAGGGCTCGAAGATTTTGTCCCGGCGCTCCGGCGCAATCCCCGTTCCGCTATCCGCGTATTCCAGTAAAATGTAGCCGGCCTGTAGCGATGTTGCCAGCCGGATTTCACCGCAGCCTTTTTCCTGAATGCTGTCCAGGCCATTTTGGATTAGGTTGATCAGGACTTGCCGCATCTTTTCATAATCAAAATCAATTTCGGGCAAGTTGCCGGCCAGTTCTGCGGTCACATTTTCCGTCAAATACAGCTTCGTTACATCGCGAACCAGTTCGTCAAAATCTCCTCTGTCCAGTGCCAGTTTCGGCATGCGGGCAAACTCGGAGAATTCGCGCACGAGCTTGCGCAAGCTCTCGACTTCATCATTTACGATCTCGGTGCATTCGCCCAGGAGAGCGCCATACTCAGGATCGCTGTCATCATATTTATCCTTGATTTGCTGCACGGTTAATTGAATCGGGGTGAGCGGATTCTTAATCTCATGGGCCAAAACCCGCGCTATTTCTCGCCACGCGGCCATCTTTTCAAGAGAAACAACCTGGTCCTGGGTTTCTTTCAAGGTACCGATCATCTGGTTAAATGCTTCGGCCAATTGCGCGACTTCGTCTCGCGAATGAACATCAGCCCGGTAATCCCAGTCGCCGGCAGCAACCTGCCTAGTACCGTCGACCAGGCTTAACAACGGCGAGGTGACCTTTCGCGAGTAGTAAACGCCGGCGGCAATCGCAAGCAGTGCAATCGGGACATAAATGGCCAGAAAGGACAGCAAGAATCCCTCCGACAGATCATCGAAAAAGGTAAGCGTTTTGAAAACCTGGTTTACGCGAATGACCGCCCCGGCTTTGTCCCGAAAGTCCTGCGAGACATGTTCACTTAGAATGACGGAGCCCAGTCTTGTCCCTGTGGCCGGAACCGGGGCAAAGCACACGATAAAATTCGACCCGGAAGCTGCGTCCAGGAACTCCGGTTGCACTTTGTGCGCCAACGTCTTGGTGAGGTTTTCATAGAATTTGGGATAGTCTGCATTTGCGCCCGCACCAGTCGAATTAAGCAATTGGCCATTGAGGTCAAAAAAGTCAACTCTGGCTGAACCAAGCCTTGCAAGACAGGTGTTGTCTGCGATGGTGAGAGGTGCTCCGAGTCTGAACATGGTGACGACCGGTTTGAGGCCGGCGATTTCCTGCGTACAGTCCATCGCCTCTTTTTTATATTGCGCGTACAAGTCCCGCGAGAGTTCGGACGCAGATTGCAGGGCGGATTCGACGTTTTCATTGTAGCCGACTTCCAGGCTGCGCTGCAGCAAGCCTTTGACAAGATAGTAAACGGGAAAAACGGGAAGCAGGGTAATGCACAAAAGGGAGAGGATGAGTTTTGCACGAATTCCCATCACTGGCCCAAGTCGCCGATGGTGAATTTTTCTGAGAAAAACCACTCCGACGCGTAGTTTGACTTTTTTCTGCTGCTGACAAAAAATGACACCAGGCGATTGAGATTTAGCTCGAATCCGCTCGAACGATTATCAGAGGCAAGGTATTCTTCTGTTTGGTTTGGGTCTAGCAGCCAGTCCGTGACTTTTTCAGCCTGGCTGCTGGAAATGGGAATTATCCCCACGCGGATTTGGATCGAGTAATTTTCAGATTGGGGCAATTGGTCTGCCGATAAGAGGACCTCATTCTCCAACATTCCGGCTGCCCTCTTGACGTCATCGATCTTCGCAAAAACAGCAACCGAGTCGGGCCGCCGCACGGTGTAACGTTCTTCCCAGATATCGAAAAAAATCGTTTGGGAAATCCGTCTGCGCGCAACCCTGCGATCGCGATCATCCTTCAAGTTCACTTCAACTTGAATCACAGACGGCAGGCCACTTTGAATCGTGCCAATGATCCGGTTTGAGAAGAGGTTCTGGAATTGTGCTGAGACCGTTACAAATCCGCCGGACATGCCTGGGACAATTTCCCGTATGCGAATTTTGGAACCTTCCCCCGGAAATGCACGACCCGGACAGACGGAGATTGTCAGCAAAAGCACAAGCAGAAACCTGTTCGCAAATGCACTCAAAAAGTTTGCCCTAACGAAAGGTGAAAGCGAAAATCATCGTTGTCGATTTTGTCTAATGGGAAAGCGAGGTCAAACCGGGTTACGCCGATGACCGGCAGCTTAGCACGCACACCAAACCCTAACGAGGCTTTGAGGTCATCCAGGTTCGGATCTTGCCCGGTCTGCCATATGCCGCCGGCATCAAAAAAGAGGACGCCGGTTACCTTTTGATTCGGGAAGCCCTCGGATAGTGGAAAACGCAGCTCTGAATTTAGGAGCATAAGTTTAGTTCCCCACCCCTCTGGTGTCAAACGCCGGTCAGCGTAACCGCGCAACGAATTTGCGCCGCCAAGATAGAAGCGCTCGTAGAACGGTGCGCCGGCACTCGAATAGCCGCCCTTCAGGTGAAGCGCTACCACTTGTTGCCCAAAAAGGCGGTGGTAGGCTCTGGCATCAAATGTTACCTTGGCAAAATCGGTGTCACTGCCAATGTCGCCGTCCGCAACCTCTCCGGTTACTGCGCCCCAAAGTCCAGCAGTTGGATAAACCGGATTGTCGCGTAAATCGACGAACAAGCCTGCCGATAGCGCCCGCGTCAGATCATCTTCCAGGTCGTCTCTGATGCTGGCCGGCAGGTTTTCCGCCGGGATGGTGGAGTCGTCGTCCAAATCAGCAAAGTCTTGCGGATCGTGGGTCTGGGAGCGATAGCCCACAAACAGGTGTCTGGCCAGGCCACCCGTGCCGCGCAGCTTGAGTTGCAATCCGCCAAAATCGACCTCCTGAGTGGCCATTCTGGCACCAAAGTAATGGATGAACATCTTGGTTCCGCCAAAAAGCTCGGCATCGAGGAACAGTTTTTCGCGTATAATTTTGTTGCTGTACCAGACGGAAAGCTTGCTGATGCGATCGCCGATGAACCAGCGTATGCCGAAACGGTTACCTGAGCCAAACAAGTTGTCAAAGCGCAGGCTGGCCGGCACAAAATACCAACCGTTCAAATCACTGTGCCCGCCTTCAAACTGAAAATAGGGGCCTTTGCGTTCCGTGACTTCAATGATGGCCACCACCCGGCCTTTTTCAGAACCGGGGCGGGTGTAGATCTCAACGTTTTTGAAGAAATTGGTTTGGGCCAATCGCCTTTGGTTTTGCAGCAAGAGGATGGCGAGCGTGTCCGGAGAGACTTTGCCACCCGGTTGAATCGTCAATTGTCGCAGAATGACATTGACATTGGTCTTGGAGTTGCCCTGGACTTCGATTGATTCCAAAGTGAGTTTGTGTCCCGGACGACTCGACTGAGCCGAGCCGGTCCGCGGCAGCAATAACAGGCTAAGGAAGAGGAGCGCGAGCGCAAACGGAAGGCACCGGCGCTGCAAGACTTTGTTGAGAAATACGCTCAAGTTAGACGCCTGTTCAGATATTGTGGATGGCAAGAGCATGCTAACCAATTTAGCACTCAGTTATAAAACTGCAAGTGAATCCAGTTGAACAATATAGGAAGCCAACAAAACATGAAATGGGACGCCGCTGGAAAACGACGTCCCACCTGACGGAAAAGTCGGATATAAGCCGCTAACTCAGGTACGCTTGGTGACTTCCACGGTACCGTCGGGCCGGATGATGACGTCGTAGACATCGTCGCCCTCGGTAACAACTCCCTGGCCTGAACCATCCGGGTACAAGTCAAACACGCCGGTCGTCGTCGGCTCATCACCGTTTTGAAAAGCAGCAGCCGATGCATATTCTTCGCCTTCGATGTGGGCGCTGCCGTCAGGGAAAGATTGTGCGGTGAATTTCACAAATGTACCATCGGGATTGTTCCACTCGCCGGCTATTTGTTCCAGGTCGGGTGTCTCGGTAACTGTCAGCCTGCCGTTGCCGTCCGCGCCGTCAACCTCCAGAGTAGTGGTTAAGAGGTCATCAACTCTGCTTTGGCTGACCGTAACAGATTCGCTCTCGGTCGTATCGTCAAGCCGGGTCACGACTCTTTCAAACGTTCCGTTTATGGTAGAATCGGCGGAATTCCAGGCGAATGTCCCCGACTCGGCAACCACTTTCGGATCATGATTGGCCGGAAAAGTTGTGGTCAGGCTGAAGCTGCCCTGCCCGTCATTTTCTGCGCTGTCAAATGTGCCCCGGACTTGGGAGCCGTCGCGGCGATCTTCTTCGAAACTGCCGGTGCCGTCAGTGGTAAAGGTCGCAGACTCACGATGTGTTGTGCCATCGGAGAATTCTGAGGTCTTCGAAAAGCTGCCACCTGAGTTCTCATGATACTCAAACGTAGCGTTTGACTGACTGATGAAGCTTGTACTCGAATAGGTGATTCTGTTGGTCAGAATGCCGCCCTCAGGTTCACTGCCGGGGGTGTGTGCGTCCGGTGTAAAGCTTCCGCTTTCTTCGCGAATGAGCTGTCCTGGTTTGAAACGCCGCAAACTCTGGAGCGAAGTCAACACGTCGTCATCCTCATTGAAAAGTGTACCGTTCAAGTCAGCCGCAACCTCGGTAGAGTCATACTCCAGAGGGCTTGGGTCGGAATAATCAAACCCGACCACAAAAAATCGTGCCGCTCCGGTCGTTCGGTTGTAGATAAGGCTGATGCGACGGGTCACGCCTTCCACGGAGTCACGCTCCGTAACGTCGAAGACGATTGAATCTTCCTGTGTTGTCTGGGCTAAAGTCAGTAGCTCCGGCGATCTCTTGAAAGCCCTGAGGGATTTCGCTTTGACCGTCTCCGCAAACCGCTTTGCCACTGTCCTGTCCTCGAGCTCAGGAATATCCAGGTCGACCAGGTCGTCGCCGCCTGCCATGAAACTGGCAATCTGCCCAATGGAAGAAATGTTCTCGTAAACACTGACAGTCGTGTTACTCAAGGCTTCGGCGTTTTCATTGACACTGAGATTGTCGCCGGGGTTCGGATCAGAGGGATTGTCTGATGATGAACATCCGATTTGAAGCAGGAAAGAGGAGGCCACGACCAGGCAACCCATCCATAGTGTCGATTTGTATCTTTTCATTTGATGCTCCTTCAGTTTTTTCTAATTAGTAAGAACACTGACCGGTCGATCTGATGTCTGACGAGCGTCATTCTAACAACTATCGGACCACAAGGAAAAACCAGTGGATGCTGGGTGGTCTACCTGATTGTTTTATTAGGAATTATGGTGTGAGTCTGGTGGCACCACGCAGGAGCGAGACCTGCCTATGAGTGTGGAGCTAAAACGACACTGGGGTGAATTTGCACGGAATTAATAGCGTGAGTTAAAAGGAGTTGCAGGGATGGGTGAGTCTGGACTGCGGATAGAGAAGTTGCACTGCTCCGCGAGTGATGGAGCAGTGCTAAGTTGGGTCGATCAGCGATAGCCGCCGGGGACCGGACAAAAGCCACCTCCGCTCACTGAAATCCCGCTGCCACCGTGACCCTTGCCTTCGCCTTTCCTGCGGCCGAAGGAGTCGAACTCGCTTCCGGGAATATCACCATCCATCAGGGAAAAGCCTCCGGTTGAGTCCGACACGACTGTGTGTCCGGCAAATTCGAATGAACCGGTTAGAGTTGTCAGATCGGTCAGTGAGGCCCGCAGCAGCGCTTCGCGGTTCATGTTGCCACGCAGCAGATTGCTCGCCCGGCCGGATTCCTTCTCGGCTTCAGAATTTGACTTGCCCAACTCTTCGGTAGAACTGGCAGTCTGCTGAGCGGAATTTGCGTGGTCAGGCGCCTGAATTTCCAGGTCAAAAACAATCTCGTTGTCAGTGACGGCATGCTCCCGAATGTGATCGCTGACGCGCAATGTTCCGACCGCCGCGACAATGAAAATGTGGAGGGCTATGGAAAAACCGAGCGACTGCCGAATCGAAAAACCAGTTGGAAGGCGTTCGACCAGAGAAACCACGGTTTCCTGGACACGCGAAATAAGATCTGAGAGCATAACTACTCCTTTGGGACGGTTGAGTTACTGGCCTTGCTTGTCTGAAACTATATACCATTGTAAGAGGCCTTTTTATTCCACTCAAAGGATTGGGGAGTGAGGATGTGTGTTTAGTGGACTCGAGGGGAGAAAAAAAGCCCGGCCGGTGACCGGGCTTCAGAAGATCATATACTGCCGTTTTTGACGTGCCCGTTCAAATGAGGCCTGCCGATCGAAAAGTAATCAATGCCGAGCTTGGAGAGACGTTTGGGGTCGTACAGATTGCGCCCGTCGAATATAGCCGGGTGCTTCAGGGTTTCCTTTATTAGGTAGAAATCGGGTTCCCTGAACGCATTCCATTCGGTCATGATAATCAGCGCATCGGCACCCTCGAGCGCATCGTACCTTTTTTCCAGAAGCATCAGGTCCTTTTCGACTTCGCCATTGAAAATTCTGGTAGCTTCGCTCAGCGCCTCCGGATCATGGGCGCGAACTTTGGCGCCACGGGCAATTAGATTGTTTATCATGTCAATTGCCGGTGCTTCCCGCATGTCATCGGTCTTAGGTTTGAATGCCAGTCCCCACATTGCGAACGTCTTGCCGGCAAGGTCGTTGTTGAAGTAATTCTCAACCTTGCCAAACAGTACGGTCTTTTGTTTCTTGTTGACCTTTTCTACCGACTTAATGATTTCGAGATCGTAGCCGCTGTCCTCGGCTGTCTTAATGATTGCCTGAACATCCTTCGGAAAGCAGGAGCCGCCATATCCTGTGCCGGGATAAATGAAGCGCGGGCCGATTCTGGAATCCGTGCCTATCCCTTTGCGCACCATCTCAATGTCCGCTCCCACCAGGTCGCACAAGTTAGCGATGTCATTTATAAAGGAGATTTTGGTTGCCAGGAGGGCATTGGCGGTGTATTTGGTCAGTTCAGCGCTGCGCCGATCCATGACAAGAATGGGCTTGCCTGACCGTACAAAGGGGTGGTACAGGCTTTTCATCATTTCTGCCGCCTCAGGGTCGTTGGCGCCGATGACCACGCGATCCGGGCGCAGAAAATCATCGATTGCGGCGCCCTCTTTCAGAAACTCCGGATTTGACACAACCCCAAACTTGTGGTCAGTGTGCTTCCGAATCTCTGCCTCGACTTTCTCTGCGGTCCCGACGGGGACAGTACTCTTGTCAACGACGACTTTGTAGCCGTTCATGTACTTGCCGATGTCCCTGGCAACTGCAAGTACGTATTGCAGGTCGGCCGAGCCATCCTCGCCGGGTGGAGTACCGACTGCGATAAAAATAATCTGCGCATGTTCGACGGCATGTTTGACGTCAGTCATAAAAGACAGACGTTCTTCTTTCACATTCCGTTTGACCATATCGGACAAGCCGGGCTCATATATTGGAATGATACCCGCATTAAGGTCGTCGATTTTCTTTTTGTCGACGTCGACGCAAATAACCTCATTGCCCGTGTCGGAAAAACATGTTCCTGCAACCAGGCCGACATAGCCTGTGCCAATCACAGTTATCTTCATACCTTACTCCGTCTGCTTTGTACCTGTTGACTAATTGCTGCTATCTGCAAATACTCCGGGAAAATCGAAACTGATTTCCGGTGTCTTTACCAGGGGAAGATTCGTGGAGATGCCCCGAATGCGCTCGGGAAAGACATTTGCACAAGCATGATTTGCTCTTGACCTGAATCGATGTACAATTATCGGTTTGCTGGCGCGAAAAATTACCAGTAAAGACAAAAGTGTAAAATGTATCATCCTGCGGAAGAACAAAGTAACCTTACCACCTATCCTATGAATTTGCGAAAAATGACGCACAACTTACGAAAAAAAAGCGCCACCGGTAATCCGGCAGCGCTTTGCACCATAAAGGAAGGAAGGGAGGAAGGTTCTATGAAGCCGCGCCGTCACCAGCCGAGTCAGACTGCTGCAGGCGATAACGTGCATGGAAAAAGCCGCGCCGGTCG
>JAJDAD010000027.1 GCA_029262055.1 Candidatus Zhuqueibacterota bacterium
TCTCGCACTTAGAAATATCTCAAAAAAATGGAGCATGCCAATCAGAGATTGGGGACAAGCAATCAACCAATTTGATATCCTGTATCCCGATAGAATGAAACTTCAATAAATCAATTTACACAGAATTATTTACAGGCTCTATATCTGCATCCAAATGCGGACATTTTCGGAGCCTGTACCGATAAGTGTTATTCTATTTGCTTTTACGCCTGTGATCTGGCAGGTACCGTTTTCATTTACTTTAACTGCGCTAATCCTCCCCATGGTAATACCCATGAAACTGCGGCCGCCGCCGCCCAACATGGATGGCTTGCGAAACCAGGCCTGAGCCTGGCTGGCTACCGTGGTAAGGTCCTGCAGAACGGCATTGGTGTTGGCCTGCAAAGCGTTTTGTCCGAATGCCTTGATACCGACCACAAACAGAATGCCGGTAACGGCTACGGCTAAGACCACGAGGAGGAGTTGTTGCTGTCCCATGTTGCACCTCTAGGCTAGTAGACACTTTAGCTTTCCGACTCCCTCAGGAGTGAAGTTGTCTTGTTCGGTGATGAAGACGTAGACCTCCAAAAATATGGCATATCCGACAGAATTGCAAGCACACGGACGCACTAGGATATTAATTTGTTTTTACAAACCACAGGTATGTCCATCTAGCTGCCAGGCCACTGCCGCTAGTCTGTGGCCAGATGGTAATTTTTCTCTCCCGCAGGTATTGGCACGGGCAGCTTGTTCTGCGCCGGCGGCAGTGGGCATGTGGCAAATTCCGTAAATGCGCAAGGTGGGTTATAGGCCTTATTGAAATCCAGGTACGTAATGCCCGCCTCAGTTGGCAGGTCAGCATAAAGAAACCTGCCTCCACCGTATGTTTCGGTGCCGCTGGTTTCATCCCCAAACAGAATCCAAAACTCGTCATCCTGTGGTTCCGCGATCGGGTCGAGGCGATAGGTTTTTCCCGCCACTTCAAATTCCAGGGCTCCGGGCGATTGCTGTTCAATCAAGGTTCCAAGTATCGTTGGCACGGACAGAGTTTTCGCCGGCTTATAAGGAAGGAAGCGCGCTTTGATGCGCCAGTCTGACTGTACCGGGTACCTTGCAATCCCGGAAAACTCAGCAATGCGGGGATTCTCCCGGTCTTTTAAACGCACCGCAAAGTCGTTGCCGCGCTTGATCACGTACCAGCTGAGGGAGCCGGAAGAGAGCACTGTTCGTTCCGCATCACGATCGGTTTGAAGCGCCATTTTTGTGATTTGCTGCTCCTTGTGCAGCACGGTAAATCCGTCCCGTACTTCGATGCTCACGACTTCATCGTGCAAGACAAACCAACCGGCATGGGCAGGCGCTTTGCCGGCGGGGAAGATAAGGTCGTTCGACTTATCCGAGCCAAAACTGTTGCGACCCGGGTTCAGCCAAAAAAGGCCGGCCAGGCTCAACCAACCGTCCTCAGCGGTGAGGGAAGCTACCCGCTTTTCGTGCCAGATATCAATCTTTTTGACGTAATCCGTCTCATCAGCGGAATCTGCTTTCGGTTGATCGCAGGCGGAAAGGAAAAGCGAGCAAACGAGCACTGTTAATAGCATCGCTACAGTCAGGCAGACTTTCGTGTCAGAGGCTTGTGGCATTAAGGCAAGACGTTTGTGAACGGTTGGCATCGCAATTGTCCTGTTTTTTAGGTTCCTCGCAAACACGGAAGGATCCGCCAGTTTGGCTAGATGGTCCCATGACGGTATTAGCGATTTCGCGAAACAGTTGTGTTTAGGACTCGTTGTTTCTTGATCGAAGACGCTTTTCGACCACGGCGCGAACGCCCTTCATCCCGGTCTTTTCAGCCAGAGCCAGCGCCTGGTCGATGTTCATATTCTGATTTTCGATGAGCCACACCGCCCACAGCCCCGATACCCGATTGCCGGAGCCGCAGTGCAAGACAATGGGCCGTTCCGCTTTCTGCATAAGCTGCGCAAAGCCTCGCACTTGTTCGTCCGTGATTTCATTGACCGGGGGCGTCATCGGGATGCTGACGAACTTCATGCCCAGTGCTTCGACTTTGGCCTGTTCATTCCAGGGAACCTCGTTGACAGAGCGGGTGCTAAGCACGGTCCGGTATCCATCCGATGCCAGGCGCTCCAGCGCGCTAGCCGACGGCTGGCCGGCAAAGAGAAGATCTCCCACCAAGACACCGGGACTCATCCCCTCAATTGCAATCGTCTTTGGTTCCGGCACCGAAACCTGACTTCCGCAGCCGAATAGAAATAGAATCATCCCCAATACGTGCGAACATCGCTTTGTGAGTTTTGTCATGCAGGTTCTCATCGAATTTCGCTCTACTTTGTTTTCATTCTTCCTGGTAACGTCGTTTTGTACACAACTGTTCGCCGGGGGTCAGGCGTTTAAGTATCGCTCCCGGATGACGTCCAGGTGATGGCGTTCGTGTCCGGCGATGATAAACGGGAAAGAGCCTGCCGTAAATTCGCAGTTGCTCGCAACTCCCCTGCGGGAGGCCGTTTCATCATCAAGGCCTTTGAAGAAAGCGATGCTGGTGCGACGACCGTGCTCATACTCATCAATTAGACCAGCAAGATCGCGTGCGTCAAAACCGGCGTGCGCAACCCACAGATTCTCGTCCATCCCCGGGAGTGGTCCTGAGTCGTTTCTGGCAAAGCAGGTGGCCCGGTAAACGAACACCCTTTCCGAGTCAATCAGATGGCCCAAAAGTTCCTTGCAGCTCCATTTTCCCGGGGCATAGCGGTAGCGCGCCCGCTGTTCGTCCAGGGCGTTAAATACTTTTAGGGTTTCCGAAAGCTGCTGCCCCAGAATTTCCAGAATATTTCCAGCAGGAAGTTCGTCAATATATTTTTGGTAGTAGGGAGCGCAATCATCACGCGAGGGTTTGTTCATTCCTGGTCTCCGAATACAGGTAGATTATTGCCACCGGGCCTGGTCAACTATGCCGGCTTTGTTCGAGATCCTGCCTACAGACTCTATTGTTCATCCACAACGAACACGCAAGCTATTCACGACTTGCAGGATAGCAGAAGCTCCTTTTTATCGCGCCCGGGAAAGTGCCATCAGGGATGTGACTGCCAGGCGAATGGTTTGGAGCATGGGTTGAAGATAGGAGATAGTTAAGAGGAATTCAAATGTTTCTTGCGTGTCAAATCATATTATGGCCGAATAGCGAATTCTATCACTAACAGGGCACAACCGGGAGCAGGCTCAGAGGGTTCTGACCTCCTGACTCACATCAAACCAGTTCGGGAATGATGGTGCCATTCGCACGATTTACTAAAGAACTTGCGCTTATCGCAATTATGTTGTTAAATGAACAACGCATTTTCACGACATGGCAAAGTTGTTTCAGCAACGGATATATTTATGAATGAGTCGATCTATCCTCTTTTGTTTTGCCCGGTCCTGAAGCACTACCCCTGGGGCGGTCGCAATCTGGAGAACCTGGGCAGGACGCTACCACCGGGACAGGTTGCCGAGAGCTGGGAAATAGCGGCACATGAAGATGGTGCGTCCATCATCGCCAACGGCCATTTCAAAGGAAAGAGCTTATCTGAATTGCACGAGATACTCGGTTTGGATCTGATTGGCCGGGAATCGCAGTGGGCCCAGGAACGCGGCAAATTCCCCTTGTTGGTCAAGCTACTAGATGCAAACAAGCCTCTTTCGGTACAGGTGCATCCCGACGACAGCTATGCGCTGCTTCACGAAGGCAACGAGCTTGGAAAGACCGAGATGTGGGTGGTCTTGCACGCCAAGCCCGGTGCGGAGATCATTCTCGGCCTGAGAGAAAATGTCACTCCTGAGGAATTCAGGGCGGCTCTGGCTGACGACAGCCTCGAACCCCTTTTACACGCGATCAAAGTACAGGCCGGCGACCACATTTGTGTCCCAGCCGGCTCATTGCACGCGATCATGGACGGCCTCCTGATCGCCGAAATCCAGCAAAACTCCAATACCACTTACCGCGTCTACGACTGGAACCGGTCCACTGCAGATGGTCAGAGACGTCCTTTACACATTGACAAGGCGCTCGATGTAATCGATTTTGATCAGGTGGCGCCGATTATGCCAGAGCCAAAGCTGATTGCATCGAATGATGGTGTTTGCCGATCCTTACTTTGCCGCAACGAGTACTTCACAGCGGAGCAAGTCACAATGGAGCCAGGCTGCTCATTTCATGGCGACTGTGCGGGCCGCACTTTTGAGATCTGGGGTGTTACTGACGGCAGAGTCGAGATCCGTACGGCCACTGACACAGTCTTGCTGGAGGCTGTTGGTTTTGCTTTGCTACCCGCCGTTCTCGGCCCGTTCAGTGTTTCTGCCCCAACCCAGGCAAACCTCCTGCGTGCCTACGTGGGCGCTCCCGAGTAATTCCGTCTCTTGATGTCCCTTGCGGGACACTTTTGTCCCGGACCGGACTATCATGGTTTTTGGCCTTCCATCTTCTGTCCTTGTCTAACCCTTTCTAAACAGATACTTGCGTGATAATCATCTTCCCTGGCACCTGCTTTGCCTTAGCCAGGGCTGTCTGTCGAAAGCAAGAGACCTAAGATAAAGGAGACTCACCATGTTCAGATTAAGAAACCTTCTGCTGTTAGCTGCCCTGTCTGGGCTCTTCATTGTTCCCACGGACTCCAGGGCCGGGGCTCGTGTTTACATAAGGGTTGCGCCCCCGGTGGCCAAGGTCCGGGTTGTGCGTCCCGCGAATCCTTATCGCCGCGGAGTGTGGGTGAATGGGCACTATCGTCACAACGGGCACCGCCATGTCTGGGTCAGAGGACACTACGTGCAAACCAGGAGTGGATTTGTTTATGTTCAGCCTCATTGGAAAAAGACGAGACGAGGCTACTATTTTGTTCCCGGGCATTGGGTTAAGCGGTAAGTGAAGCGACACCCCTGCTACATTCGTGAAGGCCCTTCATCACGATCTGTGATGAGGGGTTTTTTGTTTGCGCGTGCTCTCTAAATCATGGCAGCAAAACAAGTATGGTCCTGTATTTCCCTTCTTTGCGTCAGGACTAAATATGCAGAAGGTCGTGCCTGGTGCCGTCTACCGAAGAAAGCGGACTATATAGCTTGCAAAGCCTTGCCGGTTTGACTATGTTGTTACTCAATTCTGGTCCCCGCTGGCTTTCTGCCAGGTCAAGATAGCTTTCGTTCGAACCGATACGGACTATGCAAGCAGAGGGCGGGGGCGAGCAAACCAACTGGAACTGGAAAGGAAGAACAAATGAAAGGTGTAATACTTGCCGGCGGGCTTGGCAGCAGGCTGCATCCGCTAACAAAGATCACAAATAAACACTTACTGCCAATTTACGATCGGCCTATGATCTACTACCCGCTTGCAACTCTGGTTAATGCCGGCATCGACGACATTTTGCTGGTGACCGGCGGAAACAACGCAGGCGATTTCTTGAAATTGTTAGGGAACGGCAAGGAGTTTGGACTGCGTCACCTGAATTACACCTACCAAGAGGGAGAAGGCGGCATTGCCGAGGCCTTGGGCTTGTGCGAGTATTTTGCCGACCGGGAACCTATAGTCGTCATTCTGGGCGACAATATAATAGGAGGCTCTATCAAGCCGGCTGTGGTGGATTTTCAAGAGCAGGGAGGTGGCGCCAAGATCTTGCTTAAGGAAGTGGAGGATCCCTGGCGCTTTGGCGTGGCCGAATTGTCTGGCGAGCGCGTGGTGAATATCGTCGAGAAGCCTAAGGACCCGACAAGTAACCTGATCGTAACCGGCATCTATTTGTATGACCATCAAGTATTCGATTTCATCAAGACCCTGGAACCCTCCAAAAGGGGAGAGTTGGAGATAACGGATGTCAACAACATGTATATCCGGCAGGACCGGATGACCTATGAAGTACTGGATGGCTGGTGGACTGACGCCGGGACGTTTGAGTCGCTTTTCCGGGCGAACTCCTTGGCGGCGGGACACAAGATATAGTCTTTCATTTTTTGTGCCGCCTCCGCTAAAGTTAAGGTCCTAAACGGACGTTTATAGTGACTATAGGACCTTAAAAAACCGTTTGGAGGCGGTATCACTATGACCATCAGAAACATTCTCATTGCTGCACTGACTTTCAGTATTTCGTTGCCTTCGATCACCCACGCACAACTAAATAGCGGTGTCGGACTTCTGCACGTCCAATCCGCTCGTGTCACCCAACCAGGGTCTGTGCTGCTGAGAAGCTCATCGAGCGTTTTTGGTACTACCGGTGATGCCTTCACCACCAATACACCTGTGACTTTCTGGTCTGTTTCCGGACGCGTCAATCTCAGCTATGGATTGAGTGACCACCTTGAGCTTTTTGCTTCACCGACAGTCTACCAGGATACAAATCGATCCGGAAATGGCACGAATACGCCCGGGGATTTTTTGCTCGGCGTCAAGCTGGGAGGACTCCATTCTCCTGGAAGCGCACTGACTTACGGCGGCTCGGTAGTTGCCAGGATCCCTGCGGCCGGTGTTCACAATGTGCCATTTGAACCTTACGCAGCAGGGCAGTTTGCTTTTGGCTTCAACGGAATGCTGACCTACTCGGCGGACGGCCTTTACCCTCTAAACTCTACCAGCATCCATGTCAACCTGGGTTATTGGAATCACAATGATGTCGGCGCCGAACTCGTGCGAGGCGGTTCAGTTGCCACGCAACCGACAAGCGCCAGTCAGGAACTGTTATATGGCATTGGTATTGAAGTCCCGCGGGGAGCGTTCAGCCTGTCTGCTGAGCTTTTTGGTAACGCATTTATCAAGACACCTCCGCCGGCTGCCTACAGCCGGGAAAACTACTTGTACCTGTCACCCGCAGTTAAATACAAGCCGCTGAATTGGCTGGCCTTGAACCTGGGTGTAGACTTCCGGGTTTTAAATGTTCAGGACAAAACTCTGTACTCGCCAGAACCGAACGGCGTCAGCCCAACAATTGTGGGTGGCCAGCCAAACTATGCATCCTGGCGGATCAATGTGGGAACCTCTCTCACCTTCTCCGCGAAGAGACGGTATGGCCTCGGTTCGCATCAACTGTTGTTGCAGAAGGCCCAATCCAGGCGTGAACTGTTTGAGAGCATTATCCGTGAGCGTAAGGAAACCGAATCCGCTGAAGCGGAATTAGACAGGATTAGGTCTGAACGCATCCGCGCCGAGCAAGAGCTTGCCAGACTTCGAAGAATTCTTGAAGCGCAGGCCGGAAGCCCTGACGGAACTAGCGACTAGCATCCAAAACAGCGCCAAATCGAATTGAACTACAGCCCTTTTTCATCAGTGAAGAAGGGCTGTTTTTTTTGGAGTTGCCAGATTGTGGGGACTGCACTCCGGACTGCGAGAATCAAGGGTGTTATTTGGGTCCAACCTTCAACAAAATCTCACACTAAGCCGATAGAATTAGATAATAAGATTATGATTCGCTAGACTAAGTCCGGGGTGTGGTTTTACATGCAAGACCTTAAGCTGCTGATCGTTGATGATGAAACATCCGTCCTACACATGGTCGATGATGCCCTGTCTCCCAGGTACAAGACCTTTTTGGCTGACAATGGGCCAAGGGCCCTTGAGATTCTTGCGAAACAGAAGGTGCACATTGTCCTGACCGACCAACGCATGCCAAAGATGTCAGGTCTGCAGTTTCTGCAAAAAGCCCAATCCGTTTCCCCCGACTCCGTCAAAATATTATGCACCGGCTTCTGGGACAGGGAAACCAGCACACGTGCCATCAATTCCGGTCTCGTTTGGAAGTACCTTTGCAAGCCGTTCGAGCTCGATGAACTGCAAGAGCTCATTCAACAAGCGGAGACACATTACTACAGCTCCAAAGGCAAAAACGCAGGAACGGGGTTAGTCCCATCACCAGATCATCAACTGATGGATGCACTTGGCTTCGGCTCGTATAGAAGCACTGCCGAGGGCGCATTTGTCGCTGCCAATTCAGCGTTACTGACATTGCTGGGCTTCAAACGCCAGGCTGCTTTCCTGAAACGCAACGCCTTCGATACGCTTGGGCTGTCCGGGAAGGAGAGACAAGAGTTGCTGGCAGGGCATCGCTCAGGTTCAGCGCAGGCGCCCATCGAAGTCGTTCTCAAGAAAAAGTCAGGACAAACTCAGCCTCTGGAACACTACATCAACGCCCAATATGACTGGCAAGGGAGGTTGTTGTATTTTGACGGAGTGCTCAAACCCACCGCTGCCGGCGAGCCAAAAGCTGAGAGGCTGGACTCCCACGAAAAATATCTTGATGCTCTCTCCTCAGCCGTCCGGGAAGCGGCCGTCCTCTGGGATGTTGCGGGAAAGGCCCTGCGTACAAACGAAGCTTTTGAAAAGTTGTTCGGCTATTCTCAAGAGGAGATTAAGGGCAAGGAGCTTATAGAGCTGACTGTCCCGCCTGACAAACGACAAGAAGCCATCGCGGCTTTGAAGAAAGTCAAGTCAGGCAGTGATGTATTCCTGGACACGGTGCGCACGGCGAAGGACGGGAGCACCTTGGCTGTCGAGCTTATCGGGACGTCCATCGTCGTTGATGGCAAGGCGATAGGATATTTTTCGACCTATAAAGACATTAGCGAACGAAAAAGGGCTGAGCAGGTCATCACGGCTGGTGAGAAGAAATACAAAAACCTCTTCAACCAGATCGTCGACCCGGTATTTATTATTGATAAAGAGACCCACCTGTTTCTGGACTGTAACCAGTCCTCTCTCGAAATCTACGGCTACAGCCTGAATCTGCTGAGAAAGATGAAGCCTATCAATCTTTATCCGCCGAATCAACGCGATAAAGTCACTGAGTCGCTACATCAAAAGAACCTGGAAAAATTGGTTGTGCAAACGCACATAACCAAAGAAGGTAAATTCATCGACGTCGAGATCCTCTCCGATGAAATTGAGTACCAGGGACGCCCCGCCATCATCAGTATTGTGCGCAACATAACCGACCGAAAGATGGTCGAAGCTGAGTTGCGGGCAGTCAATCAGGAGCTGGTTTCCAGTAAACAGCAACTTAGCGCTGCGTTCCAACAGTTGCTCGCCAGCAACACACAATTACTTTCCAACGAAAGGGCGCTGCGACAAAGTGAAGAACTGTTTCGCCTAATCTCTGAGAACGCAGCGGACCTGATAGCCGTGTTTGACCGGCGCGGCAATTATCTGTACGCCAGTCCTTCTTATAGTTCGATTCTTGGCTACCAACCGGACAAACTGATTGGCGAGTGGGGATTTGAAAAAGTACATCAAGAGGACCATGCGGCTGCGGTTGAGAGTTTCCGGAATGCGATAAGCACGCGGACCGGGTATGTCACCGAGTGCCGGATTCAGCACAAAAATGGCAGCTGGCGCGTCATCGAAACGTCAAGCAATGTGATCTGCGATTCGCATAATGAGCCTGAAAGAGTGGTCATGGTGGCGCACGACATCACCCAAAGAAAACAAACCGAGATAGAGTTGCACCTGGCAAAAGAAGAGTCCGAGGCCGCAAACCTGGCCAAGAGCCAGTTTCTTGCCAATATGAGCCATGAAATCCGCACGCCACTCAATGGCATCATTGGTTATCTTGATTTATTGTTGGAAGATGACCTGACCCCGGAACAGTCTGAGTTTTCACGCATCATTCAGACTTCGGCAAATTTTCTTCTCGAACTGATCAACGAGATTCTCGATTTGTCAAAAATCGAGTCAAAAGGCGTCGAGCTAGAGCTTAAGCCTCTGCGCCTGACCGATGTCATTAATGAAAAAATCAATGTCGTCGACCCCAGACTATCCGAAAAATCCGTTGAACTGAAACTGCAAATAGCCAAGGATGTGCCAGTTGTCGTCGTGGGCGACAGGACGCGCCTGGGCCAGATCGTTTTGAACCTCCTTTCTAATGCGACCAAATTCACAGACGACGGCGAGATAACTTTACAAGTTGGAGAAGGCCAGATCCCGGTCCCGGAGGGCTACTACGCTCTTGAGATTTCCGTCGCGGACACAGGTATTGGTATCTCGCATGACAAATTAGCCACCATTTTTGACAGCTTTAGCCAGGTCGACGCCTCCAGCACCCGGCGCTATGAAGGCACCGGGTTGGGCTTGGCGATTTCTAAAAAATTGGTCGAGCTCATGGAGGGTACAATTCGTGTTGAGAGTCGGCCCGGCAGCGGTTCAATATTTACGATCGTGATTCCTCTGGAAATCGGCAGCATAGAAGACTGCGAATCTATTTGTGATACTCCGCAGCCGCTTGAGGGAATCGGTGCAACTGCGTCTCAGGATACCGCGGTCCGGTTCGCAATTGACGATTCCGCCCACCCGCAAGTGGCGAGCAACCTCGCTGCCAATGCCACGGCGCCCAGGATCCTGCTAGCGGAAGATAATGAGATGAATTGGCGCCTGATCGAGAAGATCATTGAGCGCCTGGGCTACGACCTGACGGTGGTGGAGAACGGTCAGCTTGCTTTGGAGGCACTTGCCACGCAGAGCTTTGACTTAGTCCTGATGGACATACAGATGCCGGTCATGGATGGTCTTGAGGCAACCAGGCTGATTCGTGAATCCTATAGTCAGATGGAGCTGCCAATCATCGCACTGACCGCAAACGCGATGATTGGCGATGCGGAAAAATACAAGGCCGCCGGCTGCAACGACTACATGTCAAAACCGATCCATAATCGCTTTTTCGTCGATTGCTTGCATACGTACTTAAGCCGGGACGTTTCCGAGGTGCCAGCTCTACCCGCTGCTCACGTCGGTGGTTTTGAGGCCGAGATCGCAAGAGAGATGCATAATCTTCGCGGTTACTATTTGAACACGCTTTCTGAGCGCTATTCGCAATTGACCGAGGCCTTTACCAACGAAGAGTTCGGTGAAATGAGCTTTATCGGCCACAAGATGAAAGGCAGCGGTTCCAGTTATGGCTTTGAAGAAATCTCCGACCTTGGCTTGAAAATAGAAGAAGCCGCCAACAACAAATCCACGGGTGACCTGGAGACCCTGATTACACGATTCTCTACATTTCTATCCCACCATCAGCCTGTCACGCCGGGTTGAGCCCACCCCTGAAAACTGGTTGCCGCGACAAGAACCTCAGCAGCATTTTCTGATTGACTCTTGACTAGGAATTATGTAATACAATAGTCGTTTTTGGCCTTCCCTGCCATGGTCTTGACGACCTTTGCAGGATTGGAAGCGCCGGGAGTTCAACGAGTGGACTTCCCTGAATTTGCCAAATTAAGGAGTCAAAACCATATGCAAGATCTCGTGAGAGAATCGTTACATTTAACCAGCAGCACTGAGGATTCAGATGTTGATGAAACCCAGGAGTGGTTGGAAGCACTTGAAGATGTAATTCAAACGAAAGGTCCGGAGAGGACGATTTTTCTGCTTAACAAGCTAGTAGAGAAAGGTTACAGCCAGGGGATCAAATTACCCTTTACAGCCAACACTCCGTACCTGAACACAATACCTGCTGATCAACAGCCGGTTTTCCCCGGCGACCGCGTGATTGAGCGCAGAATCAAAAGCATCATCAGGTGGAATGCGATGGCGCTGGTGGTGCGTGCGAATATCAAGTCCCCGGGCATTGGCGGCCACATCTCAACCTACGCATCGGCGGCGACACTCTACGAAATAGGCTTCAATCACTTTTTTAGAGCGAAAGATGACAGCCACAACGGTGACCAGGTCTTCTTTCAAGGACACGCTTCCCCCGGGATCTACGCCCGGGCTTTTCTGGAGGGACGTCTCAGTGTCGAGCAGCTGGAGAATTTTCGCTGCGAGTTGGCTGTCGGGGGTGGCCTTTCATCCTATCCCCATCCGTGGCTCATGCCTGATTTCTGGCAGTTTCCGACAGTCTCCATGGGGCTTTCTCCCATCTCCGCAATTTACCAGGCGCGGTTCAATCGTTATCTGCACGACAGGGGGATCAAAGACACGTCCGACAGCAACGTCTGGGCATTTTTGGGCGATGGTGAAACCGACGAACCCGAGACCCTGGGCGCAATCAATCTTGCTTCCCGTGAGCATCTGGACAACCTGATCTTTGTGGTCAACTGCAACCTGCAGCGCCTCGATGGCCCTGTCCGCGGCAACGGTAAGATTATTCAGGAGCTTGAAACCAGCTTCAGAGGCTCGGGCTGGAACGTCATCAAGGTTATTTGGGGCGAAGATTGGGACCCGTTATTGGCACAGGACACGCAGGGACTTCTGGTGCAGCGCATGAACGAGGTCGTGGATGGCCAATTTCAGAAATACACGGTGGAGTCCGGGGAATACATCAGAAGGGACTTTTTCGGCAAGTATCCGGAACTGTTGAAGCTGGTGAAACACCTTTCGGAACAACGGGTGAAAAAGTTGCGGCGCGGCGGGCACGATCCTATGAAGGTTTATACCGCCTACAAAGCAGCGGTTGAGTGCTCGGACCGTCCGACCGTCATATTGGCCAAGACCATCAAGGGCTATGGGCTTGGTGAAGCCGGTGAAGGCCGGAATGTCACACATTCCCAGAAGGAGCTGAACGAGCAGGAGATGAAGGATTTCCGCGACCGCTTTGATATCCCTATTCCAAATTCAAAAATGGGCACCGCGCCTTTTTATAAACCTGATCCCGACAGCGAGGAGGTGAAGTACCTCATGGAGCACCGTGCCGCGTTGGGTGGTTTCGTCCCGGCGCGAACTTCCGTTGCGGTTCCAATTGACATGCCGGGCCAGGAGCCGTTCGAGGAGTTCTTTTTGGGATCCGAGCGAGAAGTTTCGACCACGATGGCGTT
This sequence comes from Candidatus Zhuqueibacterota bacterium, assembly GCA_029262055.1. Classification (GTDB taxonomy): domain Bacteria; phylum Zhuqueibacterota; class Zhuqueibacteria; order Oceanimicrobiales; family Oceanimicrobiaceae; genus JAJDAD01. The sequence goes on from JAJDAD010000027.1 coordinate 12,742, forward strand.
TGTGCGCATGCTCTCCTCCCTCTTGAAGGATGAGAAACTCGGGAAACGGATTGTCCCAATCGTGCCCGACGAAGCACGGACCTTCGGAATGGAATCGCTGTTCCGGCAGTGCGGGATCTATTCACACTTGGGCCAGGTCTACGAACCGGTCGATGCGAACACCTTTCTCTACTATCGTGAGGAAAAAGACGGTCAGATCCTGGAAGAGGGCATCACGGAAGCGGGCTCAATGGCCTCATTCACTGCGGCCGGCACATCCTATTCCACCCACGGGGAAATGATGCTGCCGTTCTTTATCTTCTATTCGATGTTTGGCTTTCAGCGCGTCGGGGATCAGATATGGGCATTTGGAGATTTGCGCGGCCGTGGCTTTCTGCTCGGCGCGACCTCCGGTCGTACGACCCTGAATGGAGAAGGGTTGCAGCACGAAGACGGGCACAGCCATGTTCTGGCGAGCACCGTTCCGAATCTGCTCACCTACGACCCGACGTTTGCGTACGAGATTGCCATAATCGTCCGGGAAGGCATAAGACGCATGCTGAAAGAAAACGAAGATATCTTCTACTATATAACACTTGGTAATGAAAACTACAAAATGGCGGCAATGCCTGCGGACGCTGAGACCGGTGTGCTGCGTGGATTGTACAGATTCCGCAAAGCAAAGAAGCCAAGGGGAAAGAACGTCCTGCACGCGCAGATTTTGGGTAGCGGTTCGATTTTGAATGAAGCGTTGCGGGCGCAGGATATCTTGTCGGACAAATATGGAGTTGCCGCCGATGTTTGGAGCGCTACCAGCTACAAAGAGTTGCGCCGTGATGCGCTTGCGGTAGAGCGGTGGAATATGTTGCATCCCACCGCCAAGCCGAAGGAACCCTATGTTACCACTCTGCTAAAGAAAGAACAAGGTCCGGTGATCGCGGCATCTGACTACATGAAGATCGTCCCGGAACAAATCACCAGGTGGGTCCCCGGTGGACTTTATGCCCTGGGTACGGACGGTTTCGGGCGCAGTGATTCCCGGGAAGCGCTAAGGCGTTTTTTTGAAGTGGACGCCGAATGCATCACAATAGCGGTGCTTTCCCGGCTGGCTGCGCTTGGCCAAGTAAAACCGGACCTGGTCAAGAAGGCGATCAAGGACCTGGGAGTGGATCCCGCCAAGCCGGATCCGCTATTATCGTGAGGGTGTCGGCGCATCGCCGGGTACCGGAACGTAGCCTGGCAGGTAGGTTCTGCGGATGAATACGATCTATCTCATCGACGCAAGTCCGTACATTTTCAGGGCCTTTTTCTCGCTTCCTGAGACGATGACTGCCCCGGACGGGCGTCTGGTCAATGCAGTCTACGGCTACACGGATTTCCTGATACAGCTTCTCAAAAGAGAAAAGCCCGCCTATATTGCGGTTGCGTTCGATGGCAGCCTTATCACATCGTTTCGTAATGACATCTATCGTGACTACAAAGCCAACCGCGCGTTGCCACCGCCGGAACTCGAGGCCCAACTTGACCTGTGCCGGGAGATAACTTCGGTTTTGGGGATCCAGTCTTTTATTAGCGACACGTACGAGTCCGACGACCTGTTGGGGACGCTGCTAACCCGACTTGACAACCCAGACAGTGCCTTCGTGCTGGTTTCAAATGACAAAGATCTCATGCAGTTTGTTGGCGACCGGGTTGTTTTTTGGGACTTTGCGAAAGACCGCCGGCTCGCAGCCGGGGACGTGGTTGAAAAGTTTGGCGTCCGCCCCGAACAATTGCTGGACTACCTGGCTCTTACCGGTGACTCGGTCGACAACATCCCCGGGATTCGTGGTGTCGGACCCAAAACTGCTGCCGCCTTGCTACAAACCTACGGGACCCTCGACAAGATCTATGCCGAATTGCGTTCTGTTGCAGAGCTTCCCATCCGGGGCGCCCGGACTGTCCAGACCCGTCTGGAGCAGGGCAAGGAAATGGCGGAGTTGTCCAAAGCGCTGGTGACCATCAAAGTCGACATTCCTCTCGCAGTTGAGTTGGAGGACTTACGTTATCGCGGATGGTCCGAGGAGCCGGTTGCAGAGCTTTTTCAAGATCTGGGGTTTGGGGGCATCAAGGAGCGGCTACCAGAAGTCGTCCAGGCTTAAGATGAAAATTGTTGCTTTTTTGTCGATCAAGCTTTATATTGCGAAGATTTTGCACACCTCTTTCTGTTTCTATCAAAATTAATTTTATTAGACTTAAGTGATGAATGAACACGAAATAAGACAACTCGTGAAAATTGTCGAGCAGAGCAACATCGGTGAATTGGAGATCAAGCGGTGGGGCAAGAAAATCAGGATCTCAAAGTATGCCTCGGGTACAAATGTAGCTTCCAACCCGGCGCCGGCTGCGCCCGCAGCAGTCCCGGCTCCTCCCGCTGCTGCACAGGTCCAGCAGCCAGAGGCTGCTCCGGCCCCTGAACCAGCCAAACACAGTGGCACGGAGATCAAATCTCCGATGGTGGGGACATTTTATCGCTCACCATCGCCGGATGTAGATCCCTATGTGCAAGCCAATGATGTGGTCAAGAAAGGCCAGGTGCTCTGCATTATCGAAGCCATGAAGCTCATGAATGAAATAGAGGCCGAGCAAGATGGCCGTATTGTTGAAGTACTAATCGAAAATGCGCAACCTGTTGAATATAACCAACCACTCTTTATTATAGAACCCGCCTAGCGATTCGTCTTAAATAAAACTTCGGGAAACTCTTTTGTTCAAAAAAGTACTGATAGCAAATCGCGGAGAAATTGCGCTCAGGATTATTCGCGCCTGCAAAGAACTGGATATCGGAACCGTGGCTGTCTATTCAGAAGCAGATGCTGATTCCTTGCACGTGCGTTTCGCAGACGAGGTTGTTTGCATCGGACCGGGACCAAGCAACCAAAGCTATTTACAAATCCCCCGGATAATCAGCGCTGCTGAAGTCACGAACTCGGAAGCCATCCATCCCGGATATGGTTTTCTGGCCGAAAATGCCAATTTTGCAGAGATTTGCGCTTCCTGCAATATGAAGTTCATTGGCCCTACCCCTGAAATGATCACAAGTATGGGGAACAAATCTCTGGCCAAAGAGACCATGAAAGCAGCCGGCGTTCCGGTTATTCCCGGCAGCGACGGTCTTCTGAAAGACGTGCATCAGGCTAAGAGCATTGCAGACGGAATTGGCTATCCGGTTATCATCAAGGCCTCCGCCGGTGGTGGTGGCCGTGGCATGCGCATCGTTCGCAACCCGGACGAGATAGAAGGAGCATTTAATCAAGCCCGAACCGAGGCGGATTTGGGATTCGGAAACCCTGACGTCTACATGGAAAAATTTTTCGAGAATCCCAGGCACATTGAAGTACAGTTGCTGGCAGACTCACACGGAAATGTCGTGGCACTCGGTGAACGCGAGTGTTCCATTCAGAGGAAACATCAGAAGCTGATCGAGGAATCGCCTTCACCGATCGTGTCGGAAGAGATCCGCAACCAGATGTGCGAAGCAGCGATAAAGGGTGCGCGTGCCGTTAATTATGAAAGTGCGGGCACCGTCGAGTTTCTTTTTCAGAACGACAAGTTCTACTTCATGGAAATGAACACCCGCATCCAGGTTGAACACCCTGTGACAGAAGCGGTTTTTAGCATGGACCTGGTAAAGCGGCAAATCGAAATAGCTGCCGGCAACAAGTTCAGTTGGGATAAGAAGTACCAGATGCGCGGACACGCCATTGAATGCCGCATAAATGCTGAGGATCCTGCCAAGGGATTCCGCCCGTCACCGGGACAAATTAGCAGTTTTCATGTACCTGGAGGCCCGGGGGTACGCGTAGATACGCACGCCTATGCGCACTACGTGATTCCTCCTTTCTACGATTCTCTGATTGCCAAGTTGATCACCCACGGAAAAACCAGAGAAGAGGCAGTTGTCCGCATGAGCCGTTGTTTGGAAGAGTTCGTCATTGAGGGCATTGCAACCACCATTCCGTTTCATCAGGCTGTCTTGGAAGATGAGCAGTTTCTGGCGGGTGATTTCGACACCAAATATGTAGAGCAGAGGCAGAGTTCATTCTTTATATAGAACATGGAAAGCGCGAGAAGGATTGTAGTCACCCTCGGCTTACGCAAAACATGTCTGAGAACGAGGCCATGCCCGTCCGAGAGGTTCCGGACGCTGAGGACAAGATTCTTTAAGCAGGAGAACGAGGAGGAAACCGAATGAACACTCCCAAGGAGTTATCGTACACCGCTGAGCACGAGTGGGTAGCCATCGAAGACGACACTGCAACAATCGGAATCACTGATTATGCCCAGGGCGAGTTAGGTGACATCGTGTTTGTTGAATTGCCGGGTGAAGGAGACAGCACGGTACAAGGGGATCCATTTGGCACAATTGAAGCTGTAAAATCAGTCTCGGAATTATTTGCGCCGCTAAGCGGTATAATCATAGAGGCGAACACAGCGCTCGAAGATCAGCCGGAGTTGGTCAACAGCGACCCGTATGGCGATGGCTGGATCATCAAACTCAAGGTAGCGGATGCTGCCCAGGTAGAGAAACTCCTTTCTGCCGAGGAATACGAGGAGCAGGTCAGCTCATAGAGTTGGTCCAGGGTGAGACATAGTTGGGGCCGCGGACAATTACTTACGGTAACCGACGAATCGGACAAGCAGGTTTTGCCATCCTTTAGCTTTTTATAAATAATCATTTAAGGCAAGTAGTCGTTTCAGCCGGAAGCCTGGCACAATAGTTGGCAATGTAACAAAGAGTTGTTTTTTAGATATAAGTTAAGTTTTGTTCGGTCGGGTCGATTCTGACGATGTGGGTATAAAAAGAACTTGACAATATTAGCGCGAATACATATATTTGCCGTCACTAACCTGAGGAGTAAGCCTATATAGATTCGTTAAGGGTTTTGGTGGCCTGACAATTAGTCAGGTTCCTTGTTTTGTTTCAAGATATCTTTGAATATCAGAACACCTTTAGACGAATTCGTTTGGCTTATGGGCCCGAATGTTTAAAGGGTTTTTGGATTCCCCCAAAGCCTTTGCATTCGGTTTTTTTATTTTAGGGCATATACTTAGAAATAGTGTTTAACAATTACTTCTCGGAGGTTGTATCATGAAACGGTTCTCCACTCTCATTACTGTGCTTTTGGTGCTGGTGATCGCGGTGCCAAATGTGTTTGCTGTCAGTGAAGCAGCTGTGCTGTTTTTGCTGATTTCGCCACACTCACGTGCCGGTGGCATGGGAGAAGCGTTTGTGGCTCTTGCTGATGATGTCTCGGCGTCCTACTGGAATCCGGCAGGCCTGGCCTTTCAGCAAGGTAGTCAGTTCACTTCCATGTATTCGCGCTGGCTGCCTCAGTTTAATCTAAGTGATCTCTACTATTTGTTTGGCGCCTATCGACAGTCGTTTGAGGGACTTGGAACGATCGCGGGTAATATCACATTCATCAATCTTGGTGAGCAGACCCAAACAAGCGAAGTCGGTACGGAACTCGGCGTCTTCAGCAGCAATGAATTTGCATTGACTCTGTCCTACGGTACGCTGTTATCCGAGACTTTCGGCGTTGGAGTCAATATCAAGTATATCCGCAGCAACCTTTCAGATGTGGCGGTAGGTGCGCAACGCGACAAAGGGAGGGCCACGGCGTTTGCCGTCGGCGTTGGTCTGTTGAAAAAGCAATTCCTGCTGGACAACTTGAACTTCGGCCTCAGTATTTCCAATATGGGGAACAAAGTCACTTTCGTCGATGCGGACCAGGCCGATCCTTTGCCTACGAATTTGCGCGTCGGATTCGCCTACCGCGTGCTCGATCAGGAATTCAATAAGCTGACAATCGTCACTGACGTGAACAAGTTGATCGTCAACAAGGACGAAGATGGCAATACGGATTCGGTCTTGAAAGCATTCGCCACATCGTGGGAAAACGATGACTTCATCTTTAATGTTGGCGCCGAGTACTGGTACGCTGACCTGATCGCCCTGCGTACAGGCTACAACTACGATGACGCCGGCAACGTCAAGTACCTCACCTTTGGTGCGGGTTTGCGGTACGCCACTTATCAGTTTGATTTTGGCTATATCGCCGGCGGAGAAAACAGCCCGCTCAATGACACTATGCGTTTTTCCTTGACCATCGGAAGATAATCACCGATTGCCCCACTGCAGTCTGGCAGTGGGGCTTTTGACTGGTGTTCTTCCAGCCTCTTCAACACACATTTTCCATTTCAGTTTGTCAGGACGGGAGCTAAGAAATGAAGAAGCTGAGCTTGCTGTCCGCGCTAGTGTTGATTCAGGCTCCTTTTTCAGTGATCGAAGGAAGCCAGAAGTGCGTTACAACCATGATTTCGGCAATACATTTTCGAACGAAATAGGAGAAGGGACTAATCGTTCCGTCGGTCTCCTGCTGGGACTTAAGTTTTGACCTATCGTACACCACTCCTTTTGATTGGCCTGCTGGTCGGCAATGCCTTTGCCACCGCTGAAATAACCGCGACGGCGCGTGACAATGCGCAGCCTCGCTTTCGTGTCGGAAAATCATCCGACCGCGATCTTTTGGGCTTGGGGCCTGTAAACAGCCGGTTGTCCGGTGCCCGGGTCGCCCTTCAGAATGCTTCGGCCAAATCCGACACACTTCGGATTCTGGCAATCCGGGTCGACTTTCAGGAAGATGATAACTCGTTGACAACGGGTAACGGGAAATTCGACCTGACATCGGGCGGAGAGACTTTCATAGACCCGGCGCCCCACAATCTGTCCTACTTTGAAGACCAGTTACGCGCCTTATCGAATTACTATGGTTCCGTTTCTCGCGGACAATTGATCCTGGAGGGCGAAGTTTATCCACGCGAGCCGGACGCAAGCTACACGGTCTCACAGGAGATGAGTTCCTACGTGCCTCCGAACGATGAGACTCTTCTCGATCAAAGATTGGCAGAATTCTTTCAGGAAAGTTTTCAGGCCGCAGACGCAGTAGATAACATCGATTTTTCGCGTTACGATGTGTTTATGATTTTTCATGCAGGAGTTGGCGCCGACTTTTCGTTTGATTTCGATCCAACTCCCCAGGATGTGCCTTCGGTATTTCTCGACTTCGGTACGCTTAGCGAAAACCTCGGAGGGAATGATCCGGGTTATCAGGGTGTTGAACTCAGCAACGGCGTCTTTATTCGCGACGGCATTATTCTCCCTGAAACTCAAACCCAGGAAGGGTTCGAATTGGCCCTTCTGGGGACAATGGCCATCATGTTCGGCAACCAGTTGGGGCTGCCGATTCTGTTTAACCCGGACACCGGAAGATCGGGAATAGGTGTGTTTGGCCTGATGGACCAGGGGTCGGGCAACTTCTTCGGCCTGCTCCCCGCTCAACCAAGCGCCTGGTCGAAAGTTTTTCTCGGATGGGAAGTGCCTATTGAGGTCACAGAGGGGGTGGACTTGGAGATTGCAGCAGCACTAGCCCAAAATGACAACAAGCTGTACAAAATTCCGATCAATACTAATGAATACTTCCTTCTTGAGAATCGTGACCGTGACATTAACAACGATTCTCTCGCGGTTGGCGCCACAGGCAGCGGTGCACGCGTCGAGTTCCGTTGGGATAGAAATGGCCAGCAAGTCACCTTTGAAGAGCGTGGCGTTGTGACTGAAACCAATGAGTACGATTTTGGCGTTCCCGGCTCGGGTATTCTCATTTGGCACGTGGATGAAAACACAATCGCAGCTAATTTCGCAGACAATCGGGTTAATGCGGATCCGTTCAACAGGGGCGTCGATTTGGAAGAGGCGGATGGCGCACAGGATATTGGACAAATCTATGGGTTTCTGGACCCGGGAGCAGGCGCGGAAAACGGGGTGGTCGAGGATATGTTCTGGGGCCAAAACGAGATCAATATGTTGGTAAATGACTCTTCGGACGTCGTGGTCTTTTCCCCGACCACCAGACCCAATAGCAATTCCAAGAGCGGCGCGAATTCTCACATTGCGATTTTTGACTTCAGCGCCCGCGACTCGGTCATGACTTTTAGCGTTGGAAATGACATCGTGCAAACCGGCTTTCCGCAGTACGCGGGCCCACAGACGGATATGGAGAATTCCACACTTCTTGCCGACCTGGATGGTGATGGCGTTAGGGAGACCATCGCCGCCTCCAGTACCAGCATGCAGCTTTTTGTCTGGCGCGCCGACGGTGGTAAGTTGATTCCGAATAACGAAACGGCGCAACTACCCTTGGTGAATGGCGAATCACGTTCGGTATCCGCTGCAGTCTTTGCCGAACTTCCGGGGCAGCGGCTGTTTTCGCCCGCTTCCGTGAGACTCGGACAGGAAACACTGGTCATCGCTGCCAGCAATACCACGGTTGCTGCGTACAGAGGGACTGACCAGGACGGGAACGGCTTGGCAGACCCGATATTTACGGCTGCAAGTTCTTCCGAATTGACAACAAGTCCGCTGGTGCTAACGGACCTTGTGTCCAGAGATTTTCAGGTGGTCGTGGGAACGATCGACGGCGACCTGGTGCTGGTGGACAGCGGCGGCTTGCTCTCTAGGCTCGCTAATGCGCTCGGTGGACAGATATCCGGCACAGCCTTGTTGCCGGGTAACCGCATCGTTTTCGCAACCAGAGATGGGGTTGTCGGGGTCGTTGACCTATCCGGCAGTGTCCTGTGGAGTCGCAACGCCGGTCATTCGATTTCTGTTTCTCCGGTGATTGCCGACCTGAACCAGGATGGCGTCCTCGAGGTGACTGTGGTCACCGAGCTTGGGACAGCCTTTTCAGTTGCGCACGATGGAACCGATTCCACGACCTTCGTAAGTGAGTCGGGATTCAGCAACCCCTCCCGGCTTGCGGTGGGCGATATCGACGGAGACCAGTTTCTCGACGTTGTTTTCGTCTCAGCCAACAAGCTTTATGTTCTGAATCACACCGGCTTTGTGAAGGACGGCTTCCCGGTTGCTGTCAGCAGGGATAATCCGGGAACGCTTTCGTCGCCAGTGCTGGTTGACTTGAACGGCGACAACCTTGCCGACATTGCTGTTGGAACAGGACAAAACCAAGTCGTCGCGTTCGACGGGAATGGTGAGCCGGTTGCCGGCTTCCCGCTGTCGACCGGCGGTGCGGTGCACGCGACGCCCTTTGCAACGGATATCGACGGTGATGGTGATGTAGAGTTGAGCGTGGTGTCGGAAGATGATTTTGTCTACGTGTGGGATTTGCAGATTCCCTTCAACAGGGCGGCTTCGCCCTGGGTTGGCTTTCTGGGAGACGAAGGCCACGGCAATGCGAATCTTGCCAGCGGGCAGGTTCAGCCGGGCGGTGGTGCGCTCATGCCATCCAATTTGGTTTACAATTATCCCAATCCGACTGAAGGGACTCAGACGACGATTCGCTATACGCTCAACACCTCTGCGCAGGTACGGATCAAAATCTACGACCTGGCCGGCGATTTTGTCCAGGAGCTCAGTGGCACGGGTTTTGGTCAAACAGAAAACGAGGTCGATTGGCGTCTGGACGATGTTGAAAGCGGCGTCTATCTGGCCAGGGTTGAGGCGAGCAGTGGAAGCCAAACTGAAGTTGCCATCATCAAAGTCGCAGTTGTCAAATGAACACCTTTTCTCGCTTTGCAGTGGTTGGAGATTTTATGCACAGAATTAGAGCCACGGTTTTTCTTTTAGGAATTTTCTTCGGCCTGCAATGGGTATCTCCCTTGTCTGCGCAGCCTGAGCAGTTTAACCACCCCGAACTGGACTGGTATTCAATCGAATCTGAACACTTTTTTGTCCATTTCCATGCCGGCGCTGAGCGTACCGCCCGCGTGACCGGGAAGATAGCGGAAGAGGTTTACGAACCGATCACGTCCCTCTACCAATATAAGCCTCCGGGCAAGATGCATTTCATCATCCGCGATCACGATGACTACTCGAACGGTGCGGCTTTTTTCTACGACAACAAAGTGGAGATCTGGGCTCCTGCTGCCGCGTTTGAGTTTCGAGGGGCGCACAATTGGTTGCGCAACGTGATCACGCATGAATTCACCCACATGATTCAGATCAACGCGGCGCGAAAAATAACTCAGCGAATTCCCGCTTTTTATTTTCAGGCAATCGGTTACGAGGATGACCGCCGCGAAGATGTCTTGCACGGTGGGCCTAATGTCATTGCCTCATATCCGCTGGCCATGACCGTCATGCCGGGCTGGTTCGCCGAGGGTGTGGCACAGTACCAGGTGCCGGGCCTGGACTATGACTCGTGGGACACGCACCGTGACATGATTTTGCGAACCGCGACTATCGACAATCAACTTCTCACGTTCAACGAGATGGGTGTTTTCGGCAAGAACAGCCTGGGAAATGAGAAGGTGTACAATCATGGCTATGCCTTCGTCTCCTACCTGGCCGACCGATTCGGCATAGAGGCCTTGCGTTCGATCTCCGTTGAGATGAAAGGCCTGTTCCGCACAACTCTTGACGGCGCCATCAAGAAGGCAACCGGCCACGAGGCGCGCACGCTGTACGCCGATTGGGTCAAGTCGCTGCGGGTGCGCTACGCTGTGCAACTCAAGGAGGTTACACCGCGCAGGGCAGAAGGAACTTTCGTTGAAGAAAAAGGAATAGGAAATTTCAGTCCAGCCTGGTCCCCCGATGGCACCCGTTTGGCCTATCTTACCACAGGCGGCAATGACTATCTTTCGCAAACCGCACTGGTGGTGAAACACCTGGAGACAGGGGCGACTGACAAGATCGCTGCCGGCGCAAAGTACGGGTTCAGTTGGTCTCCGGACGGCACGAAGTTGGCGTTTGCGGATAAGTCCGCGCGTAGCAAAGGTGGCTCCCGATATTTTGATCTCTATGTTTTTGACCTGGCTACCCGCAAGAAGGAGCGCGTTACCTTTGCGTTGCGGGCACACAGTCCGCACTGGTCTCCGGATGCCGGGCAGCTCGTTTTTATCAAAAGTTCGGACGGAACCGACAATTTGATGACAGTCGATCTTACCGGCAAGAACCTTCGCAAACTGACACATTTTGAAAATGGCGAGCAGATTGCGAGGCCTCAGTTTTCCCCGGATGGCAAGTCTGTTCTCTATTCCACCCACCGGCGCAATGGGCAGGACATCTATCAGTTGGAGTTGGGTTCCGGCAAAATACGGCCGATCGTGAACGGTGCCCATGACTCAAGAGATGCCGTCTGGAGCACCGATAGCCAATCAATCTATTTTAGCTGGGACCGTACCGGCATTTTCAATATTTATGAATTGAACCTGGAATCCGGCCGCGTGCAACAGCTAACCAACGTGACGGGCGGCGCGTTCATGCCTGCGCGCAGCAAGAGCGGTCAGTTAGCATTTACGAATTTTACCTCAGGCGGCTTTAAGATTTCGCGCATTGAGAATCCGGAGCCAGTGGAGGTTTTCGAGATTGAAGATATGCCGGTGTCGAGCACAGACACGCCGGCATTAGCATCGGCGTCAACCAATGTTCAGCAGTCTATCGCCGAAGGGCTCACGCCACAATCGTACGATGATTCCAAGGTGCCCAATCTGACGAAAAGCCCGTACCGCACGCAATATGCCCCGATTTCGTTTCTTCCGCGAGTCATGGTGGATTATGGCACGTTGAAGATCGGCACATACCTCTATTCTTTTGAAGTGCTAAACAAGTATGGTTTTCTGGCCGGTGTTGATTTTAATTCGCGCGGCGACTACGACCTGTTTGCCCTGCTGGAGTATCGCAAGTTCGGTCCCACGCTCTTTCTCGAAGCGTACAACCAGGTACAGAACACTGATTTTGATGTTGATTCCACCGAGGTTATTCGACGCCAGTTGTTCAACCGTGAGGTGGCGCAAGACAAATTCCGGTACAACCTGCTGGAAGCGAACCTGGGCGTCAGTTTCAAGTTGGGTGAAGCCAACGAATTGCGCACCGCGTTCATCATCAGCCGCTACAGTACCAGGGCGAAGTTTGATGAAGCAACCGGCGTCCGTTCAACTCTGAATTTCAACTACTTTATTGGTAGAGACATTTCAGTGAAGTTCAAGCACCGGGGTCTGCGGTCGCATCGGCATTCAGCGATCAGCCCGTTAGGCCGGTCTTTCACTTTGGGGTATGACCGGGAGTTCGATAGATTTCTCGTAGACTTTGCCACTGACCGCGTGGTCAGCGCAGAGGTGTTTGAGAACTATAACTTCAACAAGTTTACGCTCGACTGGCAGGAACACCGTGCGATGCCCATCGCCGGGCACACCCTTTCGCTGGATGTAGATGCCGGTTACATCGACACGAAAGTCGATAGCTTTTTTAACTTTTTTGCGGGTGGAATGCTTGGTAATCGCGGCTATCCGCTCTACAGCATTGAGGGCCGGAAGCTACTACAGGCGCGTGCCACCTACCGCTTTCCTTTGTTTAAACATCTCGATTCGCGCCTGGCACACCTTTATTTTGACAAAGTGTTTTTGGGACTCTTTTTTGATTATGGCAACGCATTCAGCGGTTCACTTGCGCTGGACTCTTTTAAATCGAGCCTTGGTGCGGAGTTGCGAATGGACTCGTTTTCCTTCTATTCGTTCCCCACAAGAATGTTCTTCGGCGCCGCTTACGGTCTTGACCAGTTCCAAAACTCGGATCAAATCTATGGTCACGAGTGGCGCTATTATTTTGGCCTGTCATTCGGATATTTTGACTAAATTGTTGTGAGGCAGAGACTATGAAAACAGCTTCTTTCCTGGCCGGAATTTTCGTTCTCCTAGGTTCAATATCTGTATCTGCAGCGGGGGAGCGTGAGACAGCACGGCAGCTCCTGCTCAAATCAGGACCAGCCGCTGAGTTTCGCCATAACCTGAACGAAAATCTGCGCGAGTCGAGTGAGTACGCGGCTCCGGAGGTTATATTGCCGCGGCAGTCTGTGGCCAAGGGCGTGGTTTTCTCAGCCTTGATTCCCGGCGCCGGACAGGCTTACAACGGCTCATACCTAAAAGGGGCACTGTTTCTTGCCATCGAAGTAGCGGCCCTGGTCGGGCATTTCCATTACCAGAACAAGGGCCAGGATTTTGAAGATGACTTTGAGCGACTTGCCGATGCCAATTGGAATGAAGATGCCTACTGGGATTGGATGTCTCAAATCAGCGGAGTTTCTCGAAACGACCGCGCCGGCCTGCAGGAGTATGAAAGCAACAACTTCAGCCACTTTCTGCCGGATGAAAAGAGCCAGCAGTACTACGAAAATATCGGTAAATATAATCAATTCGTGGTCGGATGGGATGACTTCCGGGAAGAAACGCTTGGGTCAGATACCTTTACTGAAACGCACTACCGGAGCGGCTTTTACACAGGCACCAGGCTGGAAGATATCTCGCCGACGCGGACCGAGTATTTTGTGATTAGGACTGATTCAAACGACAACCTTAAGCGCGCAACGAATCTCGTCACGGTGGCATTTCTTAACCATGTCGCCAGCGCTTTGGACGCCGGGTTGAGCATCAAGCGCAGAAACCAGCGGGCGCAGGCGGAGCTGAAGCTCGGCAGTTTCCTACATAATAGCAAGGTGGTTCCTGCAATGACTCTGGGTGTGTCGTGGTAAGATCTCAACTGGCATTTCATCTTCTGTGCCTTGTTCTCGCTACCAGGGCATTCGCTTTCGGAGGAGACGCAAGCCGCGGCGGGATTGCCCCGGACGAGGAAACCATCCTTGGACCGTCCAGCAAGGCGTTTGAGCTTAAACAGCAAGTCGTGGAAGCGAGTGTGGCCAGGATAATAGCTGAAGAAACCGGTGCTCCGTCTCAAGCAGGAACGGTCTTCGCAGCAGAGGGCAAGGTTGCTGGTAAGTCGAGAGGGAGAGCATTTTTGCAGTCGCTCCTGCTGCCGGGTTGGGGGCAACATTACGCCGAGTCCCCCAAGATGATGCGCGTTTTTATCGCTTCCGAAGTGCTGTTGTGGGGCGGCTTTATCGGATTTACCAAGTGGAGCGATTGGCTCGAAGACGACTACCGCGCCTTTGCGGTGGAACACGCGCGCATTGATTTGCAGGGTAAATCTGACCGCTATTTCAGCGACATCTCTATTTTCAATGGTATCGATGAGTTTAACCAGGATCAGTTACGCAACCGGGACGTAACCACTTTGTACAATGACCGGGAAGCAGACTTCTGGCAATGGGACAGCAGAGGGAACCGTTTGCAATACGCCAATCTGCGTTTCCGGAGCAATAATGCCGATAATCGTGCCGAACTTATGCTGGCTGCGATTTTCGTGAACCACCTGGCCAGCGCTATTCATTCAACGCTGTCTGTGTTTAAGTTTAACAAGAGGTTGCAGAAGGAGGAGATCGGTTTGCACTTAGACTTCCAGCCTTCACAAAGTGGCCAGCGTGTTGCGGTCCGTCTCGAAAAGCGCTTCTAATTCTCCGTCACCCCTCCGAAAAAAACAGGTGATCGACCCAAAGTCAGACCGGTAACGGCCTGTTTAGCGTGCGGTCTCCGGTCCTCGGTGTCTATTCAGCATCAGCCAGTCGCAGCCACATCTTCTTCAGTACAAGTGCGCAGGCCGCTGCTGCCAGCGTCAAGAGTGTCGCCCGGAAAAACTCCCCGTAGATCCACAGCCCAATGCCAAACAATGCGCAATAGACGGCCATGCAGGAGATGAGCATGGCGAGCAGGCCCAGGGTGATTTGCGAAGTTCCGGTATGTTTGGTGAGGGGATTGCCGTTTCGCCGGGCCTCTGCCAGGACCCTGTTCCAGCCCGGCCCGCCCGGATGTTCCAGCGCGTAGAACGCTCGCAGGGTCTTCTGGTCTGTCGGTCTGGTCAGGAACGTGACCAGAATCCAGGCCAATGTCGTGATGCCGACCCCGAGCAGCAGTTCTTCCCAGGTCTTGAATCCCCCAACTTGCGCCACGGCTTCAGCCCGCGCCATGCCGCTCTGTACCAGCTCCTGCACTTTGGCAGCATTGAAACTCCTGTAAACCATGAAAGCCACCGCGAGCACGAAGGACACCAGCATGGCGGTTAGTTCACTGTAGGCGTTGATGCGCCACCAGAACCATCTCAGAATGAAAATCAGACCAGTTCCCGCACCTATCTGCAGCAGGACATTGAAAGCCTGGAGCGCGGATTCCAGGTAGAGTGCGATGCTGCTTGCCATGACCATCATGACAACTGTGGCGATCCGACCGATCTGGACCAGACGCTTTTCGGTCGCGTCCGGGCTGATGAAGCGTTTATAAAAATCATTCACGACATAGGACGCACCCCAGTTCAGACTGGTCGAAATGGTCGACATGTACGCGGCGGCAATGGATGCCAGGGTCAGTCCGAGAAAGCCGGTAGGAATGACATTGAGCATTGCCGGGTAGGCCAGGTCGTGGCCCAGAATATTTTCGTTCAGAGTTGGGAAGGATTGCTTCAGAGTTGCCAGTTCCGGGTAGATCACGATCGATGAAAGCGCAACGAGAATCCATGGCCAGGGCCGAAGCGCGTAATGTGCCACATTGAAGAAGAGGGCCGAAGCCACGGCGTGATTCTCATTCTTGGCCGCCAGCATACGCTGTGCCACATAACCGCCACCGCCGGGTTCGGCGCCTGGGTACCAGACACTCCACCACTGTACTGCTAGTGGAATCACCAGAAGCGTGACCACCATTTCGGTGTTGCTGAAATCAGGTACAAAGGCGAGTTTATCTGCCACCTGCGGATGGCTGAGCAGATTGGCAAGGCCTCCGACTTTGGCATGATTGACGGCAAAGTAAGCCGCACAAAAGGAGCCGACCATGGCGACTGAAAACATGACAAAATCGGTCAGCAGCACGCCGAGAAAACCACCCAACGAACTGTAAACTACAGTGACACCGCCCGCTACAAGAATGGTCTGAATCGGCGTAAAGTCGAGGAGGATGGCCGAGAACTTGATGACGGCCAGGGTGACAGAGGCCATGATGACGACATTGAAAAAGACGCCGAGATAGAGCGCCCTGAAACCACGTAGAAAGGCTGCCTGCTTGCCGCTGTAGCGCAACTCATAGAACTCAACATCGGTCATCACTGCTGAGCGCCGCCAGAGTCGGGCGTAGATGAAGACGGTCAGCATCCCGGTCAGGAGAAATGACCACCAGACCCAATTACCGGCCACGCCGTTCTGGCGCACGATGTCGGTTACCAGATTGGGCGTATCGACTGAAAATGTCGTGGCCACCATCGACATGCCCAGGACATACCAGGGCATGTTCCGGCCGGATAGAAAATACTCAGAAGAACTTTGCCCTGCACGTTTCGAAGCCCATGCACCGATTGCCAGGGCAACGACGAAGAATCCGACAATAATGCTCCAGTCAAGGGGTGCGATCTGCATCTTTTCTCCCGGTTCAGGTTATTATCTGCACTCCAAACCTGCAAGAATGTGTCTACTTTAGCAAATTTCTGGAGCCACGGATTTGCACGGATGGAACACGGATTTGTTTCGTGAGGCTTCCAATGCAATGCCTTCCAATACCAGAAAGTGTTCGAATTATTTTCCCGCCAAACGCCTCAGACATCCGTGATAATCCGTATGCAGCCGTGGCAAATTTCAAGGACCTTTGTTGCGGCTTGGGCCGCGCCAGGCCACTCTATCTCTCAGGGGCTGAAGATATGAATTTGGTAAATTACAGGTGTTATTCGAAAGAAAACAACTGGCGCCAGAATTTCTTGTAGTCGCGCCATTTCATAAAATTGATGCCCCAGTGCGGACTCGCTCCCGTCATCCAGCAGGTGACCCGGCCGTTTCCGTACGCCCGGGAGGCAAGCAACGGATGCCATTGCTCCTTGTTCCGAATTTCAACCAGGCCATCGCTCTCTTGCCGCAATTTTGCTTCATTGAAGCCCAGCAGGGCCGGGATGCCGCTCCAATCGATACCTTTGACAGCCGGGTGGTCGACCAGAGTGCATCTCACGTCATAGCCGTCGGTGGACTCGATCAGGTCGTCGTGCTGCAGACACTCCACCGGCAGCACATCGTGAAAACGGCTTCTGCCCCAGCCGCCGCGACCAATCTCTCCTGAGAAACTGAGCCAGCCGCCATTCATGTGAAAGTGGCCGCCGGCCTTGACCCAAGCACGCAGCAGATCGAAACGATCCGGGAAGGTGACGGGTTCATCTCCCCATTTGGCCCGCGTGAAGAAGTCAGGGTGGAGCATCAGGCATTTTGTTTCAACATCTGCAAATATGATGGTCGTAGCCCAGGCGAGCTGTTGTTCGAATGCCTCGGGTGACATGCGATACAGGTCCCAGGATGGTTGTGACCGCACTTCTGCGCCGGGAATTGCGTTGAGGGCATCCACGAACGGTTGTGCGTAATTGTGTATCTCAACCTCCTTGGTGTGCGATACAAAGGGTGACTCGATATATTTCTGTCCGATATGAATACACCAGTTTCCTACGTGCCAAATTCTGGGTTTTGTCAAGCTACTCATCTGTTTCTCGCGGTTTCAATTCAGTCACATTTTATGGAGTCTTAGGTGAAGAAAGTGCGTGAGCCGTGTCTTTGTTTACAAAATGTAAAAAAGCCTTGACAGGTAGACTATTTGTACTATATTAGGTATACCAAGTATAGCCAATATAATACATTCCAGAAAACAATCAACCATTTCCTGATCCGTCGTTTTCGGGATTAACACTCATACAACTGGCGGGTAGCATCGTGGCAATCGACCATAGAAACCCCGAACCTCTTTACCGGCAAATTGTCGCGGACCTCAGGTCACGCATCCAGTGCGGTGAGCTTAAGGTAAACGAGCAGGTAGGTTCACACCAGGAGCTCTGCCGCCAATATGAGGTGAGCTTGATTACCGTTAAGCGCGCTCTGGCTGAATTGATCCAGGAGGGCGTCCTCTACAGCCGCGTTGGAAAAGGAACATTCGTGGCCAGTAAGTCCCCTTTTGTTTTGCACACCAAGCATCAGACTCTCGGCGTTGTCTTGAGCGACCTCACCAGCCCTTTCTTCTCCCTCATTATAGAGAGCTTTGAAGAGACGGCGCACGATCTGGGTTACAACATCTTGCTGTCGACGTCGTCGGACCGGGTGGACAAAGAGGAAACACAGATTCGCCGCTTCATGGACATCGGTGTCGATGGCCTTCTGATCGCTTCGATGTCGCATGTCTATCGGGCAACACCCACCGTTCGGCGTCTTCATGAAGACAGTTTTCCGTATGTCATGGTATCCTATGTCGACGATGACGATGTCTACTACGTTGGGACTGACAATGAGCAGGGCGCGTTCATGGCCACCGAACATTTGCTCAAGCTTGGTTACCGGCGCGTCGGCTATATCAGCGGCGAAATGGGGAACCTGCTGGGCGACCTCAGGCAACGTGGCTATACAAAGGCTTTGCAGGCTTTTGACATTCCTTTCGACCCGGGCCTGGTTTACCGCTTGCGTGACAAGTGGAACGGCTACGGTTCGGGTTTTGAGATCGGCCGCTCCTTTCTTGCTTCTTCCGATCGACCGGACGCGGTGTTTGTTTACAATGACCTTTCCGCACTCGGCTTTGAGAAAGCTATCCTCGATGGTGGTCTCCGCGTACCGGAAGATATCGCCATCGTCGGTTTTGATAATATCAAACGGTGTGTCGTGGCATCGGTTGCCTTGACGACCGTGCACCAGCCAACGCGGAGAATCGGCCAGATTGCTTTTGAAGTCCTGAATGCACGTATGCAACGCAGCGTAGTTGCGCCTAGGACCATTTTGGCCCCGGAACTGGTGGTCAGGCAATCGTGTGGGGCCCGTCAGCAGGGCTATCCGGAAGTAAACCAGGGAGAGCGCTCTTCCGGGTTCTAATCAGCTCGTGTTGCTGCTTCGGCATTTATTCGATTTGCTGTTTTGTCTCTTTGAGGTCGAATGTCTATGTGTAAGTCAACCGTGTTTGTCATTCTCAGTCTTCTTCTATGGCCAATTCCGTCGCGAGCCGGTAATGGCGTAGTCCGTGGCGTGGTTACGGATGCGCACTCTGGTGACGGTCTGCCCGGTGCAAATGTATCGATCAGGGGGACGGCGTTAGGTGCTGCCACCGACCTGGAAGGTAAATATAGTATTCGCAGTGTCCCAGTCGGGCGCTACAAGGTGGTCATCTCCTTTATTGGCTATAAAACCATGGAATTCGACATTCGGGTTGTCGTGGATGAGCCCGCCATACAAGATGCGCAGTTGGCCTTCGAAATGGTGGAGAGTGAAGAAGTTGTGGTCACGGCACTCATGGAAGGCCAGGTGCGAGCCATCAATCAGCAACTGTCGTCGAATACGATTGTCAACGTAGTTTCAAAAGACCGCATCGAAGAACTACCGGACCAAAATGCGGCAGAGTCGCTGGCACGGTTGCCCGGTATCGCAGTGCAGCGCGACGCCGGTGAGGGGCAGAAGGTCGTGGTTCGCGGCTTGTCTCCCAAGTTTAACTCCATTACTATTAACGGTGAACGCATTCCCGCCACTGATGCTGAAAACCGATCCGTCGACCTGAGCATGGTATCTACTGACGTCCTTTCTGGAATCGAGGTGTTCAAATCATTGACTCCGGACAAAGACGGGGATGCGGTCGGCGGCACCGTTAATTTTGTTATGAAGAAGGCGCAGCCCGGACTGAATGGCAACATGCGTTTTCAATCGGGTTACAATGACCACGAGACCGAGCTCGGCCAATACAAAGGCAGCGCCAGCCTTGGCCACCGGTTGCTCAATGGCAGACTCGGTCTGCTTGGCACCGGCAGCATTCAACGCGCAAATCGCAGCTCTGATCTGCTGGATGCTGAGTATATCTTCAAACGTGAAGCACGCGAGGGTGAAGACCGTGCCCTCATTGAGGTCGGGAAGTTAAACCTGTCCGACAGATTGGAAACCCGGTACCGGCTCAGTGGTAGCTTTTCGGCAGATTTCGATTTGGATGAGGGGGAGTTGCTTCTGACCAGTTTGTGGGCCCGGACTGAGCGTGACGAGTTGAGGCGGCGCAAGCGCTACCGGGTTGACGCCGGCCGCGTCGAATACGACTTGCGGGATCGTGAAATCAATACGACACTTTGGAGCAATGCGCTCAGCGGTAAACACGACTGGGGCGCGTTACAGATAGATTGGCGCAGCTCATTCTCCCGTACAACGCGGGACATTCCATTCTCCAATCTTGCGCGCTTTCAGGAGCGCGCCGCGTTCAACAATAGCTTGATCGATGACCAGGGGCCAGACCTCATCCCCGCCGGCGCGAAAAATGACATCGAGGATACCTGGTTTCAATTCGGAACTTTCAATCCGGAGCGAATCACAGACAGAGACCTCACGGGGCAACTCGATCTGAGGCTACCCGTCCGTCTGGGACGGAATGTTGCCGGGTTCTTCAAGGCTGGCGGCAAGATCCGTGATAAGAACAGGGATCGGGATAAAGAGGAGCTGCGTACGCCATTCGCTGAGACCGACCGCATCGGCAGGGAAAACAGCGACCAGTTTGATTTGACCCGTGAAGGCCATATCAAAATCGGAAATTTCATCGATCCTGTTTTTGATGCCGGGGATTTTCTGGATGGCCGGTTTGAATTTCCGCTCGGTCTCTCCCGGGACCGGATAAATGACTTTCGAACGACTTTTCAAGACCGGTACGATGTTAATCGTGTCGCGCTGCTGGATAATTATGAGGCGGGTGAAACCATCTCCAGTGCCTACTTGATGACACAGCTCAACCTCGGGCGCCGGATTATGCTCCTGCCGGGGTTTCGGTTTGAGCGAACCACAAATTCATACGATGCCAAGGTAGGAGAGTTGCGCGGGGACCTGGGCGCTCAGGGCGCGATAATCGACTCTACGGGTGGACAGGAGTATAGCGAGGTTCTGCCCATGTTTCATCTGCGATATAAGGTGACGTCGAATTTTGACATCAGGCTTGCCGCAACACGCTCTCTCTCCAGGCCGGATCATTTTAACCTCGTACCGTTTGAAAACATCAGCCGCTCCGAGCAAACAGTCACCCGCGGTAACTCCGAACTTAAGCATACGACGGTTTGGAATTATGACGCGTATCTTTCCTTCTACGGTCGCGCAGGGCTTTTCACTGTGGGCGGATTCTATAAAGAGCTGAAGGATATCGATTATATACGCCAGACCCGCCTGACTGAAGGCGAGCTCTCGGGTTTTACCGTGACTGAACCCGTGAACGGAGAGGAGTCCACCGTCTACGGGATTGAATTCGACATACAGACCAACCTTAGCTTTCTGCCCAGTCCACTCGATGGCATTGTCCTCAATGCCAACTACTCTTTTGTTGACTCCGAGACCTTCTTCCCGTTCTTCAAAATTGGCCCGCGCAGCCCGGACCCGCCATTTAGGCCGACCGTCATCGACACCGTGCGCGAGTCGACTCTGCCGGGCCAGTCACGGCACATTGCCAACCTGTCAGTCGGTTACGAAAAGAGAGGGTTTACCGCTCGGGTTTCAGTGCTTTTCCAGGAAAAGAGCTTGATCACAGTCGGTACCCGCGACGAACTTGACGGCTTTACGGATGAAACCGTGAGATGGGACATCGCTTTTTCGCAAAAGTTCGGAGGCGGTTTAAGCACCTTCTTCAACCTAAACAATTTTTCAGACGCTCCGGAAGGTGCGTTTCTCGGCATTTCCGCTTTTCCCACGCGGGAAGAGTTTTTTGGCTGGACCGGGGATCTCGGTGTTCGCTACAGATTTTAGTACTTTAGTCCATTGCTGTTTTTGCCCACGGCCACAATAGATTGGCTCGACCAAGAATTTCACATAATTTCTCAATTAAGATCAAGGAGGGAAACATGCCAGGACGTTACTCTAATTTCGTGTTTGTGGTGTTCCTTACATGCGCTGTCCTGTTGTCCCTGGCGGGGATTGACAAGAGCAGTGCCCAAATCCGGGAAGTCCGTGTTGCGCAAGGGGTTGGAACTTTGAATGAAGCCATAGATTCCGATACCACTGCCACCGGCGAGCGCGCTGGCGGCGACTCGACCACGGTATACGTGCTGGAAAGTGGCGGAATCTACCTTCTCAGCGGCTCGATTGAGAATCGCTTTCCACTGACCATTGTTGCAGAGGACGGTTGGACTGAGCGTCCGCGCCTGATTCCCGGAGTTGATGATGGCGGTTCATCGGGGCGCCCATTCCGGGCCAGAGGCGATCTAACTCTGCGTGGGCTGTACATAACCAATGAGGATGAGCTGGGTGCGCGCAATACGCGGATTGTCCGAATCAGTGCGGACAGCATCAAGGTAAGTCTTGATCAGTGCCATCTGGACAAAGATGGCCAATCCGGTTTCAGGTTTGACAATGACTTTGTCAGTGTCTGGCTAACCAATTCGATCATGAGCAACATCGGCACGATGGAGTCACCGAACAATGGTCGTGGCTTCGATGACCGCGGTAATCCCATCGATACTCTGTTTGTGGAGAATTGTACGTTTTATAATCTCACCAGCCGGGTCCTGCGCGATGACGGTGGGATCATAAACTACGCTCATTTCAACCACAACACTCTGGTCAACATCGGCCAGCGGGGCGTTACGTTTGGCGAAGTGGTGAGCGCATCGTTTACCAATAATCTTTTGATAAACACGTCATTTTTGGGTTCGGCTGCGCTTGGAGATCAGGAGCTTGCCACGGTGTCGGTCGATACGTTGTTGGATGTGACCAAGACCCAGACAGTGGACATCCGCAACAACAATATCTACAACGGGGCCGCGGTCGTGGCAGCTTTGCCGGACACGGTGGATGCGCTGGTCAACTTTGGACCTTTGGCACAGTTCTACGTTGACCAGGGCGGCGCTGGCGCTACCATCATCTCTGATGCGACCGTCTTCAACAACGGTCCTGCGGCGCCGGTAGATGTGATAACGAGCTTCTTCGACCCGGCGGCAACGAACATCGAAATGGACACTGCGGGCGAGCCGTTTGATTATTTGTATCCGAACACGACCGCCTCGTTCACCGGTTCCACGGCCGGGCAGCCGTTGGGCGACCTGAACTGGTTTGGTCTTGATATCATCCCTGGTGGAACTCCGGCACCCGTCCACATCCGGGAAGTGCGCGTTGCGCAAGGCGTTGGGACTTTAAATGAGGCCATAGATTCCGATACCACTGCCACAGGCGAGCGTGCTGGTGGCGATTCGACCACGGTCTACGTGCTGGAGAGTGGCGGAATCTACATCTTGAGTGGTTCGATTGAGAATCGTTTCCCCCTGACAATCGTTGCTGAAGACGGCTGGACCGAACGCCCGCGCCTGATTCCGGGAGTCGACGATGGCGGTTCATCGGGGCGTCCATTCCGGGCCAGAGGCGATCTAACCCTGCGCGGGCTGTACATAACGAATGAAGATGAATTGGGTGCGCGCAACACACGAATTGTTCGAATCAGTGCGGACAGTGTGAAGATAAAGCTTGACCAATGTCACCTGGACAAAGACGGCCAATCCGGTTTCAGGTTTGACAATGACTTTGTCAGTGTCTGGCTAACCAATTCGATCATGAGCAACATCGGCACGATGGAATCACCGAACAATGGCCGTGGCTTCGATGACCGCGGTAATCCCATCGATACTTTGTTTGTGGAGAATTGTACGTTTTATAATCTCACCAGCCGGGTTCTGCGCGATGACGGCGGGATCATAAACTACGCTCATTTCAACCACAACACCTTGGTCAACATCGGCCAGCGGGGCGTTACGTTTGGCGAAGTGGTGAGCGCATCGTTTACCAATAATCTTTTGATAAACACGTCATTTTTGGGTTCGGCGGCGCTTGGAGATCAGGAACTTGCCACGGTGTCGGTTGATACGTTGTTGGATGTGACCAAGACCCAGACGGTGGACATCCGCAACAACAATATCTACAGCGAGGCCGCGGTCGTGGCAGCTTTGCCGGACACAGTGGATGCGCTGGTCAACTTTGGGCCTTTGGCTCAGTTCTACGTTGACCAGGGTGGCGCTGGCGCTACCATCACCTCTGAGGCGACCGCTCTCAACAACGGTCCTGCGGCGCCGGTAGATGTGATAACGAGCTTCTTCGACCCGGCGGCAACGAACATCGAAATGGACACTGCGGGCGAGCCGTTTGATTTTTTGTATCCGAACACGACCGCCTCGTTCACCGGTTCCACGGCTGGCCAGCCGTTGGGCGACCTGAACTGGTTTGGACTCGATATCATCACGTCAGTGGCCGGACAGGATGGTGGTGGCGAACAGCCTGAGTCTTTCGGTCTGCTCAGCAACTATCCGAATCCCTTCAACCCGTCGACCAACATTGTGTATACCTTGTCCAGCTCGGCCACGGTTAAGCTGGCGATCTACAACATGTTGGGGCAAAGGGTGGTGACACTGGTTGCAGGCGAAGCACAGCTCTCCGGACAACACACTGTGCAGTGGGACGGTAAAGATGACATTGGCAATCCGGTGTCGAGCGGAGTCTACCTGTACAGAATCGAGGCTGGCGAGCTGGTGGAGACCAGCAAAATGATGCTGTTGAAGTGATCCTGCTCAATTCATGACGCGAGAGATGATGGCCGCACCTGCATTTGCGCATTATCCTGACGCAGGGGGCCATTGTTCTCGATCGAGCATTTGTTACGGTATTACAGAGTATCTTTCCGCACGAGACTGGCAACGGGTATATGGAGGCGTAAGCGACGCCGGCTCGGCTCAGCTTTATCCGGGTAAGTGAGACGCAAAGCACGGGCGGCTTCCGCAAGTAGTGTCATTGCGCATAGCTGTTGCGACAGTGGTTCTTGGTGTGTCGTAATTTGGCTCAGGTGCAATAAGAGAAGGGAGAAATTGGTTGCTGTATCCACAGAATAATCGATGCCGAGCGGTGATAGATCTGTGCGGCTTCTGGGAACTTAAAGTCGACGCCCAGGCTATTGGACGTGAGAAGGACTGGCACAGTGGATTTGAGCCGGACGCCATTGTCGGCGTGCCCGGCAGCTGGAATGAGCAACTCGCGGAACTGGGGTTGATGAATTATGTTGGTCTCGTCTGGTACCAGAAACAGTTCTGTGTGCCACAGACATTGCAGGAAAAGACGTTATACCTGCATTTCGGTTCCGTGGACTTTCATGCCTGCGTCTGGCTAAACGGACATCTGCTGGGTGAACATCGTTCGGGCTTCTTGCCTTTTGAGTTTGATATTTCACCTTACTGCAATGAAGGGGACAACCGTCTGGTCGTCGCCGTCGATAATGTTCTTTCGCATGACACAATCCCGCAGAGCGCCTCTGCCGAAGATTTCCGTGCCTTTTCCAAAGAACGTGAAGAATCCTTCCCGCCGACGGTATTCGATTTTTTCCCTTACGGCGGGATTCACCGATCAGTCAATCTCATCGCGCTGAGCAAACAACACATCACCTCAATTGAAGTTGGGACAGGTCTCGACGATGCCACGGGATCTGTCTCGGTCCGGGCTGAATACAGCCAAGAGGACGAACGCAATTGTGGTGCAAGATTGACCCTCAGCCTGGACGGCGAGACCGTTAGAGAGTGGTCTGGTTCCGCGAATCAGGTGATGCAGGGTGTCACACTCGAAGTCAATGACTGTCGCCCCTGGTCACCGCAGGATCCCTGCCTGTACCGGTTGTCAGTGCAACTATTTGACGGCGATTTGCTGCTCGACGAGTACGAACAAGACGTGGGTATCAGGCAGATAAGCGTGGAGGGACACCATTTATTGCTTAACGGCGAACCGATTTTTTTGAAAGGATTCGGCAAACACGAAGATTTCGCGATTCTGGGCAAAGGATTTTCGGCCGCGCTTGCAGCAAAAGACTTTCACTTGATGAACTGGATCGGCGCAAACTCCTTCCGCGCCGCGCATTATCCGTATGCGGAGGAGGTGCTGCAACTGGCCGATCAGATGGGATTCTTGGTGATCGCCGAGTGTTCGGCGGTCAGCCTCAACCTGAAACATGTTACTGATAAAACGCTGGAAAACCACAAGCAGGCGCTGACCGAGCTTATTCTGCGCGACCGCAACCATGCAAGCGTGGTCGCCTGGAGCATCGCAAACGAAGCCGGAATATGGCTTGAAGAGGAGGCGACCTCCCAGAAGGCGGAAAGCTACTGGCAGCAGATTTACGACCACACCAAAGCCCTGGATGCGTCCCGTCCGATCACAATGCCGACTTTCTCCAAGCTGGGAAGCCGGGATTTCGGCAACAAGTATTGTGATTTTATTTCGATTAACCGCTACTGGGGCTGGTACGAAGCTCCCGCCGACCTGCAACGTGCGGCCGAGATGCTGCGCGACGAGCTGGTTGCACTGTTCGAGCGCTATGAGAAACCGATCCTGGTGTCGGAATTTGGCGCCGACACGGTGGAAGGCCTGCACGCAACCTACCCGCAGCTTTTTACCGAAGAATACCAGACGGAATTCTTGCAGACCTACTTTGATGTGATTGAATCTCTGCCGTTCACCATCGGAGAGCACATCTGGAATTTTGCTGACTTTCGGACACCGCAACATTTTAGGCGGGTGGTGTTAAATCGGAAAGGTGTTTTCAACCGCCAGCGTGAACCCAAGTCTGCCGCCTTCGCCGTCCGCCAGCATTGGCAACCCACGACACCTGAAAATGACAAATAGTAATCTGAGATACTGACCATGCTGGGTATTGCACCAATTGACTGGCTTGTGCTGGCCATCTATTTTGTCGGAACCACAGCGCTCGGACTTTGGACCTATAGAAAGGTCAAGTCTTCGGCGGACTATTTCATGGGCAACCGCAGTTTCGGCAAGGTCTTGATGGTGGCCCAGGCGTTTGGCGTCGGTACGCACACAGATCAACCCGTATCGGTTGCGGGCGCTTCCTACACCAACGGTCTCGCCGGAATCTGGTACCAGTGGATTTACCTGTTTGCGACCCCTTTCTTTTGGATCATCGGTCCGATATACCGCCGTTTGCGCTACATTACCATGGCCGACTTTTTCGAGGAACGCTACGGTAGATCCATGTCGGTGTTTTATACTTTGATTGGGACCCTTTACTTTTGCATGAATATGGGTGTGATGTTGAAGGGCACCGGCATCACGATTCAAGGCTTGACCGACGGAGTGCTCCGGGAAGAAGTGGTGATTCTGGTATCCACGCTTCTCTTTGTCTCATACGGCCTCGCCGGCGGCATCGTGGCGGCGGTCGTTACGGATCTGGTACAGGGCGTCCTGATTCTGGTCTTGTCTTTCTTGCTGATTCCGTTTGCGATTCACGCAGCCGGGGGAATGGGAGCCTTACACGCGGGTTTGCCGGAGCAGATGTTTAGCCTGGTTGCTCCGCAGGAGGTCACTCTTTTTTTTATCTCCATGGCGGTCCTGAATGCCCTCGTTGGCGTGGTCGTACAACCGCACCACATGGCGATTGGCGGGGCGGGGAAGACCGAAATCGCGTGCCGGGCCGGTTGGACCTATGGGAATTTTCTGAAACGTCTCGCAACGGCGGGTTGGGCGTTTACCGGAATTTTTGCAGCATTCCTGTATCCCGGGCTAACCGAGGAGACACGCGAGCTTGCTTTTGGAATTACGGCAAAGAACCTGCTCCCGGTTGGCATGGTGGGGCTTATGTTGGCGGCTATGATTGCGGCAGTCATGTCCACCTGTGACGCCTTCATGGTGCATGCGTCGGCACTGTTTACACAAAACATCTACAAACCGACTTTCAAACCCAATGCGACCGATGACGAGCTGCTCAAGGTTGGTCGTTGGGCCTCGCTTTTCATCGTAGTCGGTGGCCTTGCTTTTGCGTTTTCGTTTGACAGCGTGATTTCCGGGCTGAAAGAGGCTTGGAAGGTTACTGCTTTCCTTGGCCTGGCTTTTTGGTTCGGCGTGAGCTGGCGGCGTGCAAATCGCTATGGGGCCTGGAGCAGCGCGGTGGCCATGGCGCTCATTTCGGTTTACACGGGTAATGTTCTGGAGTGGTCCTTCCCGGCACAGGTGGCTGCCTACCTGCCGGTCGGTATTGTCCTGATGGTCCTGGTGAGCCGTGTAACCAAATCCGAGCCGGAAGAGAAGCTGAATCACTTTTATGCCTTATTGGATACTCCCGTTGGCAAGGAAGATGCCCTGTTGCAAGCAGGCATCGAAATAAAGCTGCAGGGAGACTCAAGTGCTCCTGCAAAGAGTTCACGATTTGAGAAATTCTTAAGCGATCCTGATGTCGACGACGGCTTTCTTATTGTGGACTTATTCTCACTCAGATCGAAATTCTCGTGGAAACGGTATCGAACCGATATCATCGGGTTCGTAAGTGCGTCCATCTTGGCCTTCGTCATCGTGCTCCTGGTCATGCTGGTGGCTCAAATTGGAGGTTGACATTCAAAACAGCGAAGCTGCTACCCGGCCCGGGCTCCGGCAAAGAGTAGCGATTTTTCTAGCGTCGATCGGCCCGGGGATCTTCCTCATCGGCTACAACATCGGAACCGGCAGCGTTACCACCGCGGCTTCAACCGGCGCCAAATACGGCTTGACCTTGCTCTGGCCGCTGCTTCTTTCCTGTGTTTTTACCTATATTTTGATCGTTACCTTTGGCCGCTACACGGCCATCACCGGCGAGACCTCGCTGCACAGTTTTCGCAAATACTTCGGTAGCGGCATGTCGGTCTTTGTTCTGGTTTCCGTGGTCTTTAGCGAATGGGTAGCGTTCATGGGCGTCATGGGGGTAGTCACAGAGGTCGTAAAGGAGTGGTCCCGGCCGCTAACCGCATCCGGCGATGGCATCAGTATGGTGATTCTGAGCTTACTGTTTGGCGGTTTGATATACTTCTTGTTCTGGCGTGGCCAGCATCGCTTTTTCGAGAATATTCTGCTGGTCTTTGTGGGCATCATGGGGTTGAGTTTTGTGCTGACCATGTTCATGGTGATTCCTGAGCCTGTCGCACTCATCAAGGGACTGGTTCCCAGAATTCCGCAAGAGTCAAACGCGGCCCTGTTGATCGCCGGGATGGTCGGGACGACGATGGGCGGAGTGCTCTATATTGTCCGGTCTATTCTGGTGCAAGAAAAAGGTTGGACGGTTAACGACCTCCGTGAAGAGAAGCGGGACGCTTTTATTTCGTCTCTGCTGATGTTCATTTTGAGCGCTGCCGTTATGGCTTGTGCGGCCGGCACATTGTATCCTCGCGGTCTGGAAGTGGAGAGCGCCATCGACATGGTCAAACTGCTGGAACCGTTGGCTGGCCGATTTGCTGTTTCTATCTTTATTGCGGGTATTGTGAGCGCGGGCCTTTCGTCTCTTTTTCCACATATTCTGTTGGCACCCTGGTTGCTGGCCGACATACGGAATGCACCGAGAGATATGACTCTAAAGCACAATCGTTTGATTGCCTTGTTTACCGTCAGTCTTGGGCTTGTGGTTCCGGTTCTTGGTGGACGGCCTGTCCTGATCATGATTATTTCGCAAGCCATGGTGGCCATTGCGACGCCCGTGATCATCCTGTTGATGCTTCTGCTCCAGAATAAGGAGGATGTTATGGGAAGTTACCGTGCTTCGACAGGTTTCAACATAACGATAGGCGTGATCTTCTTGTTCACGGTATTCATGGCGATTGTCGGGATCATCGGGCTCAAGGGCCTGCTTTGAGCGCAGATAGGCTCTCTTTAATAAACAGCAGTTGTGCCAACTGGGGCTGCTCGCTAATCAGTACGGGCCGGATCACCTGCCGAGAATCAGTTAGGACATACTTCTGAGGAGTAGACACTATGGTGCTTCTGATGCAAGAAAAAGTTCTCGATCCCGGCCAAATAGAATTTTATGCCAAGGAAGGATATTTGATCCTTGAACGCCTCCTCAGCGAGTCCGAAGTTGACAGGCTGCGGAGCGAGGTGCTGAGCGTTCTGCGGCAAGTCTCCCAGGGGCAGTCGAAACTTCACCAGACCACACAATACCAGCGCGGCGGTGAGATTGATGCATTGGTAAACAATGCCGCAGTGCTGGGGCTCGCCGAACAACTTATGGGTGGGCCGAGTACGCTTTACATGCCGTTTGCTGCTGTTAAAAGTGGCGGCGGTGGCGGACAATTTCACTTTCATCAAGACAACCAGTATACTGAATTCGATGGCCCGGGCATCAACCTGTGGTTTGCCCTGGAGGAGATGACAACCCAAAACGGTTGCTTGCAGATCGTCCCGGGTTCTCACCTGGAGGGTACGCTGCCGTCGATCACTTCCGGGGACGGTGACCACCACAAGAAGATCACCGGGGAATCTGTGGACTGCAAGCCCATGCTTGCGCAAGCAGGCGATTGCATAGCGTTCACCAGATTGACGGTTCACGGCTCCGGGCCAAACGTAAGCGGCCGGGACCGGGCGGCATACGCGGTACAGTTTCATCGTGACGATGTACGTATGCGCGCTCCTGATAACGATTGGCGTCTGTTAAAAGACAACCCCCGCTGGTGTGTGGGCCCGCTTGACGATATCCAACCCGGGGTGCGTAACCGTGTATTCGAGTAAGGCTTATGCTTAGGGAGCCTCGTTTGGCTGCCGGCATTTTATTTGTAAGGTCATGCGGGTTGAGCATTACCGGCCCGGGTGAGCCGGAGTGGCTGTGGTTGATTGCCTATGTCCATAGGAGATACTTGAAGCTTATTCTGAGCCATGGTGACTGATTTTTCAGCCAGGAACACCTCCATAGTACGAAGCGTCAGCGAATGGCAGAGGAGGTTAGGTCCGCGCAAGGAGAAAGGTCTGCAGCCGGCGTGTGAATGATGTTTAAATAACTGTTTTACGGTAGTATGCCTTAAGAATATGTGACTTTACAGAGCAATGTTTGATCAATCGATCGTGTGCTGTTATTTACATCCCATTACGAAGTACGGCTATCCGCCAGCCGCCCGAGAAACCGGCAAACATTTGCAGGAAATGGCCGACCTTGGTTTCAAAAGTGTGGAGCTAGAAGGTGTTCGGCGTGAGCATCTGCTCGCGATCTATGAGAATAGATACGAGATAAAGGACAAAGTCGATGACTTGAGTCTTGCGGTTCCATATTTTTGTACGGTGCTCCCCGGCCTTTCTTCACCCAACTCAGTGGATAGGGCGAGCAATCTGCGACTGTTTGAAAAGGGGTGTGAGATAGCTGAGTTACTGGGTTCGAAGGGCGTAGTCGACAATGGCCCGCTACCACCTTATCAGTTCGTAGCCGACATTCCCGTGGCCCGTCACTACGACGCCGAAGTCCTGCGCGGTGCTTCTCTGCCGGCGGACCTGGATTGGGAGCAGTACTGGCGCAGCCTGGTTGAAACTTTTCAGGCCGTGTGTGATACCGCGGCAAAGTACGATTTGACCTACAATGTTCATCCCTGTCTTGGCGTATTGTCAGCCACCAGCGACGGTTTTCTCTACTTCTGCCAGGCTGTGGGACGGGAGAATCTGCGCTTTGTTTTTGACACGGCTAATCAGTTTTGCATGGAAGAAAACCTCAATCTCGCACTGCAGCGGCTGGCTAAACATATAGACTACATCCACCTTTCAGACAACCGCGGCGGCAAGATCGAACATCTGGTTCCGGGCAAGGGAAGAATCCACTGGCCGTCTTTTTTTGAAACAGTCGTCCGTGTGGGCTTTGCCGGTGATTTCGGTGTCGACGTCGGTGGCGCGGAATCAGGAATTGATGACATTGACTCCGCTTATGTGCAAGCGGCCAGGTGGCTGGAGGAGAGAATATAAGCATGCTTTCTTTGAAAACAAAAACCGGACTTCCCGGCTGCTGCGCATGGGACGCAAAAAAGTGAGGTACCGATGGTCAAAAGAGCGCAGTCTGCTCTCTCTTTTGTAGCACTGCTTGCAGGTCTGGGTGCCTTGGCTGTGACTGGTTCCGTCGGCCGTGTTCTTGATGTCCGGGATTTCGGCGCAAAAGGAGATGGGGCAACACTGGACACCCGCGCCATCCAGGCGGCCATCGACTCGTGCAGCAAGAGAGGCGGAACGGTAGTCCTGCGGGGCGGCACATTTTTATCCGGAACCGTGGTGCTGAGAAGCAATGTAAGATTAGAGATCAGCGCCGGTGCAACTCTGCTCGGCAGCACCAATCCGTTGGATTACCCCGCTATGAGCGTGGACATCCCGTCATACAATGACAGCTTCTTGAATCAGAGTTTGATCTTTGCGGACGGCCAGAAGAACATTGCGATCACCGGCATGGGAACCGTTGACGGTCAGGGCGGGGCTTTCAAGGTGACCACGAACAAGAAGCCAGACCGCTACCGTAACCGGCCGTTTGGTTTGCGCATCGTAAATTGCGGGAATGTCTTGGTCGAGAATGTTACGATGACTAATTCCGCCATGTGGATGCAGCAGTATTTTGCCTGTGACGGTGTGGTCATTCGCGGCATCAAGGTCTACAATCACTGCAATAAGAACAACGACATGATCGATATTGATTCATCACGCAACGTGGTGATGTCTGACTGCTTCGGCGATACGGACGACGACGCCATCACTATCAAAAGCACAACAGGCAGAATCGCGGAGAACATCACTATCAGCAATTGTGTCGTCAGCAGCCACGTGAATGCCATCAAACTTGGCACGGAATCGCACGGCGGCTTTCGGAATATTACGATTTCTAATATTGTCGTCCGTCCCTCGGCTCATCCGACGAAGATTTACGGTACGGCAAACGGCTTGGGTGGCATCACTCTGGGCATGGTCGATGGCGGTATTCTCGATGGCGTGGTGATCTCTGACATTCGCATGGACGGTGTCGCGAACCCGATTTTCATGCGCCTGGGCAATCGTGGCCGGACCTATTTTGCAGGGCAGGAAAAACCGGGCGTCGGGACGTTTAGGAATGTCAGCATCAGCAACATTGTTGCGACCGGAGCTGGGGAGAACGGCTGTGCGCTTTCCGGTCTACCAGACTATCCCATCGAAAATATATCTCTGAGCAATATCCGCATCCAATTTGCCGGTGGCGGCACTGCGGTGGATGCGACCAGGGAACCACCGGAGAATGAGAAGGGTTATCCCGGCAGCACGATTTTTGGCCGATTGCCGGCCCACGGATTTTTTGTTCGCCACGCCAGCGGAGTCATTTTGAACAACATCCATCTGTCAAGCGGGCAAAGCGATCTCCGCCCGGCACTAATTGCGGATGATGTCGCGGATCTTGATGTCCAGGGTTTGCGCGCCGGCGGCAGCGGTGCGGGAGAAGCAATACGACTCGTAGACACGCGGGATGTGGTGGTCAGCGCTTCGCGTCCCCTGGGGCAACCGGCGGCGTTTGTATCGGTGCGCGGTGCTGCTTCTTCGAACATCGATCTGGCCGTAGGCCCGGGCCTCGACAACGCCACTGCGGCAGTGGTAGTCGCGGACGATGTGCCCGCAGATGCGGTCAGACTTTTTCACGAACAACGGTCCACAGGGAATTAAGGCACAAGCCAATGAATAAGATAAATGTTGTCAGATTCTCTATCCTACTGTCTCTATTGACAAACGCTCTCTGGGCGCAGCAGGCTAGTTTGCCGCTGCTGCCGATACCGCAAATTGTGGAAAAACAGAGCGGAGGCTTCAAGCTTGGGCCGGCAGGAGTGACGTTGCAACTGCTGGTTCGGGACACGAGCCGCACCGCAGTTATGTTGAGTGTTTTGCACGAGGGATTCAAAGTAAACCCAACTCTGGCTGGCAGAACGGCCGCAATTGTCGTCGGCATGCCCGAACAGGACTCCGGGTTTAGGGAGCGCTGTGTGCAGAAAGGCCTGTGGCCTGATGACAGGCTTGGCGATGAAGGGTACGTGCTGCTCATCGAGAAAGCAGAGATAACGCTTGCCGCGCACACGAAAGCCGGTCTCTTTTACGGCACACAAACGTTAAAACAACTTGTGCAAAACCGCGAGAAGAGCAACCGCGTGCCTTGTCTCAAGATTGTCGATTGGCCGCAGTTCCCCTATCGCGGCATGATGGACGACATCAGCCGCGGTCCGGTGCCAACCCGGGCATTCATGCAGGAACAAGTGCGGCGCTGCGCAGAGATGAAACTGAATATGCTTTCCTACTATACCGAACATGTGGTGCGTACGGAGAGTCACGGTGACTTTGCGCCCGCCGGGGGCGCACTCCCGATTTCCGAGTGGCGGGCGTTGGCCGAATACGCGGACAAGCACTTCATTCAACTGGTCGGCAATTTCCAGTCGTTCGGACATTTTGAGAAAATCCTCTCTTACCCGCAGTATCGGCATCTTGGCGAAGCTGACCGGCTCATCTCGCCGGCCTTCGAGGAGAGCTATCGCTTTCTGGCGGATGTTTACCGCGAGATGGTGCCGGCCTTCAATTCCACTTTCTTCAATGTGGACGCAGACGAAACCTGGGACCTGGGCCGTGGCGCGTCAAAGGCTCTGGTCGATAGCCTTGGCGCCGCAGAAGTCTACAGCAGGCATTTGAACCGGCTGCACGCTGAGTTGAAGAAGCTTGACCAACGCATGATGATGTGGGGCGATATCGTCTTGAAAAGGCCCGAAGTTCTGGACAAGCTGCCGGGTGACACTATCGTTGGAACCTGGGGTTACGGCGCCGATGAGCCATTTGAGGCGATGATAGCGCCGATTGAAGAAGCCGGATTCGACATGATGATTTCCTGCGGCGTCCTGAATTCCAATCGTATCATGCCGGACTTCAAAATGGCCTTTGCGAACATCAAGGGTTTCATCGAAACAGCGGCCAGACACAAAGTCATGGGCGTGCTGACCACGGTCTGGGACGACGGCGGCTCTGCCCTCTTTGGGCGGGATTGGCTCGGCGTTGCTTACGCCGCGGAAAAGAGCTGGAACGTTGCCGGCCGCGGTGATCGCGATTTTGACCAGCGCTTCGACCAGTTAGTCTATGGCGACGCGCAGAATCATGTGGCAGCGGCCATCTGGAAATTGACGGAACTGACCGAGCTGACGCCAACCCAAAAAATGAACGAAGCCGTCTTCTGGGAGAAACTCGTACCTGACCGCGGCGAGCATCTCAGTCTTAATCTGGATGAATGGGACGAAGTTGCGGCGATTTGCGATCTGGCTGAGGCGCACCTGCAGGCCGCGCAACCGACCCGGCGTGCCGACGAGTTGGACTACTGGCGCTTCACAGTTGCTCAGTACCGGCACTTGGCTGACATGCGCATGAATTTGTCGGCAGCGGCAGAGGCGTACGGCACCGCTTTGCAGTGGCAGAGGCAGACGCGCGACCAGGCCCGGGCGCGCCTCATCAGCAGTCTGGAATTTACAGCGCAGGCGCGCCAGTCATTCATCGCTCTGCAACAGGACTACCGCAGTCTCTGGCTGCGGGAGAACCGTTCGTACTGGCTTGACCGCATGCTGGAGAAATATGACGAACGCACCCGCTTGCTGACAGAGACCGAGCGCCTGCTACTCGGCGCGGTTAAGGATTTCGACAATGGCCACTTTTTGCCACCACCCGAGGCCGTTCGTCTCGACATTCGCGAAACCAAAGGGCGTTATTTTCAATATTGGCTGATGGCCGGACCTTTCCCAAATCCGAAGAAGAAAGGCTACGACATCGATCACCTGGTAGAACTAGGGGGTGAGAAAAAGGCTCGCGGCAAGGTTGCGGGCCAGTTCAAAGGGCTGGATGGCCAGACGCATCGTTGGCAGAAAGTCGCGTTTCCGAAACTCGCCGAGTGCGACCTCGCCGCTTATTATGCCCGGAATGAAGTGGTGCTGGCGTACGCCTATGCCAGAATTACAAGTCCAAAAGCGCAGAAGGTACGGGCAACATTCGGCAGTAACGACGGCATAAAAGTATTCTGCAACGGCGAATTGGTTTTTGAGCGCCATGTCACGCGCAATCTGATGCCTGATGAGGACGAAGTAGAACTGTCTCTGCAAGCAGGACAGAATCATCTTTTGCTCAAAATCGATCAAGGCAAGGGCGGGTGGGGTTTTTCCTTCCGGCTGCCGGACAATAAAGTGAGAAGCCACAAGTACAAGTACACCATTGTTGAGTGAAACAACAGCATCGCAAAACCAAACCGGGAGAAGGAATGAGCAAGTTTAAACAGTATTCTTTTCGGGCACTTGCCCTTCTCATTGTGGCCGCGCAGTCTCTATTCGCGCAAGAAGCCACAGCCCCGCAGGCTGACATCCTGCAGGCCATCAATGCTGGCGCCAATTACGCTGCGGACGTCTTGTTGGACGAGGAGGGCAAGTCACGCTGCGACTACAATGTTCTGCAGGGAAAGTGGTACCCGTACGAACCTGCCTGGCACACGGGACAGGTCATCTACGGCCTGGTGCGGGCATACCAGGTCACGCATGATGAAAAGTATTTGGAAGCAGCCAAACGCGCAGGCGATTGGTGGGTGGGACTCGAGATCAAAGACAACCCGAAGCTGGCCGGTATGATTTACGCGGCCCACGACGACTATGTCGACGAATACCTGATCTACTCAACCCTGACCGATGGCTCCGCCGGTCTGTTCCGCCTGTACGGCGTGACCGGGGACAAACGCTACGCGGATGTGCCAACTGCCGCCGGTTACTGGACCTATGAAAATATGTGGATTCCGGAACACCGCATGTTTTACAACGTCGTTGATCCCAAGACCGGCGAAGTGATCAAGAATCACAGCCCGTTCTTCCCTGACCTTGAGAATCCGGGCTTGAACGTCGTGGCCCGGCCAAACAACGAAGGCTCCATCCACCGTGACATGTACAACTACACCGGCGATGAGCGCAATAAGGAAATTTTCATCGAAGTGTGCGAAGGTGTTTTACAGACACAGGACGAAGATGGGCTGTGGATGAATTTTATGCCTAACAGCAAAGAGGACGCCTACTTTCATCCGCGTTTCAATTTGTGGTACGCCGAGTCTCTGCTTGACGGCTACGAGTTGACCGGCGATCAGCGCTATCTCGACGCCGCACTGAAAACCGGCCGATTGTATGCGAAGTTTCAGAAAGGGGACGGCACGATTTACTACCGCAACTATCTGAGCGGCAAAGCGAATAAAAACTCGATTTGTGGTTCCGCGGTTTCGTTCGCCGGAATTATCTGGCTGCGCTTGCTGCAAAATGGAGTGGGCGCTGAGTTCGAGGAGAATATTGAAAAGTCAGTGAAATGGGTTTTAAAAAATCGCTACGCCAGCGATCATCCGGACAAGAACCTGGCCGGCGGCTTTTTCGAGGTTCGCACCCGGCGCCGGCACGGTGGTTACTGGATCTCCATTCGCGACATTGCTACATCCTTCGGCTTGCGCTTTCTGTCGGATTATCATGATCACGTATTTGCCTCGACCTCAAATTAAATGAAGAATCAAATCAAGTTCATCTTGCTAAGCGTTTTCCTCAGCCTGGGTTTCACGACCTTTGGTTTAGCCCAAAACGTCTACCTCTTTGATGCTGGCGCTCCGGACTCGAAAGTTGCGCCGGGTGCGATTTTGTTGTCCCCAGACAAGGATTTCACTCATGGCGGAAATTGGGGATGGCACACGACACCATCGCGAGCGTTTGATCGAGACAACTTGAGCCGCTCCCGATCGGACTTGACAGTCGATGGCGTCGTAGGTGACCGCCTCGTCTTCGCTGCGAAACTAAAACCTGGGAATTGGTGGGTGACTTTTTGGCTTGAAGCAGGGATGGAAGATTCAAGCACGGTTCAACTCAAACTCAATGGCGAATCAAGAAACCCCGATTGGCACATATTTGCCGGTCCTTCAGAACCACGGGAATCGCTGCAGAAAGTCTTTCGTACTTACCACGGTCAGGCAGAAGTCACGAACGATATCTTTACGATCGAGTTAACCGCCGGGAATGATCCAATTCGTCTTCTCGGGCTGGAGTTGATTCATGAGCCAGTGTTTTCCGGCGACGCGCCCGGCATTTTAGCCGAAATTGAAGCGGTGGGCCGCTACGGTTCAACCGTAGTGCCTGCTGACCTGTACGACAAGCTTGCGAACCTCAGCGAACAAGATCCGGCGGACGCTTTCTCAGCCCTATGGCTCAGACGCCTGGGATTTCTGATCGAAGCGGAAAGACACTTTGAATTACGCGGCTGGGAATGGGCAAGGGAGGAAAGCGGCCTGAGCATTTTCGACCGGTTCCGGCAGGCTGTGATGTTGTTGGACGGCCTCATTAACCGCGGAGAAGGATCGAAAAACCCCCTGTACGAACGCTCCCTCGGGCTGCGCGGCCGGATTCTGTACTGGCTCGCAAAGGAGCGAGGCGGCAAGCATAATTTGGCCGACGGTTTGCGCGACCTGGGCAGGCTTTACAAGCGCTACCCGGACGATAAAGTGCTGGCCATGTATGCCGGGGAGAAAATCGACTTGCCCGACGCCTGCGACGACCTGGTTCCCAATGCGAGTGCCCCGGAATGGTCCAATGTGCAAAGAGAAGTGCTGTGCCGGATGCGCCAGATCGCGCACTGGTGGGTAACCGAGCAGCAGGCCGAAAACGGCGAGTTCGGCGGCAAGCTGGGAGATGACGTCGAACTGTTCCGCTGGTGGGTACCGTTGACGCTTTCCGGAGACAAACTCGCTCTTAATGGATGGCAAAAACTGGCTGACGGCGTCTGGGTCAGTCCAAAGCTGTACGAAGGGTACTCAAAACGCCCGTTGGATGTGGAGCACGCAGCCGAGTATATTTCAGACACCGCTCCGCTGATGGTTCTACACAGCGACGCCACGGAATACGCTGACCGTCTGCGCTACTCCAGCAACTACTTCAAGAATCTCTGGACCGGCCAGACTGAAAAGGGAAATCGTTTATTCAAATCGTCCTGGTTTAGCTCCACCGAAGTTCTCGACACGCCGCCGCGGAATCGCGATCTCGATTACAATGCGCGCGCAGTCAAAGCCGTTCGCTACGATGCGTGGATTAGCAGAGACAATGCGGTGATTCAGGCTCTGTATGAGTGGACGCAAACCTGGGTGAAAATTGCAATGGGCACGGATAAGGGAAAGCCGATTGGCATCATTCCGGCATCGGTGCGCTTTCCGGACGAAGCAGTGAACGGCGATTCACAGACCTGGTACGCATCCGGCATGTACTGGGATTACTTTGAGTGGGAGCACAATGCGGGTAGCATGCTTTTGGACCAGATGCTGTTCACGTGCGGCCTTACCGGCGACGAGTCTTTGCTGGCGCCTTTGCGACAGACCCTAGGGTTGATTGCTCGTTATGAAAACCAGGAGAATCTGGATGCGGCGGAAATCGGATCGGAGGCCTGGACCGTTGCCGTTCTCAGAAGGAACAAAGGATTTTGGAGTGTTGCCAGTCAATGGCGTTTAACGCAACAGGACAGCACGCACTTCGATCCGCTTTTCCTGCGCTACGGCACACAGTACTTGCGTTTTCGACTAACTGGCGACCACGGTCATTTGGTTAAGGGAATGCAACGAACCCTGGCGACCATTCGATTCAACACCCCAATGCTCACGACTGAGGCAGTGCACACGGACCGCGTTTACGTACCCAACTCGGACCACCTGAAAGCGATGTTGACCGGCGACGGTATGGTCGCCAGTCGTTCGCCATACTACGCTGTCACCTGGGAAGACACGGATGATGATTTCACCGCGCTGGTTACAGACGCAAGTCCTACGAAACTTCGGGTTGATCTTTTTTCGCATTCCACTAGTGCACAGAGGGCGGTGCTGCGGTTCTGGCAGCTCCAGCCCGGAAAGTACGAAATGACCACATCCTCAGGCAGCGACTCCACAGTCCGCACGGTTGAACTCAAGAAGATGGGGCAGCGCGTTCGAATCGATCTGCCCGCGCAGCAAGTTTTCACCGTTGCTTTCAGAAAAGCAAAATAAACCTAATCCCTGGCGCTTGACTTTTTTGAGCAAGCCCTCACGTTTGATTTGCGAGCAGCAAAACCTATCCGGAGAAAGTCTTGAAAAATAATCGAGTAGGAGTCTTCCCGCGACTGGCCGCTGCCCTCTTGTTATTCGTAGGGGCAAATGGAGAAGGAGCAGCATTTCAGGCTCGTAGTCCGCTTGCTGTCGCTAAGTCTGTCGCGGATAAAGTCATGCGGGAATCAAGTTTCAGTTTTGAGCTGCGGCCCCAGAGAACGGTCGCCGGTGTCCAATTGATCGATTTTGGCGAAAGTTTTGGCCCGGCAGATCAAGCAACGGCGTTCGCCCAAAGTTGGATCATGAGCGAAAAGGACACCACCATTACCTTCGGCTCCAGCAGCGCGAATGCGATCAAGATTTGGATAAATGATGACCTCGTTCTGAGCCGTGCTGCTAGTCGCGAGCTTGCAGTCGCCGAGGTCGCCTACAATTTGTTTGATTTTCAGGACACGTTTTCTGCAAAGCTGAACGCGGGTGCAAACCGAATTCTCATACAGTCGAACGCAAGTCCGGAGCAGTGGACGGTATTGCTGCGCCCTGTGACCCCGCATGGTATGCTGGAAACGTCGATCTATTTTTCAAATACCCGGCGGCGCGGGGAAAAATCGCGTGAGAGTGCCTGGGCGATTCTTGGGCCGGTTCCAACCGGCTTTGAGGACTCCGAGAAGTCTGCGCCACCGCAGGCCAATTCCGAAACACCTTTTTGGGAAATTGGTGATAAGCGCCATGCCTGGCAGGCGCCGGTACTGAGTTTTCTTCCTCGCCTGACCGTAAACCAAGAAAACAGCTACAAGCGGGAATCGTACCTTGAGTGGCACTATTCGCACGGCGCTCTCATGCTGACCCTGTTGCACCTGGCCGATTTGAACGGAGATAAAACTTATTCGAAATTTGTTGAGCGTGTCGTTGACTTTGCGCTGACCAACCGCGACTACTTCGAAGGACAGTACCGTAAAAAGCATGCTTTGCGCGGGAGCTACCACAGGCTGTTCCGGCGCACCATGCTCGATGACACCGGCGCTGCAGCGCTTGCAGTTGTGGAGTTGGCTATTCGTAAACAGCGGAGCGATCTCCGCGAGTTTGTTGGACCAATTGGCGACTATGTCCTGCACAAACAACAGCGTTTAGCTGACGGCACGTTCTGCCGCCCGGAACCGATGCCCAGGACCGTCTGGGCCGACGACTTGTTTATGAGCGTTCCCTTTATGCTGCGCATGGCACAGTTGACTGGCAATTCGGCTTATGCAGAGGATGCCGTTCAACAGATGCTGACTTTTCATCGCCATTTGTTTGATCCGGAAACGAGACTGTTTCATCACGGCTGGTTCGATCAGTCAAGCCAAAACTCCACCGTATTTTGGGGAAGAGCAAACGGCTGGATTGTTTGGGCATTCTCAGAGGCCCTAGCAGTTTTGCCGAAGAGCCACAGCGAATATTCGAAAGTGCTGAAAATCTTTCAGGAACATCTTCGCGGTCTGGCCGCTTTTCAGGATGACAACGGCATGTGGCACCAGGTGCTCGACCATCCCGAGTCGTACGAGGAAAGCTCTTGCACCGCGATGTTTGTCCTGGGTATGGCCCGCGGCGTACGCAACGGTTGGCTGGATGAGAGTTTCACAGCGGTTGCCCTCAAAGGCTGGCAAGCGCTGACCGGTAAAATTGCGGCAGACGGCACTGTGCACGGAATTTGTCGCGGCACCGGAATGGGTGAAGATTTGCAGTTTTACCTGGATAGACCAACCTTTGATCACGACCCGCGCGGCCTTGGCGCCGTTGTCACCGCCGGGATTGAGGTCGCAAAGCTCACAGCCAAATGACCGCCCCCGAACCGCGAACGCCCGCCAACGTGGTGGCCTGGTCGTATCGCGACGGCCGGCCCGTCAGAATAGAAATCAAAGATGGGTTGATCCGTTCCGTCGAACAGCTTGTGCTTACTGAAAGCGATATAACGTCTGAGCTGTTTGTGGCTCCCGGCCTGATCGATAATCAGATCAACGGCTATGCATCGGTCGGCTTCACGTCGCTCGGACTGACGGTTGCGGACGTCTGCAAAGCCGTGCGAGCACTGCAGCATGTAGGCGTGACCAGCTTCCTGCCAACAGTTTACACCAATTCGACTGAACGCTTTTTGCAGAACTTCAGTGTCCTGCGGCAGGCCCTTGCAGAGCCGGAGGTTGCGTTGGCGGTTCCAGGGTTTCATCTCGAGGGTCCGTATCTCTCAAGCCTGGACGGTGCGCGCGGAGCCCACGCAGCCGAGTGGGTACGGCGGCCTGATTGGCAAGAGTTTGAGCGGCTGAATCAGGCAGCGGGTGGTTACATCAAACAGGTGACCCTGGCGCCGGAGCTGGAGGGCGCCCTGGATTTTATCGAGAAGTGTGTGGCAAACGGGATAGTAGTGGGACTTGGACACCATAATGCAACGGCGGAGACCATCAAACGCGCCGTGGATTTGGGCGCCGGCATCGCCACACACCTGGGCAATGCCTGTGTGAACTGGATACACCGTCACAACAACCCGCTGTGGCCGCAACTTGCAGAGGACCGGCTCTGGGCGAGTTTGATCGTCGACGGTTTTCACTTAAATGAAAATGAAATTCGGGTTTTCTACCGGGCGAAAAAACAGGAACGCACGATTCTTGTTTCCGATGCGGTCAGGCTGGCGGGGATGCCGCCGGGTCGCTATCGTGAAGGCGATGTGGAAGTTGAGATGTCCGCAGATGGCGTCGTCCGCATCGCGGGAGAAGACATGCGCGCGGGATCATCCATGCCATTGTGCCAGGGAGTGGCAAACATGGTTCGGCTTTCCGGCTGTACTCTGGCCGATGCCGTCGACATGGCTTCAGTGAACCCGGCCCGACTAAACAACCTCGCTGATCGTGGCGAGATAAGTCCGGGCAAGCGCGCCGATCTCATTCTCTTTACTTTTGACGGAAAAAGCCTGTCGGTCTACAAGACGCTGGTCGCCGGCCGGGTCGTGTATGATGTTGACCATCCCGATTCGGCACGGGATTGATAAATCTCTGCTCTCGCTGACCCCCCCCTGCCATGCCTGTTGCAGACTCGGTAGCTCTGGCCCGAAGGCGTCAAAGTTTCATGGCTGCCTCCGGGGTGCTACTTGGATGAAAGTTCTACGCTCCACCAATATTCTCTTGACAGAAATGTATTGAATTACTATAATATCCGAACCGGTTCAGAAAGCAAAACTGGTACAAATTAAAGCCAGATAAAACAATCAGCAATATACAGCTAAACCGATTCAGGTGAATATGACAATCGACGACATCGCCCGTCTTGCCAGTGTTTCAAAGGCGACTGTGTCGGCAGTGCTCAATGACAAGCCCGGCGTAGCCCGGCTGACCCGGGATCGCGTTGCAGCAATAATTGATCGGTTCAACTATCAACCGAGCCATGTGGCGCGCTCCCTTTCGGTGCGTTCGACGAAAAGCATCGGGTTGGTCATCAAGGAAATCGACAATCCGTACTACACCAGGATCATGCGCGGTGTGTTTGATGCCTGTTCCAGGCGGGGATACACGGTCTTCCTCGGAAGCTCGGAACTGACTTTTGTCCAGGAAGAAAAGAGCATTCAGGCAATGGTCAATCAGCAGGTCGATGGCCTGATTCTTACGCCTCTGCAAGGTGGCAATCGCGACAT
The DNA here is from genome assembly GCA_029262055.1 of Candidatus Zhuqueibacterota bacterium. GTDB lineage: Bacteria > Zhuqueibacterota > Zhuqueibacteria > Oceanimicrobiales > Oceanimicrobiaceae > JAJDAD01. The sequence continues at coordinate 56,162 of JAJDAD010000027.1, forward strand.
CACCTATCTCGCCACACTCATCGCACGCAAGTTCCCTCTGGTGTTGATCGGCGAGGTCAAGAACTTACAAACCGGCGTCGTGACCATTCTCAACGCAGACGCTGCTTACGAAGCGGTCTCGTATCTGATACAGCAGGGACGCAGGGACATCGCTTACTTTGCCGGTCCGGCCACTTCAATGCACAACGATGAGCGTTACGAAGGTTACCGGCGGGCGCTTGCCGAGCATGAACTTGCCATTTCACCGCGCTACGTCCGGGAGGCAGGTTCCTATTTTGAAGGCGGCAGAAAAGAAGGTCTCGAGCTGTTCGGTGGTCCGGGTGAAAAACCCACCGCGGTTTTCTGTTATAATGATTTGGTTGCCATCGGCCTTATCAATGCCTTGCAGGAGTTGAAGATAAGAGTTCCGGAGGACGTGGCGGTAATTGGTTTTGACAATATAGATTTCTGTCGCTATGCCAACGTGCCTCTGACCACCATTGAGAATCCTGCCGCAGCAATGGGGGAAGCCGCAGCCGACTTGTTGATCGGACAAATAGAGCAGGGTGACCGCTTTGTGCCGGAGAGAATTACACTAAACGCGCGTCTGATCAAGCGTTCATCAACCTGATGAGGCCGTCATGAACCGAGCTGAAATTGTCGAGAGAATTACCGGCGAAGGCGCTGTTGCCGTTATCCGAATGGCCGACTCCGCGAAGCTGACCAAGGTTGCGGAGGCCGTGCAGAAGGGGGGCATCTCTTCCATTGAAATCACTATGACCACCCCCAATGCGCTGACGGTAATTGAGACCTGCTGCAAGGAGATGAGCGATGATTTGTTGATCGGCGTCGGTTCGGTGCTCGACTCCGAGACGGCCAGGTTGGCTATTCTGGCGGGGGCAAAGTACGTTGTCAGTCCTGTGCTGAAGCCCCAGGTCATACGCATGGCGCACCGCTATGGCATCGCGGTGATGCCCGGTGCGTTCACCCCGACAGAGATTCAATCTGCACATGAACAGGGTGCGGACATTGTCAAGATTTTCCCTGCGGATGTAGTCGGCATGGCATTCTTCAAAGCGGTGAAGGCGCCCATGCCACATGTGCGCTTGATGCCGACCGGCGGAGTATCACTGACCAACGCCGGCGACTGGCTGAAGGCAGGTGCCTGCGCTGTGGGCGTTGGTAGCGCGTTGCTGGATAAGCAGGCAATAGCGGACGAAAACTACGCTGTCCTGACGCAAAATGCCAGGCAACTTTGCGAGTGCATTGCTGCAAGTAGAGTTGCGTGAAAACAGAGGAAGACATGAGCAATAAAGTCGTGACACTTGGGGAAATTATGCTGCGCCTATCGCCGCCCGCATTCAGCAGGTTTGTGCAGGCACAGAACTTTGATGTCACATACGGTGGCGGCGAAGCCAACGTCGCTGTTTCTCTTGCAAATTTTGGCATGGCCAGCACGTTTGTCACCAGGGTGCCGCAGCACGAGATCGGGCAATCCGCGTTAAATCATCTAAGGCGATTTGGCGTCAATTGTGACTATGTCGTTCGCGGGGGCGATAGGCTCGGCATCTATTTTCTGGAGATCGGGGCAAGTCAACGCGCTTCCAAAGTCATCTACGATCGTGCAGGTTCGTCTGTCAGTCAGATGGACGCCAGTGAGGGTGATTGGCCCAGGATTTTCGAAGGCGCGTCCTGGTTTCATTGGACCGGTATCACGCCGGCCCTGGGAGAACAGGCGCGCGAGTGCACGGTTGCCGCCTGCGAGGCGGCGAAGGCTGCCAATGTGACGGTGAGCTGCGACCTGAATTTCCGCAAGAAACTGTGGACCGAACAGGAAGCGCAGGGTTTCATGCGGCCGCTTATGAAGTACGTAGATGTCTGCATCGCTAATGAAGAAGACGTCGAAAAGAGCCTCGGTCTTCGTCCGGACCTGTCCGATGTGGAGTCGGGCAAACTCGACGAGGCCTCGTACCTGAAACTGGCGAGTCTGGTGAAATCGCAATATGACTTTGACACCGTTGCCATTACATTGCGGGAGAGCTATTCCGCATCGCGCAACGGCTGGAGCGCGCTCATGCTGGACAACAAAGATTGTCGGCAGGGCCACCGGTCGAAGAAATATGATATTCAAATCGTGGATCGCGTGGGTGGCGGCGATGCTTTTGCCAGTGGTCTTATTTACGGCCTTGCCAATTCAACTGACACGAAACAGGCACTGGAGTTTGCGGTTGCCGCTTCATGTCTCAAACAGACGATTCCGGGGGATTTCAATCACGTCACGGTGGACGAAGTAGAAAAACTGGCCAGGGGCGGCGGCTCCGGCCGGGTGGAAAGATAGTCTTATGATGATTGCTCTGTTTCAGATCAACCATGCGCTAATTACGGCACGCTGGCGTGCAATGACCTCGGCTGCCAACACGTATCTGGTTCATTTTTGCGAGGGGGAAATATGAGAAAAACACGTCCGGTCCGACTGCTGTTGCTGCTGGTCGTTGCTTCTTTCGCCTGCGAGGGGCTACAATCCGATGGCGGGTCCCGGGGCATTCTCAAGTTTCGGCTGGTCAACGATTTGAACATGGAACGAAATGACGAGTTAGTGACGCTGAGTGTGACTGATTTGAAGGAGCAGTTCTCCGGGTTTGACCCGGAGGCATTTGCTGTCCTTGAATCGGAGACCGGACTCGCCTGCCAGTCAGACGACCTGGACGGCGACGGTGAGTTGGATCAGGTTAGCTTTGTGGCAAACTTTGGCGCCAATGGAGAAAAGGAGATCACTTTACGCAATTACCTGGAAGGAGAGGAACATCCTGCCTTCAAAAAACGCACCCAGGCTGAGATCTCGCACAAGTTCGATGGTCATTTTGCAGAGCGAAAGTACATCGCCGGCGAGTTCCGTAACGTTGGGTTCGTACGGGTACCTGCCGAACATACGGACCACAGCTTCTTCTTTCGCTACGAAGGTCCGGGCTGGGAGTCGGACAAGGTCGGTTACCGCTACTACCTTGACTGGCGCAACGCCATCGACATTTTTGGCAAGAAGACGCCGGAGATGGTTTTGCAGAATGTCGGCCTGGATAATTTCGATTCATACCATGAGATGTCTGACTGGGGCATGGATATCCTGAAAGTCGGTGAATCGCTCGGTCTCGGCTCGATCGGGACCTTCCACGACGGCAAGGTTGTACGGGTGTCTGAGACCGACAGCACATCCTGTGAAATTGTGGCAAATGGCCCCGTCTATTCACAAATACGCACGAACTACAACGGCTGGAAGATAGGGCCCGGCAAGCACGATCTTGTCTCCAACTTGGCGATTTCTGCCGGGAGCAGGCTGACGAAGCACACGGTGACCATCGCAGGTGAGATCGAGAACCTCTGTACGGGACTGGTCAAGCATGAGGCAACAGAGGTGTTGCAAGCAGACGCACCTAACGGTGATTGGCAGTATTTTGCCCTCTTTGGTAAACAGAGCCTGGCAGAAGATGAGTTGGGCATGGCGATCATTTTCAGAGAGTCTGATTTGTCTGAAATCGTCGAAGACGATCTCAGCCACGTGATCGTACTAACACCGCGCAAGGGCGAATTAACCTACTACTTCCTGGCGGCCTGGGCCCAGGAACCGGGTGGGATTAAATCAAAAGGCGAATTCCAGCAGTACCTTGCAGCAACCACCTCGCGCCTGAATTCACCAATCACGGTACGGTCAAACGACAAATGATTATTGAAGTTCGTGCTTACGCCCGCGCGGGTTTGCTTGGGAACCCTTCGGACGGATACTTTGGAAAAACCATATCCATCAGCGTCAGGAATTTCGGCGCGCATGTTTCACTTTATGAAACGCCGGAGTTGCAGATTGAGCCGCAGCAGCAGGACACCAACAAATTTCGCAACATACATGACCTTGTCGAGTCGGTAAACCTGATGGGGTACTATGGCGGCGCCCGGCTCATCAAAGCGTCCATAAAGAAATTTAGCGAGTACTGCAATGAAGCTGGCATTAAGTTGTCCAACAAGAATTTCACGATCCGCTATCACTCCTCCATTCCACGACAAATCGGTTTGGCGGGATCGAGCGCGATCATAACGGCGACGACGCGGGCTTTGATGCAATTCTATGATGTGGATGTACCGCTTGAGATTCTACCCAACATTGTTTTGTCCGCGGAGAGAGACGAACTCGGAATTAATGCCGGTTTGCAGGACCGGGTTATCCAGGCTTATGAGGGATGTGTTTACATGGATTTTGACAAGAAAGTGCTGGAGAAAAAGAAACACGGGAACTACGAACGTATCGACTCGACGTTTTTGCCGCACCTCTACATTGCTTATAAAACAGATCTCGGCAAAGTGTCGGGAGCAGTCTTGAACGATATCCGGACGAAATACGAGCAGGGAGATGAAAAAGTACTCACAGCCCTAAAACGAATCGCAGATGTGGCAGAGGAGGGCAAGCAGGCGCTGTTAGGACAAGATCAGCTTAAACTTCACGCACTCATCAATGAGAACTTCGACTTGCGTCGCCAGATAATGAACATCAGCGCCAGCAATCTCGAAATGATTGAAGTGGCGCGCAAATGCGGCGCTTCGGCAAAGTTCGCCGGTTCCGGTGGTTCCATCATTGGTGCCTATTCAAATGACGAGATGCTAACCCGGTTGATTGTGGCTCTCAAGAAAATAAATGCGCGAGTCATAAAACCGTATGTTATCTAAGAATCACACTTGGGAATTGCAACTATGATTAGGAAAGCGGTTATTCCGGCTGCGGGTTTCGGAACGCGTTTTTTGCCGGCCACCAAGGCTCAACCCAAAGAGATGCTGCCAATCATCGATACGCCGACGATTCAGTATGTCGTGCAGGAAGCGATTGATTCGGGAATCGACGACATTTTGATTGTTTCCGGAAAAGGCAAGCGGGCCATTGAAGACCACTTCGACCGCAACCACGAACTCGAGATGGAGTTGGAGGGGAAGGCCGACGAAGCGATGTATAACGAAATGCTGAGAATTTCGGACATGGCGAACATCCACTATATCAGGCAAAAGGAACTGAGAGGTCTCGCCGACGCCATTTACCATGCACGCCTGCATACAGCGGACGAGCCGTTTGCCGTTCTTCTGGGTGATACGATTGTCGATTCCGTCATTCCCGTGACGCAGCAACTCATCGATATTCATGAACAGTTCGGACGTACGGTGATCGGTGTTGAGATCGTCCCGAAGGACAAGGTCTCACGCTACGGGATTGTCGGCGGCGAACAGGTAAGTGACAGCATCTTGAATGTCACTGAACTAGTGGAAAAGCCGTCAACTGAAGAGAGTCCTTCAAATCTGGCCATTGCCGGACGGTACATTTTAACCCCCGAGATTTACAAGTCTATAGAGCAGACAGAAGTCGGCAAAAATGATGAAATGCAGCTAACCGATGCGTTGCGCCTGCTTCTCCGGAGAGAAAGTATTGCTTCGTATACAATCGAAGGTAAGCGCTACGACATCGGGAACAAGCTCGATTACCTCAAAACCACAGTTGAGTTTGCTTTGCGCCGCAAGGAATTTGCCGAACCTTTTGCCCGGTTCCTGCAAGAGACTCTGCAAGCCAGGGGAGTCGACCAGGCCATAACCGGAAAAGGAACCGCACAAACGATTGAGGAAGAACATGAACGTTAAATTTTTGCCGGACCGGTCGCGTTATCCGGACATGACAACCAGCCAGCTTCGGGATGGCTACCTTATCACCGACCTCTTTGTCCCGGGCGAGATTCGGCTGAATTACATGGACCTGGAAAGAGCGGTCGTCGGTTCGGCAGTTCCGACGGAGACTACGCTAAAACTCGCAACATCAAAAGAGTTGGCCGCAGCCTACTTTGCCGAGCGAAGAGAGCTCGGCGTGATCAATATTGGCGCAGAAGGCACCGTCACAGTAGGTGATCAGGACTTTCTTCTGCAAAACCGCGATAGCCTGTACGTTGGCCAGGGCAGCGAGCAAGTCGGGTTCTCCAGCAGGAGTCCCGCTGAGCCCGCGCAATTCTATTTGCTAAGTTACCCGGCCCACCAGGCTTACCCGACCAGGCTCGTCACAAAAGCGGAAGCTAACCGGGTTGAGTTGGGTTCGAAGAAGGGAGCGAACCAACGCACGATTTTCCAGTCGATCTGCCCCGGCGTGACGGAGAGCTGCCAGCTTGTTATGGGTTTTACAGAGCTTGCCGAAGGGTGCGTCTGGAATACCATGCCGCCGCACACTCATCTACGCAGGTCTGAAGTCTACATGTATTTTGACCTTGCTGCCGATGCTCGTGTGTTTCATTTGATGGGCGATCCTGCAGAAACGCGCAGTCTTGTGATTCAGGATCGACAGGCAGTTTTTTCACCAAGCTGGTCGATTCACTGCGGGGCCGGCACGAGCAACTACACATTCATTTGGGGCATGGGTGGCGAGAACCAGGAATTCACAGACATGGACGGTGTTCAAATGGCAGAACTACTCTGAGCCGGGTTAGACCTTAGAGACTTGTCAAAATCAAACGGAGGGAACATGAGATTTTGCAAAAATCCGGGAACATTTCTGGCCGGCCTGTTTGTCCTGATGAGTCTGGTCGCGTGCGGTAAGACCAGCGATGTCGTCACTTTGAAGCTGGCGCACGGTCTGGCGACCAGCCATCCCGTGCACCGTGCCATGGAGTTCATGGCGCAAAAAGCGATTGAGAAGAGCGACTCGACACTCGTCATTGAGATTTACCCAAACGAGCAATTGGGCAACGAAAAAGAGTCGATTGAGAAATTGCAGCTTGGAGCCATCGCCATGACCAAGGTGTCCAGCAGCATGCTCGAGAGCTTTCTCGATGAATACAAAGTCTATGCGCTGCCCTACTTATTCCGCGACGATGCTCACCGGTGGCAAGTACTGAATGGAGTAATCGGTAAAAAGATACTGGCCTCAGGCGAAGGTCTCAAGTTGAAAGGATTGGTCTATTTCGACGCCGGTTCTCGTAGCTTCTACACGACCGGCAAGCCGGTTCTGCACCCGGATGATCTTGCCGGCCTAAAGATCCGTACTCAGCAAAGTCCCATGGCTATGAAGATGGTTAAGGCCTTGGGTGGCTCCCCGACACCAATCTCATGGGGAGAACTTTACACCTCTCTGCAGCAGGGCGTGGTCGATGGTGCGGAGAACAACGAACCAAGTCTGTTTACCTCTAACCACTATGAAGTCTGCAAACACTACAGCTTGGACGAACATACCAGCGTGCCGGACGTGGTTGTGATCAACACCCTGGTTTGGAGCAATCTTTCCGAACGCCACAAGACGGCACTTCGGGAAGCTGCGGATGAGTCGGTGTCATATCAACGTCAACTCTGGCGCGAGTTTTCCGAGAAAAGTATGGCAACGATGGTAGCTGCCGGTCTGCAGGTGCACCACCCCGACAAAGAGCCCTTTCGCAAGAGGAGTATGGAAATGCTGGAAGAATTTCAAGGGACCGTTATCGCCGATCTCGCAAATGAAATTGAAGCGGTGCAATAGACCGTGCTCACAACTTTGAAAACCTGGGTGGATAGATTTGTTGAATTCACAACCCTGCTGGTTATGGGCGTACTTGTTCTGGTTGTGCTCTGGCAGGTCGCGACGCGTTTTGTCCTCAAGAATCCCAGCAGTTGGACGGAAGAGCTTGCAACATATTTGCTGGTTTGGGTTGGACTGCTCGGTTCGGCCGTAGCCCTCAATCGCGGTGCACACCTGGGCATCGATTACTTCGTAGGTAGGTTGGCGCACCGTCAGCGACTGTGGACAGAGCTGGCAGTCTTTATCAGTGTTGCAGGATTTGCTGTTTCTGTTTTGTTAGTAGGCGGCTGGCAGCTAGTCAGCGAAACTTTCCAACTAGGTCAGACTGCGCCGGCTACCGGACTAAAGTTGGGATATGTTTATCTAGTTGTGCCCATCACTGGTTTTTTCATAACGTTCTATAGCCTGGAATTGGCAGGTGCGGTAGCTTTGAAACTGAGACAACCGGGAAGCAATCCACCAACTGTAAACGACACATCGGAAGGTCTTTAGATGGATTGGCCTGTCATTGTCCTGATCACCAGCTTTGTCATTCTGCTGGTACTAAATGTACCGATTGCTTTTGCGATAGGTATTTCATCTTTGCTGACGATTTTCGCAATAGGTGACATTCCTGCTCTGAAAACCGTTGCACACACCCTGGCGACCGGCATTGATAGTTTTACTTTGCTGGCTATTCCATTTTTTATTCTGGCAGGCCAACTGATGGGGCGAGGTGGTATTGCTCGCCGGCTCATCGAATTTGCGAATATTCTGGTGGGACGATTCCGTGGCGGCCTGTCGTATGTCAACATCCTGACCTGCATGTTGTTCGGATCTATCTCAGGATCCGCGGTGGCTGCTGTTTCGAGCGTTGGCGGCTTCATGATCCCGTTGATGAACAAGGAAGGCTATGACCGGGATTTTAATGCGTCCGTGAGCATCACGGCCGCCACCACGGGCCTTTTGATTCCACCGAGCAACGTCATGATAGTCTATTCTCTCGCCACCGGAGGGGTAGTTTCCATCGCAGCGATCTTTCTGGCGGGATTCGTCCCGGGTATTCTTGTAGGACTGGGACTGATGATCGTGAGCGGAGTAACTTCGCTCAAGAGAAACTACGGCAAAGGTGTTGCTTTCGAATCCAGGGAAGCTATCAAGAAATTTCTCATTGCTCTCCCACCGCTATTTTTGGTCGTAATCGTGCTAGGGGGAATTCTCGGAGGATTGTTTACGGCAACGGAAGCCTCCGCCATCGCAGTGCTCTATGCTTTTGTGCTCTCGGTCTTTGTTTATCGTGAAGTTAAACTCAACGAGTTACCGGAAATTCTGCTGCAATGTGGTATTACGACCGCGGTCGTCATGCTGCTCATCGGAACATCAATGGCTATGTCTTGGGCAATGGCTTTCGAGAGTATTCCGCAGGACATCAGTGCGGCTTTGCTCAGTCTTACTGACAACCGAATCGTCATCCTGTTGCTCATCAATGTCCTGCTCCTGTTTGTTGGTACGTTCATGGATATGACGCCGGCGATTTTGATCTTCACCCCGATCTTCCTGCCCATTGTGAAAGGACTGGGTGTACACCCGATTCATTTCGGCATTCTCATGATCATGAATTTGTGCATCGGCCTTTGCACGCCGCCGGTGGGTTCCTGTCTTTTCGTCGGGTGTGGCATTGCCAATACGACGATTACAAATGTCATCCGGCCGCTGCTGCCGTTTTTCCTGGCTATGATCGCGGTGCTGCTGATCGTAACTTATGTGCCGTTCCTGAGTCTTGCTGTTCCACAACTATTTGGGTTTTGACCGATGAATGATCCTATCAGAACATTTCAGGTGGAGAACCTGGACGTGCAAGTCTACCCGGATCGTACCTCGCTTGGGTCCACTGCCGCCGCTGCCGTCAGCGCGAGGATTCAGAAGCTGCAACGGAAACAAGCTTCTATCCGAATGGTGTTCGCTGCCGCCCCTTCGCAAAACGAGTTTCTGGCTGCATTATGCGAAGATGACGGCATCGACTGGTCGCAGATTACGGGTTTTCACATGGATGAGTATCTTGGCCTGCCGGCGTCTGCGCCACAGTTATTCGGGAATTTTCTGCGCGAGAGAATTTTCACGAAAGTGCCGTTCGGCGCAGTTCATTATATAGATCCAGAAGCTGAAAGTGCAGAGCAAGAGTGTCGACGCTACGCGGAGCTCATCAACCGGGCACCCGTCGATATCGTGTGTATGGGCATCGGCGAGAATGGTCACATCGCGTTCAATGATCCGCCGGTGGCTGATTTCAATGACCCCGCAACGGTCAAGATTGTGACCCTGGACCAGCCGTGCCGGCAACAGCAGGTAAACGACGGCTGTTTCGCGGAAATCTCACAGGTGCCGAAACAGGCATTGACTCTGACCGTGCCGGCGTTAATGTCCGCGGATTTCATAACCGTGGTGGTGCCGGGTCCAACCAAGAAGGAAGCCGTGAAAAGGACTTTGACGGGCTCAGTCGAAACAGCTTGCCCGGCATCCATACTGCGGCGACACCATCAGGCAACTCTGTATCTGGACGCGGATTCCGCCGTCCTTTTAGAAGAGGATGCAAAGAATGATTAACGATGAGCTACTTCGAGAACTATCTCAAAGTTCAGAGAACAACCAGCAGCGAAGAATCGCCTTGCCGGGTAACAGAGAGATAGAGCTTTACCCCTGGTCGTTGAATTTTATCGGAGATACTGCTCTGTTCACGGCGAACGAAGATGGGCGGAAATGGCTCTCTATTTTGGACAACGAAGAAGACAGTGACCTGCGAAGCAGGTTTTGTGACGGCCAGTCGCAAACTGTAGCCACAAAAGAGAGCTGTGTCCTCACCCGGTGTCCTCAGTCTCATCATAACGCTGCGGTTTTGCGGGAGCTGTTCGAGTTTACACGACCGGTCTGCATCGGGCTGGCGGACTCTTTTGGACTCGGCGACCGTCTGGGTATCGCCAACCCCGCACATCTGCGTGCTGTGCGTGAGTCGCACATGCGACCGGTGTTAGCGCAGCAGTCGATTCGCGAGATGCAGCGTACGGGCAGGCGCCCGGATGATGTGATGGATGCCGCAACCTGGGCTGTGTTTCAGGAGGGGTACAAGAAAGGCTTCGGCGCTGACGCCGACCATCTGAAAACACCTGCAGACATCGATACGACCGTCAAGGCCGGCTTTACCATGTTCACAATTGACCCAGGAGAATATGTTGTGAACGAGGCCGATTTTGAGACGCTCGATTTGGTGGAGGCGAGAATCCTGAATTTGCCATGGGAAGTGCTAGATGAGACCGCGGCTGACTTTGTTGCGCGCTACACTGAGCGCACTTTCGAGATCTCGGATGAGCTCAGGATCGAGGCAGATGTCGAGACTGCAAAACGGGGCCTGCTCAAATATGGTGGTGTCATCGCACACGCCATTCGAATGCACCGCTACTTCAAAGAAAACTATCCGGCGCACCCGGCAGAGTTCGAACTGTCCGTCGATGAAACGGATTCGGTGACGTCCCCGTTTGAGCATTTCATGGTGGCGAATGAACTGCACCGCCGTGGGATTGAACTGGTGAGCCTGGCGCCACGCTTCGTTGGCGACTTCGAGAAGGGCATCGATTATCGCGGCGATTTGGAGACTTTCCGGATGGAATATCTCAAACACGCGCAGATCGCCCGGTACGTCGGCCCGTACAAGCTCAGCATTCATTCCGGCAGTGACAAGTTCAGCGTTTACGAGGCCATCGGTTCACTCAGAGCCGGTCCCGTGCATGTCAAGACTGCGGGGACGAGTTATCTGGAGGCTTTGCGGACGGTTGCATCCGAGGAGAGCCGCCTGTTTGCGGAGATCCTCGATTTCGCCAGAGAGCACTTTGAAAATGAAAAACGGACGTATCACGTTTCGGCCAATTTGGAAAATGTTCCAGCCGCACCAGGGCTTGACCGGGAAGGGATGCTCACCCTCTTTGATCATGATGATGCGCGACAGGTTCTGCATGTTACGTTCGGCAAGGTGCTGACCGAGGTCACAGCTGGCGGCGGCAAGCATCAGTTCCGGGACCGGATCATGGACTGTCTCAACCGGCACGAAGATGTACACTACCAGTATTTGTATCAACACTTCAGGAAACACATGCGGCCATTTGAGCATGAGCAATAATGGCGCGGATTTAACACATTTTGGGATCCATTTATGAATCTGCATGATCTGCAAAAATGGTATGATTTTACCGGACGCACTGTTGCGGTGACCGGCGGCGCAGGTATGCTGGGAACTGAAATTGTACGCAGCCTGTACGCGCTTGGCGCCAATGTGGCAGTGCTGGACTTACATAAAGACCATGCAGATGAGGTTTTCATGCAGGGTGGGTTTGATCCTGATAGATTGGTGACTGTCAGTGCGAATGTGCTTGACGCGGGCGTGACTGCCGATGCCCTGGACACGGTGCTCGCAAAGTTCGGACATATCGATTGTCTTATAAACGGAGCGGGCGGCAATCATCCAAAAGCGACCACGGGTCCGGAAATGTCTTTTTTCGATATCCCTGCCGAGTCGTTCAAGTTCGTCATGGACTTGAACCTGTTGGGAACCGTCATCCCGAGCCAGGTGTTTGGAAAACAAATGGCAGAGCAGGGGCGGGGCGTCATTCTGAATGTTTCATCGATGAATGCGTTTCGCCCGTTAACCAGAATTCCGGCTTACTCGGCAGGGAAGGCATCGGTGAGTAATTTCACGCAATGGCTGGCAGTCCACCTGGCCGTGGAGTATTCCCCGAAGATTCGGGTGAATGCGATCGCACCGGGCTTTTTGCTCACAAATCAAAATCGGTTTTTACTAACCGATGAAAGTACGGGCGAGCTGACCGACCGGGGCAACTCGATCATCGGCCATACTCCGATGGCAAGATTCGGCAACCCAGAGGATCTTCTGGGCACCGTAATTTGGCTGCTGTCGCCGGCCTCGGCGTTTGTGACCGGAACTGTCGTTCCTATAGATGGTGGCTTTTCGGCTTTCAGCGGGGTTTGATAACCGGACGTGGGCGCGTCTTAAAAACGAGGAAATGACTGGATGCAAATGACATTTCGCTGGTACGGATTGGATGATCCGGTGACTTTGAGGTTCATAAAACAGGTGCCGGGCGTAACCGGCATTGTCAGTGCACTCTACGACGTCCCGGTCGGTGAAGTTTGGTTGAAGGAGAGCATTGCGGAACTCAAGGGGCTCATCGCAGAGGCGGGGCTACAGTTTTCTGTCATCGAGAGCATCCCGGTTCATGAAGACATAAAGCTCGGCCGCCCGACTCGTGACCAGTTGATAGAAAACTACTGTCAGAGCATTCAAAATATGGGTGCGCTTGACATTACGGTTTTGTGTTATAATTTCATGCCCGTATTTGACTGGACCCGCACTGACCTGGCCTTTCGGCTGCCGGACGATTCAACTGCCTTGATCTACAACCATGACTTACTTGCGAAGATTGACTTGTCAAACGGAACGGGAGAGCTGCCCGGCTGGGCAACCGCTTACACGGCTGATGAACTGAACGGACTGCTGTCGGCGTATAGAGAAGTGGACGAGGAACAACTCTGGGGCAACCTGGCGTATTTCCTGGAGCGGGTTGTGCCGGTCGCTACCGAGTCCGGTGTGGTCATGGGCATTCATCCCGACGATCCACCCTGGTCGATCTTTGGGTTGCCTCGCATCATCAAGAATGAAAGTGCCCTGCAACGTCTGCTGGGGCTGGTCGACAGCCCGGCAAATGGGTTGACCTTTTGTACCGGCTCTCTCGGCGCCGATCCGGACAACGACCTGCCGGGGATGGTGCAGCGGTTTGGCTCCCAGGGCAGGATTCATTTTGCACACAATCGCAATGTCAAAGTGACTCCCGAAAAATGCTTTCAGGAGTCACCCCACCCATCTGCATTTGGGAGCGTCGACATGCGCGCGATCATGCAGGCGTACCGGGAAGTAGGCTTTACAGGTCCGATGCGACCCGATCATGGCCGCATGATTTGGGGCGAAACGGGCCGTCCGGGTTACGGTCTTTATGATCGCGCCTTGGGGGCGACCTACCTGCTCGGTTTGTGGGAGGGGTTGCAACATCCAGAAAACAATGGAGGCACCGATGGCTGAGACGCTGCAACTTGACGACAATCGGTTTTTTGACTCAGACCCGGCTATTCGGAATGTCGCGCGCGATCTTTATGAAGAGGTCAGGAATCTCGCGATCATCAGCCCGCACGGCCACACTGAACCGGCCTGGTTCAACGAGAACCATCCATTCCCTGACCCAACGGAGCTTCTAATCATCCCTGATCACTATGTCTTCCGCATGCTCTATTCCCAGGGAATTACCCTAGAAGCGCTCGGTATTCCGACAGCGGATGGTTCCACAGTGGAGACCGACCGAAGGCGGAGTTGGCAGATTTTCGGAGACAACTTTCATCTCTTCGCCGGGACGCCGACCGGAGCCTGGCTTAGTCATCAGTTTGCCCTGGTGTTTGGCGTCAAGGAGAAGCTGAGTGGCGTCTCCGCCATGCGAATTTATGACGAGATTACGGAAAAGCTGCAAAGTCCGGAGTTTAGACCGCGCGCCTTGTTTGACCGCTTTAATATTGAAGTGTTAACCACCACCGATCCGGCGGAATCGACGCTTGAACACCACCAAAGCATCCGAAATTCAAGCTGGAACGGCAATGTGGTCCCATGTTTTCGCCCGGACGGCGTCACGGATCTGAACCATCCACAATGGCATGCCAATCTTCATGCTTTAAGTGAGGTAAGTGGTATTGAAACCAGCACGTATGCGGACTTTATCGATGCACTGGAAAACCGGCGTGCTTTTTTCAAATCCAACGGCGCTGTGTCTACCGACCACGGTGTTTTCAGTCCACACACAGAGGAACTATCGCGCCAGGAGGCAGAGAAGGTTTTTCAGCAGGCTTTGCAGGGAGGTGTGACCCGGGAAGATGCCGCACGCTTTACTGCCCACATGCTGATGGAAATGGCGAGAATGAGCACTGAAGATGGGTTGGTGATGCAGATTCACCCCGGCTCTTTCCGCGATCACAATGAAGCGGTTTTCAACAGGTTCGGCGCTGACAAGGGGTGCGATATCCCGGTGCAGACCGAATATACCAGAAACTTACGTCCACTTTTAGGGAAGTACGGCAGTGATTCGCGCTTCAGGTTGATCATTTTCACACTTGATGAGGCGACGTACTCGCGTGAACTCGCACCACTGGCCGGACACTACCCGGCCCTGAAGCTCGGTCCACCCTGGTGGTTTAACGATAGCATTGCAGGTATGACTCGCTTTCGGGAGCGGGTGACTGAAACGGCAGGGATTTACAACACGGTCGGTTTCAACGATGATACGCGCGCTTTTCCATCGATTCCCGCCCGCCACGATCTGGCCCGTAGAGTCGATAGTAATTTCCTGGCCCGGCTGGTTTCCCGCCACATTATCGACATGAGTGATGCTTTGATCATGGTGCGGGCTTTGGCTTACGACCTGGTTAAGCAGGCGTACAATGTGTAGCAACTCGAGAATGTGCGCTTGATCAGTGCATATACCTGTTCCTGTTATTTTAGTTTCCTGCAGTTCTCGCGACCAGCAAAGCTGACCCCGTTTTGTCCACGTTCTTCCGGCTGGACTATACGCCACGGGTGAATCAGCAGCATTCATCCCTTTTGCATACAACCAACTAGTCTCAAAAAACCGTTGACTCTGAGTATGATTCAGATACATTCGTACATTACATGAATTGACCAGGAGTAAGCATGGCAAAGAAAAATGCACCCAGCGCGAAGATGTCGTTAACGGTGGAACGGGTTCAAAC
>JAJDAD010000028.1 GCA_029262055.1 Candidatus Zhuqueibacterota bacterium
CGCTGCGAAGCAAAATAGAGCCTTGTCGGCGAATGCGGGCTCACCAGAATCGGAGCATCCCAGTTGTAACGTTCATACGCTTCTCCGGCCTCCGGTTGTGGTTGAATATGAATGGTCTCACCGGTGGTCATGTCGATGCGCGACAGGTAGCCTTGCTGGCGTTCTCCGTAGACAATGTCCGGGTTGCCGGGTTCAGTAGCAGGTTGATGCCCGTCCCAATCCAGGATCACCCGCCAGTCGGCATTGGAAATGCCGTGGACATTGTCGGTACGCGAAGGTCCGCCCTGTGTGCTGTTGTCCTGGGTACCGCCGTAGATGTTGTAAAACGGCTCGGCATCGTCGACGGCCACTTTGTAGAATTGCGTGACCGGCAGATTTGCGATGAACCGCCAGTTTTTCGCCAGGTCGAAGCTCTCGTACAAACCGCCATCCGTACCCGCCAACAAGTAGTCCGGATCGTCGGGACGAAACGCCAGCGCGTGATCATCGCCGTGCTTATGGTCTTTTTTCATTCGACGAAAAGTCTTGCCGCCGTCGTCCGAAACTCGCATGCGATTGTCGGCCAGATAAATACGGTCGAACTGATGCGGGCTGGCGTACAGCTCCTGGTAGTAGTGCGGGCCGGTTCCGCCGCCGACTGCATCTGCACCTTTCTCCCAGGAGGCGCCACGGTTGGTCGAGCGGTAAACACCGCCCGTGCGGCGATCCAGCTCGATGGCAGCATAAAGAACGTCCGGTTGCTGCGGGGAGATCGCCAACCCGATTTTACCCATGTTGGATGCGGGCAGCCCTTTGCTCAGTTTTTCCCAGGTGTCGCCGCCATCGGTGGAGCGGTGCAGGCCGGAACCCGGGCCACCCCCGATGTAGGCCGCAACATTGCGGTGACGTTGCCAGGTGGCCGCGTACAGCCGGTCCTGGTTGCGCGGATCGATCACGAGGTCGGTGACGCCGGTCCAGGCCGCATCACCGAGTGTTTTTTTCCAACTCTTGCCACCGTCAACGGATTTGTACAAACCTCGGTCCCCGCCTTGCGACCACAGCGGTCCTTGCGCCGCCACCCAAATGATGTTTGGGTTTTCAGGGTGCACAATGATTTTTGAAATGTGGTGCGACTCCTTCAGGCCCATATTTTCCCAGGTCTCGCCACCGTCGGGGCTGCGGTAAATCCCGTCGCCGTAACCGACATGCCGGCCGCCGACATTTTCGCCGGTACCGACCCAGACGACGTGCGGATTGTTCGGATCAACGGTGACACAGCCGGTAGAGTAGGACGTCTGTTTGTCAAAAAGCGGCTTCCAGGTCGTCCCGGCATTCTCAGTCTTCCAGACGCCGCCGGATCCGACGGCGACGTACCACAAATTGTCATCGTCAGGGTGAATAGCAATATCCGCGATCCGTCCGGACATAAAGGCCGGCCCGATACTGCGGAGCTGCAATCCCGCGAAGGTCGTGTCGGACACGACCGATTCTTTTTCGTTTCCAGAACCGTAACCGGTGGCAACGAAGGCCACCAATAGCACAGCAACTACGAATCTTGAGAATTTGAACATGTTGATTTCCCTGGTTGAGTTGAAGTGGTTTTCATTTGTGATATCTTTAAGCAGCATCTCTCACTTCGGATTTAACGTCATTCTGAGTGCGAAGTGCTGAGTCGCTCGGCCAGAAAATCTCTGGAAGCACGAAGAATCTTCTCCTGGGCTTTGAGATTCTTTGCATCCGTTCACTCCTTAGCAGAGGCGTAGACCTCAGGACCTTGTGCTTGGAATGTCATTTCATGCGATAATAGGTGCAGGCCCCGTGTAAGAGAATCTTGGCATACTTGAACGTACTGCAATAACTGACGAAAGGCAACCGCAATGCTCCCTATTGGCCACGATATTTGAGGTGAAAACGCGACTGATGAACCTTGCAGAATGACGGAATGGGTCAGCGCAGCAGGCCTTAACGACCAACATTTCTCACTTCAGACGGCATGTAATTACATGTTTTTGCAACTTAAAAAGATCCCATCCTTGGAGGGGACAGATTCGAACTCGTCAAGAGTTTGAATCAGGGGTGGGTCGGCGGCTTGCGACAGTCGGCGATTTCATAGCCCTCCGATAGATGCGTGGGGCAGGCACACCCACCCCGATTCAAAACGCTAAACGCGATTTAAACCCGCCCCTCCACGCGCGTTGCGCGTTTGGAGGGGATTTACACCAAAAACAGTTTCCTGAGAGGGAGAAATCCAAGTGAGAAATGCACTTAACACGACTTTGGCGCGACCGCCTGCAATATCTGCGTTAGGACTGTTGCAGAGGACGTCCTTTGACGGCTTTCATAAGTAAAGATTTGGGCTGAATTGCGAAGGGAGATGCCGAAATGGTGTGGAGGCTTGTCATCCTCATCAGGTTTGCTCCCACGGGCCGAGAATGACGAGCCCCCAAAGGATGACTGGCTACATTCCCTTTAGAACCGTACTTAAAGCGAGCAGAACGAAGCCGATGGTAACCAACCAAAATGCATAGGCAGTTGCATAAGGAATCACTACAAATTGTGACAGCACTCCAACGACAGCAAGAACGACTGAAATCCACCAGAAATTTTGTGTGGGTGCATTGAGTTTCATGATCCTTCCTCCTACCTTGTGATGAGTATAAAAATA
>JAJDAD010000029.1 GCA_029262055.1 Candidatus Zhuqueibacterota bacterium
CGTGGCAAAATATCTTGCCCCTGAAAACCTCACCCGGATTGGAATAATCGGTACCGGCACTCAGGCGCGGTACCAATTGCAATGTTTGGAGCACATGGTAGATTGTCGGGACGTGTTAGCATGGGGAAGAAGTCAGGAAAAAATAGATAGACTCAAGGACGACGTGAGCGCCTGGGGATTTAATGTGCAATCAACTTTGAATATTGCTGACATCCAATCAAGCTGCAATTTCATCGTTACGACAACGTCTGCAAGGTCACCTCTTTTGTTGGCCGAAAACACTCAACCCGGCACTCATATCACTGCAATGGGAGCAGATAGTGAAGGCAAACAAGAGCTGGACCCGGAGATTTTTCGAAAGGCAGATATCGTTGTGGCGGACAAGACAAGTCAATGTATCGATCACGGAGACATTCATTATGCAATAGAAGCGAAGGTAATCGAAAAGAGCTGTATTGTTGAGTTGGGAACGGTGGTCACTGATCCTGTCAAGAGGCGAACTTCAGATGACCAAATTACTGTTGCCGACCTGACGGGCGTTGCCGTGCAAGACATCCAGATCGCAAAACTAGTACACAATGCCTTGACGAGATCCTGACAAAACATCAGCCCTTGGTCTATGGAGGTATGCAATCGCGAATCTACTTTGCCTTATACCCTGGCGGAAGGCACGCTCTCTGCCCAGTCAGTTCCATTACCGGACTATTACTGCTTAGTGTCATGCGTGGTTTGCGCATAGACCATGCGTCAACTATGCCTTAGGTCAGAAAGGCAGGTGGGTTCTTGCAGAGATTTAGTAATTGTTTTTTGGAATTAGGCGACCTACAGTCTTGATTTTGAAACCAGCACGGTGCGCTACCTCCCAAGCCTCGTAGTTCTCACAACCGCCGCCTCATTTCTTCGAGTGCCATTTTAGTGCCATTTCCAGTACCATTTGGTACCTCTCAGTACCCTTTGGGTCGTGTTTCATCCTGATAAGAAATGGCCCTAACCTCCCTTAACTTCAGGAAATTATGGCTCATAGGTATAGGTAACGTTGATTTTTAGAGATCGGGGCTTATCCCCCAGTCAAGAGTCTTTTGTTTACAATACTTCTCCTGCTTGTGAGAATTGATCGTGGGGACACAGTGGGGATAAAATTGTCCATTTTTGTCCCCATTTGTCCAGGGGCCAATTAAAAGGAGCGGAAAGACAAGCAACACCAATCTATTGATTTTACATGATTTGAGGTAGGAAAAAGAAGTGGGCCCTCAGGGACTCGAACCCCGGACCAACGGATTATGAGTCCGCTGCTCTAACCAACTGAGCTAAGGGCCCAGACAACTGTTTTGCTTTGACAACTGAAAGTTGCGGGACTTTGCCTGACGTGTATGGATACTTTGCCCTAGCAAATACAACTCTATTCTGTCAATCCACCGAGCGCTTCTCACCAAAGCCGAGCATCGGATTGCTGCACCGCCCTGAAGTACTTGACTGCGTAATATAAAAATTAATCGGACGAGATCAAGTCTTTTTACAGCTACACTTGGCCTGCATCATTCACGAATCCGCATATTGTGCAAA
This sequence comes from Candidatus Zhuqueibacterota bacterium, assembly GCA_029262055.1. Taxonomy (GTDB): domain Bacteria; phylum Zhuqueibacterota; class Zhuqueibacteria; order Oceanimicrobiales; family Oceanimicrobiaceae; genus JAJDAD01. The sequence continues at coordinate 1,564 of JAJDAD010000029.1, forward strand.
GGTCAAACAAAGCAGTCATTCAGGAGGAACCTTTTTTGAAAAGGTCCGGCAGCACCGAACCGGCACAGATTCTACCATGAATCCCTTTCACGATAACGAGAAGCACAGTGTATGAGTAGTGCAGGCCCGGTGAGCTTAAACGGGGTAAACGGACGAGGTGGGACAGGGCCGACGATTTCCCGGCAGAAGAACCACTGCCGGATTTGGGCAAATCCCTGTCAGAAACTTCGAAAAAAAACAGGCAACCCCGCAGCGATGCTGAGCAGAATGAGATAAGCCAGTAACAGCAACAAACCGTGAACGAAATAGTGTCCGCCGTCAGGTTTCTTAGCTCCCAAACCCGCTAACCTTAACGCGCTTTTTGAAAGCTGAGTCAGGTTGAAAACCCTCTTGTAATTCATGGCAGGATCTCCTTTCCTTACATGATTGCTTGACGTATTACTGCGGCACCACCATCAACTTCAGCACTTTGGAAACGCCCAATTCCGGCATCTCGACATGCGCCAGGTAGATGCCCGTCCCAACGAAGCGTTCGAACTCATTCCGTAAATCCCATTTCAGGAATTGCCCCTCGTCCATCTTCTCGAGCTTACGGACCGGGGCGCCGGCAAGGGTAAAAATACGAACCGTGGCCTGCGGCGGCAAATGCGCAAAAGTCACGAAACCCTTGGCGAAACGCGTAGACAGATTAAACGGTCCCAGATACGGGTTGGGGAAAACGTTGATCCTCTCCACATCCTGTTGCGCCTGCTCCCGGGAAGAAACCGGGGCATAATCCCGTGTGGAAAAAGAAAAAACATCTCCCTCTGCATTCGGCTTCAAAGTCGTTATCCGGAATATGGTCCCCTCTTCCGGCACCATTTGCGTTCCCGGAGCCACCTCCCCATCGCTGACGTCGTCACTGTCCAGGTTGATCAGAACCGTGCGGCCAAAGGCCTCCGGACTCGCGAAATCATAACTACCGCTGGCATCGACGCCTGACTGGAAGGCTCTGGTTGTGTCAATTGCACTGACAAAGGCATCATACCCGGCTTCTCCCGGTGAATTATCACGCGGGATTCGCCAGTAAACCCACGGAGTATAGGGATCATCATCCGCGCCGGAGGCGGAGTGGTCATTCGGATCTAGTTGATGGGTCAGCCCCTCAGGGTCGGTTTGCAACTGACCCAGTAGGTCACTCTCCAGAAACCACGGGATCACCCGGTAATCGTCGCTGGCATCGTCCGGGGTAGTGCTACCGATGTTCCACAACTCGAAAGGAACCTTCAAAAGCGCTCCATCCGAAAAGGCCCGGATGGCCCAGCTCCCCCGGGCCGTAAACCGCATTTCCCAGTCAAACGGCACCACCCGGCTGAAATTATCATTACGCAAAGACCGTCTCAAAAAACTGCCATAGTCACCACGACTGCCATTCCCCGAGGAACCGCCATTGTCACCCGTGTGAAACAACCACCGGCCCGAGCCAACCTGTTGCCGCGCGGTGACAGGCGCAGATACCGGAAAACCCGCGAAATCCGCCGCCCCACCTTCCGGAGGGTCGAGTGGGCCGGCAGCATTTACCACAACATCAAAACTTCTGAAGCCGGGCTGGGGAGCCTCCACCACAATCTGCAACCCTTCCGCTATCAGGTAAATCTCATCCCCGCTCTGGTTGCTCTGGTGCCGCAATACAGTGTCCCCTCTGCTCACGTTCAGCAAGTGCCAGACGATCTGCTGTTCATTTCCTTCAGAAAAAACCACGTCGTAATCGTCGCCAGTCAACTTCGTCGGGTCATGTACGATTGCCATGACTTTCCCGGCACTTGGCCCCTGGCCATGGACCACGGGCAAGCTGTCCCCCACAACAGACCGCAGCCGCTCGCCGGGCGCCACTGAGTGTGGCACCACGGAAACAACAGCAGGCAGACTCTCCGCCCACCTGATGGGCGCCTGCAGGTCAGGATTGTGACTATAGGAAGTAATGGCGAAATGGTAGGTCTGGCCATTGTAAAGTGGCTCGGAATGCAGGGTGTCGCGATGGACGGCCAGACTGCGGAAAATACCGCTATTACTGGCAACCTGGACAACTCTGCTGATGAGTGCTCCGGATGCCGGGTCAAACTCATCCTGCAGGATGGACCTGGTACCGTTTTCCAGGTCGAACGTCACCAGTTTTATACCGGACTCTACATCGCTGTCCGGCGCCGGAAGTTGATAAATGTTGTAGCCTTCAAAACTGAAACGACGTTGGGCATATTGCTCCACACGTTCCACTTCACTCTGGCTGGCGCTCCAGATGAGCAGTATTTCGCCGTCCAGCTCCGTGGCCTCCAGCACCGGTGGCTGGGGCAGGTCAACACTGGCAAACAAATCGTCCAGAGCCTGCTGGCTATGGCGCGAGTGAAACCGCATCGCGCTGATGCTGTTCAACCGGTCGCTGCCAAGGCCGCCGACCAGACCGATGTAGACTTCGTTGCTGTCACCCAGACTCATGTTGACCGGCCCGCTGACAAAATATAACCTGCGGTCCCCACGATTTGAATCCGTGAAACCAGATCCCGTGACAGGGTCACCCGGTAGCACAAACTTTGTCGGGTCACGTTCCCGCGTGAACCATGGTGTCGGTGGGCTTTCGGGACGCGGTCGATACCCGCGCAGCATGTTCCACCACTGCAAGGTCCCGTTGTAATCTCCTCCACGCGTTGGGTCAGAGTCCGAGCTGCCTGCACCGAAAGCGGCAAAACCTGTCATGGGCAGCCGGTCCGAGCGCGGACGCCTTTTCAAATCAAAAATCCCCTCCTTGCCGTTATAGGTGCGCGGCACAATAAAGCCGCTGAGCAAATCGTAGCCCACCGCCGGCGGCGGCTGACCAAATGCGGAAAACACTATATCATCCTCACGGGAATTGTATGCATACCCGACCTCCAGTCCCCGATCCACACCGACAAAGTCATCGCCGAAACTCCCCAGGTCGACATCCGACCACTGCGACATGTGCAGGCTGTCAATCCTCGCTGACGACGTTGCCCTGGCTGTCCCTTTGTATATGAACCGATAACGGTTGAATATCACATTGGCGAGAGGTTCGGGTTCGGCGAAAGCCCATAAAGTCGTTTGTACTTCCAACCCGATTGGGGGCGAGCCATAGAGCGATTGAACCGTGCCTGGATCAAGGTCGTTGGAGACGAACCAAATCACCTGGTCGGCATTCACCAACCCGGGTTCATCCGCCTCAGGATAAAGCACCGGGGTGCCGTCGGCACGAAATTCAGGCGTATAAACACCGTCTCCGCTGGCATCATAAAATGGCGCTCCCTTGTCCCACGGCCAATCCAGCCAATCCCGGGCATATCTGTTTCGCAGGAGCTCGACATCAGTTGTCGATACTTCAGAGAGGTCTTTCAGATAAAACTCAGCAGCATCGCGGGAGATGTCGGCTGTAAGATAGTCTCTGCGAATCCGCCAAACCCGGTTGACGCTGGGCGCATTGAAATCCTCGGCTTGCCCCGGAGAAAGAATGCTGCCCGGCACCAAGCCGGTGGAGTAAGTTTGTCCACCTACCCGAAGCGAAGGCGCCGCCCCATCCTCCACCCTACCGCCCCAGACAATCCCGTCTGCGAAAACAACACCGCCGGTCCCACGTGGATAAACGGTGCCGGACTCGCCGTCCGGGGCAGTGCCGGACAGACCATTGGAATATACCCACATAGTGATATTGTTTATATTCATCAGCGTGGAATCCGGCTCGAACTCAAGACGCGACCGCGCGAGGCGAACCTGGTCCTTCTTGTCCGAGCCGAACAACAACGCGTCCGTCTGAACATGCAGCACAACCAAACTAAACATAAGAAACAAAATGCCATGCATCGAGCAATCTCCTCTCTCGTTCACGACCTGCATCAGATGAATGAGCCGGAGCCACGCTACTGCGGCACCACCATCAACTTCAGGACTTTGGAAACGCCCAATTCCGGCATCTCCACATGCGCCAGGTAGATGCCCGTCCCAACGAAGCGTTCGAACTCATTCCGTAAATCCCATTTCAGGAATTGTCCCTCGTCCACCTTCTCGAGCTTACGGACCGGGGCGCCGGCAAGGGTAAAAATACGAACCGTCGCCTGCGGCGGCAAGTGCGTAAAAGTCACGAAACCCTTGTCGAAACGCGTAGACAGATTAAACGGTCCCAGATACGGGTTGGGAAAAACGTTGACTTGAGACAAAACGTCGAGACGGGCGGTTGCTTTGTCAAAGGTGGGTGCGTTGGTGCTGAAAGTGAATACATCCTCGGTTGTCAAAACATTGGGTGCTTCGAGGTAGAGTCTGAAGCCGGCGCCAAGAGGTTCACGGGAACCTCTTTGGCCAAACCAGCCGACCCACTGGATGTTTTGCGTGCCGTTCAGAGCAGTTGCAAAGAAATCATCCCCACCCTGAGTGGGGTCGTGGCTGGCACCGGTCGCATCGTAATCAGCATCCAATACAAAAATATAGTTGAACCGAAAGTCACCGCCGTTGACGTTGACAAAGTTGGGTGAGGCCGGTTCCAAATATTGAATATCAAGATCCCACTGCTGGTTGCGGTCTGGGTCATGCACGGTGCACTGCAACTGGCGCGGTGGGTCAACCTCACTATCAAATACGGCCCAGGGCACATCAAAGAAGCCCTCATAATTGCCCGGGCCCCAGGTGGAAGACAGCGACGCTTTCTGATGCCCGTCACCAACCGTGAGTTGATATGGTTCGCCGATGTCGTACTTGCCATTGCCATTCAGGTCAGTAAAACTCTCTTTAGGGTACCACTCCCAATGCACATCTTTAAAATCGCCACGCCCAAGACCACTGCCAACAAACTGGTTACCCAGGTAGGCTGCGCCAAACACCAGGCCGCCGGGTGCACCATTCGTGTCAGACGAGGCCGCACTTATCCATCTTGTGTTGCCGGGAACGCCACCCGGGCCGGCATGCCACCAATTGGCACCTTGCAGCGGCATGCCAGTTACGGTAACCTGAAACCCCTCAGTTTGGTGGGTATCGCTGCTGCCGTCCGGGTTGAACATTGCCGCAAGAAGCAGCGTGTCCTTATTGACATTAAGCAGATTCCACTTGAATTCACCGTCGGTACTTTCGGAGAAAGTGACTTTATACGAATCCCCGGTCAATCTGGTTGGATCCGTCACAATGACTTGAACCCGGGTGTCACTCATACCACGCATGTCATAAACCGGCACGGTATCCCCAATCGCTGCTGTCAGCCGTTCACCAGGCTGCAGAGATTGCGGCGTTACAGATACAACTGCCTGTGCGCTCTCCAGCCATTTAATAGCTGCGTGCGGATCAGGGTTGTGACTGTAAGAAGTGATGGCAAAATGGTAGGTCTGACCATTGTAAAGGGGCTCGGCGTGCAAGGTGTCACGATTGACCGCCAGGCTCCGTAAAATGCCGCTATCATCGGCAACCTGGACAACTCTGCTTATGAGCGCCACGGATCTTGGATCAAACTCATCATGCTCGATTAACGTAACACCATTGTTCAAGTCAAAGGTCGCCAGTTTTACACCTGATTTAACATCGCTGTCGAGTGCCGCAAGCTGGTAGACATTGTAGCCCTCAAAGCTGAAATCACCTTGCGTATCTTCTTCCACGCGTTCGACTTCACTCTGGCTGACGCTCCAGATGAGCAGTATTTCGCCGTCAAATTCCGTGGCTTCGAATACTGGTACCGGAGGCGGCTCGGGCGCGACAAAAAGGTCGTCCAGAACTTGCTGGGCGTAACTCGAATGAAACCGAAGCGCTGAAATGCTGTTCAAGCGATCGCTGCCGAGGCCGCCAACAAGGCCGATATAGACTTCATTGCTGTCACCCAGACTCATGTTCGACGGACCGCTGAAAAAGTATAACCTGCGGTCGCTGGGACCTGAATCCGTGAATCCAGCTCCAGTGACGGGATCGCCCGCAAGCAGGAACGTTGTTATGCTGCCGTCCTGCGAGAGCCAAGGCGTTGGCGGGTTTTCCGGGCGTGGTAGATACCCTCGCAGCATATTCCACCACTGTAGAGTCCCGTTGTAGTCGCCGCCACGAATTGGAGCGGTGACCAAGTCCCCAGTACTCTGAAAAATGAACCCTGTCATGGGAAGTCTGCCTGAGCGCGCCCGCCGTTTCAAATCAAAAATGGCCGCCTTCCGACGTGATGTCTGGGGCACCATGAAACCACTGAGTAAATCGTAGCCGACTGCCGGCGGAGGAAGACCAAATGCGGAAAATACTTGGTCCTCGCCGGAATTGTATGCGTACCCCACCTCCAGGTCACGATCTACACCTGCCAGGTCGTCACCGAAATTCCCCAAGTCAACGTCTGACCACTGCGAGATATGCAGGCTATCAATTCTGGCCGTTGCGGATGACGTCGCCGTCCCTTTGTAAATCAAACGGTAACGCTTGAAAATCACATTGGCGAGAGGTTCGGGTTCGGTGAAAGCCCACAAAGTCGTTTGTACTTCCAACCCGATAGGCGGAGACCCGTACAGGAACTGCACCGTGCCTGGATCAAGGTCATTTGCGACAAACCAAACCACCTGATCGGCATTCGCCAGCCCGGGTTCATCCGCTTCCGGATAAAGCACCGGCGACCCGTCGGGGCGAAACTCAGGTGTATAAACACCGTCGCCCCCGGCATCGTAGAATGGCGCTCCCTTGTCCCACGGCCAATCCAGCCAGTCACGGGCATATTTGTCCCGTATGAATTCGATATCATTCCCTGATACCTCGGAGAGGTCCTTCAGATGAAACTCGGCAGCATCCCGCGAGAGGTCGGCCGTAAGATAGTCTCTGCGAATCCGCCAAACCCGGTTGACGCTCGGCGCAGCGAAGTCCTCGCCCTGTCCGGGAGCAAGAATGCTGCCCGGCACCAAACCGGTGGAGTAGGTTTGCCCGCCGACCCGGATCACGGGCGCCGCCCCATCCCTCACTATCCCACCCCAGATGATCCCGTCCGCAAAAACAACACCGCCGGTCCCACGTGGATAAACGGTGCCGGACTCGCCGTCCGGCGCACTGCCCGACAGACCATTGGCATACACCCACATGCTGATATTGTTTATGTTCATCAGGATGGCATCAGGCTCGAACGCAAGACCCGAGCGCGCGAGACGAACCTGGTCCTTCTTGTCCGAGCCCGACAACAACGGGGCTGCACGGAATTGTAGCACAATCAACAGAGGAATAAAAATGACCCTGGCTAAGATACGGCAACTCATCGCAAGCTTCCTCTCTGATTTATTCTCTTTACTGTGATACACGAATCAAAACGGCATTACTGCGGCACCACCATCAACTTCAGCACTTTGGAAACGCCCAGTTCCGGCATCTCGACATGCGCCAGGTAAATGCCCGTGCCAACGAAGCGTTCGAACTCATTCCGTAAATCCCATTTCAGGAATTGCCCCTCGTCCATCTTCTCGAGCTTGCGGACCGGGGCGCCGGCAAGGGTAAAAATACGAGCCGTCGCCTGCGGCGGCAAGTGCGTAAAAGTCACGAAACCCTTGTCGAAACGCGTAGACAGATTAAACGGTCCCAGATACGGGTTGGGAAAAACGTTGACTTGAGACAAAACATCGAGACGGGCGGTTGCTTTGTCAAAGGTTGGCGCGTTGGTGCTGAACGTGAATACATCCTCGGTTGTCAAAACATTGGGCGCTTCGAGGTAGAGTCTGAAGCCGGCGCCAAGAGGCTCACGGGAACCTCTTTGGCCAAACCAGCCGACCCACTGGATGTTTTGCGTGCCGTTCAGAGCAGTTGCAAAGAAATCATCCCCACCCTGAGTGGGGTCGTGGCTGGCACCGGTCGCATCATAATCAGAATCTAATACAAAGATATAGTTAAAACGAATGTCACCGCCATTGATGTTGACAAAGTCCGGTGAGGCCGGGTCCGAATGAACAGTATCGAGGTCCCACTGCTGGTTGCCGTCACGGTCCCGCACGGTGCAGTGCAACTGTCGCGGTGGGTCAGCCTCACTATCAAATACAGCCCAGGGCACATCAAAGAAACCTTCATAATTTCCAGCGCCCCAGGTTAAAGACATCGATGCCTTCTGATGCCCGTCACCAACCGTCAGTTGATATGGTTCGCCAATGTCGTACTGGCCATTGCCATTCAGGTCGGTGAAACTCTCTTTAGGGTACCAGTCCCAATGCACGTCTCTAAAATCACCGCCTGCAAGACCACTGCCGATAAACTGGTTGCCGAGGTAAGCTGCGCCAAACACCAGACCACCGGGGGAACCCTGCCCGTCGCTTGGGGCTAGCGAAATCCAACTTTCTTCGGTAGTTCGCCAACTGACGCCGGCCAGGGAAACATCCACAACAGTCGCCCTGAATCCTTCCGTATGCAGAAAATCCCCAATCCCGCTCAGGTTCGTCATTTGCTCGAGAAGCAGGCTATCGGTACTTGCATTGAGCAAATTCCAGCTAATCTCGCCATCAGCCGTTTCAGAAAATGTAACCCGGTACGAATCGCCAGTCAATCTGGTCGGGTCAATCACGACCGGCACTATCCTGCCGTCACTTGACCCTTGATTGTGGATCACAGGTAAAGTATCACCCATCGCAGAGTCCAGCCGGAAGCCAGGGACGGATGATTGCGGAACCACCGAAACCACCGTAGGCAGGCTCTCCACCCACTTGATGGGGGCCTGCAGGTCAGGGTTGTGACTGTAAGAGGTGACCGCAAAGTGGTAGGACTGGCCATTGTAAAAGGGCTCGGCATGCAACGTGTCGCGATTAACGCTCAGGCTCCGAAAAACACCGCTGTCGCCGGCGACTTGAACAACGCTGCTGACGAGCGCCCCAGACGCCGGATCAAACTCATCCTGCAGGATTGCTCTCGTACCGTTTTTCAGGTCAAAAGTCGCCAGTTTTACACCTGATCTAATATCGCTGTCAGGCGCGGAAAGTTGATAGATATTGTAGCCCTCAAAGCTGAAGTTACCTTGTGTTGCTTTTTCCACGCGCTCCACTTCACTCTGGCTGGTGCTCCAAAGGAGCAGTATTTCGTTGTCCAGTTCCGTGGCTTCCAGCACCGGTGACTGGGGCAGGCCGAATAAGTCGTCCAGAATTTCCTGGGCGTAGCCCGAATGAAACCGGAGCGCTGAAATGCTCTTCAAGCGATCACTGCCGAGGCCGCCGACAAGGCCGATATAGACTTCATTGCTGTCCCCCAGACTCATGTTGACCGGCCCACTGACAAAGTATAACCTGCGATCACCGGGATTTGAATCTGTCGACCCAGTTCTGGTGAAAGGGTCGCCCGCAAGCCGGAACGTTGTTATCCTGCCGTCCCGCGAGCGCCACCGAGTCTGTGGACTTTCCGGAACCGGCATAAACCCCCGCAGCATGTTCCACCACTGCAGCGTGCTGTTGTAGTCGCCGCCAAGGAGTGGATCGGAGATCGAACCCCCTCCACCGAAAGCGGAAAAGCCTGTCATGGGAAGCCGGCCTGAGCGCGGCCTTCTTTTCAAATCAAAAATGGCCACCTCACTGCGGGATGTCTTGGACACCATGAAACCGCTGAGCAAATCATAGCCGATTGCCGGCGGTGGAAGACCATGCCTGGAAAACACCTCATCCCGGGAGTTGGCATTGTACGCGTACCCTACCTGCAGGTCCCGATCCACACCGACATAGTCATCAAAGAGGTGCCCGAGGTCGGGATCAGACCACTGCGATATATGCAGGCTATCAATTCTGGCCGTTGCGGGTGATGTCGCCGTCCCTTTGTAAATCAACCGATAACGCTTGAATATCACATTGGCCAGAGCTTCAGGTTGCCTGAAAGCCCACAACGTGGTCTGCACTTCCAACCCGATTGCAGGGGATCCGTACAGGGTTTGCACCGCCTGGGCATCGAGGTCATTTGCGACAAACCAGACCACCTGGTCGGCATTCGCCAACCCGGGTTCATCCGCTTCCGGATAAAGCACCGGCGACCCGTCGGCACGAAACTCAGGTGTGTAAACACCGTCGCCCCCGGCATCGTAAAATGGCGCGCCCTTGTCCCACGGCCAATCCAGCCAGTCCCGGGCATATTTGTTCCGGACGAATTCGATGTCATTCACTGATACTTCGGAAAGGTCTTTCAGATGAAACTCAGCAGCATCGCGGGACAGGTCCGCCGTAAGATAATCTCTGCGAATCCGCCAAACCCGGTTGACGCTCGGCGCAGCGAAGTCCTCGCCCTGTCCGGGAGCAAGAATGCTGCCCGGCACCAAACCGGTGGAGTAAGTTTGTCCACCTACCCGAAGCGAAGGCGCCGCCCCATCCTCCACCCTGCCGCCCCAGACAATCCCGTCTGCGAAAACAACACCGCCGGTCCCACGTGGATAAACGGTGCCGGACTCGCCGTCCGGCGCAGTGCCGGACAGACCATTGGCATACACCCACATGCTGATATTGTTTATGTTCATCAGGGTGGCGTCAGGCTCGAACGCAAGACCCGAGCGCGCGAGACGAACCTGGTCCTTCTTGTCCGAGCCCGACAACAACGGGGCTGCACGGAATTGT
>JAJDAD010000030.1 GCA_029262055.1 Candidatus Zhuqueibacterota bacterium
CAGCCATCGTCGCTGCGCCGGCGTGAGGCTCCTCTCTGCCTTCGATCGATCCATCCCGCCCTCCCTCAGCTCGCCTGCGCCAGCCGATCCAGGATGACTCGATCTCTCAGAATGGAAACACGGGGTTCACCGAGCGCTTACAAAGGGCAAGGCAGACCGCGCGGAGCATCGGACCCAGCAAGTGGCACGCCACTAGACCATATGGAGCGACCGGCTCCATTCGCCACGATCATGCTTGAGTAAAACGAGCACGGGGCCGGTGAGGCCCTATTCCCGCGGGTTGTCGCCGAGAGGCGGCAGAGCCGCATGCGAAGGAGCCGGTCGTGAAGAAGAATACCACCAACGTTGGCATGGACGCCCACAAGGAGAAGATCTACGCAGCGATTTTGCTGCCGGGCGCGGAGAAGGCGCTCGAGGAGTCATTCGTCAACACTTCGGAGGGAATCCGCCGCTTCGTTCGGCGGCTGAAGAAGCGGGCACCTGGCGAGGTGGTGTGCTGCTACGAGGCAGGGCCGCTTGGGTACTCGCTACAACGCACGCTGATCGCTCTTGGATTCCAGTGCGTCGTCGTGGCTCCATCGCTGATCCCGATCAAGCCGGGCGCACGGATCAAGACGGATCGACGCGATGCGCGGAAGCTGGCGGAGTTGCTTCGCGGGGGGCTGTTGACGCAGGTGCATGCTCCGACGGCGGAGCAAGAAGCGGTGCGCGATCTGTGCCGGGCCCGTGAAGCAGCGAAGGAGGACCAGAAGCGAGTTCGCCACCGAATCTCGAAGCTGCTACTGCGGCGCGGGATCCGTTACACGGTGGGGCGCAAGGCCTGGACGCAGGCCCATCGGGCTTGGCTACGCAGCAGGCGCCTGGATCACCCGGCCGACCGAGCGATCCTGGACGATCAACTCCTGGCCCTCGATCAGATCGAAGGGCGGCTCGGAGCGCTGGACGCGAAGATCGAGGCATGGGCCAAGGATCCGCTCTACGCGGAACCTGTGGCCTGGCTGCGCTGCTTCCGAGGCATCGACACGCTGACGGCACTGTCGATCGTGACCGAGCTTCACGACTGGCGCCGCTTCGATTCGCCCCGGCGCCTCATGGCCTACCTCGGCCTGGTGCCCAGCGAACATTCGAGTGGCGGCCATGAACGGCGCGGCGCGCTCACGAAAGCCGGCAACCAGAGGCTGCGAAGACTCGTGATCGAGGCCGCCTGGCACTATCGCCACCGTCCAGCCGTAGGCTACAAGCTCAAGCGGCGCCGCGAGGGGCAACCGGCACAGGTCATTGCCGTTGCCGACCGGGCGCAGCAGCGTCTGCACCGGCGCTATCGCCGACTCAGCGAGCGCGGCAAGCCCCACAATAAAGTCGTAGCGGCCGTGGGCCGCGAGCTCGTTGGCTTCATCTGGGCCGCACTCGAGCCCCAGCAAGGCTGAGTCCGGTCTTTCTTTCCCCTCCAACCGAAGGAGGTTCGGTTCCCGAGGACGGCAGCGATTCCGTCAGGCACGGCAGGAGGCACACGCGACGGGGCTATGCGACAGGGGAGTTCCGGCTCTCCGGATCCGCGGTTCTAGACGGCGTTTTCCTCCCGACGAAGCACGGTCATGCAGGCTCTGCCCCACCCGGGCAATCCGCGGATATCAGAGTGACTCGTCGTCGAAGAAGCCTCACGGGTTGCTGTCGTCCTCCACCCGACCCGAGGAGTTGTCCCAATAGAACCCAATCCAATCGAGCACGAAATATCGTGGCCTTGACAGAGGTCGCTCCATATCAGCCCAACGCCACTCGAGGCCCGATCAGTAGCTGCGCAGGAGCCCTCGCACGACGCCGCGGATCTGGACGTCCTCGGCGGGAACTTCGATCGGTCGGAGCGTCTGGTTGGCTGGCTCCAGAATCACTTTTGGGCCCTTCCTGTAGAACTTCTTGAGCGTCGCTTCGGAGCCGCGCACCAGTGCAACGACCGTCTCCCCGTTGCGGGCCTCCGGGCGGCTCTCGATGACGACGAGGTCACCATCCTGGATGTGCTCGTCGATCATCGAATCGCCGCGCACCCGTAGAACGAAGCTCTCGCCGCGCCGGCGCACCATCTCCTGAGGCACCGCGACCCGCTCGTCCACCTCGAAGGCCTCGATCGGGGCGCCGGCCGCGACCGTGCCGAGCAGGGGGAGTTCCACCAGACCGGTCCGCTCCTCGTCCATGGGCTCGACCGAGCGGGAGCGATTCCAGGCCTTCTTGAGGAAGCCCTTCTCCACCAGGTGCTGGACGTGCTTGTGGACCGTGGCCACGGAAGAGAGCCCGAACGCGCGTCCGATCTCCTCCAGACTTGGCGAATAGCCCTTCTCGTCCACGAATTGGCGAATGAAATCGTAGATCTCTCGCTGGCGACGGGTCAGGGCCACGAAACGGCCTCCAAGCAGTGATTTCGCCGGAGATTCGCCGAACAGAAGGCGAAGGTCAAGCAGAAACCCAAGAAAATCACGGCGATGACTTGACCCCGACCACCACGTGCATACGGTCCAGGCTGGTTTGGCAAACACTGGCGTCGAGTGCTAACTCGACCCGCTCGGATCGTTCTGATCCGAGTCATCCCCAACGCCC
>JAJDAD010000004.1 GCA_029262055.1 Candidatus Zhuqueibacterota bacterium
CGCCGGAGCTGCCAGACATTTGCAAGAATGTGCCTGACAATACGAAATGAGCTGATATAGCTGAAGAACTCATCGAGGGCAAACCAGTCCAGGTTGTTGCCGCCGGCGCCATGAAAGATATGCCGGGCGCGCCGTTTGACAGGGCTGCCCAGCCCGTTGATCTCGTTGCCGGATTTCGGTTTGTTTTTATACGCAAAAGCGTACTCCGGCAGAGGGGGATTATCAGGCTTCAACGATTGAACTCCTCGTCGACCAGAAAGACTTCCCCCTTGCTTGCCATCGACTGGTAGCGCCGCCGGATTCGACTGCCCCTGGCAAAGAAGGATAGCAGCATGGCCGCGATGCGCAACAGGAGTGCCAGATCGCGGCGCAAGTTGTTCCAGAACTTGCTTCTTGTGCTGATTTTATGGTCAATTGTTCGCATCGCGAAAACTCATGGTTGCAGGCAGGCTGAAAGGCCGGCTGATGAGCATCAGAAGAACAAGTATTGGCAGGAAGATCTTAACTGGCTTGATGTTTGTTTCTCTCAAGACGCGCTACCCCAGTAATTGAAACTGGCAGGAGCCCAGCCGGGCAGATACATGGTTTCGACTCTTTGATTCGGGAAACCGCCCTGTCGCAAGAGCGCGGGAATGTCTCGATTCATGTTACACCCGCCGCCTATTCTGCGCCAAACCGGATTCAAACGATTCTGCCACTTGCGGACGCCGGCGTCCGGCGCCAAACCGTGCTCGCAGAAGATGAGTTCGCCGCCCGGCTTGAGCACGCGCCGCATTTCGCGAACTGCTGCCACCGCATCCGGCACCGTGCACAGAGTGTAGGTGACTACCACGGTATCGGCAGCGCCATCTTCCAGTGGGACTTCCTCAGCGGACGCCTGCACAAACCTTACCTCGAACGAGCGATCTGCTGCATTGTTTTGTGCCAGATCCCACATCCGCAAAGACGGGTCGACGCCCCAGATATGCCGCACCTTGGACGAGTCATAGAAGGGCAGATTCAGTCCTGAGCCGATTCCAATTTCTACAACCCGGCCACTTGCCTCAGGCACCACCTTTTCACGTTGAAGCATGGTGGGTTTCTGGCGGCAGGCAAAGTTCACTATTCTGTGCAGAAAGTACTTTTCATAAATGCCCATGGCGACGCCTCCACTTCAACTGAATCCATAAAAGGCATATCGGCCTTACCGCAAGCTGGGAATCAGGGGCTGGCAACAAACATGGCAGCAGAGAAAAAGGTGAAATGGCTATACTGCATTCCATGCGTTTTTCCGACCGTTGATTTGCAGTTGGAAGAAAACCTACTTTTGATGAAATCTGTTCGTACATAATCCGGCAATACGAACAACAAAAAGAGAGCAGATAAAAGTTAGGGGATTGTTGTCATAAATGCAAATAGTATGCATTTCACTGGTGAGCCGGTTTGGAAACCCGGAGAAATAATAACCGGGCACACCAGCATTAAGCCAAGCTAAAGTCAGGCAATACTATCACTGTACATTTGGAGAAATCGTAATGTACGCTCGCAGGGGATCTATGCCGCGATGTCCAAATAGCACCGAATCCGCTGTCTGGCTCAAGAACAGAGTTTGGTTTCAGTACGCGACCTCTGGATTGCGTTTCACTATCCCAATGGGTAGTGAACCTGCGATGAAACGCCCAGTGCGGACCCGCATGTCCCGTGTTGTGTGGAGGGCGGGAGAGAAACCCACCCTTGCCCGATTAGGTGACTTCCTATCTAAAACCGGCCGTTGCCCAAGTCACCAAAGCCATGCCCAGAAATGCCATGATCGACGTGGCAAGTCCAGTCCTTCTACCGCGAAGCCACCCACTCAACCCTACAGTAGCAAGCAACGCATATATGCCAAGAGTGAAGGCCAGAACGCTCACCATTCTCGCTTGATTCACCGAAGAACTAGCCACGACGTTACTTGGTGCATTGGGATTCAAAACCACGACGAGCATGACCGATGCGACCACAGCGACGACAAAACCACACGCTGAGAATGCGACACAACCTATTGTCCACCCGGCAAACCGCTTTGGAGAGTCAGATACGACCAATGTGGCAAGGAATGTCGCTGCAAAACCACCGAGAAACGCACTCATAAATGCGATTTGGCGTGAGAGTTCTGCTAGGTATTCAGCTGGTATAGCCTGGTTTTCCACGTTCGATTGTTCCTCTTTAGTGGTTTTCTGTCACTTAACTATTCTATGACCTGCACCCTGGTTAGGTTATTGCCCCCCTGATCTGTGCGGGGATACAATCCCCATCCATTTGTTCCGCGAGGGACTGCTTAGAAGTGGTGACGGTTAGCTGTCAAATCCCCCGCGAGCGCGGCCACTTCATCCAATATTCCTCGAAATTAGTTTCTCCCCATATTAATGAGGTGGGGATATAACGTTTCACGATTCTGAAATGATATAATATCTGGTTTTTGAATAACGCCGGCATCAATATTCACAGCTTGTCGAATGGTCTCATTTTGTTGCCAGCTCTCATACCCCGCTAACACGGTCGGCAAATGGACAACGAGGGCAGCAGAGATAGACCGCGAGGCGCTTTCCCATAGATAGCTTGGTGTATGATCCACGGCATAGTAATCTACTTTTCCTATTTTAAACATAGGATTCTTAAATGTGGTTGGTTTGGCAAAAAAGAATCCCATACCCTCGTCGCAACTGACGTCAATAATCAGGCAGCCTGGCTTGAGATTAGATATTTCATCTTCTGTGACAAAAAGGATGGGGTGTTTTGGTTTTTGCAGGGTTCCGTTTACGATTATTTCTGATTGATTCATCAGATCAATCAATGGTTGTTCAGTTCCATCGTGCTCTATCACTAACATGCGCGCTTCAGCTTCATTCCCTTCCCGAATACGGACATAGTGACAACCAAGTACTTCCTCGCGCACCATATGGTCGGGACGTTGAATGCAAATTGTGATATCTCTAAAGCCACGTGCTTTTAGGGCATATATTGCGCCACGGCTGACTGCACCAAAACTAAAAATAAGCGCTTTGCGTTGGTTACCGTAGTGCCCGTCGATTCCTTTCAGTTGCAGGGCGTGTAAAACCGCGCAGTAGCCCGCCATTTCGTTGTTTTTATAGAAAGTGTGGCGGCCAATCTGTCCATTAGGTCCCCAAACAAACATATCCTCAAAGGCGATCAGTGTCTGCTTGCGATCGATCGCAGCCTGAGTGTGCGACCTTTGCTGTACACAATGCGGATAGCCCCAAAGGATTCCACCCTCACATAGTTCTTCAAAATCCGCTAATACGGGTTTGGCAAGTATGACATTCCCAATATCGGATAGTAGTTCGTGGCGTGTGGCAACTCCACCTGACCGATCTGACATTTCTGAATCGGCAATATCAAAAGGTGTACCATAACCTTCCTCAAATATTAGCTGCCGGCGAGTTTGTTCCGGAAGGCGCATCAGATGTTCCGGATGGATTGGAATACGTCGCTCATCCTCTTTTTTTGAAGTGCCAATGACGCCGAATTTTAACATATTCATATAGGTTCCTTCTGCTCACAAGAATTTACATCTTTGATATTCAAAGCATTTTCAAAAGTCCAATGTACTCTTTTTATATGCTTATGCAATTCTTTCATAAAAACGCGATTCTCAATCGCGCCTATTACACACTGATTCACTCTCTCGTTTGCCCTTAAAAGAGGGAAAAAGTACTTAGACATTCCAATACTCATCTTGAAACTGGTTTATGGTTGTTTGTGAATGTGATTCACGGCCCCCTCGCGGTGAGCCGCACATCCAGAAGCATGCAGAAATTGAAAAAATACAGAAAGCATATAACGACCAAGATCACCGGGCGGGCGGACCAACGCGAGTAACCGTTGAAAAACCAAAAATCTCAAACGGAGCGAACGACGTGGAATAACCGAAAACGTAGCCGCTCTGGTGCATCGCCCTGTTATCCGGCGTTCGCGTTAGGCGATCGAACGAGCGACTGGAACCCACCGTACGCCATCCGTTTAGCATCAAAAACTGGATTCGATGGATCGATCAGTGGATCGATCAAATCCGCCATCCTTGGGTCAGCCGCGACCTTCTCGTTTGCCAGATCACGTGCCTCACGAGAATCAAATACCACCCATCCAAACACGATGGTTTCATCCTCCGTTGCGGCTACGAGGTCAGTGAACGAGCGCGTTCCCTGCAGATTCAAATCGTCACCGACATATTCCCAGTAGTCGAGTGCGCCATGTTCCTTCCAAATCTCTGCAACCGCTTCAACGACACACTTGTACTCGTTTAGGCGATCGCGCGGAACGGGAAGGACGAATCCGTCGATGTAATGTGCCATACCTGCTCCGATCGTGGTAACTGGATTTCGTGTTTTCAGCCGGATAACATATTCATCATTAGATCTGACTATTGTTCTGGCAATGGAGGGCTTTCACCCTCTTGCAACGCATAATGCCGTATTTATGGAAAAAACCTAACTGGCTAATATTCCAAACAGAACAATGACACGAAACTGACTATGATCCCGAGTTTGCACGCGCGGGGCAAACAGGGGCCTCTACGATTCCGGCTATGACGTTTGCAGGCGGACGAACTCCTCGATCCCCATCGCTTGCAGGAACGGTCCTTCATGGGCTTCATCGGTGGCGTTGCGTTCGGTAACGCCCAAGTCTACCCCGACCACGCTGCGAAATGGGCGTGTGCCCGGCGCCATGTCGATTAATTCTACGAGCCGGTCGACCACTGCTGCGGGATCTGTTGGCACTTCCGGATCACTAAACATTCCTTCGAAGGCAGCTCCCATACCATCGAACGTCTGGTGCGCTACCTCCGGGTAGCTCTGCGTACGATTATCCTTATCTTGTGGTCGAGGGCTTTGCAAAAAGAGTTCGGTTGTGAACGGCCCCGGTTCGACAACCACTACGTCCAGGCCTGCGCAGGCCAATTCACGCCGCAGAGCAAGTGAGTACCCCTCGACCGCCCACTTGCTCGCGTGGTACACGGCAAAAAAAGGTGCCGCCATGCGACCGGCAATCGAACTGATATTGACAATCAGGCCTTTGGCACGCCGCCGCATCGGTGGAAGGAATGCACGGCTCACGCGATGAATGCCAACTACGTTCACATCGAGTTGCCGGCTAAGCTCGTCTGCCGTGAACGCCTCCGCGAATCCAACGTACATCTGCCCGGCATTATTGATGATTACATCTGGTGCAGCTGTCGCGGCGAGTACAACTGCCGCGGCTGCATCGACAGACGCATCCGAAGTTACGTCGAGATCGAGCACATCGATGTTATCCAACGCACCAAGTTTTTCTGCAGGACCACTGTTTTTCCCTCCTGCATCGCGCATTGTTGCAAATACCTGGTGTCCACCTGCAGCAAGCCTCTGGGCTGCCAAAAATCCAAATCCCGAGCTACAACCTGTGATGACTATTGAACTCATAATTCCCTCCCATGGTAAATAATAGGTTCACTTCTACTCAATTTTCGTTCAGTTTGTACAACTCCCACCTTGCCCAGGCCGTAACACTCATTGTTCAAAATCCATTTCTATGCCACCGAACCATTTTGCGGTTAGATTATAGGCCATTGCTCCAAACCCTCCGGCGACAAAACCGAAGCATGCAAATATGGCCGGCATGCCGATGAGCGCAAAGAATGCAAGCGCTGTGCCTGAGTTCAAGGTGTCCGTTAGAGCCTCATAAACAAAGCCGCCAAACGAATATGTGATTCCCGCAACCAGACCCAGACATGCCCCGTAAATTGCCAGCAACTTTGCTGAGAACAGTATGCCGATTCTCTTTAGCTTTGCCATGTAACTCATCCTCCTTACATTGGGTATGGGAGCTTCACAGTGCCCAGCGTCGCTTGCCGCTTCAAGGCGCGATTCCGCTCCCGGACCTGCAAACTGAAGATCTAGTGCCGGTTGTCCACGCCACGGACTCGCCATTGCGCGGGCCGGTTGGACCTTGACCATGAATTTAAGTGTCCGGTTCAGGTTTTGTCAAAGCGAAGTGGTCGTGGGCGGTGAACATGCGTCGGTCCAATGTCCGGCGTCTTTCACTGGCTGTCGTGGATTCGGGTTTCCGATCCGATGGCGTCTGGACGACGGTTGCGTGGCCCGGCGGCACGCCTTCACGCCGGGTTCCGGAAGCTTTCAAAAAACTTGCAATGGTCTCACGTTCGCAGCAGGGGCCATGTCCCCATTTCTTCTGCCCGATTGCGGGTTTCGGCTGGCCGACACACCAGGGTCATTTTTCAATGCTGATCTGGACGAGGATGCTGTTACTGCCTGTTTAGTTTATGCATACTTGCCTTGCATTTTTCGCTAAACCGGGCACTTATGACAAAGTAGGGTAACGAACGGAAAAAGTAAAGTGCCTTCTGTTCTGCCGGGTCGTGCAGGTTACTTGCCCACAGGCAAGGCGATTCGGCGAAAAAAAATCGCGCAGTCAAGAAAAAGAGTTGCATGTCAACATATGTCTGATATATTAACAGTATACTTTTTGAAAATTTTCATTCCTTACAAGCCTGGAGCTGCAAAATGACCGTCGATTGGGCCGGTATTTTTCCGGCTGTGACCACGAAGTTCACACAAGAAGACAAGCTCGACCACCCGGAAATGGAGAGGCACTTTGAGTTTCAGATCGAATCGCGTGTGCATGGCCTGGTGGTAGTCGGGTCTCTGGGCGAAAACGGAGTCCTGTCCGCCGAGGAAAAGCAGGAGATCGTGCGGACCGCCGTATCGGTGAGCTCCGGTCGCGTTCCAGTGCTTTCCTGTATTGCTGAAACTACGACGACGGCGGCGAGGCGTTTCGCCGAAAACAGTGTCCGCAATGGCGTCGATGGCTTTATGTTGCTGCCGCCGATGCGCTATGTTGCCGACCGGCGCGAGACCATGCAGTTTCTTCGCGATGTGGCGGAGGTCTGCGAAAAACCTGTGATGATCTACAACAATCCGGTGGCCTACGGCATCGATGTCACCCCGGAGATGTTTGCCGAGCTAGCCGACGAACCGAAGTTCGCAGCCATCAAGGAATCCTCTGATGATATTCGGCGGGTGACTGACATTATTAATCTGGTTGGCAAGCGTTACCGCGTGTTTGTCGGCGTCGACAACATCGCGCTTGAGAGCCTGGTGCTGGGTGGCGACGGCTGGCTGGCCGGCCTGGTCTGCGCTTTCCCGAAAGAAACCGTAGCGATTTACGATCTGGTCAAAGCCGGCAGAGTCGAGGAAGCAGTCAAGATTTACCGCTGGTTCAAGCCGGTGCTCGACCTCGATGTCTCGACCAAGCTGGTGCAGAATATCAAGCTGGCCGAAGCGATGGCCGGCGTCGGGAACGAAAACGTGCGCAAGCCGCGCTTGCCGCTGGCAGGCGAAGAACGGGAGAGCGTGAAGACGATTATTTCAAAAGCACTCGCCACGCGGCCGGAGCTGCCGCAATTATAGTGCACGTTTCCCTCCCGGTTGCGGCCTGGTGGCTGAAGGAATGAACCAAACACAGGACAGATAAATGGACACGCAAAACAATTTTATCAACGGCGAATGGCTGAAACCCGGCCAGACAAAAGATGACATCAACCCTTCTGATGTAAGCGATGTGGTTGGCGCCTACGCGCAATCCGAAGTCAACGATGTTGAGAATGCGGTAGCGGCAGCCAAAGCAGCCTCCGCGGAATGGGCGGCGAGCACGCCGCAACAACGGTTTGACGTTCTCGATTCTATCGGTTCGGAGATTCTCGCCCGCAAGCAGGACCTGGGCCGGTTGCTGTCACGCGAGGAAGGCAAGACCCTGCCTGAAGGCATCGGCGAAACCGGCCGCGCTGGCCAGCTTTTCAAGTTTTTCGCCGGTGAAGCTCTGCGCATGAGCGGTGAACACATCCGTTCTGTCCGCCCCGGCGTGGGCATCGATATTCAGCGGGAGGCGATCGGCGTGGTTGGCTTGATCACGCCCTGGAACTTTCCGATCGCGATTCCGGCGTGGAAAATTGCCCCGGCGCTGGCATTTGGCAATGCCGTGGTGTTTAAACCGGCAGACCTGGTACCGGGATGCGCTTGGGCATTGACTGAAATCATTTCGAGGTCCGGCCTGCCGCAAGGGGTCTTTAACCTGGTCATGGGCAAAGGCAGTAAAGTCGGTGAGGCCCTGGTGAACCACCCAGACGTGGCCGGTATCAGCTTTACCGGCTCAGTGGACGTTGGCCGTCAGATTGCGGTCAAGTGCGCCCAGAGAATGGCAAAAGTCCAACTTGAGATGGGCGGAAAGAATCCATTGGTGGTTCTCGATGATGCAGACCTTGACATCGCTGTCGGCTGCGCGATCAACGGTGCCTACTTCTCCACCGGGCAACGCTGCACTGCGTCCAGCCGCATTGTTGTCACCGATGGCATTCACGATAGATTTGTAGCTGAAATGCAAGCGCAAATGAGCAAGCTTAAAGTTGATGATGCCCTGGCTGAAGGGACGCAGATCGGACCCGCGGTTGACGAAAGCCAGTTAGATAAGAATTTTGAATATGTCGAGATCGCCAAGCGGGAAGGGGCCAGGCTTGTTTGCGGTGGCGAACGGTTGCAACGGGCGAAGAAAGGCTTCTACATGTCGCCGGCCCTGTTTACGGAAACCGGCAACGACATGCGCATCAATCGCGAAGAGGTGTTCGGTCCGGTTGCCAGCGTCGTGCGCGTTAAGGATTATGACGAAGCCCTGGCAGTCGCCAATGATACGGAGTTCGGCCTGTCTTCAGGGATTTGTACCACTTCGCTTAAATACGCCGATCATTTTCGCAATAATGCGCAGGCGGGCATGGTTATGGTGAACCTGCCGACTGCCGGTGTAGATTACCACGTACCGTTTGGGGGCCGCAAGGGTTCGAGTTACGGGACACGCGAGCAGGGCAGTTATGCGGTGGAATTCTACACCACCGTAAAGACCAGCTACACTCTGGCGTAATTGCAGCTTGCAGTAAACTGAGCCTGAGACAAACTACTGCCATGACGCAACAGCCTGAAACTTTGTCGGAGAAGTCATACCGGCTTCTCGAAGAGATGATCGTGACCCTCGAGTTGCCGCCCGGCAGCAGTTTTTCGGAAACGGACTTGAGCGCGAAGCTCGATATCGGCCGGACCCCGATTCGTGAGGCGCTGCAAAAACTCACAACCCAAAAGCTGGTTTCAACACTGCCGCGCCGAGGCATGATAGTTACGGAGGTCAATATCGTCGAACATCTGGCGTTGCTGGAGACGAGGCGGGTGCTGGATCGTTTGATTGCCGGCAACGCCGCCAGACGTGCGACCGCGGCGCAGCGATTAACCTTGCTGGAGCTGGCCGATGCGATCGGCAAGTCTGTGCAAGGACAGGATCTGTCCGAATTCATGCAACTGGACCGGCAAGGAGATCGCATTCTGGAGGCTGCAGCCAGGAATGATTTTGCCGTCAGGGCCTCTGTACCCCTGCATGCACACTGCCGCAGGTTCTGGTACCTTTACCAGGAAAATGGCGATCTGAGCGAATCAGCGGAATTGCACGCAGGCGTCTTGAGGGCGGTTGCCTCCCTGGGCGAACAAAGGGCGGGGGAAGCGTCCGACCTGCTCCATGACTACCTTGAACGCTTTAGTCGCTCCGTCCTGGATTTATAAAAAAACCTTTCATCGAAATGGCCAGACACACATTTTCCTGCATCGACGCCCACACCTGCGGCAATCCCGTGCGAGTCGTGCAGAGCGGCGGTCCCACGCTTGCGGGCAAGAATATGAGCGAGCGTCGCCAACATTTTCTCGCCGAATTCGATTGGATTCGGACCGGGCTGATGTTTGAGCCACGCGGCCACGACATGATGTCCGGCAGCATTCTTTATCCGGCCAGCGCTGAAGAAAACGACGTTGGCGTCTTGTTTATCGAGACAAGTGGCTGCCTGCCGATGTGCGGTCACGGCACCATCGGCACCGTCACCGTTATGCTGGAGCATAAACTGATTACCCCGAAAAAGCCGGGGCGTTTGCGACTTGAAACACCGGCCGGGCTGGTTAAGGTCGAATACCGGCAGGAGGGCGAGAAAGTCACATCCGTCAAGCTGGTGAATGTCCCGGCCTACCTGCACTCGACCAACCTGGAAGTTGACTGTGCCAGCCTTGGCAAAACCGTGGTCGATGTCGCCTATGGTGGGAATTTCTATGCCATTGTCGATCCGCAGGAGAACTTCAAAGATATGGCGGACTTCTCCGCCGGAGATTTGATTCGCCTTAGTCCTATCCTCCGCAAAGCGCTAAACGAAAAACACGAATTCGTACATCCGGAAAATGAATCGATCCGCGGCCTAAGTCATGTTTTGTGGACCGGCTCGCCGCGCAACCCGGAAGCGCACGCCCGTAATGCTGTCTTTTACGGCGACAAAGCCATCGATCGTTCGCCGTGCGGCACCGGCACTTCGGCCCGCATGGCACAGTGGGCAGCCCAGGGCAAGTTGGATGCCGGACAAGAGTTTGTACATGAAAGCATCATCGGCAGCCTGTTTCGCGGCAAAGTGGAGGCCGCGACCAGCGTCGCCGGCATGGACGCCATCATTCCTAGCGTCGAAGGTTGGGCGATGGTCACCGGCCTGAACACAATTTTCATTGACGACCAGGATCCGTATGCACATGGCTTCCAGGTTGTCTGACTCAGGGCCGGGCCTTGGTTGCCAAAACTGATGTTCTGGTCATCGGCGGTGGCGCAGTTGGCCTGTGTACCGCCTACTATTTGGCGCAGGCGGACCGAAGCGTTACGCTGGTTGAAAAGGGCAAAATCGGTTCCGGCTGCTCCGACAAGAATGCCGGCCTCATCGTGCCCAGCCACATTATTCCGCTGGCGGCGCCGGGCGTCATCAAAAAAGGTCTGCGATGGCTGTTCAACCCAAACAGTCCGTTTTACATCAAACCTCGTTTCAGTCTGGAATTAGCCTCCTGGGTCTGGCAGTTCATGCGGGCCAGCCGCGAGCAGCGAATGCGAGAATCCATACCCGTTTTGCATCACCTGTTGCAGGCAAGTTACCCGCTGTTCATGGACTTTACCGGTTCTCAGGAGAGTGGGGCTGTAAAGATGATTGAAGATGGTCTACTCATGATCTATAGGACAGCCAAGGCCCTGGAAGCAGACGTGCGCGATGCGGAACGGGCCCGTCAGCTAGGTCTTGAGGTGAGCATTCTGGATCAGCAGGGGCTGACGCAAACCGAGACCGGCCTCGCGGTTTCAGCCGTGGGAGGCATCTTCTATCATCAGGATGCGCACCTCGATCCGCAGGATTTCATCGCGAGTCTGACCAGCAAAGTCAGCGAAAATGCCGTGCAAGTGAAAGCCGAAACCGAAGTCACAGGCTTTGACCTGCACCAGGGTAAGATCCGGACCGTTAAAACAACCGGTGGTGATTTTTCAGCCAACCAGGTTGTGTTAGCCGGTGGCAGCTGGTCGCCCGAGATCGTCGCTGCCCTGGGAGTGAAGCTACCGATCCAGGCCGGCAAAGGCTACAGCGTAACTGTTAGCAGGCCCAATGTGAAACCCAGGCTGCCCGCGATTCTGGCTGAAGCCAAAATCGCTGTGACACCCTTCGCAGACAGCCTGCGTTTTTCCGGTACGCTCGAAATTGCAGGCTTGGACTTGTCAGTCAGCACGCGCCGGGTGCAGGGGATGCTGAACGCGGTTCAGTCCTATTATCCCGAGATGGACATGCAGGAAGCGTTGCACGCGCCGGTTTGGAGCGGACTCCGTCCCTGCACGCCCGATGGTTTGCCAATAATCGGGAGGGCTGAGGATATCGACAACTTGCTCATTGCGGCGGGCCACGCGATGCTGGGCATCTCCCTGGCACCGGTCACGGGAAAGATTGTGGCGGAGATGATAGAAGGCAAAGCACCATCGGTCGATGTGACGGCGTTGAGTCCGACACGGTTCAATTAGCATGGAGCAAACCGCAAGTAAAAGCGCCTGGACAGTTATGATTAACATTTCTCACTTGCATCTATATTCTAAGCAGTTGCTGACATGTCATACTGAGCACGCAGCGCAAAATTCTCTATTTCTGCCCGAGGCCGACTGTGTGCGAAGAATCTCCCCGGCCACTCGAAGATTCTTCGCGCTGCAATGGGTCTCTTGACCGAATAATCCGTCACTCTGCGCTCAGAAGGACCTTGAAATACAAGTGAGAAATGTGAGTTATTAAGGGAAACGGCACATTAAATGAAACGCGATTTCGAACAACGCCTGCAAGGAATGGCGGACTGGCAGTCACCGCCTGGTTGGACTAAAATCACTAGCATCGACGCCCACACCGGGGGTGAACCGCTGCGCGTCATTATCGCCGGTTTTCCGGACCTGCCCGGTGACACCATTCTTGCCCGCCGGCGGTATGCCAAAAAGAATTACGACGCCCTGCGCACGGCCCTGATGTGGGAGCCACGCGGTCACGCCGACATGTACGGTTGCATCATCACGCCACCGGTGACGCCTGAAGCTGATTTTGGTGTTCTGTTTTTACACAATGAAGGGTTCAGCACCATGTGCGGCCACGGGATCATCGGCGTCACCAAAGTCGCGATCGAGACCGGCCTGATACCACCATCTTCTCCGCAAACAACAGTGAGAATCGATACCCCTGCCGGCCTGGTTACCGCTTTTGCTAACCTGGAGGGCCAAAACGTTCGCAGTGTTCACTTTGACAACGTACCCTCTTTTGTTCTCGCTCCGGACCAGGTTGTGAGCGTGCCGGGCGTGGGTGAGGTCAAATACGATCTGGCGTTTGGCGGCGCGTTTTACGCCTTCGTGCAAGCCGCTGATCTGGGGTTGGTTTGCACGCCGGAAAACCACACCCGGCTAATCGAGCAGGGGATGGCAATCAAGCGCGCCATCATGCAAAGCCGGGAAATCATCCACCCTTTTGAAGCAGATTTGAGTTTTCTTTATGGCACAATTTTTATCGGGCCGGCGGTCGGGGAGGGGGCTGACAGCCGCAACGTCTGTATTTTTGCCGAGGGAGAAGTCGACCGCTGTCCGACCGGTACCGGGGTCAGCGCCAGGATGGCAATTCATCATGCGCGTGGCGAGATCGCGATCGGGCAACCCATGGTTATCGAGAGTATTATCGGCAGCAGGTTCACTGCCAGTGTCCGGGAAGTCACCACTTTCGGTCCGCACCAGGCCGTCATCCCCAGGGTTGAGGGAGAGGCCTACACCGTCGGCCGGAATGAGTGGTTTCTGGATCCGGCGGATTCGTTGGCAACAGGTTTTATACTGCGGTGATTCTGCCGCAACAGAACTTTAACGGGGAGGTAAAAATGCGGCACTCAAGATTGTTCTCACTGCTCATTTGTTTTCTGATTACCTGCACTCTGACCGCGCAGGAAACGAACAACCCCGAGTTATTGTCGCTCGACCGAATCTTCAGCAAGAGGGAGTTTCGGACGGAGCGGTTTGGCCCGGTACATTGGCTAAGTGACGGTGGCTACACCAGCCTCGACACGTCGTCCACACATGGAGGCCGCGAGGTTTTTCGGCATGACCCGGCGACGGGCAGCAGGACAGTCTTGATCCCTATCACAAAACTTACACCTCCAGGAACGAATGCGCCACTGCTAATCGAAAATTATGAATTTTCCAAAGATAAATCCCACGCACTTATCTTTACGAACAGCAAGAAGGTCTGGCGAGCCAACACGCGCGGTGACTACTGGCTCATCGATCTGAAGTCCTGGGATTTGCACCAACTTGGTGGAGATGCCGAGCCCGCCACATTGATGTTTGCCGATTTTTCTGATGATGGAAAAAAGGTCGCTTATGTTGTTAAGAATAACATCTTCGTGGAGAATGTAGTCTCGCATGAGATTGTGCAGCTTACCGCAAATGGCTCAGCCACTCTCATCAACGGCACGTTCGACTGGGTGTATGAGGAAGAGTTCGGTCTGCGCAAGGGATTTAAGTGGAGTCCCGACAGCAAGAAAATTGCATTCTGGCAACTGGACGCTGCCGCCATCCCGGACTATCACCTGATCAACAATACCGATACGCTTTACCCAAAGCTGATTCCGATCAAATATCCAAAAGTGGGCACCACCAATTCCGCAGCCCGTGTCGGCGTTGTCGCTGCTGCCGGTGGCGAAACCACCTGGCTCTCTGTGCCGGGTGATCCGAGCAACAACTACATCGCGGACATGGAATGGGCACACAATTCGCATGAGATTATTTTGCAGCGTCTCAATCGATTGCAAAATACCAACCAGGTGATGCTTGCTGACGCGAAGACAGGCGCCGTCAAAACGATTTTCACCGAGCGCGATGATGCCTGGCTCGATTTGCGCAAGGGGTTTAACTGGCTGGCGGATGGTAAGGAGTTTTTGTGGATCAGTGAGCGCAACGGCTGGCGCCATGTCTACGTCGTAGGCCGCGATGGTGGGCTCCGGCAAGTGACGCGCGGCGAGTACGACGTCATCAGCATTGTGGACAATGATGAAAAGACGGGCAAGTTCTATTTTATGGCTTCTCCGGACAACGCCACCCAGCGTTACCTCTACCAGGCGCGGCTCGACGGCAAGGGCAGTCCAAAGCGGCTGAGTCCGACTAACCAGCCCGGTACGCACAGCTATAAAGTCTCTGATGACCTGCGATGGGCGATTCACACTTATTCGACTTTTGAATCCCCGCCGCGCATATCCCTCATTTCGTTGCCGCGGCACGAAGTTATCCGCACTCTGGAAGATAACCAGGAAGTCCGGGACCGGCTCGCAGCCCTGAATTCCAACCTGGTGGAATTTATGCAGATTCAAATCGCCGAGGATGTTACCCTGGATGCCTGGATGGTCAAGCCGCCGGATTTCGACCCCGGCAAGAAGTATCCTCTGTTCTTCTATGTTTACGGCGAACCGGCCGGACAGACGGTCGTGGACCGGTACAGCAGCACGCGTCTTATCTGGCACAAAATGTTGGCACAGAAGGGGTATCTGGTTGCAAGCGTGGACAACCGCGGCACACCGGCACCGCGCGGTCGAACCTGGCGCAAACAGGTTTATGGTCAAATAGGCGTGCTTGCATCAAAGGATCAGGCTGCCGCCGCGAAAAAGCTTATCACGACCTATCCGTTTATCGATGCCGAAAGAGTCGGCATTTGGGGCTGGAGTGGCGGCGGCTCAATGACACTGAACATGTTATTCCGTCATCCGGAGATTTATCACACCGGCATGTCGGTTGCGCCGGTCCCGAATCAGCGTTTGTATGACACCATCTATCAGGAGCGCTACATGGGTCTGCCCGAAGGCAATGCCGAGGGCTTCGAGCAAGGTTCGCCCATTACATTTGCCGGCCAATTGCAGGGCAATCTGCTGCTGGTGCACGGCACCGGCGACGACAACGTGCACTATCAAGGCGCGGAGTTGTTGGTCAATGAGTTGATCAAACACAATAAGCAGTTTAGCCTCATGTCTTACCCGAACCGCTCGCACTCCATCAGAGAGGGCGAGAATACGACCCGGCACCTGTATGGACTGCTCACCAGGTATTTGATGGAGAATCTACCCCCGGGGCCACGTGTGCAGGAGCCCCTTTCCGGCGGCAGTCAGTAGTGCACACCAGTCCTGTGAAGGGGCGGCAATGCGGAGCGCAGAAGAATAAAGTTCTATTCCTCTGCATGCTTCTGCGAAATCCGCGTTCAGAACAGGCGCGAAAGTTTAAACAGACATCGCAGTAATTACTTTTGAGAAGATAAAACCGGATTCACGGAGCAGGCAATGAAAATTAAACAAATCGATGTATTTCAGGTTGAGTACAAACTGCTGCAAGAGAAGTACTCGTGGTCACGCGGGCAGTCGGTCGACTCGTTCATCAGTACAATAGTCAAACTGTCAACCGACGCCGGCATCAGTGGCTTCGGTGAAGTTTGTCCACTGGGATCTGCCTACATGTCGGCCTACGCGCGCGGCGTCCCAAGCGGAATTGCTGAAATTGCGCCGGCACTGATCGGCCTGGATCCACGCCAGATAAACAAGGTCAACGATGTGATGGATCACACCCTGCAGGGGCACAATTATGTCAAATCACCCGTGGACATCGCCTGCTGGGACATCCTCGGTAAAGTCAGCGGTCAACCCGTTTGTACTTTGCTGGGCGGACGCTATGTGGAAGATTTTCCGTTGTATCGCGCCATTTCGCAGCGAACGCCGGAAGGCATGCAGGAGGATGTTGACAAATACCGCGCTGAAGGTTATCATAGGTTTCAGCTAAAAGTCGGCGGCGACGCCGATGATGACATCGCCCGCATCAAGGCGGTTCTTAAGATAATGCAGCCTGACGACACCCTGATTGCTGACGCGAACACGGGCTGGATCATGCGCAACGCGATTCGGGTAGTCAACGCGGTGGCGGGCGGAGATCTTTATATCGAGCAACCCTGCATCACGATTGAGGAATGTTTGACGGTTCGACAGAATACGACTTTACCGATGGTGATAGACGAACCCATGACCGGCGTCGGCCCCTTCCTGGAGGCGCATCGCAAGCATGCCATGGATGTGATTAACATAAAAATTTCGCGGGTCGGCGGATTGACCAAGGCCAAACAACTGCGCGACCTGTGTCAATCTCTTGGCGTTGCGATGACCCTGGAAGACAGTTGGGGCGGCGATCTGGCAACCGCCGCGATTACTCACCTGGTGGGGAGCACGCGCTCTGAATTCTATTTCACTTCCACTGATTTTAACAGCTACAACGATCTCAGTATTGCCGAAGACGCGCCTCGCAGGGAGAAAGGCCGCCTGCGCGTCCCGACCGGCGCCGGGCTTGCCATAACGATTGATGAAAGCAAGCTTGGTGCGCCGCTGTTTACGGTAGCCTAAACTGATTGCGTTAACCAGCATGTCATTCCTGCGGAAGCAGGAATCCATGAATGTAAAGGATCTTCAATAGTGGGCCAAGGGAAGTGAAGAACTACTATGTTTACATCCTTGCAAGCAAGAAGAACGGTACCTTATACATTGGAGTAACCGGCGACCTTCTAAAAAGAATCGATGAGCATAAGAATGATCTGGTCAAAGGTTTCACGTCCAAGTATCAAGTTCATCAGCTTGTCTATTTTGAGCAGACCACTGACGTCCACGCTGCGCTTGTAAGAGAAAAGAGACTAAAAGCGTGGAAGCGGCAATGGAAAATAGAGCTTATCGAACAGAACAACCCTGAATGGCGAGACTTATATGGAGATTTGTTAGGATAATAGGACAAAAACAATGGATTCCTGCTTTCGCAGGAATGACATCATCAGTGGTACAATGAGATGGTGGTACACGACTTGACCACTACCCACTCAAATCAACATAGAGTCTCTTTCGGCGCTAACGCGCACAACGGATTAAATATAGTATCCTGGACCTGACCAAACCGGAGGAACAGAGCCGTGTTTTCAACCGAAACCTATGTAAATCGTAGAAAGAAATTGCAGGGACAAGTCGATGCCGGCTTGCTGGTGTTTTTGGGCAACAACGAAAGCCCGATGAACTACGAGGATAATACCTACTTCTTCCGGCAAGACAGTTCCTTTCTCTATTTTTGGGGGTTGAGCAGTCCCGGCCTGGCGGCGACCATCGATCTCGATTCCGGAACAGAAACGCTGTACGGCGACGATCTTACCGTTGACCAAATCATCTGGATGGGCTCACAGCCGCTACTAAAGGACCGAAGTGTCGCAGTAGGTGTACAAAACACGCAATCATTCGCAGACTTCTCAAAGACCATCAGGCAGGCTCAGCAACAGGGCCGGCAGGTTCACTTCTTGCCGCTGTACCGGCACGACAACATCATTCTGCTCAGCGAACTCCTCGGGGCTGTCCCGAGCAATTTGAAACACCTGGCCTCGTCTGAGTTCACCAAAGCAGTGATCGCGCAACGCATTATCAAAAGCCCGGAAGAAGTCGGCGAAATCGAAAAGGCGCTCGCAATTACGCATGAGATGCACACCTTCGCCATGCGCAATGCCAGGCCGGGGATGATCGAACAGGAAATCGCCGGAGCCATGGAAGGTATCGCCGTCTCGCATGGCGGCAACCTCGCTTATCCCATCATCTTTTCCACCGACGGCCAGACTCTGCACAATCACTACCACGGCAACGTTATGCAATCGGGTGACATTGCGGTGAACGACTGTGGCGCTGAAGCGCCCTCCGCATACGCCAGCGACATCACCCGCACCATTCCCATTGGCGGAAAATTTGTCGGAGCGCAGCGCGAGGTTTACCAGATAGTCCTCGAATCGATGGAAAGCGGAATCGCAAAATGCCGGCCCGGGGTGAAGTTTAAAGACATCCACCTGCATTGCAGCAAAATTCTGGTCGATGGCCTTAAGAGTCTGGGCCTGATGCAGGGCGACACCGACGAAGCGGTTGCTGCCGGCGCGCATGCCATGTTCTTTCAGTGCGGCACCGGACACATGATGGGCCTGGATGTGCACGACATGGAAGACCTCGGCGAGCAGTACGTCGGTTACGACGCGGAAACGCAGCGCAGCGAGCAGTTCGGGTTGTGTTATTTGCGCCTGGGCAAACAGCTCGAGCCCGGTTTTGTGGTGACGGTCGAGCCAGGTATTTACCTGATTCCTGAACTGATCGATATGTGGCAGGCGGACAACAAATTGTCCGAGTTCATCAATTATTCCGAGGTTAACAAATTCCGGGACTTTGGCGGCGTACGGATTGAGGAGAATATCTTGATTACGGAGTCCGGTCAAGAAATACTCGGCAAGCCGATTCCCAGAAGCATCGCCGACGTCGAAACACTGGCTGCCGGCTAAGCTGTCCCTTGCCGTAAATGAACGATTCACAAGTAGGCCGCATTTTATGCGGCGACTTGAGCATTGGCGGATAGAATCCGCCCTACTTCTGCATTACAAACCCTGACAGGGTTAACCCAATCCGGAGTGCTCTTCTTGAACAAACCCCTGCGCTTTCTGTCACGTGATGACGTCAGGCAGTCACTGAGCATGGGTGACGCCATCGGGCTGATGCGCGACGCTTTCGTGCAACTCTCCAAAGGGGAAGCCGTCGTTCCGGTTCGCCTTACCATGGAGATCGAGCGCGAGCAATCACGCACCCTGCTGATGCCGGCTTACCTGGCGCGCAACCGCCAGACCAGCGTAAAGATTGTCCAGATCCTGGACCAAAATCCTGAGCGCGGCCTGCCGTACATTCAGGCCATCGTGCTGCTGGCGGACAGCGAAACCGGCCAGCCGCTGGCCATGATGGACGGCGAATATCTCACGGCCCTGCGTACGGGCGCCGCCAGCGGCCTCGCAACCGACCTGCTGGCGCGAAAAGATGCGTCCACTGCTGCCATCATCGGGGCGGGAGCCCAGGCCCGTTTTCAACTAGAGGCTGTGGCCAAAGTCCGTGACCTCAGTGAAGCCTTCATTCTGAATCGCAATGTCGCAAAGGCGGAGCAGTTCGCCGAGACGATGAGCGCCCAACTCTCGTTCCCGGTACACGTCGCTGAAACCGGCGCAGTGCTCAAACAAGCCGATATCATCTGCACCGCCACCAGCGCCCGCGAGCCGGTTTTCAAGCACAGCGATCTCAAGCCGGGAGCGCATATCAACGGCATCGGCGCTTACAAAGCCGGTATGTGCGAGGTCCCCGCCGAAACCATTGCACACGCAAAAGTGGTGGTCGATCATCGCGAATCGTGTCTCGCGGAAGCAGGCGACTTGATCGCAGCAATTGCCGCCGGCGCTTTTTCGGAGAGCGACATCTACGCGGAATTGGGTGAAATCGCTGCCGGCGACAAACCCGGCAGGCAGTCCGACACTGAAATTACTTTCTTTAAATCCGTGGGCAATGCGGTGCAGGATTTGGCAGCGGCGAGTGCGGTGCTGGCGAAGGCGGAGGCGCTTGGGTTGGGGACGGAGGTTAGCCTCTAGCTGACCGTCACTGCAAGACACCTCGAAAATGTGAACCTTTAGTACTCCGAATCTTCCTTCTTAAAATTATTTCTTGTTTCACAATATGCTAGTATCTATGTTGGTGCTGGTGTTGTCTTCGTGATTCTTCCAACATTATCCTTAATGGGCAGGGACAAAGTGGAGAACTACCGTACATTCCCAATAGATCAATAAACGAAGTTGTGCTACCTGGACTTTGTCGAGAAATGATCTGATGAACAATTTCCCATTCCATTAAATCACGAGCTAAACACGGAGGTTGCCATGCAGTACCGCGTTGCCCTCGCTCCCCAGCTTGAGTTATCCGCCTCTGAGTTCGTAGCGGCCTGGAACACGAGTCAACATGCCGAAGGTGCCCCGGCTGTCGTCGATGAAGTTCTCAGGGAATCGTTCTTGTCGCCGGAAACCACGGTTGCCCTTATCACGGTGGCAGTGACTATCCCGGCCACCGTGATCGCCAGCTTTGTCTCGGAATACCTGAAGAAGAAATTCATTGAAAGGGAACCCCCAAAAGTGACGGTCACCACGATCAGTGCCCCGGACGGACAACCCGTCTGGATCGTCAAACAGACAGAAGAATAAACACGACATCGCCAAGACCCAGCGAGGTATGTCCATGGCCACGCCGATCATAGTCCGCGAAGTGAAGAAAAACAAAAAGAGCTTTGCCGCCACCGTGCAGTTTGACCCGGAGGGCGCGCCGTATGAGATTACGGTAACCGATCCGTTTTCAGAGCAGGAGGAGGATCTGCTGGAATGGTATTTTGAGGACTGGTTGAATTTTCCCTTCACCGACAAGGTTCCCGCCGAACAGGCCGCGACCAGCATTCGCGCTTATGGCGAGGCGTTGTTTGAGCAAGTCTTCCGGCGCAATCCTGATGTTTATCACGAATATCGAGAATTGCGAGCTGAAGACATCAGTCTGGAGATTATCGGCTCGCCGGAGTTCCACGCGCTGCACTGGGAGGCCCTGCACGATCCCAACGATGAGCGGCCGCTGGCGGTGGATGCGGTGGTGGTGCGCAAAAACCTGAAGCCGGTTAGGAAACGGGCCAAAGTGCAGCCGGCACCCCAACTGCGGGTGCTCCTGGTCACCGCCCGTCCGTCCGGTGTGCGCGACGTCAGCTACCGTACCGTCTCCCGGCCCCTGGTTGAGGCATTGGAGACCGGCAAAGTTGCGGCTCAAATTGATATGGTGCGCCCCGGCACTTTTGAAGCCTTGGTGAACCACCTGGAAGATGTGCGGGACAGGCACGGCGACGGCTACTACCACATCATCCACCTCGACATGCACGGAGCCTTGCTCACCTACGCCCAGTATCAAAAAATTGCGGAGGAACACCGGCCTAATCGGTACACCTTCCGCGGCGACTACGCCAAAACGCCCATAAAGAAATACCACGGTCAGAAGGCATTCTTGTTTTTTGACGACACCGATGGGAAAGCGGAAAGCGGCGGCGAACCGGTCAGTGCCGATGACCTGGCCCACCTGCTCAATATGCGCCAGGTACCCGTTGTGATACTCAATGCCTGCCAGTCCGGTAAACAGGTGGGAGAAGCAGAAACCAGTTTGGGTGGTCGCCTTTTAGCCGCCGGAGCGCAACTGGTGGTGGCCATGGGCTATTCGGTTACGGTATCTGCGGCGCGGCTGTTGATGACCACCCTCTACCGTCAACTGCTGGCCGGGCGAGAGCCGGCTGTGGCGATTAGGCGGGCGCGGCTGGAACTGTACAACGACAAGCGCAGGCAAGCCGCTTTTGGCCAGGAAATCAAGCTGGAAGATTGGCTGTTGCCGGTCATTTACCAGAACCGTGCCCCCGGCTTCGACAAAGACACCTTCCAGGGCGTGGTGGTGACCACCGCTACACCCTATGCTCCACCCCGCACGACCTATCGTTTTGTGGGGCGCGACGTTGATATTCTGCAAGTAGAGCGCCACTTGTTACATGAGCGCAACCTGTTGCTGATACGCGGCATGGGGGGCGCCGGCAAAACCACCTTGCTGCATCACCTGGGCTGGTGGTGGCAAAAGACCCGCTTTGTGGCGCAAGTCTTTTACTTTGGCTACGATGCCAGGGCGTATCATCTGCAGGAAATTGTGAGCGCGATCGGCGGGCAGTTGGGGTTGGACCTCTCCGGCATTGCAGCCGATGACCGCGCAGCGGTGCTGCATGAGTTGAAAAGCACGCGCCATCTGTTGATTATGGACAACCTGGAATCGATCACCGGCGAACAGTTAGCCGTGCAAAACACGCTGCCGCCGGAAGCACAAGCAGAGCTCCGCAGCTTTCTGCAGGAACTCCTGAATACTCAAAGCCTGGTGCTGCTCGGTTCCCGTGGTGGTGAAGAGTGGCTGCGTCCGCACCCGCTGCGCGCTGGCGATGTGTACGATTTACCGGGGCTGGATTACGAGGCGCAGACCGCGCTGGCCCAGGACATTTTGCAGGTGGCGGGCGCGCCCCGCTACCCGGAGTTGGCCGGGCACCGGGACGACTTCGAACGATTGCTCAAGCTGCTGGGCGGTTACCCGCTGGCGCTGGAGGTCGTGCTGGCCAACCTGGCGCAGGCCACCCCGGCTGAAATTATTGCACGTTTGCAGGCAGCAGATGTCGACCTGGACAATCAGAAGGAGGCGGCTGAAAAAACCGACAGCATCCTGAAATGCATTGACTATTCCCACAGCAACCTGTCCGAAGACGCGCAGGCGCTGCTGCTGTGCCTGGCCCCCTTTACCGGCGTGATCAATACCGGCTGGCTTGAACAGTACACGGAGAGGTTAAAAGCTCAACCTGCCCTGGCCGATTTGCCCTACGCCCAATGGCAGACGGTCTTGCAGGAGGCGGTCAACTGGGGCCTGCTGCAGCCGCACGAAAAGCTCAATGGTTACCTGCGCTTGCAGCCAATTCTCCCATACTTTCTCAAGACCCGTCTGAGTGATGAATCGCAGGCCGCGCCGAAGCAGGCCATAGAAGCCGCCTTCCGCGAGCATTACAACGGAATCGGCAATCACTTGGTTCAGGCGCTGCGATCAAAAAAAACGGAAGAGAAACAAATTGGCGGTGTGTTAATTCGGGTTGAGGAAGAGAACATGCTGGGCGCTGTCCAAATTGCGCTCAAACAGCAAGATGATTTTTGGGGCGCCTATGATGCATTAGAAGAGTACCTTGACCAAGCGAAGTTGTCCGAAAAACGACTTCTTTTAAGTAAGTTGATTGTTGACTCTCAGGCTAACTTCAAGAATTCAAGTGAGGATTTGTCCTCCACATTCCTATTGGCAATGGGTCGGCTTGGGCATGTTCAATTACAAACTCAGCAATATGAAGAGGCCGAGCGGACTTATCGCCAAAAACTTGAACGAATCGAAAATCAAACCAGTTGGAGTCGCGAACAGAAGCAACGCTCGCAAGCCTCTACCTTACACCAATTGGGCATCGTGGCGCAGGAACAGCGGCAGTGGCCGGCTGCCGAAGGCTACTACAAAGAGGCGCTGCAAATCAAAATCGAATTCAAAGACCGCTACGAGCAAGCCGGGACCTTGCACCAATTGGGCAGAGTGGCGCAGGAACAGCGGCAGTGGCCGGCTGCCGAAGGCTACTACAAAGAGGCGCTGCAAATCAAAATCGAATTCAAAGACCGCTACGAGCAAGCCTCTACCTTGCACAACTTGGGCATCGTGGCGCAGGAACAGCGGCAGTGGCCGGCGGCTGCGGAGTTTGGGTTAGAGGCTGCCGAGATTCTTGTTCAGCATGAGGACCAACACAATTTGGGGATTGTGTTGCGCAGCTTGGCTCGCGTCTGGCGGGAGACCCGGAAAGCCCAAATCCCCCGAAAAATCGGAGAGTTACTGGGGATTCCGGTTGCCGAGGCAGAAGCATTGCTGGGTAAGTTCGAAGACACGGGCTCCGAGTAACTCGCGCCGGATGCCCGTGACGACTAGAGATAACTGAAAGTCCGGGTGGCACGTGTCTTCAGACCGTGCGTACCCATGCCGATGAAATGACCACCGCCACAGTCTCTTCAGCCCGTGCGGACTGACAACAGACGATGCCCTTCCCACGAGATTTTCCAACCTGCCCACTGGCGAAGAAAAAACCGGTCCTTGCCACCAAAGCAATTGCAAAAAACCAACCCCGGCCTTATCTTATTCCGAATATAAAATCTGAAAGGCCCACATTCGGCTTACCGAGACGCCCGTGACTAAATTCCCCGCCAGGTCAGGAGATGGGCACCATTTTTCTTGCGAATTGACAATTTCAAACGATCGTATTTGCGCAATCACCTCAGAAGGCTTGTCACCGGCTAACTGCTGCCTGTGTGCTCAGATTTTAGTCCGAGTGTGTCTTTGTGTAAAAAAGGAGGGATGACATTATGGCGCTAAGGTTTCTCAATAAGAAAACGCACCGCTTCTACTTTGTCAATGAGGCGGGTGAACGAAAAAGTTATGTCCTTACGTTCGGCGATGAGGTCGATACGCGCCAGGGCGCTGCCCCGAGTGGCGCTGCTTTCAGGCGCGTGGCGTACCGCGGCCGTGTCGGCGAGTGGCGCGAACCCGCACTTTCCAGGACGCGCGGGCTCGAGCTTTATTTTCTCGACGTCGGACAGGGGGATGCCGCATTCATCGTCACCCCGAATAACACGAAAATCCTCATCGACGGTGGCCTGCGCGAGCGGGCGCTTGGCTTTCTGATTTGGAAGTACCGGCTCGATCTCGCCGGCAACGACGTCACCATAGATCACCTCTTCCTGAGCCACGCTGACAAAGACCATGTCGAAGGCCTGATTCCTTTGCTCAATCACGATCGCATCACAGTGAATGCTGTCCACCATAACGGCATTGGGCTGTTTGAGTCCGGCTTCAATACCGTGCTCGGCAACCGCACCGCAGACGGGCGGCTTACCACGTTGCACGATGGACTCAACGACCTGAACGGCTTGAATCTCGCGTCCGGTGGCCAGCAAGTATTCGACGACTGGATAGAGGCGGTGCGCGATTCAGGCGCGGCCTATGGCAGGCTGGACCGCTCGACCGGCGTTCTGGATATCGGCGATCCCGCGCTCACCTGCGAAATTGTGGGTCCGGTTCTGGAACCTGATGGGCAATCGCTAAGATGGCTGGGCGACAAGTCGCATACTATCAACGGGCATTCACTGGTCCTGCGCCTGACGCATGGCCGGGTGCGAACGTTCTTCTCGGGCGACTTGAACGAGACGGGCAGTGAACACCTGCTGGCAGTCCCTAATGGTGCACTCGATGTGAACGCCCACATTTTCAAAGCACCGCACCATGGCAGTCATGAGTTCAGCACGGAGCTGTTCCGGGCTGTGCAACCGATGATTACCGTTGTCTCCTCCGGCGAAGTACCCGACCACGGACATCCGCGCGCCAACTTTCTTGGGGCCATTGGCGGTGCAGGCCGTGGTGCGGAACCCCTGCTGTTCTCCACCGAAATTGCGGCCTTGTTTGTTGACTCGGGCGATCCCGCCGCCGTGGCAGATACCGGAACGGTCACCACGTTGGGCGATCTCGACTTCGCGCACGCCGAGGCCAACGCGGAAGCTCGGCGCCGTTTCAAGA
Source organism: Candidatus Zhuqueibacterota bacterium (assembly GCA_029262055.1). GTDB lineage: Bacteria > Zhuqueibacterota > Zhuqueibacteria > Oceanimicrobiales > Oceanimicrobiaceae > JAJDAD01. Next base: position 25,506 of record JAJDAD010000004.1, read on the forward strand.
AGGTCTTGCCGGGCATTATCAATGTGCGCAGCGACGGCGATCAAATATTCGCATTCCGGCGAGTCCAGCAAGGCTACCAATGGGAATCGTACGGCCCGATTGCGCCTGTTCGTTAGCTTGCGGCACTACCGGTTGGGGAGACAGACAGTCTGTGGTATTTGATGAATATGACGACTGGTCCCAGCATCGAGCGAAGGTGGGTGTGGCACTTGCCTTCAAAGCCATGACCTTCGCTTACGGGGGAAGGCAAAATCCGCTACGCGCCGTGTGTTTTCTGAAAACAAATGTCTGCGGATCCTTGACAAACTGCACAATAGTCTCCATATTATTTGTCAGACCGCCCGATTGGGCGGTCGCCGAGGAGGAACATTTTCCCATCTACTATTTTTGAAACGTAACCTCATTTCTGAATTCAGAACAACTCAGCTATATTCTGTTAATTCTGTCGCGCTTTGGCGTAGGGTTCTAATGGCCAAAATACTCATCACGGATCGCTTGAGGGGGCTCATCCTCGGTCTCGCTATGGCTGCGGTAGCCTTCGGTTCGGTGGGGATTACCATAGTCTTCTTGTACCGGGCAGGGTTCGAACAGGACCGTGCTCGCTTGCGCGAAGCTGTTCAAAGTCGCGCGCGTTTTCTGGAAGCTGTGGCTAGGTTTGACGTCATTTTCAGTGCAGACGATGTCCCCGGTGGCGCTTTTGAGGCAACCCTGAGCCAACTCCGTGAGGCCCATCAGCACTTCGAGGGTTTCGGTGAAACCGGTGAGTTTACCCTTGCCAAACTTGATGGCAAAGAGATAATCTTCCTCTTATCGCACCGGCACAGAGATGATTTTGGCACACTCGACGATCATGCGCCAGTTCCGTTGGGTAGCCAATTTGCACGACCGATGCAGTTAGCCCTGTCCGGAAAATCAGGGACTGTCGTGGATTTGGATTACCGCGGAACAACTGTGCTTGCTGCTCATGAGCCGGTTGTTATCGAGGGCTTGGTGTTGGGAATTGTTGCGAAAATAGATTTAGCAGAGGTGAAATCACCGTTTCTCAAGGCCTGTTTGGTTGCCGGCGGAGTAGCGATTGTACTTGTCTTTCTCGGGCTCTCATTGTTCGTACGCATTGGCAACCCTGTTATCCTACGTATGGAAGAGAGCGAAAGGAGGTTCCGTCATATTTTTGAGGAGGTTCCTGTCTCTATTTGGGAAGAAGATTTCTCAGAAGTTCAAGCCCATTTAGACAAGTTACGAAAAGAAGGTGTAGACGATTTCCCGGAATACTTTGAGGCACACCCTGATGAGGTGAGACTTTGCGTAAGAAAGGTCAAAGTGTTAGACGTAAATAAGGCAAGTCTTGATTTACACGCAGCAAGCACCAAGGAGGAACTCCTCGGCAACCTCGACAAGATTTTCACACAAGAGTCATTTGAGACTTTCAAGAAGGAGCTTGTGGTAATAGCCGCCGGCCGGTCAGGGTTTAAATCCGATGCCATTGTCAAGACGCTGTCAGGCGATTTACGTGATATCCATCTCAAGTTTTCAACTGTCACTGCTGACGATGCCGGCGGCAAGAGCCGGAGAGCATTGGTAGCAATCACGGATATTACTGAACGCAAGCGAGCAGAGGCGGAATTGCGTAAATTGTCCGTTGCAGTTGAGCAAAGCCCGGCCTCTGTCATGATTACAGATACTGAGGGATACTTTGAGTACGTCAATCCTCGATTCACCGAAATGACGGGCTACAGCAGTGATGAGGTTCTCGGAAAAAAACCGAGCATTTTGAAATCCGGGGAGACTCCGGCCGCTGAATACGAGCATCTGTGGCGCACTATCACAGCCGGCCAGGAATGGCGTGGGGAGTTTTTGAACAAGGGCAAGACTGGTTCGCTTTTTTGGCAGTCGGCATTCATTTCGCCTATCAGAAATCAAGCCGGAGAAATCACACATTTTCTTTCGGTTGAACAGGACATTACTGACCGCAAAAGAGCTGAGACAGCCCTGCGCGAGAGCGAAAAAAGAATGAAGGGCCTCTCCCACCGTTTGCTTGAGGTGCAGGAGGCTGAGCGGCGTTATATCGCGCGCGAATTGCACGATGAAATAGGCCAGACTCTGACGGCAGTGAAACTAAATCTACTGAGCCTGCAGCGAGATGTAGAGACGGAACAGGCTCAGCAACGACTCCAGGATGGCGTTAGCATAATCGAGCGGGCCCTGCAGGAGGTACGCGACCTCTCACTAAACCTGCGGCCGTCTTTGCTCGATGATCTTGGCCTCGTACCCGCTTTACGATGGCTAATTGACCGGCAGGTGCAGGCAATGAAAGTATCGGCCAGAATCGAACTGGAAGATTTTCATGAACCTTTACCGGCAGTCCTGGAAATCGCCTGCTATCGTATCGTTCAGGAAGCACTCACCAATGTGGCCAAACACGCAAAAGCAAGCTCAGTCTGGGTCACCTTGACCTGTCACAAAACCCATATTGAACTTATCATTGGTGATGATGGCGCCGGATTCAATGTACAGCCGACAAGAGCACAGGCGACCTTGGGGCAAAGCCTTGGTCTCCTGGGGATGGAGGAGCGAGCATTGCTTGTTGGTGGCCGAATTGAGTTTGAATCTATTTTAGGGAAAGGTACCGAAGTGAAGGTCCTGTTCCCTGTGGAGATTGTCAAGCCATCTTCATCATCGAACCAGGAAGCTTAAACGGAAATCTGTACTATGAAATCAGCTAAAGTCATTGTGGCCGATGATCATACTCTTGTCCGGGCAGGTATTCGTTCGCTGCTTGAACAGGTGAAGGGAATTGAGGTTGTGGCCGAAGCAACTGACGGCCGGGAAGCACTACAAAAGATTCAAGAACACGATCCGGATATTGTCTTAATGGACATTGCCATGCCTGGGCTTAACGGCCTGGATGCTGCTGCCCGGGCAGCACGCGATTTTCCAGATGTGCGCGTGATTATTCTTTCCATGCATACAACTGAAGAGTACGTTCTGCAGGCGCTCCGCGCAGGCGCTGCCGGCTATCTGGTCAAGGATGCGGCATTGGCCGAGCTAGGGATCGCCATTGCGTCGGTTCTGCGGGGGGAGACCTATCTCTCGCCCGCGGTTTCCAAGCATGTGATTGAAAAATATGTTAAGCGCACTCAGACCAGACGAGATGAAGTGGAAGACAAAAACCCGCGGCTATCGGCACGACAACATCTCACTTCGCGCCAACGTGAGATCCTGCAGCTCATAGCCGAAGGATCGACAAACAAAGACATTGCATCGACGTTGCGTCTGAGCGTAAAAACAGTAGACTCGCACCGCACGCAATTGATGGATAAGTTAAATATTCATGATGTCGCGGGCCTTGTGCGCTACGCGGTTCGCATCGGGCTTGTGACCGTTGACCGTTGATAGGTTCCTCTGCTACATAACCCCGGAAGCCTGTACTTGCCCTCATCTGCCGCAGCATCGCTTGCACAATACCCCGTGGCGCGCATAGGGTGTTTTCCTGTCCAAAATAGGGTTTTCCCCTGATTGCTTGTTTGCCGCGTGTAACCTATCTTACTTCCGTTAGTTGTGAAGCGTCAGCCTGGGTCATAGTCGAACCCACGTCCAGAGAAGTATACGATTCCGACATTGAATATCCAATTTCCTGATGCGCGCCTGATAGTGATTCTGAAGTTGCCGGTCGTGGCGAGTCGGCCTGATGGTCTGTAATAGGGTGACTTGACACGCAGCCTGAAATGCTACGGTAGCAACCCGTAATAACCGAATTTTGTGCCGAGAACGAACCCGACCCTACTGACGCTACATGACCCTATCGAATGCGCAGGGTTACCCCCAAGAAAAATATCCCCGCAGGACACAGGTGATTGTTCAAGAAACTGCCCGGCACCGTCGCGGTTCCTACCCAGCCCATAGACGTGGGTCCGGTTGTTTGGCGGCCTGAGTAGGAAAAGTCCGTACAGAGCGGAGGTATGTTCATTTAACTTAAAGACTCAAAATGATTAAGAACCTTCCTGACTGCTTGAAGTGCACCCCCGGAAAATTACTGCCTCTATCTGATTATGGCAGAGGCGGCGCATCGGTTATGTACAAGGCCTGGGTTTGTATGAATCCGGAGTGTGGTTTCAACATCCGTATCGACAACGGCCAGGTTAGCCTGGGAAAGCCGATCGTACCTGATTCAAGTCAAGCTCTCGACTGAAAGACTCCGTCGTCCCGCCATGGACCCACTGACCAGCACCTTCTCTCTGGTCATTTCCAGCTAACTTCGCTCTATCCGACGATTTGTCACGGCAATCAACGCCGGCGTTTCTACCCGTACAGGCGGCCCTGACATACGCAAGCGCGTGACACGTAACTCACCGCGCACGTAGTCAACCGTAGACAAACACCTAGTCCCTGCCGAAGAAAAACCCCTACTTTCGCCCAAAGCAATTGCAAAAAACCGGCCCAGGCGTTATCTTGTTCCGGTCCAGGTTCTGAGACCCACATTTCGACTTACGGGGATACCCGCGACTAACCTGCCTGCCTGGTCAGGAGGTGGGCACCTTTTTCCAGCGGCATTGACAACTTTAGGAGGGTAGCAAAGTGAAATCTGTCAGTTCAAGGGCGTCATACGGTTTTGTTTCTTTGCTGGTGGTCTTTAGCTGTTCCTTTTGTGCCAGCGGTCATGCCGCGGACGGCTATGACGACGTGGTGACGCTCTTCAAGGAGTGGCGCACATTTGAGCGACCGCCGATGCTGGATGGCGCGCCTGACTACACTGCGGAAATGTTCGCCAAGCGCTACGAGTCCTTTAAAAAATATAGGCAGCGATTGGATGAAATCGATCACAGCAAGTGGCCGGTGGCCGAGCAAGTCGATTGGTATGTTCTTCTGGCTGAAATGAACGGCTTCGACTTTAACCATCGTATCCTGATGCCGTGGGCTCGCGACCCCGCGTTCTACAAATCTGTCTGGACCTACAAAAGCGACGTGCCGGCCCATGAAGGCCCCACGCATCATGCGACCACTGAACTTTGGACCTATAATTTCCCACTTACAAAAGAAGCAGAAACCCGCCTGATCGCCGACCTGAACGTCATTGCGCCACTCAATAAACAGGCAAAAACAAATCTCACCGGCAATGCCCGTGAATTGTGGATTGCCGGCATTCGAGATATCCGCGAGCAGAGCGCCATGTTGGTTCAGCTTAGCGACATGGTTGGCAGCAACGCAAGCAATGCGCTCAAACAAGCCATCGCAGCAGCCAAGGAAGCAACTGACGAGCTGGCCGCCTGGCTGGAGCAACAATCGCCCTCAAAGACCGGGCCATCCGGAATCGGCAAAGAAAACTACACATGGTATCAGCAAAATGTTCACCTGGTTCCGCTCACCTGGGACGATGAGGTGCGGGTGTTAAAACGGGAACTGGCGCGTGCCTGGTCATCGCTGAAACTGGAAGAACACCGCAACCGGCATTTGCCCGAGCTCAAAGCTGCATCCTCTCCCGAAGAATATGAGACGCTGGCAGAGCAAACGGCCCAGGAATTCCTGAGCTTCTTGCGGGAAAAAGAAATCGTGTCGGTTGCGGACTACTTTGAGGCCGCGCTAAGACCACACTTGGGCAGCTTTGTTCCGAAAGAGAAGCGTAACTTTTTCCGGATCGTCATGCACTACAATCCTGCGCCGCTCTATTCACATTCTTACCATTGGTTTGAGCTGGCTCGGATGGAACACGAGCCACACCCAAGCGTCATCCGGCGGGATGCCTTGCTTTACAATATTTTTGATAGCCGCAACGAAGGCACGGCCACGGCTGTTGAAGAAATATTTATGCACGCAGGCTTATATGATGATAATCCTCGTGTCCGGGAATTGGTTTGGATCATGATCGCGCAAAGGGCGGCAAGGGGCCTGGGTTCACTTTACGCGCACGCCAATGAAATGACGATGGAGGAAGCCGGCAAAGTCCACAGTGAATGGACGCCCCGAGGCTGGATGAAGACAGAGCGCGAGTTATTGATTTTTGAGCAACACCTGTACTTGCGTCAGCCGGGCTACGGCACCAGCTATATAACCGGTAAATACCTTTTGGAAGAAACGATGGCCGCCTATATCCAGCAGAAAGAACAGCAGGATGAGCTTTTTAGACTAAAAGATTTTTTTGATGAGCTTAATGCAACCGGAAACATTCCGATCGCGCTTGTCCGTTGGCAAATGACAGGGTCGAATGCTCATTTAGCATCGATACTGGAAAAATCAGGCAAGTAGGAGGAACGTCTTCCGAGGTCGTTTATAGGAAAGGAAGGTGCGCGACAGGAGGAACTCCCGGACGTTCAGGCCGTCCGGGGCCCACCCGCTCAGGATCCTAGTTTGTGCACTGCACATCCTGCTGATTCTCATCCCAGCAAGATTTTTCTCCGTTATTGAAATTGGGATCAATGATGTAACCCTCGCCGGTTTGATTATTCCAGGCAGCCTTGACCGTATCCTGCGCGCCGGCATTTAAGAACTCTACGGAAATATCTGGGCTCATTACTTCATAGGTCAATGTACTGCCGACGCCCTGGTCATCGGGATTGTTGTTTGTGAACATGAGGGTACGATCGTCGTCCGAAATATATTCCCAATCTATGCGTCCGTGGTTGCGTTGTTCGTTCGGATGAGAGTCGTTGTAGAATTGCCAAAAGCCGGAACCTCCATCGATTGCACTGTCGCCCTCGTACCACCGGAACTTATCGAGCGGCGTTGGAAGTTGCCTGGACACAAACATCTCCCAGTGTACGACACTAGGCCGGACCTCACCAACCAACTCAAGGGTCAATGTCTGATTATTGGTGGTTGTCGTAAACTCCCAGTGAAACTTGCCATCGTCTTCCAACGTTGGGTTGGCGCTGAGGGCGGCAGCAGTTGCGGCCACCGGAATCGCGGTCGCTGCCAAGACAGCAACATTGAAAATGGTCACCGTCAGGACCGCCCGCAGAAAATTCGCCTGCGTGAACTGGAGTGCCGCATCGCCCAGGCTGGCTTTCCCACCGTCTTCGGGGAACAGTGAGAAATCCATGCTCATGGTAGTGAGCGGCGGAATCTCCGGAGCAACATCCCCGGGATCGGTAGGGCCATCACTACTACAGGAAGGCAGGACGGCCATATAAAAGCAAAGCAGTACAATCAGGCACTTGTCGCCGGTTGCGATTTTCATCAGATCCTCCTTGGTTGTAGTCTTGCACAACGGATTCATTGTGCGTATACCCGTCAATTATTGTGCCATTTCAATTATCGAAGGAGCCAGCCTTATTTTGGGCGTCAGAGCCGATTGTTCAGCTAACTCGTTTTGTGGAGCCTGTTCGACATTGTAGTCTTTCCACTACAGTCGGGCTACATGCATGCCCGCAAGTTACAAAGAAAGAGTTCGATACCTTGCTCGCACATCCGCAATGACTTGCAGCGCCCGAGTCACGCGGCGTCTGCGACGAAGGCCATAGCTGATTGCAGGCTTGATCCGGGGATTTGTCGCCAACTTGCCTGGCCCGCTCACTAGCCCCTGATTCACCAATGCGTCAGGAACTCTACTGCTCCCAATAACAAACTCAGAATGAAGATGAATAACAGGTGGGTACCCCTAGCCTGGAGAAATCAAGAAATGAATATACAACGGCTGTCAATATGAGTATTGAAAAATATTACTGATTGCATGGGGGCTGTTTGCTTCTTATTCGTATATCTAATATATAATATAGACAATAATAGAGATTGAGAATCAGAAGAGGTGTGACCATGCATAAGTGGATTCTTGCGGTCTTTTGCTTAGCCACAAATATCTTGGCCCAGACATTTACCTGGCAACAAACCAATGGTCCCGTTGGAGGCTCAGTCAAAGATATTGCTCTAAATGGTCAAAGTGAACTATTTGCATTAGATGGAGAGAATTTGTTTAAGACCCGCACAGATCAAATAAGCTGGCTTAACATAAGCAAGGATATCAATGCCTCAATGACAACCATCGCTGTGAATTCAAAGAATGCTCTTTTTGTCGGAACACGCAAACCCCATTTCGGCTCCGAGGGCCGCACTGGCGGAATATTTGGTTCGACGGATAATGGAGAAAGCTGGTTCCACACAAGCCAGGGTCTGCCGGATGCAACTATCAATGATTTGCAAGTAAACTCCAATGATGAAATATTTGCAGTGACAAACAATGTGATCTCGAAATCAATAGATGATGGTGAAACATGGCAGGCAATTCTTGATGATTCAACAGGTAATTGGGATGCTTTTGAAACCCTGGCGATAAGTCCCCAGGACCATATTTTTGTGGGAACGTTTGGAAGCGGAGTACTTCGTTCAACAGATGGTGGAGCACACTGGGCAGTAATCAATACGGGACTGGAGTATAAAATTATCAATGATTTTGCAACTAGTGTATCTGGTGCCATTTACATAGGTGTCAGGTTCGGCGGTGTTTACCGTTCCAGAGATAACGGCAACACCTGGGAAGAAATTAATAATGGCCTACCAAATGATTCACCAACTATTGGACAGATTGAGGTTAATTCCAAAGGCGGCCTTTTTGCCTCTGTGTTTGGTAATTTCTACGTAAGTCGGGACGGGGGCGATTTGTGGACTGAAGTCAATAATTCGGAATTCATAAAACACACGAGCGCTATTTTTGTAGACGAACTGAACGAGGTTTATGTCGGGACGTTTGGAGATGGCGTTATACGCTCAAACGATGACGGCTTGTCATGGCAGCCAGTTAATCATGGCCTGGCAAACTCTTGGGTGACTGCATTTGCCGTCAATCACGATGATGTTCTAATCGCAGGAACAAATGGAGGCCTTTCCTTTTCCGAAAACAATGGCGATACCTGGCAGCAGCTTGAACAAGATCTATCGTCCCTCTTTCTTTCTCGCATGGCAATAAGTCCGAACGGGGCCATCTTCACTGGCAGCAGTTGTCCCGGTGACAATAGTCAATTCATGCTCAGATCACTAGATAACGGTTATACCTGGACAGAAATGACTCAGATGCGGCGATGTATCCTTTCTCTAGTTGTTGCTGCAAATGAAGATATTCTCATCAGCACTTCTTTTTTTATTGACGGGATTTACCGATCGCAGGATAATGGCGACTCCTGGGAGCAACTTCATCCTGAACTGGTTGCTCGGGCTTTAGCGGTTACGCAAGACAATCACATTTTTGCTGGAACCCGCACCGGCTTCTTTCGATCAGATGATGATGGCCAGACTTGGAACTTGGTCCGGACACCGATTCAAGACGCCAGGGCCCCCAATCTTCTCATTGACTCTGAAGATCATATTTTTGCCGAGCTCACGGATTATTCTTCCCGCAGCCTTTACAGGTCCACGGATAACGGCTTGACCTGGAAATTACTTGCCTTTGGAATTGATGACGTGACTGGGGTGTGGCGTGCCCGTTTCCAGATCAACACATTATACCAGGACGGTGAAAGTAATCTCTGGGCAGGAACTTCCGAGGGTGTTTATTTTTCCCCTGATAATGGCGAGACATGGCAGTTGGAGAATCTCGGCTTAGAGGAAATCGAGGTTCGCTCCTTTGGCATGAACAGCAAAGGAACATTGTTTGCCGGCACCAGCGGTGATGGTATTTTCCGAATTTCAGAATCGGTTGTTTCCATTAACTCACCAGATGCAAGCAAACCCGGGGATTTTAGGCTTGAACAAAACTACCCTAACCCATTCAATCCGGAAACCACCATCCGCTATCAAATTCAAGAAGAATCACACGTTAATTTGTCTATCATAAATCTTCTAGGCGAAAAAATTCGGACATTGGTTGATCAGGATCAAGCAGCCGGTTTGTACAATATAAAATGGGATGGAAAAGATGACTTCAGCCACCAGGCAGCCAGTGGAGTTTATTTCTATCGCCTTACCTCGGGTAGTCTTGTCACAGTTAAGAGACTCTTATTGATTCAATAGGGTCATGAGTGTCCGTTGAGATCTTGTGAAGGGTGCATAGCATCGAGTTTACAGAAAACAGATCAGTCCGAATGTCATCCCTGCATGCTTTCAGTGGCTATTGCAGATAAGCCTGGGCGCTCCCCAAAACTAGCGTGAAGGCGTCCCCGCCGAGCCAAATCTCATCGAAAATGCTTGACTTTTAAGACAGTCGCTCCCGACTCTACTCTGACTTAATGACACCGTCCTCGCCCGCGATCGGATATCGATTAATCATTTGATGTAGTCTATCTATCAAATCCTTGTTTTCTTGGTATGCTTCCATTTGTGGTCGAAGCATCAGCTCACGAACGAGATCATCATAGTTTTCGACATACGAATGTAATAAGAACCGCTCCGCCTCTTTCAGAGCTTCGCGGATTCTCCCGAGTTTCCAAAGTGACCGGTGGTAGCCCAATGAGGAGACCTTCGATTTTGGCCGGTATTGCGTCGCTTTTTTGAAATACTGCGCCGAGATATCATAATCCTCTCTGTTAAAGTAAATCCCAGCAAGTACAACCTTGGCGACGGCAGAGTTTGGTTTTCTTTCAAGCAGTAGTTCTAACAATGCAATTGCCTTTTCCTCATTGTTCTCATCGCGCGCTTCGATGGCTCCCTGGAAAAGAGACTTCTCGTCGTCATTAAATTCCTGCTCCTCGTTTTGCATTATGTCTACCTCAGATTTATTCCAGATCCTTTGGATCTTTTATCTTCTTGAGGGCATTCTTCACATCTTGGTCGGTCTTATCGCCAGCATTCGTCGCATTATCCTTGCCGCCCTGTTTTTTCGCAGCCAAGTAGGTTGGGTTCATCTTTTCGAACCCAACATTCATTCCCCAAATGTATTTTCATCAGTACCGTAATCATCGTTACAACCCCACTCGGCCGAATAGTAACCCAGTTTGAGATAACGGCGGAAGCTCGACCATATCCAATCGTGAGGTTTGCTGACATAACCGTGTTTCACAGGATTGTAATGGATGTAGTCAAAGTGTCTGGTAAAATCAATATCATCTCTTATCAAATGTTCCCAGTAACGTCGTTGCCAAACTGCAGCTTCTCGTTTTCCTTGCCGAGATTGATTTCGAATGCCTTCATTCCCACCCGCCTTCAGGTAACGTCTGCTGAACATTCCCTTGATTAACCGCCAACGTTTGGGATAGTCATAATCATCAGACGGCAGACGCCATATACAATGCATATGGTCGGGAAGCAAACAAATTGCCTCCACCTTGAATGGATGTTTTTCTGCAACCTCTTTCCAAACCTGTCGTAAAATGCCACGCGCGGGGTTTGAGGTAAGAAACTTGCGCCGGTCAAATGTAACCACCGTAAAAAAATATAGACCGCCAGGTAGTTTTGTTCGAACATAATCCGACATATATCTCTTGCGTTAGGTGCCATTAACTTGTTGGATTCAAAAAAGACGAACCCAACCTACATGACTGGACGGAACTTATCGTCCAGCACCCGTTCGGCGTCACGAGATTCCCAAACGCAGCGGCGGCAAGCGTCCGTTGGGCATCCCGACGGTACTCGACCGTGTTATCCAGCAGGCGATTCTGCAGGTGGTGCAGCCAGTTTTCGACCCGGGGTTTTCCGAGTCGAGCTTTGGCTTCCGCCCGGGTCGTTCTGCCCACGGCGCGGTCAAGCAAGTGCGGAAGGTATTGGGCAAAGGCGTCTGGGTTGTGGACATCGACCTGTCAAAGTTCTTCGACAGGGTGAATCACGATGTCCTGATGACCCGCGTCGCCCGCAAGGTGAAAGACAAACGCGTGCTGTGTTTGATTCGCCGCTACCTGCGCGCCGGCGTCGAGGTGGACGGTAGCATTCAGCCGACCACCGAAGGCGTGCCGCAAGGTGGGCCGCTTTCACCTTTGCTGGCCAATATCGTTCTGGATGATTTTGACAAAGAACTGGAACGGCGTGGACACCGTTTTGTGCGCTATGCTGATGACTTCTTGCTTTTCGTCAGAAGCAGACGCGCCGGCCTTCGGGTCGGACGGAGCGTCGTTTGGTTCCTCAAGCAGCGGCTCAAGCCGGAGATAAACCGGCAAAAGAGTCGTCTGGTGCGTGCCGGGCAGTGCCAGTATCTGGGTTTTTTTTTTTATCGGTAGTGTCACGATTTTTGTGTAACTATCGAAAGTGGGTGACGGAGCTAACTCGTAGAGTTAGCGGAGTTACCCACTTTCCTCAGGGCCGGGAAAATCCCTTTGAGTAAATGATTCTTGTGTAATACATTTGATGCACCT
>JAJDAD010000031.1 GCA_029262055.1 Candidatus Zhuqueibacterota bacterium
TCAAAGGGGAGCTCGAAGGTAGAGCAAAGCAAATTCAGCTCGTACTATAAATTTACAGTTAGCGGCCTGACGGGTGCGGTTCAGAGTGCGACGTTACGCTTGCAGGTTACCGACGGTGGGACCGACGGTAGTGACAATGGCGGCAGTGCTTTTCCTGCTTCCAACAATCACACCGGAACCAGCACAGCCTGGAGTGAACTGATACTGACAGCGGGGAATGCTCCTGACATCACTGGTCCCGCACTCAGTACTACCGGAGCGGTAAGTCCACTGCAAATTGTAGACTTTGATGTAACGGCCGCTGTTAGCGGCAACGGCACGTTCAGTTTTTGTGTCGCAGGTAACTCAGGTAATCAGGCTAAATATTTTACGAAGGAAGGCACCGGCACGAAGCCGCAGCTCATTGTGGTCGCAGGCTCGACCGGCGGTGGCAATAATGCGCCGGTGGCCGTCAACGATAATGCAGCCACGACAAGCGGGACCGCTGTTGCTGTGGATGTAACCAACAATGACATTGACAGCGACGGTACTGTCAATGCCGGAACCGTGTCTATCATCAGCGGACCCGGTAACGGCACTGCGGTTGTAAATGGTGCGACTGGTGTGGTCACGTACACGCCTGGCGCAGGTTCTAGCGGGAATGACAGTTTCACATACACGGTGCAGGACAACGACGGCGCTACTTCGAACACGGCGACTGTCACGGTGACGGTTGCAGGCGGCAACGTTGCTCCTGTGGCGGTGGATGACAATGGGACCACCACGGAAAACACGGCAGTAGCCATAGATGTGACCGGCAATGACACGGACAGTGACGGCACCATTAATACCACGACCGTATCTGTTACGTCCGGTCCGGGCAACGGGACTACTTCCGTAGATGGTGTGACAGGCATTGTGACCTACACGCCGAACGCCGGATTTACCGGGACCGATTCTTTTACGTACATAGTACAGGATAACGATGGCGCCACGTCCAATGGTGCAACTGTCACCGTGACGGTGGGCAGCGGCAATATCGCTCCTGTGGCGGTGAATGACAATGTGGCGACCCCTGAAAACACTGTAGTCGCCATCGATGTGACGAGTAATGATTCTGACAGCGACGGTACCCTCAATGTTACCACAGTAACTGTGATAACCTTTCCAAACGGCGGGACTATAGTCTTGAACGGCGGTACGGGCGTCGTAACCTATACGCCGAATGCCGGATTCACAGGAACGGACTCCTTTACCTACACTGTTCAGGATGATGACGGTGCGACTTCAAACATTGCAACTGTCGGGATTACCGTCCAGAGCAGCGGCGGCGGTGGCCAGACCCTCACCTTCCAGCCTACGAACGATGGCCAGGTAAAAGTCACTGCCCCGACCAAGAATTATGGCAGCAAGACAACCTCAAAAGTTTCGCTGGGAGCTTTTAACTCATACTACAAGTTTGTAGTGAGCGGTATCAGCGGCAGTGTCCAGAGCGCTATCCTGCGGCTTTCGGTCACAAACAACAGCACCGATGCCGGTTCGATTTTTTCTGTATCCAACAACTTTGCCGGCAGCGGTACAGCGTGGGTTGAAGGAACTCTGACTGCGAGCAATGCCCCTGTCATCGGCGGTTCGGCGCTGAGCAGCGTTGGGCAGGCGACATTGGGTACGTTGGTTGACTTTGATGTTACTCTGGCTGTCGTCGCGGATGGCACCTACAGCTTTGCTATCAATACGACTACGGGCGACCCGGCAGCGTTCTTCACCAAGGAAGGAGACATACCCCCCTTACTTATAATCGTAACCGGCACCGGCGGTGGCGGTGGCAACATACCACCAGTTGCAGCCAATGACAATGTGAACACCACTGCCGGAAAAGCCGTTGGCGTGGATGTTACCCAGAATGACAGCGATAGCGATGGTACCCTAAATGTCGGGACTGTCCAGATTGGGGCTTTCCCGGCAAATGGCACGGTCGCAGTTAACGGTGTAACCGGCGTGGTGACCTACACCCCCAATGCCGGCTTTTCAGGAACTGATGCCTTTGTTTATACCGTGGCAGACAATGCGGGGGCAACCTCAAATCCTGCGACGGTGACGATTACAGTGGCGGGCACGGGGAACAACCCGCCGGTCGCCTTGAATGATGTTTCAGCAACAAACTCGGGTGTGGCGGTAGGAATCGATGTTACCAACAATGACTCAGATGCGGATGGTACGCTTAACCTGAGTTCAGTCGTTATTGTTGCGGCGCCATCAAATGGCACGGCAGGTGTAAACACGGGGACCGGAATTGTGACCTATACTCCCGACCCAAGTTTTGTCGGAACTGACGTTTTTACATATACCGTCAAGGATAATCTGGGCGCCACATCTAATACCGCGACTGTTACTGTCACAGTTGCCGCTTCGCAGGCCCAAACGTTGACATTTAACCCGACCGACGATGCCTTCGTTCGGTCCTCGGTTCCCACTAGCAATTTCGGGACCTCTTTTGAATTGAGAGTGCGGGATGCTGGCGCTGATTCTTATAGCTTTCTAAAGTTCAACGTCAGCGGTGTGAACGGAGCCGTTCAAAGCGCGAGGCTGCGTCTGTTCGTGTCCGATGGCGGGAACGACGGCGGTGACGTAAGAGTGGTTTCAAATAATCTGAGTGGATCAACTGCTGCGTGGACGGAAGACAACATTGTATGGGACAATGCACCTCCTTTGAATGGCGCAGTCGTGGGGTCTTTTGGCGCGGTTAGTGTCGGCCAATATCATGAAGTAGATGTTACTTCAGTGATCAATGGCAATGGAGTCATTAGTTTCGGGATATTCAATAACTCCTCTGATGCGGTGAAGTATGAGCCGAAGGAATCGCCAAACCGCCCGGAACTGGTAGTCGGGACCGGTGCAGTCACTGCCGCCGGCTTTGAGGACCTGACGGAATTACTCTCAGAAACCGAGACGCCCACACTGTTGCCGACTGAAATCAGTTTGAATCCCAATTATCCCAATCCGTTTAATCCGGCCACGAACATCCGATACGCGTTGCCAGCGGCTGCAGATGTCAAGATTCAAGTGTTTAACCTGACCGGCCAATTGGTCAAAACTCTGGTGAACGGGGAACAGACTGCCGGTTTCAAGACAGTTCGTTGGGAAGGTAAAAATGCCGCCGGAGTCGCGGTGGGCAGCGGCATTTATTTCGTAAGGCTCGAAGTGGGTCAACAGAAATTTTCACGCAGAATTATCCTGCAAAAATAGATGAATATGCTTGGCGGGCTAGTTACGGGTTTTATTCCCGACTAGCCCGCCTGCTTTTTTATGACGTTGTTAAAGAGAGCAGGGCACGGGGTACTCTGTAACCCGGCCACTATCTGAAAAGAGTCGTTTGAATGACGGAGACAATGATGGACATCAATGCGCAGGCAACCCGTGGAACCAAGTCGGAACGTGCACTCCAGAAGGTGACGAAGGGCAATCTCTTGCTTTTGTTGTGCTGTGGGGTGCTGTTGTTCACAAAAAGCCTTGGCGCCCAGGCACTACCGTCAGAGCCAGGGATAGCAGGTTACCGTGATTTCAATTATGCTGGTGGTGATGTCACCAGCGACGTAACCGAGAATAAACCTGAAAGCAAATTGTGGTTCAACGACGGCTTGTGGTGGGGCGTGCTTTGGGATAATGTCAATTTTGTCTACCGAATTCACCAATTCGATACCGGGTCCCAGAATTGGACCAACGTCGGCCCTGATGTAGATGATCGGCCCCGAACAGGTGCCGATGTACTCTGGGACGGCACCAAGCTGTATGTGTCCTCGAGGGCCAAAGGGTCGAACCTCGCATCTGACTCTGACCTTGCCAGGGTCTACCGCTACAGTTACGACGGTGTGTCCAACACTTATTCCTTTGATGACTCGACTTCTATTCCCGGAACCGGGCAAACCGCTGCTTTGGTACTCACCAAAGATTCTTCCGGTCAGCTGTGGGTCGTCTGGACTGATACCACCGGCATTGTCATGATAAACAGAAGTACAGTGGATGACTTTACCTGGGGGACGGCTTTTGCGCTGCCTGTTCAAGGTGGTCCGGCGGCCCCGGGGGACCTGGCCACGATCTCGACATTTGATGGCGACAAGGTTGGTGTCCTCTGGTCAAATCAAATAGACAAGAAATTCTATTTTGCTGTCCATCCTGATGATAGCCTGGACGCTGTGTGGATGCCGCGCGAGACAGCGCTGTCCGCAGCAGCGGGTAACGCAGCGGATGACCATTTGAATTTCATTTGCAGCACCAATGGCACGGTCGGGGCTGCTGTCAAAACTTCCTTCAATGGCGGCGGTGTGCCGCAGGTCTATTTTCTTAAAAGAGGTCCGTTTGGGATATGGTCAAGTCACGTTGTGTGGCTAAGCGACGAAGATCCGACAAAGCCCATCGCGGTACTGAATTCGGATACTGACAGTGTTTATGTGTTCGCCAGGACAGCTGTCACGCCGACTAAATCGATTATCATGAAGTCAGCGCATTTGGCGTCACCGTCGTTTGGCTCAGGACTTGGACGGCTGTTTATTCGGAGTGCGCAGGATGCAAGCATTAACAACCCAACTTCCGGCAAGAACTGTGTCACCAATTCCAGCGGTTTGCTGGTGGCCGCAAGCGACAAAAGTTCAAAGACTTATGTCCACGGATTTATCGATTTCAACAACTCGTCGCCCGTAACCGTTGCAGACAACGCAGCAACCGCCATTGGGACGCCGGTAACAGTTGACGTGGCTAACAACGATACGGATTCCGACGGCACATTAGATCTGAGTACGGTAACCGTCGTTGCCGGACCGGACAGCGGAACAGTGGCTATTGACGCCACTTCCGGTGCAATTACCTACACGCCAAACAGCGGTTTCTCCGGTACGGATGTGTTCCTTTACACGCTGGCAGACAATGGCGGCGCGAATGCTGTCGCTGCCACTGTGACCATCGAGGTCAACCCACCACCGGTCGCGGTAGCGGACTTTGCCAGCACCGGCGAAGAGTCCCCTGTCGATATCTTCATTCTGGTCAATGACTCTGATGCCAATGGCACAATCGATACAAGCAGCATTACGATCGTTAGTCAACCCGCAAACGGTTCGGCAACGCCAAACTTCGCAACTGGAGTCGTATCATACGCTCCGAATACCAACTTCAACGGAGTGGATTCATTCGGCTACACCATTGCTGACAATCTTGGCGCAATCTCTGATACGGCAACCGTGACAGTTACGGTATCCGATGTAAATGACACTCCTGTAGCTGTCAATGACACAGCAACCATAAGCAACGTGACGCCCGGCGTGTTGGATGTGCTGGGAAATGATTCAGACGTTGACGGCAACATAGATTCGTCGACGGTGACGGTGACTACCGCACCGGCCAACGGTTCAGCATCGGTCAATCCTGCAACCGGAGCCATCACTTATACCGCCAACACTGGTTTTACGGGAGCTGATTCGCTGATTTATCGGGTGTCGGATACCGTTGGGGCGGCTTCAAATCCAGCAAAAGTTTCGCTGCTGGTGCTCGGTGGACCGGTTGCCGGGAACGACAGCTCTATCACTGATCCGAACGTGGCAGTAGTTGTGGACCTCCTGGCAAACGACAGCGATTCCGACGGCACCCTGGTTCCGTCCACTGTGCTGGTCGTGCAATCGGCGAGCTTAGGTTCAACGTCTATCGATCCCACTAGCGGCGCACTTACGTACACGCCGAACCCCGGTGTGGTTGGCCGTGATACGCTGACCTACACAGTTAAGGATAATGACGGCTTAACCTCAAACGCCGCGGAGGTCCGCATTACAATTTTGGCGCCGCCTATCGCAAGCAACGACAACGCTGTTACCGCTCTAAACACGCCGGTGATTGTGGATGTTCTTGCGAATGACACTGATCCTGATGGCGGCACGATTATCCCTGCAACGGTGACGGTAGTATTTGGACCGTTCAACGGGTCTGCCTCTGTGGATTCTACGAACGGTGCGGTTACGTACACGCCGAATAGTAGTTTTGGCGGAACGGATATTTTCAGGTATCACGTGGATGACAACGATGGCGCCACTTCAAATAACGCCACGGTTACGGTCAGTGTAAACAATCCGCCGGTTGCAAACGATGATGCAACCAGCACGAGTGAAGATACAAGTGTAGTCATCAATGTCGCAGGAAACGACACAGACACTGATGGTTCCGTTGTGGATTCCACTGTGTCCATCGCTTCCAATCCTTCCAATGGGACAGCGTCAGCAAACAGCTCAACCGGCCTGGTGACTTATACGCCGGATGCTGATTTCAACGGTTCGGATTCATTTAGCTATACAGTCCGGGACGATGATGGTAGTCCGTCCAATGCGGCGATTGTTTCAATCACAGTTAATCCGGTCAACGACCGGCCGGTGGCGGTTAATGATACAGTTAGTACCCCTGAAGATACTCCGGTCGCGTTCAACCCAGCCACGAACGACAGCGATGTTGATGGCACGGTTGTGGCGTCATCCATTGTATTGCTGGGATCACCGGCAAATGGAGCCGCGACGATTGATCCGTCCACCGGCGCTGTGACATACACACCTAACAGCAATTTTGTCGGCACTGATACGCTTGCCTATAGGATTGATGACAACAACAACGCGACTTCAAACACTGCTTCCATTGTGATAAATGTGACATCGGTCAATGATGCCCCTATTGCAAATGATGACTGGCAAGCGACGGAGGAAGAGACGCTGGTCGATATCAATGTTGTCGCCAATGACACGGACAGCGACGGTACTGTGGATGCGGCGACTGTCGCGGTTTTCACGCAGCCGGGCAATGGAACAACTTCTGTCGACCCCGTCACGGGTGTCATCAGTTACACGCCGGGAACGGACTTTGTTGGCCAGGACACGCTTAGCTATACGGTGCGCGATGATGGTGGACTGGCTTCCAACGCTGGTACCGTGGTGATCACTGTGACAAACCTTAACGACGCCCCGGTTGCTGTTGATGATTCGGTGACGCTGCCTGAGGAAGGTTCCGTAAACATTTCTGTGAGCAACAATGACACTGACGTTGACGGCCTGGTCGATGCAAGCACGGTCGTTCTCGGCTCGAGTCCTTCCAACGGCAATGCGAGTCTGAACAGCGCCACAGGCGTGGTCACGTACGCACCAAACGTCAACTTTTTCGGTAGTGATTCTTTTACTTACACAGTGAAGGATGACTCAGGTGCGACCTCTAATACTGCGACAATTGCACTTACGGTCACAGATGTGAACGATGCCCCTGTTGCCGTCCGAGACTCGGTGTTTACGGACGAGGAAGTTGCGGTGAGCTTCTCTGTCACCGGCAACGATACGGATATCGACGGCCAGGTCGATTCAACCACGGTTGCGGTTGTCAGAAACCCCGACAACGGCAATGTCACGGTCGATCCGTCTACAGGTCTCATTACCTACACGCCCACTGCAAATTTTGTTGGACACGATTCCCTCGATTATACGGTGAAGGACGACAAAGGAGGCGCGTCTAACTCCGCTGTTGTCATCTTCACCGTCGGCAACATAAATGATTTTCCAACGGCCAACAATGATGCTGTCACCACAAGCGAGGACACCCCTGTGGCGATTGCTGTGCTCGACAATGACATCGACATCGATGGCGCTCTCGATCCGGCCAGCGTTGTCGTAACAGATCCACCGGGGAACGGAACATTTTCGATTAATACCGGAAATGGCGCAATCACATATGCACCGGGCTTGAATTTTGTGGGTGCCGACACCCTGAGCTATACAGTAGACGACAGCGTCGGGGCGACTTCGAACATTGCAGAAGTTGTCATTACGATTACAGAAGTGAACGACCCGCCGATCGCGGTGAATGATACGGCAAATGTGAATATCGGAGGTTCGGTGAGTATTCCTGTTGCATCGAACGACTCCGACGTGGACGGTACGTTGGTTTTTTCTACAATCCTGGCCGGGCCTGGATCAAATGGAGGAACCTCTGTTAATCCTTCCACCGGTGAGGTCACCTACACACCCAGCGCCGGCTTTTCCGGATCCGACAGCTTCTTCTACACGATTCGGGATAATTCAGGCGCCGCCTCCAATTCGGCTACTGTCACGATTTTCGTCAACGCCGCACCGGTCGCGGTCGACGACACCGCCAAAACAAACGGAGGCACGGCGGTTGTTCTTTCGGTGCTTGCTAATGATTCAGACTCTGATGGCACGCTCATCCCGGCTACAGTCTCGGTTGTACAAAGCCCATCAGACGGTGCTGTGAGCATAAATCCGGGGACCGGGCAAGCGACGTATACCCCCAACGGTGGATTCTTCGGCACAGACACGTTCACCTATACCGTAGCCGACAATAAGGGCTCGATATCAAACACAGCTACGGCAACGATTCAGGTGAATGCCGGTCCACTGGCGGTTAGTGACAATGCCAAGACCAATGAAGCCACACCCGTGGTCATCGATATTCTGGATAACGATTCAGA
>JAJDAD010000032.1 GCA_029262055.1 Candidatus Zhuqueibacterota bacterium
TGCTGCAGGTCGGAAATGATGTTCTGGGGGAAAACCTTCTAGCGGTAACAGCGGATTCGCCCTCTCTGCCGCGAGCTGAATTGCGATATGCCGGCGAGTTCGCCCGGGCATTGGCGGCAAATCATCTGGTCATGCAGACCGATGAGATGAGCCAGGCCGGTTATTCGGAAAATCCGGTCAACCGGTGCTACTTTTGCAAATTCGAACTCTACTCCAAACTCAAACAAGTTGCACACACGCACGGGTTTCGCTATATCGCCAACGGCACCAATCTGGATGACCTGGGCGACTACCGGCCAGGCCTTACGGCCGCATCAGAGTTTGAAGTGGTGAGCCCGCTGTCGGAAGCGGGTTTCAGAAAAGAAGATGTGCGCGCCCTGGCCCGTCACCTCGGTCTGAAAGTGTGGGACAAACCCGCGGCCCCCTGCCTGGCGTCGCGCCTACCCTATGGCAGCGCAGTGACCACGGACAAGCTCGCCATGGTCGAGGAAGCCGAGAGCTTTCTGCGCAGCCTGAACCTGCGCCAGATCCGCGTCCGGCACTTCGGTGTAAAAGCCAGAGTCGAAACAGAGGCGGCTGATTTTCCCACTGTTCAAAGGAACTATCAGCGCATCACCGCGAAACTGACTTCTTTGGGGTGGCAGGAAGTAGAGTGGGGGGGATTCAGGAGTGGGGCTTTGAATGAGGACCTTGGCGCTGCAGAAAACGGGGTCCACGTCCGGGACGTGTCGGCCTCGTCGGAGGGTGGTTGAGGCAGGGGCATCTGGGGAAACTGAGGATGTTGTGCCTATGCCGTCTACTGAATTGCTAACCTGTCCTGTAGACAATACGACTAATGTGTACATGTTCATAAACTCCGGGCAATTACCATGAAACATCAGAAAACCTCGTTGCCGCATACTGGCCTGGCTACCTTTTGCAAGGCTCCCTTCCAGCCTGATCTCGAAGAGTTTGAGGGCGATGTTGCGATTGTCGGCATTCCTTTTGACGAAGCCACGGCCATGCGTCCCGGTTCACGTCAGGCGCCGCGAGCCATCCGGGACGCTTCGACACGCTTCGGATTTCTGGGGCTTGGTCAGGAATCGAAAGGATTTTTCGATATCAATCGCGGTCGCAACATTATGGCCGGTGTGCGTCTGGTGGATTGTGGCGATGCGGATGTCATCTATTTCGATCAAGAGCGTAATTTTCGCCTGATCTACGACATGGTCAGTAAAATCCTTGCCCATAGTGCCCTGCCGGTCATACTCGGAGGAGACCATTCAATAGCCTACCCGGTTATCAGGGCCTACGAGGATTTTGAGCCACTCAAGATTATTCTGATCGATGCCCACCTGGATTACAAGGATGAGTTGTTGGGCTTAAAGTACACCAATAACAGCCCATTTCGACGTGCTTATGAGTTGCCCTTCGTGGAGCAAATCATAAGTTTTGGCATTCGTGGCATAAAGTCGACCGACCAGGAACTGCGCGAAAGCAGAGCGCACGGCAACCTCGTGTTTTCAAACTATGATGTTTTCGAGAATGGCGTCGAAAGTCTTTTCGAGCAGTTGCCGCAAGACCTGGGCAACTATTATGTCAGCATCGACATCGATGGGCTGGACCCATCGCTCTGTCCCGGGACGGAAAGTCCGGAAGCCGAGGGCCTGAATTTCATGCACGTAAAGCAAATCGTGCAAATGGCCTCAGAACGCGGGAAACTGGTCGGGGTCGATTTAGTGGAAGTCAATCCTTACCTGGACACTTCAGAACTGACGCAACACATGGCGGTGCAACTCCTGGTCGAAACGATCGCCACCCGGTTTCCCTGATGCAGGATTGGATTCACACTTCGAAATGATTTGGGATCCACCAAACTTGGCGGGCAGGCGTGCAAGATTTCTACGCCGGCTTGCTCGGATTTTCTGCCTGTTTATCCGGCGGTCGGCAAGTGCCGATGCACCCAGGGCGACATAATTCCGCTGCGAAATCGTTTGAAACCTCCCAATATTCTGCTATCTTCCGCGTAGGAGATAGCTGAATCAGTATGCCAGGAAAACCCCGCTTGCTTGAAAGCTGCTTAGATTACTGCCGGGCCAGATCCGAAAACGGCTGGGCCAAGGCTGTCGCCGACTGTCCCGCCATTGCCGACCTGCGCAGGCTCATGGAACGGCGCGTGCCCCCGGTCGTGACAGATTATTTTCTGGGCGGAGCCGGCGAAGAGCAAACCCTGAAGGACAATGTCGAGGCGTTTCAAAGGGTACGCTTCAATCCTCACTATGGCGTGAAATGTGATTCTGTAAATATGCGCACTGAGGTTCTCGGTCATGAGATCTCGCTGCCGGTTATTGCTGCACCGGTCGGCAGCCTCAGAACTCTCTGGCCTCGTGGCGAGGCGGTGGCAGCCGCGGCCATCGGTAAGTCCGGGACCATTTGCACGCTTTCCACACTGACCGGCACGCGCCTGGAGGAGGTAAAGTCCGCAACGCAGGGGCCATGTTGGTTTCAACTGTATTTGGTCGGTGGTAAGGAGGTCGCATTAAAAAGCATTGAGAGAGCAAAGGCTGCGGGCTACCACGCCCTTGTGCTGACAATTGACACGCCGGTGGCTGGTCTGCGTTTTCGCGATCAAAGGAACGGTTCGGCAGAACTTCTCAACGGCAAACTCTGGCCAAAGATAAGATTCGCGCCGCAAATGATTAGGCGCCTGTCGTGGCTGATGAGTTTTTACTCGGATGGTGGTTTAATGGATTTTCCCAACATAGAGCTTCCGGGCGGGCAGCCGATGCCTTACGCTGATATCGGGCAACAACTGCAACAGTCCGCTGTAACGTGGGAAGACTTGTTCTGGATCAAAGAGGCCTGGGGCGGGCCGTTCGTCATCAAAGGGATACACAACGTCCACGATGCCAGACTCGCGGCCGAACATGGCGCCAAAGCAATCGTTGTATCCAATCACGGCGGCCGGCAGCTCGACAGGGTTTTGCCGACCCTGCATATCTTGAAAGCAGTTGCGCCCGCAATGAAAGACCTTGACGTCGAGGTGTTGATGGACGGCGGCATTCGTTCAGGTGCCGATGTTGTCATCGCGTTGGCTTCCGGGGCAAAAGCCGTGCTCGTCGGGCGTCCTTATGCCTATGGCCTCGGCGCCGGCGGTGAAGGTGGCGTGCTCCGGGCCTTTACAATCTTGCGAGAGGGAATTGAACATACCATGCGGCAACTCGGGTGTGCTGCAATTGAACAGCTCAACGAGTCACACCTGGTTGCGTACCCATTTGGTCAGTGACAAAGAGCGCTGCGTTTACACCGTAGCCCGTTAGCAACCTTAATCAGAATGATCCGACAGGATCGTGAATATAATCGGGAGCCCTGAATGAAGTATGACTTTTTAATAGAGACTTACGAAACCGAGATTCTAAAAACCCTGAGCGTCTGGTCCATGTTTGCCGACCAGGACCTCACCTTCAGGCCGAATCCTGCTGATGCCCGGGGCAGGAGTGTTCTGGAACAGATGGTTCATCAGTGCGTCAGTGAGGATCTTTGGTTTCGCACCATGCTGGCGATTGACGTCAGCGCGCCACCACTGCCTGCACAGGAAACCCGTCTTGACTTCATTCAACGCTACTCGGAAGATGCCGGCAAACGGTTGGTGGCGTTGCGGAACAAGGCGGACGCCTGGTGGGAAGAAAGCGCGGGGTTCTTCGAGCTGCAGCGTAGCCGAGCCTGGATCTTCACGCGCAGATTAAATCATTCCGCCCACCATCGCGGCCAATTGACCACCATGCTGCGCGCCTTGAACAAGAGCGTGCACAGCACCTACGGACCCACTTACGACACCGGCGGCCTGATGCAAAACCACGCTCCCACAATCTACGCTTACCCGGATGCACCGACGCTGATTCAAGGCGAACAGGCCGGCGGAAAGAAGAAGCCCTTGCCTGGACCCGGTGCAAACGCCGGAACCGAGCGCCCGGCTGCCTGAGATATGGACAGAAATCAACTCCGTACCGTCTTAACCCAGGTCGAGCAGAAGGAACTGTCAGTGGAGCAGGCTCTCGCCCGGATGGAGAATCTGCCCTATGAAGATCTCGGATTCGCCAAGGTTGATCACCATCGCGCGTTGCGCCGGGGATTTCCTGAAGTCGTCTTCGGTCAGGGTAAAACGACTGAGCAGATCGTGGACATCGTCAGTAGTCTGGCCCGGCAGAGTCATGTTTTGGCAACGCGCCTGTCGGCTGAAGCTGCCGCGGCCATCAGGGAGGTCTTTCCGCACGCACAATTCAACAAACTGGCCCGGACCGTATTTGTGGAACATGCCGACCTGGCAACCAAAGTCAAAGCCACCCGCGAGATTCTGGTTTGTAGCGCCGGCACCGCCGACATTCCGGTTGCGGAAGAGGCCGCTGTCACCGCCGAAGCGCTCGGGAATCCTGTGCAGCGCCTCTACGACGTCGGCGTCGCAGGTCTGCACCGATTGCTGGACCACAGAGAGGGTATCGATAAGGCGAATGTCCTTATCGTTGTTGCCGGTATGGATGGTGTCCTGCCGACGGTTGTTTCGGGCCTGGTCAACACGCCCGTGGTTGCAGTACCAACCTCGGTCGGCTATGGTGCCAGTTTTGCAGGCGTGGCGCCCTTGCTGACCATGCTCAATGCATGTTCGCCGGGCGTGGTCTGCGTCAACATCGACAACGGTTTTGGCGCGGGATATTTTGCTACACTCATAAACAAGTAGGGAACATGTCAAGAATAGCTTATCTCGATTGTTTCTCAGGCGTCAGCGGCGACATGCTCATCGGCTCTCTGCTCGATGCCGGCCTGGAGCCTGCCGCATTGCAGGACGAATTGGCCAAACTGGCGCTGCCCGGATACGAAGTGCAGGTCGAAAAAACCTCCCGCCAAGGTCTCGCAGCAACCAAGTTTGACGTTCTGGACCATGACAGGAGTACGTATCGCCATCTCGCGGATCTAAACCGAATCGTCGAGCAATCGGCGCTGGCCGAGGGTGTCAAAACTGCCGCAAAGAATGTCTTCAGGAGAATAGCAGTTGCTGAGGCGCGGATTCATGGCACGGCTTTGGAGAAGGTGCACTTTCACGAAGTCGGTGCTGTGGACACCATCATCGATGTGGTGGGAACAATTGCCGGACTGCGGTTGCTTGGCATTGAAAAAGTGTCGTGTTCAAGGCTCAACACCGGCACCGGCTTCATTGAGTTCTCGCACGGCAAGTATCCCGTGCCTGCGCCTGCTACCCTGGAAATCCTGCAGGGCGTACCGATCTATTCCACCGGCCTGCGGGCGGAACTGGTCACGCCCACCGGGGCCGCTATCGTGCGGGAATTGAGCGGAGAGTTCGGCGACATGCCGCCGATGCGGGTGGAGCAAGTTGGGTACGGTGCCGGCAGCCGTGAACTTGCGCAACCGAACGTTTTGCGCGTCGTCATCGGCGAGGAAATCGCCGCGACTGATTTTGACCGCGACCACGTCGCCATAATCGAAACCAACATCGACGACATGAATCCGCAGATATACGAAACGGTCTTTGAAAGTCTGTTCCAACACGGCGCTCTGGACGTCTATCTTACCAGTCTGATCATGAAGAAGAGCAGGCCCGGCGTTAAGTTATCCGTTCTGTGCAATGCAGGCGACGAAGAAAAACTCGCGAAAGTCATCCTCGCGCAAACGACCACGATCGGTGTCCGGATTCGCAAAGAACAACGTCTGAAATTGCACCGGGAAATCAGGGTTGTGGAGACTGAGTTCGGTCCGGTTCCTTTCAAAGTGGGGAGTTTGGGCGATGAGATTTTGCACACCGCGCCCGAGTACGAAGCCTGCAGGAAAATCGCCCGGGAAACCGGCACGCCAATTAAGGACATCTATGAGCGACTGGCTTTCTTAGACATTGCCTAGCCTGCAAGAATGATAAAACGTATTCTATGTGCGACGCACTTTCTATATTGGTATATATGGAGTGCATTGACTGCGTTGATGCCCGCGGTGACACAGTCCCCGCACTCCATATGCCAGCCAAACCTCCGGTTCGCAAATAATCCTGACCTCTACTATTTTCTAATTGAGAATTAAGGCCCGCGGGATTATATTCGTGAGATTTCAGAATCTTCGATTCTCATTGATCAAGACAGTCTGGGAATAGCAATGACCAAGATACCAACAATCTTTTCAGCAATTATCCTGACCAGCATGATTTTTTTGGCGGCCTGTGGCGGCAATGGCCAAACCTCAAACGCGGCTAACCGGAAAAGCCCGGCGGCGACACCGGTCCTGACCATTGACGGTGTTCGCCTGAACATTGAAATTGTTCAGGACGCAGAATCGCGGCAGCAGGGCTTGATGAACCGCGAGCAATTGGCCGAAGACCAGGGCATGCTGTTCGTGTTCGAGTCGACCAGAATGCTTTCGTTCTGGATGCGCAACACCTACATTCCATTGGACATCGCGTTTATCGATGAAGGCGGCAAGATCGTCGATATTCAGAGGATGGAGCCACTCGACGATACCACTTCCTATCACTCCGCGGCGCCGGCGCTTTATGCTTTAGAAGTAAATGCGGGCTGGTTCAAGGAACGCGGCATCAAAGTCGGCAGCCAGGTGGAATTTTAACGGAGTCAACGAGTTACTTCACCCGCCGGAGATGCCCATAATCTCAAAAGGCTTCGCCGCCATCCTGGCAACGAAACCTTTTGAGGTGACAGGGATGGTTGACTTTACGACGTTAAGTTGTCCGGCAGTTGCGCGAACATCTTCTTGATGGCTTTACTGAGCTGTTTGTCAATTTTCTCCGGGTCGAGTTTTTCATCGAACTTACTCACTGCGATTCCGCGCCACATGATCTCCTCGGTTTCGACGTCGAGGACCTCCAGAATTAAAGTCCCTTCCTTGTAGTCGTCAACTTCGACGATTTGACCATAACCGCGTCCTCTGCGGCCGTAAAAACCACCCCAGGTCTGAACGTCTATTTTTCCTTCAAACCAGCATGGTATGTGATGAGAACATCGGGACTCTCCGTCGCCATTTGCAGCCCGAGGCCAATGAGCTGGATGTTGACGGCTTGCTTGATACGCTTATCCAACTGTTTCCCGTCAAAAGGAGATCCTCAATCCCCCTTCGACGGGAGACGATTTGTGAATTATTCCGGCGGGTTCGGGAATCAATAACGACGTTTGAGAGTCTAACTGCCGCACTCAAATTTACTCCGGGTTACCTCCTGTTTCATTCACCCGGTTCACATAAAACGGTAGGGACTTCGGGAAAATATGGGCACGGCTTCCTGAGTCCCTGCCGGGCTAAATTGAGATTTCTACAAATTGTTCTAAATACGACGGAGGATTACATGCGCTACTGGAGCAACTCGATCTGCCTTGGAGTTTTGGCCGCCTCGACTGTGGCCTGCGGCGGCGGGCTCAGATTAAACAGCGAATGGACGGATCAGAAAATAATAGTCGACGGCCAAAGTAGTGACTGGCTGGAGGGCACGACTTATGTTGAGAAAGAAAATGTTGCAGTGGGATTCTTTAACGATGAAGATTACTTGTACGTTAGTTTGAAAACCTCTGACAGGAGTATCAAGAGACAATTTATGGCTACCGGATTCAGCTTGTGGCTCGATCCCGGCGGGGGCAATTCCAGAAAATTTGGCATCCGGTTTCCTATTGGCATGATGGAGATGGGGTTGATGACGAGAGGTCCGGGGCGTGGCGAAGATATTGAAAGCATGAGAGAGAATTTCGAAAAGGCGTTGCTCGACCTGGAAATAACTTTGCCTGGAGAAGATGAACCGCAATTGATGCGGGTGTCGGAAGCAAAAGGGATCGCAGTCAAAGTCGGCGATCCACGCGATGAGTTGTTTTATGAGATCAAGATTCCACTACATAAGGATGAAGCTCATCCCTTCGCAATTGGGGTCAAAGAGGACAAGCCACTGGGTGTTGGGTTTGAAACTGCTAAATTGGATCTGAAAAAACTGAGAGAGCAAATGGCGGGAGGTTCGGGTGGCGGAAGAGGTGGCGGTCGTGGTGGTGGCAGAGGCGGGTTTGGCGGTGGCCGTGGTGGATTCGGCGGCGGTCGTGGCGGGTTTGGTGGCAACCGGCCACAAATACCTGAACAGTTCAAGCTTTGGACCCAGGTAAGACTCGCGACTGCCGAAAAGCCGGTGTCTGCTGTGCTGGGAATTGCACCGAATGAGGCCTTGCCTGAGGGTTTGTAGGATGATTTTGGTCCGGTGTTCGGACTGCTATTTCTGAAAAATCATGAGATAGATCTAGCCGTTCAAATAGTGTCGGTTTGGATAGAGGTTCTGTCGGTGGCTCTGGTGCTTCGCACTATCACGAGCCGTCGTAGACCTGCGGTCCGTTTTTAGTGCTTTCTTGCTTTTCTAAAGCTGATTTCATACGTTGTCTGCAATCATTCCCGATTAGTCTCTACATAAGCCCAAAACCTGACACATCGCACAGCAGGACTGAACGCACCGACGATGATCGGTGAGTTTCTGAGGTCCGCCCAACGCGGAGATGAAAAATGGCCAAGACAAATAGGCGAGAGTTTCTGAAGAAAGGTGCCGCGCTCGGGGCGTCCTCATTGGTTTTCGGATGTGGCAGCGAAAAGAGGGGGGAAACCCCCGCTGTGCAGACGAACCAGAAATTCCGCTGGAAGGCGGTCACCACCTGGCAACCCCATTTTCCGGTGATGGGCGAAGGCGTCGATGCCCTAGCCAGATGGATCGATGAAATGTCCGGCGGCCGTCTGCAAATTCAGGTGTACGGTGGCGGTGAACTGGTTCCGGCGCTCAGCACGTTCGATGCAGTCAGTCAGGGCACCGCTGAAATGGGACACGGCGCCTCCTACTACTGGGCCGGGAAGGTGCCGGCTGCGCAGTTTTTCACAGCCGTTCCTTTTGGCATGAACGCCCAGCAGATGAACGCGTGGCTCTACAGCGCTGGCGGACTGAAACTGTGGGAAGAGCTTTACGCGCCCTTTAACCTTGTGCCGATTCCAGCGGGAAATACCGGCATGCAAATGGGGGGATGGTTCAACCGGGAGATCAACACTGCGGATGACCTCAAAGGCCTGAAGATGCGCATCCCGGGCCTGGGAGCAAACGTCATAAAACTGGCGGGCGGGGCACCCATTTTGACGCCGGGAGGGGAGATTTACACCAACCTGGAAAGAGGAGTTATCGATGCCACCGAATGGATTGGGCCATATCACGACTACCTGCAGGGATTCTATAGAATCGCAAAACATTACTACTATCCGGGTTGGCATGAGCCGGGGCCGGTGCTTGAATTAACCGTGAACAAAGCGAAGTGGGAGAGCTTGCCCTCTGATTTACAAATGATTGTTCGGGCGGCCGCCGCGCGTAGCAACGTCTGGATGCTTTCGGAATTTGAAGCTAAAAACAATATCTATCTGCGCAAACTCGTGGAGGAAGAGAAGGTCGACGTGCGCAAGTTCCCGGATCCTGTTCTGCAGACGCTGAAGAGCTACTCAGACCAGGCAATTGATGAGTTGACTTCGAAAGATCCCAGCAGCAAACGAGTGTACGAATCTTTCGACAAGTTTCGAAATCAGGTCGGTGGTTGGGCGGAGATTTCCGAGAAGGTCTACTACAGTTTTGGGGCTATGTAATGACTGCTAAAGGACTGGTAAATCAGAGCTTGATAAATTGAGCGATTATCGGTAATTTGATTTGTCGATACCTCTCATCAGAGTTCACTACTGAAAAAACAAAAGATAAAAATGGCACGCCTCGTTCGGCGAGACGAGATGGATGGATCTTTCGACCTTGCATTCTGGCAAGCGGTTGGTCCTGAAGGTCGTTTTGAGGCGGCTTGGCAAATGGTACAAGAGGTCAACGCAATTCGAGGACAGAATGCCAGGGAATCAAGACTTCAAAGATCTGTTCAAAATATTAAGTGGAGAGCGAAATAGCCGTATTGAACCTGGACAATTCATGGATCTGTGGATTGGCAACCAATCTAACAACGACGGTCATTCAGGAGGAATCCTTTTTGAACGGTTCCGGTGGCGCCAAACGGGTACGGATTTGACCAAAAAAGATCCTTTCAGGATGACAGAAAAGACAGTTGATGAATCGTGCAGGCCAATACCTCTCACTTCAGATCTAAAGTCATTCTGAACTAAGCAAGAAACAGATGCGGGAAATCCTACCGACCAATCACCCGCGGCAGCCACGTAACCGTTTCCGGAAAGAGCAAAAGCACTGCAAGCCCAATAAGCTGGATAACAACGAACGGAATAATCCCGCGATAGATTTGTCCCGTCCTGATTTCCGGCGGCGCAACCCCTTTTAGATAAAAAAGAGAAAACCCGAACGGCGGCGTCAGGAAGGACGTTTGCAGGTTCATCGCGATGAGCACGCCGATCCAGAGCAGGTCGATGCCGAGGGCGCTGAAGAGAGGGCCAACCACCGGCACGATGATGAAGGTAATCTCGATAAAATCGATGAAGAACCCGGCCACGAAAATCACAACCATGACCAGTGCCAGGAAAAGAGAGGGGTGTAAATTTGCGCCCGTGATTAACTGAGTCAGTTGCCGGTCGCCACCCATGCCGCGAAAGACCAGGCCAAAAGCTGTGGCTCCTACCAGAATAATAAAAACCATGCAAGTCAGCAGCGTGGTTTCCCGCATCACATCTTGCAACGTCTGCAATTTGAACTTTCCGTAGGCCATCGTCAAGATGGTGGCTCCGAAGGCTCCGACCGCAGCGGCCTCGGTAGGAGAGGCAATGCCTGCGAAGATCGAACCCAAAACCGCAATAACCAGAAAGAACGGCAGCACGAACGCTTTAAGCACTCTTTGTAGCATCACTTTGCCTTTGAACGCCTCTAATTCTGCTGCGGGCATCGCAGGTGCAGACTCAGGATGGAGAAAGGCCGTGACCATGATCCAGATGAGATAGAGACCTACCAGCAGTAACCCGGGGATGATGGCGCCGACAAACATATCGCCAACCGAGACGTTCAAGATGCTGCCGAGCAGAACCAGGACGATGCTCGGCGGAATAATCTGCCCCAGCGTTCCGGAGGCGGAAATCGTGCCGGTGGCAAGTTCGGGACTGTACCCTCGTTTCAGCATGGTTGGCAGGCTGAGCATGCCCATGGTGACGACCGTCGCCCCAACGATTCCTGTTGAAGCGCCCAGCAAAGCCCCGACCACCACCACGGAAACCGCCAGCCCTCCGCGAATTCTACCGAACAACAGGGCCATAGTTTCGAGCAGGTCTTCCGCCAGACCGGACTTTTCCAGCATGACACCCATATAAACAAATAAGGGAACGGCAATCAGGACATAGTTGCCCATGATGCCCCAAATCCGCAACGGCAGGAAATTAAAGAAATCGAAACCAAAGGTGAACAGACCAAAAAGAAGCGACACGCCACCCAGGGTAAAGGCAACCGGAAAGCCGAGCAGCAGCAGGCCGAACAATGTGAAGAACATGATGAACGGCATGGCTTCAGTCATGGTTCGGAACGTCCGTCAAGTCATCATTTAAGATTGTCGCCAGGGAGTGGATGAG
>JAJDAD010000033.1 GCA_029262055.1 Candidatus Zhuqueibacterota bacterium
GCTCTGCCTGTCGATGACCGGTCACACAATTGGTGCAGCAACCCATCGGGCTTTCGAGCAGAGCGGTAAAACGCCAAACGCAATTCAGTCCGACAATGGCAGTTGCTATATCAGCAGTGAGTATCGAGCCCTGCTATCGAATCATCGAACAAAGAAAACGTAAATTAGAAAAAGCCAGAAAAAAACGTATTCAGCAAAACACCATTCGATTCGTCAATCAACAAGAAATGCAAATACCATAAGGCGGCATAAGTCCCTAACTTAAATTTTTCAAAATGTGCGGTTTTTGGCTGAAACAATTGGGCCGGGTATTAAGCTTCTCTTGTGATGAACATTTTGACGGTTGGGCAAGTTGAATTAGTCAATAGTCACTTCCTCGTAGCGTGTTAGTCTAGCATGCGTATTTCTACTTTGCGGATCCTAAACAAAAGACTCGGACATCGAGCATGATCAAGTACTCTTTACATCTGGTTTTCGTCGTTTGCCGCTCCATACTTATATCTGCTCTGGTTTGGCAAACTACGTTTTCGATGGAGTCCGACATCTATGAAAGAGGGCAGGCAGCACGAAAAATGGGCAACTGGGAAAATGCGCTGAAGATTTGGTCCACAGCACTAGACTCGGTTGCTAACGATGCAGCAACTGATCCCCGGGTCGGAATCGGTTTCATTGAGCTGGCCACAGAAAAGGAAGCTGCACAGTATTATGAGCAGGCAAGCATTGAGTACCTGCGCAGTTTGACCCGGGCAGACCCAAAGCAGCATCATGCTTCTCTGCGTGAGGAGATCCTGCGATTAGCCCCGGTTCTTGATGTTGATACGGCAACGTTGTGGCATGAGAGGCTGGAGAGGGGGGACCGGGCCTTGGGTGGTGAGTTCAAAGCTTTTTGGATGACAAGGGATCCGATCCCGACCACGATAGTTAACGAGAGACTCATCGAGCACTGGGAACGCATCGCCATAGCCAGAAAGCAATTCAATGCGGCAAAGACCACGGTTTATGGGACGGATGATCGTGGTCTGGTCTTCGTGAAATATGGTGCACCGGATGCCCGCTATGCAGGCAAGCTGGGGCTTGACCAGCTTGAGATCATGCGCTGGCTGGATGATTTTCTGGTGCGCCAGGAAGTCTTACGATTCAATTCCAAACCTGAATATGAGATTTGGCATTACTTTTCTCTGCAGGAGGATGAAACGACACTCTTCCTGTTCGGAAAAAAAAGAGGGTTTGGCAAGTATGGCCTACGCTATGGCATTGAGGAGTTTATCCCGGGGAACGCTTTCAGGCGCAGCAGCGCTCGAGCCGCCGCCGGTGTCTTGCCTGGCGGAATGCTGCAATTGATGTACTACAGTGAGCTAAGAGGAATAGATAGCCATTATCAGGATCGATTTAAGGCAGTTGAAACGCAGTGGCTTAATTCACGCGGCTCCGGCCGGCTGGGGCCGGACCGGGAGGTCGTTCTGGGGACGTTAGGCTATTACAAAAGCGTTGACCAGGGTGTCCTCAACTTCAAATATCTGCCCCTGGATAGAACCAGCGTGTTTGATGCGTTTGAACCACTCTACCTCAATTATAAGACATTTCGCTATCTTAGCCCGGAAAACCGTCCACGGTTGAGCATCATGGTTGTATCTGGGAATGCTACGCGGGAGGCAGGCTTTGCCGTCCCCTTCTTCACACCGTCCAAAAGGACAAAATTCAAACACAGGCACATTCTCATTCAATACGGCCAGGAGTGGGAGCGGAATGAGATAGCGTTGATGTATCCAGATCTGCACAATCACAACACGTCCGTGTTCGATTCTTTGCAGAATGCGGACAAGCACTTGTACAGTCTGACAGCCGAAAGGGTCATCCTCGATGTACGAAAATCGGAGCTGAGCCGGGCCGATCTGCCTGACACAGCGAAAGTCGTAGGTGTACAGTCCGTGTTCCTGGGCGACCTACAATCTCTCGATAGCGATTCCAGCAGGTTCCAGGTTAGCGATCTGATAGTTGGGAAAGACACACCTGAAGATGTGTCAAACGAATTCACGTACCCATTCCCGGTTATCCCTAGCGACCCGGTTAAATCAGATTCGGTCAAAGTGTACTTCCAGATCTACCATTTGGCGCTGACGGACAACGAGTCAGCCGTGCGGTTAGAGTGTGAAATGAAGGCCCTTAAAAGGTCCGGTAAGCTTGACAAGAAGACGGAGCGGCTCAAGAAGACGTTTGACCCGGTTCTTTCCGCTGCCACGACAGACCAGGTAATTGCACTGAACATCTCGAATCTCAAAACGGGCAGGTACGAACTCAGTATGAAAATAAGAAGTAAGACGGCGAAACGAGAGATCATTCGAAAAAGCGTGTTTCGCATCGCACGCTAGATGCGGTGGTTTGGCACCAGCTATCGGTTTCCGGCACTGTCAGCCCCTGTCGCGCACCGGCCAGCTGTCGGATTGCGGCGGCTGATGGTTCTCAAAACGAACGAGGAGGGTGGCTGGATTGGCTTCGACATGCAGGATAGAGCGATTCTCCCTCGAGACAAATCCTTGCTCGACAGCATGATCCAGAAAGCGCACCAGGTCGTTGAAGTATCCGCTTACATTCAGCAGGCCGCACGGCTTGCTGTGCAGCCCCAACTGCGCCCAGGTCAAAACTTCAAACAATTCCTCGAATGTGCCCAAACCACCCGGCATGGCAATGAAAGCATCAGCCAGCTCAGCCATGGCCATTTTCCGCTCGTGCATGGAATCTACCACCGTGAGTTCCGTAAGTCCTTGATGGGCGACCTCTTTGCGCACGAGAAATTCCGGCATGACGCCGGTGACCTTTCCTCCGGCTGCAAGCGCTGCGTCAGCTATTGCTCCCATTAGTCCGATTTGCGCTCCGCCGTAAACCAGGCCTATTTGTTTTTCCGCAAGCAAGCGGCCGAGCGCATCGGCTTGTTGCAGGAAAGCGGGTTCAGTCCCGGCACTGGAACCACAGTAGACGCAGATATTTTTCAAATCGTCAGACATAAGACCCCACATTTTTCATTTTGACTCAGGTGGATGATTGAGATTTGTGAATGGACCTGCCTTCGAAATAACGCAGGCTGTATTTCCTCAATGCGCCAGGTTTTAGGACATTTCCCGGACTTGAGTGCTACACGCTTCGGAATCCGGCGTTCATTATGACCTCAGATGTCTGATCACCCCGGGCTTCCGAGGACTCCGAGCCTCTGAATACCCCACGCTTCGGAAGCTCCGGCTTCATCATGGCCAGGCTTCAGGAGGGTCTACGCTCCCGGAATAGTCCCGCCGCACACAGCCTTGGTTCTCCGGCCGTGACTGCCCCCGTGGCTTCAGAATATCACAGGTCGTTTGTCCGCCCAGGCTTTGGTGTCATAATAGTCCCGACCTCTGAGTAGCCCCGGACCTCTGAATAGGTCTGGGTTTTCTGGATAGCTCCTGGCTTCTGAATGGATCCGAGCTTCTGGATAGCTCCCGGCCCTGAATAGCTCCGGGCTTCAGCTCGGAGGACGAAAAGACCCAAACGTCAGCCCAGGGCTTTAGCCCGCATCCTCTCCCAGAATCTGAAACCCATATCGCTTCATAAACAACTCATATTCCTCCGCAAAACCCTTCACGCGATGATGCTCCTCCTGACTCTTGATGTATTCACGCACTCTTGGCACAGCCGATCTGCTGACCGACAGCCCCATATATTCATTTTGCCAACAAAATCTCGTTTTCGTCAGTTGGTTCGCATTGACCCAATGTGAAGATTCCCCTTTCAGAGCCTGAGCCACCTCCGCAATGGTCTGGCTGGCGTTCAAAGATATCAACGTGTGCACGTGTTCACTGTAGCCATTGATGAAATCCAGGTGAATTCCTTTTTTCTTGGCGTTTTGCCGAATGTGTTGAAAGACCGGTTGCCGGACTTGTTTTGTCAGAAATGGGTGGCGGTTCTTTGTTGCCCAAATCAGGTGGATCCAGACGTTGATGTAAGACATTTGCACCTCCCTTCATCATTCGGGGATGAATCCCCGGTGGTTGGTTCTGTTCGTTTGTTTTCTCCGGGCTGAAGCCCAATGCTATTCAGCAGCCCGGGCTATTTAAAGCGCAAGCCATTGGGAAGCGCGGGCGATTTAGCTTTGTCGGGTGCTTAGCCCATCGCCAGACATGCCTGTGCGGCCAGAAAAATCAGGCTCCTGCGCAGTTCAGATTGCCTGGTCCAGCCACGACTTTCCCAGTCAGGGCCGCTCAGATCGTCACCACTGTACAAGATTTGGCCCAGGGCAACGCCGCGGAATTCAGCGACGGCGAGTAAGGCGGCCGCTTCCATTTCTACGGCGAGACAGCCTTCTGATTTGCGTAAAGCCACTTTGTCACGCGTTTCGCGGTAGAAGGCGTCGGTGGTCCAGGTCTTGGCAAGACGGTAGGGGGCTTTCCTCTGATCGAGTGTCGTTTGGATTGCCGTGAGAGCCGCAGGATTGACGACAACTTCGCGGGCAGGCGCCAGGTAGTGGTAAGATGTTCCTTCATCGCGCACTGCAGAGGCAACCACAAGCAGCTCTCCCAGTGCTACATCCCTGGCCAGAACACCAGCTCCGCCGCAAGCGACGAATTTCCTACAGCCGAGGGCAATGAGTTCCTCCAACTGCCCGGCCGCCATTGGAGCGCCCACACCTGGGTGACACAGTGCGACTTTCCCGTATTCGGTGTCGAGGGTGAACACCAGGTTTGGGCCGATTTCGGTCTTTAGTTTTGTCTCTCTCCTGGCTGTGCCTTCTTGATGCAACTTGTTAATTTGTTCGTTGAAGAATGACAACACGCAGTGCTGCGGGAGATCGGCGGATTTTACAAGCCTCTGTGGCGCAATCACAGCCGTTTTGGCGTGATCGAATTCCAGGATGGGGACTTTCTGCTTCTTCAGCATAGCTTTCGTAAGGTGGTCCTTGATAGGTGGCTTTTCAAAAAATCTACGGTCCGGCCCGAAAGCGGATCCACGGGTTCGATAAGGAGGGAGTGGCCGCCGCTCTTCAAACCATCCAGAGTTGAGTCGTCGATATTCCTGTAGGGCATCTCAGCGCCAGTGATTGAGAATACATGAATTGAGTAATAACAACGCGACCATTTACCCGCAGCCGCAAGCGGAAGAGACTGGGGTCACAAGAAAGCACATGGCCTGTTAATGGTGAGCTCTGGCTTTGCCCTTTGCATCAAAGATTAGTGGAATTTTGTGCAAGTTGCAAAGGTTTTAGACTTGCAACGACGAGCATTTGAAATTCCTTGATGATTTGCATTTTCTACTGTAGCTTATCCTGTGGTGTAAGGCCCAAATCGGGGATGCTTAATTTTTGACACTCCTGTGATACTTTTGTGATCCTGGTTTCGTTTAATTGAAATGACAGCTCAAATGAACCCGAGGACAAAAATGAAATATATTCAAAGTCTATTTGTTGTAGGTGCGTTCCTTGCGATTGGCTGTTCGCCCGGTACAACGCAGCCAAAGCTTGAAAAGGCAACGTTTGCAGGAGGGTGCTTTTGGTGCATGGAGCATCCTTTCGAACATCTGGAGGGTGTGCATGCGGTTATTTCCGGTTATACGGGTGGCGCCAAGGTGGATCCCTCATACAAAGAAGTGGCCTCCGGTAGGACGGATCACCTAGAGGCGGTACAGATTAGTTTTGACCCGCAGAAAATCAGCTATCAGGAATTGCTTGACGTTTACTGGCGGCAATTTGATCCAACGGACGCGGGTGGATCCTTTGTCGACCGTGGTCCGCAGTACACTTCCGGAGTGTTTTATCACAATGAGAAGCAGCGTGTCCTGGCCGAAGCATCGAAGAAAAAGCTGAGCGATTCCGGCGTCTTTGACAGGCAGATTGTCACACCTATTCGCGCGGCCGAGGCGTTCTACGCTGCTGAAGGCTACCATCAGGACTATTACAAGAAGAACCCGCGTAACTACAAACGCTATCGTTCCGGTTCGGGACGAGATCAATTCATCAAAAAAGTTTGGGGCGATATGGACAAATCTAAACACAACAACGGCCACAGCTACTCCAAGCCTTCTGACGAGGAGTTGCGCAAAGAACTCACGCCATTGCAATACCAGGTAACTCAACATGAGGGGACCGAAAGACCATTCAGCAACGAATACTGGAACAACAAGGAAGAGGGCATCTACGTGGACGTCGTTTCGGGTGAGCCGCTGTTCAGTTCAACAGATAAGTTCAAATCCGGGACCGGCTGGCCGAGCTTTACCAGGCCGTTGCAGGAAGAGAATGTGTTGGAGAAAGTCGACCGCAGTCTGTTTGTGGCCCGCACTGAGGTGCGCAGCAAATACGGTGACTCTCACCTTGGCCATGTTTTTAACGACGGCCCTAAGCCCACAGGTCTGAGATATTGCATCAATTCTGCTTCACTTCGTTTTATCCGGAAGGACAACCTGAAAGAGGAAGGGTATGCAGAGTACCTAAAGCTATTTGAATAGAAACGTCGTCGTTCAGTTTTGACCCCGGGATTTGTTTGGAATTCCGGGGTTTCTTGTTTGGAGGAAGAATGGATGTGAATGGCAACCACAGACGACCAGAGGGACGCCGGGCGCTCTGCACATATTTTCCCGCCTGACCTGGCGGAAACCACCGCCGGTGCTCATCTAAAGACGGGTGAGTTTGGCTGGGAAGATAAGGAGAAGACAGGAGGGGAAACAAAAAAGGCTGCCCGACGCGTCAGGCAGCCTTAAGGCTTAGTCAAAAATCGCGTACACCATTTACGCGGTCAGTTCTTGTTCGGCCTCCAACCAGTCCTGCATCGCATTACCGTGAACACCACCTCGGTGCAAGTAGAGTTCGAACGCGCGTTGCCGAATCTCTGATTCGTTCGGAACTATGGTTACCTTCCGGACTGTTCTAGCCCGGCCGTTGGCCTTTTTGGCGGTCGTCTTTTTAGCTACGGTCGTCTTCTTTGCAGCGCTAGTCTTCGCGGCTACTGTCTTCTTGACGGTGACTTTCTTGGCGACTGCCTTCCTGGGAGTGCTCTTTTTGGGGGCTACTCCTTTCGTCGTTTTTTTTGTTTCTGTACTCACGTTACTAACACCTCCATGATAACTACTAGTGTACAATTACTTTGATTTTGCAATGGCGGCAAGGATAGTGAATAAACCTGCAAAAGTCAAGTGACATTTCCACAATTTTTCGGCAGATTTTGAAGATCATTTAGCGAAGTTACAAACTCCAAATCTTCCGTCCGCTATGCAGCCGGCGTATTCATGAGTCCCAATTCGGCTGTAAGTCCGACAGTTTCTCATTTGGTAGGATGAACGATGGGAGCGGTACAATAGGAGAATGGCGCTTGTGCAATGGAAAATCGGGGGATAGTGGCGGCTCACTTAGCCGGCATAACAGGGTGTGGTACAAACAGGGGATTCAGCCGCATCTTGTCCGGGGTTGTGAGGTTCGAATCTCAAGTAAAGGTATTTGCCACGACTAAACAATGAAACCAGCTCCCAGTTTCCATCAACTCTGTGGTTCACCCGCAAGCTGATTTCTTCTTTTAATGCTTCGGAAGATCTGAAATCGGGCAGAACGATTTTCTCTTCTTCAGACTGAGTGGAACCGGTGTTCATGGTGTCGGAACTCGGATATGAGGTGAATGCTTAACAGGCGTTATTCATTAGACAGCCGAACGGCAAGAAAAGTTGTCCAAACTTTTAAGTTATTTTGAATAGTCGAGGTTTCCGGGCGCTGAGGATCAGTTCGCACTGCGCTGGCGAAAACCAAGCGCCCGGAGAGTCGGTGCAAGGTGTGATAGCGGTGGTGGTAATGCGATTTCAGTTGTAGAAAACTCCCGTCGTACACCGTACTTCTGCCGCAACTCCGCGAAGCGAGACGCCAAACTGGCCGGCTGTGCTGCCGCAGTTCGCAGGCT
The DNA here is from genome assembly GCA_029262055.1 of Candidatus Zhuqueibacterota bacterium. Lineage (GTDB taxonomy): Bacteria > Zhuqueibacterota > Zhuqueibacteria > Oceanimicrobiales > Oceanimicrobiaceae > JAJDAD01. The sequence goes on from JAJDAD010000033.1 coordinate 7,902, forward strand.
GTGGTCGTCTGATTCTATGTCGTAGAAGTTTCTTACCAACTCTCGAAGAAGCTGTTGTAAGTTATGCCGTGCCTGCGCCTGCAGAGCAGGAACGGCACGCGCGGGTTCCATGTCCGAACTGATCTCCGCGGACACTCCCAGGAAGTTGCACGCCGCCGCATGAATCATCGCAGTGGCCCGTACTTTTCCATCATAGGAGTAGCCAGCAATATGCGGCGTAGCTATCTCGGACATTTGGATCAATTCGGGATCGACCTTCGGTTCATTTTCCCAAACATCGAGAATGGCCGCGCGCAATCTGTGTTCTTTCAGCGCTTGTTTCAGGCTGCTGCCGTCGACGACCCCGCCACGGGAAGTGTTGAGCAGGATACAAGATGGGGAAAGTTGGCGCAAACAGGTTTCATCTATCAAATGGCAAGTCGCATCTGCGCCGGTGAATGTCAAGGGTACGTGCAAAGTCAGAAGGTCAGCCTGGTACAACTCCTCAAAAGGCCGGAATTGCGCGCCGCCTGACAACCGTTCCTGCGGCGGGTCATTTTGCAGGACCCGCATGCCCAAGGCCTGACATATCCGGACGACTTTACTACCCACCGCGCCGACGCCGACCACGCCGATGCACTTACTTTGTAGAGAAATATTTTGCCGGTGGGCGATCTCCAAGAGCGCCGCCAGAACATATTCCGCAACCGATCTTGAATTGGCCCCCGGCGCACTGGCAAAAACGATCCCTTGTTCCGCAAGATAGGCCGTGTCCACGTGGTCAATGCCCGCGGTCGCGGAGGCCACAAAACGGACTCGGCTTCCGGTCAGAAGTTCGTGCCCTACTTTGGTCTCTGACCGGACTAGCAAAATATCTGCGTCGCGCACAAAAGCAGGCTGCAGTTCACGGCTGTCAAAAAGCCGGACCTGACCAAACTGTGAGAAAGAAGATTCAACCCGGGGGATTTTTGCGTCAGCGCAAATGAGCATGGGCAGGTGCTTTGTCGTGGCTGGCAATCATGGGCATAACGTGCGGCTTTCTGAGGTCATTTGCAACTCAATTAAGGAGGCCGCCCGGCCTGTGTAGGTGTTAGAGGGGGTGACTTTGGGCAAGCCGAAAGAGCGTACTTTCCCCAACTGTCCTTCGACTGGCCTGCGCGGATGTGATGCCGGGCGGCCCGGTGGGATTCCTGCCTTTAGGAAGGCCTGGTTTTGCGTCCTTTGTCCAATTCTTTTCTGACTGCTATGGCCAACTCCGACGACGACACGGGCTTTGGTAGAAACGCTCCTGCACCCAGCCGGATGGCTTCAACCACCAGTTCTTCCGGTGAAGAGCCGGAGACTATGATGGCTTTCTGTTCCGGTTCAAATTCTAAGACGCGGCTATAGGTCTCGGTCCCGGTGATATCCCCGATCATCATGTCCAAAACCAAGAGGTCCTGTGGGTGCTCTTCAACATAGCGCACAGCCTCCTTGCCACGCGAGCAAGTGCTCACTGCATAGCCCTGGCGCAGCAGGATGCGTTTAATAACTGCGCGCTGGATTGGGTTGTCATCCACTACCAGGATTCGTTCACGACACGTTTGCTGGGACGCTGCCACATTCCGGCTGATGGGGAAATACAGGAGAAAGGAACAGCCCTTTTCGCGAAAACTTTCAACGCGCAGAAATCCTCTGTGTTCTTGAATAATGCTGTGAGCCTCACGGACATTGGCATAACGTTCAATTTCATTAACAGAGTTTTCAGTTGCATGTACTTTCATGTTTTCCATTTCCACGTGGCAGATCGTCAGCTTGACATAACGACCCACCGGTGGCAATTGTCCCGGCCCGTCTTTGCGTTTGCGTGAGAAATTTTGGGCCTGCAATGACAGGAAACCGCCGGTGTAGTGTAAATACCGCGAGTTGTCCATCAAGAGTGAAAGGGCCACTGACAACGTCTCAGGGTTTCCTTCGATGTGTTCTAAGTCGGCGTCGATTCTTCTGTCGATGTAGTATTTCCTGTGAAGTTCAGCAGAATCGATGACATTGTCTATCAAGTACTGTAGTTGGATCGTTCTCATTGCAGGCCCCAGTCGGGTTTGTAGAACACTTCTTATCTTTCGAAATCAACACCAGGACAGAGCCGGCTCGGCGTTTACTAAGCAAGAGTTGCGTAACCCACGGAAAAGGTCACAAAAAAATTCAGATTCACTGTTCCGGAATATTCTTGCGATTGAAAAGACGGTTCCTTATTTTCTTCGAATGCCCGCAGCCCTGACCTGAAACTCCGTAATTACACACCTTTGACGAGCTCCGCAATTACCGCTGTACTTCTTGACAGGAAGGTCTATTCCCTATAGTGTCTCGTTCTACCCAAAAACACATTGCTGCGCTTCTGAGTGCTGCAAAGGAAGGCGATAAAGAATCTCTCCATCGTTTGTGCCGCGAATTAGAGAGATTCATCAGGGGTTATTTTGAAACGAGGTTTCACGATCCCGATCTGGTCGACGATCTTTGCCAGGACACTTATGTGCGCTTAATTGCCAACATCTTGACTGTGCGCGAACCTATGAAACTGAGGAGTTTCGTAGCCAAAGTCGCCATGCACGTTTCTAATGACTATCTGCGCAAAAAATACCGGAATCTTCGGGAGCAATCGTTTGACGTAGACGAAACCAAAGTTGCCTCTGCCGACGGTGACCCGATCGGGGAATACGAGACGGAAGCCACGCTCTTGAGCAGAATGGATGTGAATCGGGCCTTGGCGCAATTGCCCGAACGTAGCAGAGCCATTTTGCTGCTCAAAATGGCAGGGTTCAAGTATGAAGAAATATCTAAGGAGTTTGACCTCTCGGTTAGTGGTGTGAAAATGCAAGTGAAGCGCAGTTTGGAGACGCTGAAAACTTTGCTCTATTCTGTGACTTTCTTTCTACTAACAACGACACATATGTTTGAAAGCGCTAGATCCGCCTTTATCAATCAGCCAGGCCACCATGAGCAACTGCAATAGCATCCGGAAGAAACTCTTTCTCTTCGATGAGGCGAGCGAAGACGAACAGCAAGAGATTCGCTCACATCTGTCTGCGTGCAAAGTTTGTCAAAGAGCTGCGGATGAACAGAAAGCGATTCTCGCAATGCTATCCCGGCAACATGAGGACACGGAATTGAGGCAGGAAGACGTAGTGCGCTACGCAATTCATACGCGTGCACCTGAGGAGGCTGATCATGACGGCAAGCGTCTCTCCCGGGCCGAGCGGATCAGAATAGAAGAAGCCATGGCTGCCGACCCTGTTGCTGCTGCCCGGGTCAGTTTGTTGGCGCGCGAATTCGAAAGCATCGAGCAATATTTGGAAGAAGAAGGGCTGCCAGACCTCGAACTCGCCCCCGGCCGGTCAAAGTCAGCGTTGCACAGATTTACTGCTCTGTTGAACCTGCCTGCGGAAGCACTGACTTTCTTTGCAAGAGCCGTGCGGCCCGCCAACCTGGGACTAGGACTGGCTGCAGCCAGCGTCCTGTTCGCCTTCCATTTTTCACTGCAAAGCAAAAATCCGTACCATGATTTGGCTGTTGTGCAGAAGTCCGAGTTCACATTTGTGACTCGCAGCAGTTCTACCAGTGCACTGAACACTGCGATCAACGAATTCCAGAATCGCCGGTATGAACAAGTCATTGCCGGGTTGCAACAGCCGGTACGACAAGAGCAGGACAGGGAAACACAATTCAGCATGCGCTACCTGCTCGGCATTTGCCACTTGCTGCTCGCGGAGAAACAGCTTTTGTGGGTAAGACAGGATTTTGACCGTCAGCACGTTGAGCAGGCCATCGCCGAGCTTCGTATGGCACAGGATCTGGCGTCCGTTGCGGGCGCCCGGGAAGGGTCCCTGTGGTATCTGACAAAAGCCCACCTGATGCTTGCGGATACAACAAACGCTGAGAGAACACTGCGTGAGATTGTCGGTATGCGAGGCCGCTATTTTCGGCAAGCTAAAGAACTACTGAACAGACTTTAAGTGAATCCTTATCCAGGGATTGGAGGTCCACGTGCAAAACGGACTTGCACTAGGCTTGGCGTTATGTCTGCTTAGCGTAACAATCGGTGTCACTGCATCATCACCCGGCCAGCGCAGCGTTGCGGAAGCCTACCGCCAGGCAGTCATGCAGGTCAACTCGAATGATTACCGCGGTGCGATAACTGTCCTGCAAGCCATCATTTCAGACCATCCCCATTTGGAACAGACTTACAAGTTGGCGGTTGATCTCTATATTTTTATGGGGGAATTGCAGGAAGGGGAGTCCTACTTCCGCTCACTGCTCACAGCTTCGCCGTCCAACTCCCTCGCACATTACGGCCTGGCCAGAATTCAATTTCGCCAGCAGAAATATCCTGAAGCGCTGGCCGGTCTGAAGAACGTCATCAAGTTGAATCCGGACTACGCTCCTGCTTACGGCTATCGCGAGGGGCTCCCGGAAGTCTACCGGGCGTTGAAGCGGCTGGATGACGGCGTGTCATTTTTTCAATCGGAAATAGCCCGGGATGCCCGGAACGCCTTTGCCCACCTCGGCCTGGCGCGCTGTCTGATCCGTAAGTACGACTGGGACAGCGCTTCATCTGAGCTGCGTAAAAGCCTCCGATTAAAGCCGGATTTGCTGCTGGCCTGGCATGCAAGTGTCCATATTCAGTGGCGGCAGAGCAAGTACAGCCGGGTCATTCAAACCGCAGACTCGCTTGCGGCACTAGCCACTGAGCGCAAAGACTATGAGATGCTGGCTTACGCCAACATGATGCTGGGTAACGCCCATCTCCGGCTTGGTGACTACAGCACTGCCCTGAGCTTTTTGCAGAGTTCCCTGGGCAATGCCCGGCGCTGTGGTGATTTGCAAAGAAAGGCGGCCTGTCTCAACACCATAGCGGCCACCTATGCCATGATGGGAAGTTACGATCGGTCGCAGACTTATTTCCGGGAGGCGTTAATGCTTGCGCAACAAAGCGGCAGCGCCAAATTGGAAACACGCGCTCTCCTCAACATAGGCAGCGCCTACAGGGACGACGGCAAGTTCGCGCAGGCCAGCAGCCATTTTGAAAAAGCCCTGCACCAGAGCAAAAGCCACGGGCTGAAAATCGTTGAATGCCACGCGCTAACAAATCTGGCGGAGATCAGCTCCCTGCAGCGCGACGATGTGGCCGCAACCAATTGCTACACGATGGCGTTAAGTATCGCCAGGAGAATCGCAGACCGGGGCCTGGAGGCGTACATTTTGCGGGGGCTTGGCAGTCACATGTACCAGTCGGGCCACTATGCGACAGCTCTGACCTACTTTTCCGAAGCGCGTGCCATCGGCCAGTCCATTGATGACGCCCAGATTGTCTGGGAAGCTAATTCCGGCCTCGGTGCGTGTTACGCGAAACAGAATGCGCTGCCATCGGCCATCCACCATTTTGAGGAAGCGGTGCGCTTGTATGATGAGGTGCGCAACAGCCTAACGCTGGAATTCCTCTCGGACAACTTCCTGGATAGCAAGCATGAGGTGCATCCACCGCTCGTCCGGCTCCTGGCTGAGAGCGGCAACAAGGAGAAGGCATTTCACTACGCCGAAAAATACAAGGCCAAATCTCTGCTTGATATTCTCTTGCAAAGGCAGATTCTTTTGGCAGATATGCTACCGGACACCACCCGAAACCTGCTCAAGAACCTGAGTCAGCAGATCGAAGAGCTTCGCAACGGGAAAGAAACCGGCGAGCCCGGAATCCCTGAGGATGAAATCGCCGGCGGAGTTCGACTGCGTAAGGCGGCGGAATTACAATTACAATGGGCACAAGAGATTCGGCGCATCTCGCAGGCTCACGGCAACTATCTGCAATTGACCAATCCTGATATTGTCGACAGCGATTTCCTGCAAAACTCCATACTAAAGCCACATCAGGCTTTGGTCGAATATGTCGTCGGCACAGAATCCATTTCTGCTTTTGTGATCACACCCGATAGTCTTTTCTATACTGAGATCCATACATCCCGGGCAGAGCTTCACCAAATGCTGCGCAATCTCAGCCCAGTTTATGACCAGGGCAAGGCCCGGACCGATATGCTTCTGAATTCCCTGGCTGTCGACTTGAAGGTACGGCCGGCCTTTAGAATTTATGAAACGTTAGTCAAGCCGTTACAACCTTACTTCGCCGGCAAGAGCCATTTGATCATTGTGCCGGACGACTGGTTGCACCATCTACCATTTGAATTACTGGTGTCGGACACGAGCCGGATCGAGACAGATTACGATTTTGCCAATGTGCCCTTTCTGATTGAAGACTTTACAATTTCTTATGTCCCGGCGGCGACTTTGCTCAACCCGGAACTTCACTCACTGAAAGAGCCAGTCAAAGGCCTGCTGGCTGTTGGCAATCCCACGTTTGTGCAGGAGCCTGGCCCGCCCTTAACCAGAGCAGCGGTTTTTGGCGGGGCCCTCGCTGCTGCGGGCGCCACCAATCTGCTTGAAGCGGAAAGAGAGGTAAACAGCATTGCCGGGATCATCGATTCGCCATCAACAACGGTCTTAACGGGAGCAGATGCGACTGAAGCATCTTTTAAGGCCAGGGCCGCTGACTATCAGGTCATTCACCTGGCAACACATTTTGTCAATAACGACAAGGAGCCGCTTTATTCAGCAATTCCCCTGTCCCCGCCGGTTGCGGGCGTAGAAGATGGTTCGCTGCAAACATACGAAATCTTCAATCTGACCCTTAACGCCGACCTGGCGGTACTGAGTTCCTGCAGTTCGGGCGCCGGGAAAATCCATCGCGGTGAAGGATTGATGGGTCTGTACCGGGCTTTTTTGTACGCAAACACACCGAGCCTGGTGCTTAGTTCGTGGGCTGTAGAGGACAATTCTACCTCCGCGGTCATGCAGAGTTTCTACAAATATCTGAAACAAGGAAACAACAAGGCGGAAGCCCTGCGCAAGGCCAAACTGGACTTCCTGAACGCGGCCAGTCCAACCGGCAAGGATCCCTACTACTGGGCTCCATTTGTCCTGGTCGGGAATTGGCAGCCCATAGATTTCTCGCGAACCGAGCGGGTGAATCCGATTTTGTGGATCCTGTCCATTCTGGCGGTGGTCGGTCTCCTGACGACCATATTCCGCATGAAAAAACTCGCATACTCTCGTTGATTTCCCGCTATTCAAGCTGGCTCTTTTGGGCCAATCGCTTGTGCACGAGGGCAAACAGACTGGCTGATTCACTCCATCGTCCATCTTGAATCCTGCTGCTTCCGTCCGTTATCGCTATCTATTGTCTTTGTTTGTTAAGCACTTAGGTCTTTTCCGGCTTCGTCACTGATTTTTTCGGCACTGCTTTTGCAAATTGCGCCCCCCAAAACGGCAACGATAGACCACAACATGGGGAGCACAACATGAAAAGAAGCCGAGGATTTCTAAGAACAGCCTGCAGCGCCGTCCTACTGTTAAACCTTGCTTTGCTGAATTCGAGTTGCTGGCAGGATTCACCGACCGGACCCACTGACCAGGGGCGACAGCGAGTGCGGATTCTTGGGTTCGCTGAGACAAGTCAGAGTTTGAAGAAACATGTTACCAGTTCGAAGATGGTCAAGGCCGGTGAGGGAGGTACACTTGAGCTTCTTGCAGCAGGCGACACACTGGGTAATTCGGCCGGCATCCAGGCGTCGCTGATCATCGCGCCCGGGTCCATCGACGCAGACACGGAGATCAGTTTTAGCATGGACGCGGCCACGCTCGATTTCCGTTTTGACCCCAGCGGCCTGGTCTTTAGAACACCGGCGTTGTTTAACGTGGAGGCCCATGGCATCGAGCCTTCTGGAGTCGTCGCGACCGGCGTGCAACTTCTGTATGACGACGTGGAGGGCAACCAGTGGGACAGAATGCCACACGAGGGCATCGTTCTGGAGCCGAGCAGCGGAAGGGTCAGGCTTGTGAATGGCCGCATACCACATTTTTCCCGCTATATCCTTGCTGACGAATAAGGAAACCGTGGCCCTGGTTCATATACTGCAGAAAGATTTCCAAGAATCATAATCGCCTGCCGATATAGAAACCATTACCACAGGCTGATTGGGGCTATCCGCACGGGTATCACTGCGGCTGATGCAAGGAGCCGGAACGCAGGCTTGTTGGGGCCGCCCCGTTTTTTGAACAATGAGTAGATTGAATGCAGCAGGATAACATCCGGAGCACCATTGAGCGTATTTCGCTTATCGTTGCCGGGAGCAACAGCAACAGTCACATCGCAGTGCCGGCCACGACCTGTCTGTTGCAGGCTCTGCAAAGCATGGTAGACGGACCTGAAGTGACGGTCGTGGACGCGCTTTCTGATTCTGCTACAAATAAGGTAGCAGGTCTGGCCGAGGCGGGCGCCATTCGCGAGGCTAAGCTGGCCTGTCGATCGGGTAATCTGGCAGATGCTGCAGAGGTCGTTGAAGCTGTGTTGCTGGATGAGGGGTTAACGGATATCAGAGAGAAAGCTATTGCCAGAAACCACCTTGGTGTGATACGTCGTATGCAGCGACAATATCGTGATGCGGGTATTATTCTCAATCATGCTCTGATCGACTTCAAAACGGTACTGGACCATCACTTTGTTGCTGAGAGCCTGAATAATCTCGGTCTGCTGCATTTTCGGACACTTGATTTTGCCCAGGCGCAAAGCCTTTTCGACAAATCGCAGGCGATTTGTTCACAGTTGCACTACAACACTCTTCTGGCCTTTGTCTTTCTTAATAAGACCGAGTTTTTCTCAGCGATAAAGGACTACGACATGGCAGCCCAAATGTGCATCCGTGGACTGCGCCTACTCACCAGGCTGAACCTGCGGGTAGGGTTGGCCAAGGTCTGCCTGCTGATGGGACATATTTTTTGGAAATGCGGCCACATTCTTACAGCGCGGGACCTCTATCTTGAAAGTATCAGCCTGTACAAGGCCATGCACATTCCGTTGGGTCTGGCAAATTGTTGTAGCGAGTTTTCAGTCATGTTACATGAAACAGGAGCGGCGAAACAGGCGGAAGCACAGCGGCAGGAGGCAAGACGGACGTTGGTACAAATGCAAATAGACGAACCAGGGCGTGGTCGGAATGGATAGGACAGTCGAGGTCATCGGGCGCTCACCGGCCTTTCACAAAGTTCTGGATACTGCCGAGAAGATCGCAGCCAGGAAGACGCTAACCATTCTACTGTCCGGCGAAAGTGGAACCGGCAAAGAGGTCATCGCCAGATTGATCCACGATATGAGCTGCCAACCACACCAACCTTTCATCGATATAAACTGTGGCGCGCTGCCTGAGACGCTTCTGGAGTCCGAGTTGTTCGGTCATGAAAAGGGTGCTTTCACCGGGGCTTCAGTGCAAAAGCCGGGTCTGTTTGAACTGGCCAATGGCGGTACCATTTTTCTGGACGAAATCAGCAATACTTCGCTCAATCTGCAAATCAAGCTTCTCAAAGCAGTTGAAACGAAACGTTTCCGGCGCGTCAACGGAGTAGAGGAAGTCAGCGTTTCCACACGCATCATTGCGGCTACCAACGTTCCCCTGGAGCAGGCTGTTCGCGAGGGCCGGTTCCGGGAGGACCTGTATTACCGTCTGAACGTGTGCGCCATCGACCTGCCGCCTTTACGCCAACGAGGCCATGACTGTCTGCAGCTCGCGGATCACTTCATCAAGAGATTCAACAACGACTATGAACTGAATGTCGTGGGTTTGACCGACGCCGCGCGGGATTTCCTTTTGCGCTATACCTGGCCCGGAAATATCCGGCAACTCAAAAACACACTCGAGCGTGCCGTCCTGGTCGAAAGCGATGAATGGGTGGATATACGGCATTTGCAGATCGATTCGTTGTGGGGGGACGAGCGCCTGCAGGGGCAAAGCGCACCCAGCGTGGAGAGCCCGGTGCGAGTGATTGCGGACCAGATGACCTTCGAAGATACGGAGCGCTTCGCCATCAGCAGCGCTCTCACTGAAGCAAGCGGCAATGTCAGCGAGGCCGCCAGACTGCTGAAAATCAACCGGGGTAAACTGCGCTACAAGATGTCCAAGCTCGGCATCTCCGCTTTCGAGCGATCGTAATCCTGACGCAAGTGACCCGCCGCGTAGGGCCACGCTTCTGACCGCGCTTCCCTATGGGAAAATCCCCAACTGCATGTAAGAAACCGCTACTTTATTGATGGCACAAATGAAGGCTGCTGTGCGAAAATCATCAACGCCTTCTGTTCTGAGCGAAAGCTCCCTGATGTCATCATAGGCGTTGATCATGGTCTCTTCCAGCCCAGAGTTTACCAGGTCCTTCTCATCCGCGCCATGCGCGATATAGTTCTTCTCTTCCAGGGACAGCTCTTTTCCCGTGAGACGCTCCACCGTGCTTAACAACGCGCGATTCGATGCCTCCTCGAAGCGCTTGCTGATCCGGCCAAAACGCACGTGACTTAGATTCTTCAACCATTCAAAATACGAGACCGTAACACCTCCGGCATTCAGATACATATCCGGAATGATAAACGTGCCCTTTTCGCGCAGGATGTCCGCCGCTGCGGCCGTGGTAGGTCCGTTTGCCGCTTCGGCCACAATCTTTGCCTTGATTTTCGGTGCGTTGGCTTTGGTGATCTGACGCTCGAGCGCCGCAGGAACCAGGATGTCACATTCATATTCCAGTGCGTCCAGATTATTTTTGAAGTTCTTTGCACCGGGGAAATTCAGGATCGAGCCACTCTCCTTCCGGTGTTCCTGCACCAGATCAACATCCAGGCCATTTGGGTTGTAGATGGCGCCGTCGTATTCGGAAACCGCAACAATGACGGCGCCGGCCTCCTGGAAGAACCTTGCCGCGTAGTAGCCGACATTGCCCAGACCCTGTACCACGATTTTCTTACCCTCGATGCCGGGCGCCAGGCCAATCTTTTGCATGTCGTCGGCAAACGTCAACGCGTGGCGTACTCCGTAGAACACGCCATTGCCCGTGGCTTCTATTCTGCCGCGAATGCCGCCCTGCTCGATAGGTTTTCCGGTTACACACGCCGCTGCATCCAGCGCTCCTTCCGAGCTGGTCATAGCGGCATAGGTGTCAGCGATCCATGCCATTTCGGCCGGCCCCGTGCCATAGTCCGGCGCCGGCACGTCAACCCCGGGACCGATGAAGTTCTTCTTGGTCAGCTCGGCAGTATATCGCCGCGTGATTCGTTCGAGCTGGTCTCTGTCATAGTTGCGCGGTTCAATGCGAATGCCACCTTTGGCGCCTCCGAAAGGTACATCAACCAGGGCACACTTGAAGGTCATCAAAGCCGCAAGGGCCTTTACCTCGTCCGCATTCACCATGCCGCTGTAACGAATTCCACCCTTGACCGGAAGTTTGTGATGACTGTGCTCGACTCGAAACGCCTGAATAGTTTCGTACGACTTGTCGGCATGTTTCAGAGGAAATTTGAATTCATAAATGCTGTTGCAGTACATTATCTGTTCCAACAATCCCGACGGATGAGCTGTAAAGGAAGCTGCTTTGTCGAAGAATCTCATCACAGTTTCGAAAAAAGACAGCTTCTGCTGAGACATAGGCACTCCTGATGTTGGATTCAACTCGGATTCGGTTGTGTTTTAGCAGCGTGACGGAATCAAATGAAATCGGGGGTATTCAGAAATAACATTTCCCAGAAAAAAAAGCAAGGGAATTGCGCCCGGCCAATTTCCACTCTTTGGGCTGATTTGTACCGGCCTGGAGCCGTCTTTTTGTGATTGACATCAAGTCTGAAAATTCGTAAGTTACGCTGGTTTTAGTCCCCCGAATGGCTCATCAACTGAACTGCCTCGCAGCAAGAAATGCTCAGAACTTTTGTTGGATAAATGATCTCAATAAGATTGCCGGCGCTCTACGTTTTAGTTTTTTGGGCAAGTCTAGTACATGCTCAGAATAACCCGGAAGGGTGGTCGCCGGCGCTCATGGCCACTTTTCGGCAGGTGGACGCTACCGCAATTTCCGCTGACGGGAAATTTGTAGCTTACTCCGTCGCCACGGCCAGAATGAGCGCAGAAGGCGCAGACTATCTCACCCACATCTGGGTGGCGTCGAGCGACGGCCGGCGCAATCAACAATTCACTCATGGTAAAACTTCGTGTACTGCCGCGTCCTTTTCGCCGGACGGTAAGTACCTGAGCTTCCTGTCTGCTCGTGGGTCCACCAGAGGTCCGCAGATCTGGCTGGCGCCGATGACCGGCGGGGAAGCCCGGCAGCTCTCTAACGCGGAACAGGGCGTCACGGCTTATGCCTGGGCGCCGGATTCCAGGATGATCGCCTTTACCGCGCTCGACCCGGTCCCGGCGAACGGGGAGAGGAAAGATCACGGACGCGTCATCGACGCCGCTCCACAGTACGCTCATCTTTACACTGTGGCAGCGCAGCAAAACTCCTTCGGCGTCCATCCGGTTGCCCGGTTGACCGGCGGAGCATTCCACATCGCGGCGCCGTTCGATGGGGCAGGGGCTTTTGATTGGGCACCGGACGGCCAGGCCATCGTTTTTGCGCACCGGGAGAATGCGGCAGTGGACGCGTGGCCGGGCACCGATATTTCCACGGTCGGCATCGACGACCAGAAAGTGCAGGTGCTGGTGGACCTGCCTGGCGCAGATTTTTCACCGCGCTACTCACGGGATGGCAAGTCGGTGGCCTTTGTCTCCGATGGTGGCGAGCCACGCTGGGCCGCTGCGAATGACATTTACCTGGTACCCGCCTCCGGCGGAGAGACGACGAAGCTCAGTGCAACGGCCGATCAGAATCCGCAGATCATCGGCTGGTCGGAAAACAACAAGCACATTTTTTTCCGCGAGGCGGATGGAACGGCGCAGCGATTCTTTTCACTGCCGATCAACGGAGAGCCGGCAGTGGTCATCACGCATGGCGCCGGGACATACACAAAGCCCTCACTGAGTGCGAAAGGCGATAAGTTTGCGCTTGTGCATGAGACTGCTGAAATCCTGCCGAATGTCTACGTAACCTCCACACAAACTCCGAGTTTAAAGAAAATCACCAATCTGAACCGCGATTACCCTAATCTAAGGATGGGGAAGACCGAAGTCATCTCCTGGACGGCCCAAGATGGCCAGGAAATACAAGGCCTCCTCACGTATCCGGTTTACCATCAAATTGACCGCTCGGCACCGCTGATCGTCTTGTTGCACGATGGTCCAAACCTGGCCAGCACTCAGACCTACACTGCCTCCGGCGACCGTTACCCGATTCAGGCTTTTGCGCAGCAGGGCTATGCCGTGCTGCGTCCCAATCCGCGCGGCAGCACCGGCTACGGTAAAGAGTATCGTTTCGCGAACTACGCGGGTTGGGGCATGGTCGACGCAGACGACGTCCTGGCCGGTGTCAATAAAGTGGTTGGAATGAACGTTGCTCATCCTGACAGCCTGTGTGTACTGGGCTGGGGCTACGGCGGTTATTTGGCGGCATTTATCACGACCAGGTCGAGGCGGTTTCGGGCGGCCGCTGTCGGTGCTGCACCGAGCAACCTGGTGAGCCTGGCAGGCACGACGTCACGACCCTCGTACTTGTCAGACTACCTGGGTGGTTCCCTGTGGCAGAACTTTGACACATACGTGCGACACTCGCCCGTCTTTAATGTTGCCGGTGCCCGTACTCCAACTCAAATTCTGCACGGTGAGAATGACCAGTTGGTGCCGCCGGGTCAGGCTTTCGAACTTTACCATGCACTGAAGAATCAAAAGGTAGCGACTGAGCTGATTCTTTATCCGGCCGGACACACGGCAACCGCTCCCGGAACCATCATTGATATCGGAGAAAGAACCCTGGCATGGTTTAACCATCAACTCGGACGCGCTCCCAGGACCGGCGTCATCACCCTGAAATAGCTAACTCTTCTCATTCTTCCTATGCAAAAAAAACTCCGTGTTGGCATCCTGTTCGGCGGCAAATCCGCCGAACACGAGGTTTCGCTGCAGTCGGCCCGCAACATCGTGCTGGCCATTGACCGCAACAAGTACGACGTTGTTCTCATCGGCATCGACAAGCAGGGACGCTGGTACCTGAATGATGAATCCAGGTGGCTCCTGAACGCCGAAGATCCGAAGCTGATCAGTTTAAATAAGAGCGGAGAGAGCGTTGCCCTTGTGACCAACGACGATGGCGGCAGGGAGATTGTGAGCCTGGTCGAGCAGCAGTCGTTCGGGTCGCTGGATGTGATTTTCCCCGTGTTGCACGGCCCTTACGGTGAAGATGGCACGATCCAGGGACTGTTAAAAACCATGAACGTGCCCTTTGTTGGCGCCGGGGTCCTGGGCTCTGCAGTCGGGATGGACAAGGATGTGATGAAGAGATTGCTGAAAGAGGCAAATCTGCCCACGCCCGGGTTCCTCACGTACGCAGGCCACGATCTCGAACGGATTGACTTTGAAGTCTGCAAGCAAGCGCTCGGCCTGCCGATGTTTGTCAAGCCTGCCAATCTGGGCTCGTCAGTGGGTATTCACAAGATCGCCGGGCCGGAGGAGTTTGTGGCCGGTGTTCGGGATGCGGTGCGCTACGACTCCAAGATCATTCTGGAAGAGGCGATCGTGGGACGGGAAATCGAATGTTCGGTTCTGGGAAACCACGAGCCGATAGCCTCGCTGCCGGGCGAAATAATCCCGACCAGCGACTTCTACTCGTACGAAGCGAAGTACATCGATGCGGAAGGTGCTTTGCTGGAGGTGCCGGCCAAACTGCCGGATGACCTGGTCAAGAAAGTGCAGGAACTGGCGATCACGACCTTCAAGGTGCTTTGCTGCGAGGGCATGGCGCGCGTGGATCTGTTTCTCACGGCAGACAATCAGTTGTTTGTCAATGAAATAAACACCATTCCCGGCTTTACCAAGATCAGCATGTACCCGAAATTGTGGGAAGCGAGTGGGCTTTCACAAACCGAGCTAATCGACAAACTCCTGCAGTTGGCGCTGGCAAGGCATGAGCGCGAACAGCAGCTCAAGACTTCATTTGACCTGTAGGCGCCGGCCAGAGACAGCGAAACAGAAATCCTGCCAGACCGCACAGACCACCCACAAGCCCGCCGACGAGCGCGGTAACCAGAAGCACCACAAAGTCCGCAGGCACTCCCAGCATTTGTGCAATACGATGGGTCAAAATGCCGCCCGATTTAACATGAATAAAGCCCGCCATTACAAGCCAGAGCACGGCCACTCCCAGGCTACCGGCGCTGAAGGCAGTCTTGCCCGACCGAGCGCGCCAGGCGCCCACCGCGAAGGAGACCACACCCATCGACCACCACGGCAGAAACGTCGCAGCCAAAAAACCGGCGATCACAACCAGAGCGATATTCGATACGACTTCCAGAGTCTTAGACAAGTCTTCAGGCATTCTTAGTACAATTCAAACTTGGCCAGACGCCCGTCCAGTCCGCCATTCGATAGCGGCACTTTCCAGGACGACCTCAGTCCAATGTTCTTGAGATACTTCCGTTCCCCGAAATAAATGTAAGCCGAGGAACCGCAGCAACGTTGCTTGAGAAAATCGCCGAATCGTTTGTAGAATAAGCTCAAATCCTCCCCCTTGCGCATTCTGATGCCATACGGCGGGTTGCAAAAAATAGCCTGGCCCTCGATTTTTTGCACGTCGAAAATGTCTTTCTGTTTGATCTCGATTGCCCGGTCGGCGTCGATGGCAGAGCAGTTTGTTCGCGCGGCTTCGACTGCGGCAAGCGAAATGTCGCTGCCCGAAATGATGCCCCGCTTCAGGGGGACTTTGTTTTTCAGACTTTCGCCGCGAACCTCGCGCCACAAGGATTTATCGAAATCAGGCAATCGCTCAAATCCGAACTTTTTGCGCAACATGGCCGCGGGTTGATTGCTGGCATGAATGTAGCCCTCGCACAGCAACGTGCCCGAGCCGCAGAACGGGTCGTACATCGGCTGACTGCCATCCCATCCGGACTGTTTTATGATGGCGGCCGCCAGGGTTTCGACCATGGGCGCTTCTACTGCAGATACGCGGTATCCTCTGCGGTGCAGGGAGCCACCGGACGTGTCCAGGCTGATGGTTGCGCGGTTCCTGGCGATGTGCAGGTTTACCCACAGATCCGGCTCCCGTGTGTCGACCGAGGGGCGCACACCAAACTGCGTCCGGAAGTAGTCGGCAATGGCGTCTTTCAGGCGCAGAGCAGCGAACTTTGAGTGCCGGATTGCTGAGTTCGAGACGTTGGCGAAAACCGCGAAAGTGTGGTCTGGAGTGAGAAAGTCCGCCCACTCGATCTTCAGTGCCTGTTGGTACAGGTATTTGTCTGAGTGGCAGTTGAAGAACTTTATCGGCGCCAGGACGCGGTTCACCAGCCTTGCGTGGAGATTGATGCTATAAATCGTTCTTAAGCTCGCGGTAAAATACAGACCTCTGAAACCTGGGCGCAGATCGGTGGCCCCCAGCGTCGCGAGTTCCTGTTCCGCAAGCTCCTGCAGGTCTTCCGCGACCTGCGCGAAATAGGTGCTATCGTCCTGGTAGCTGTAAGCCATAGTTGCCATTTGAAATTTGGTTCAGACTCTGTGAAGACCGTTTGTCACCGCAAGCGTCCCCAAAGTCCTTTGCGTTATTATTGATAGAGTTGCTCAACTTGAGTCCCGGGATAGTAGTGCTGCAAAATATCGGCATGCGAGATTCCCTGCCAGGCCATTGCGGCGGCTCCGATTTGGCAGAGGCCGACCCCGTGTCCCCATCCTGCGCCCTTAAGGATAAACTCATCCGGCGCTTCCTCTGGCCCGACCGTGTCAACGACAAATGCGGAACTGTAGAGGTGCGAGGGTGACAGGGCCCGGCGGATTTCCAACTCTTTGCCGATGACCACGCTGCCTTTTTCACCGGTTAGCCGGACGCGTTTCAATCTGCCGGAAAGACCGCGTTCGACCGGCTGTATTGCCACCAGCGCTCCGAAGTCGAGACCCAGTTTTTGTTTGAGCAATTCACCGCCTTCCGCAGCCGTCAGCTTAACCTGCCAGCGAAAAAAGTCACGGGTGTTCTGATCATAAGAAACCAGAACTTGCTTTAAGATGCGTTCGTCCGAGCAATTGCAATAAACATCCGGTTCGCTGAGAATAGACTCACGTGCTGCCGCTTCATCGGTGAGAGGCGGGCGGGGCATTTGTTTGTCCGGGCCATCGACCAAAGGAACCAGGTAGGGCACCTCCTCGTCGCTCCAGGCCAACCGGAAGTCTTCGGTCACACCACCACAGCTCTTGCTGAAGCGAGCGTCGCAGACTTTGCCAAGATGGGTAAGCACCTGGCCGCTGGTGTCTTGAATAGCGGAATAAACCCGGGACTCGGAAATCCGGTGGACGCCCTGATAGCGCTGGCAGTGGTCGTCGGCACAAACGTCAAAACCGGCATGTGCCTGGTGGTCGTACCAACGGGTGATCTCATCATCCTTGATTTGCTCGTGCACGGCGTTGTCCGGCGCGGATGATTTTGCCGCCATCTGAGCCAGAAGCCAACTGCGCGAGACCACTGCATGCGCCTTGACCAGGTCCGGCGGGGAGGACGAACTCATTTCCGAACAGATAACCGAGAGAATGTAGGTTTCCAGGGGCACGTCATTGATGGCGGTCACCCGGTTGCCGGTTTGCAGCACAAACCGCAGCGCACCGTTAAAGGTCTGGACTTCCGTCTGCTGCCAGTGAAAGTCGATGCCGATGGTCGCTTCCAGGGAAAAGCGGCCCGCGTCTCTGTCCACGGGGGACAAGTGAAACTCACGCGAGTCAGGTACGGGTCTGCCCTGGCACGTCAGCGTGCCATCCGTGCATGCAATTTTGTATTCGCCTGCCGGATAGGTGCTGCCGGAAGCATCCACAAATTCACTCAGCAATCTGAACGAGATGTCCTCGGCCTTTTCCACCAGGCCGACCGCAATGACCGGCTCGCTACCTGAGTCAAGCTGGGGTTTGGTCATGTGATTTCCTCAAATAGATTCTTAAATCTGCTCTCTTGCAGTGACACCTCATCATAAATGGCCAGGGCCGTTTCCTCGTCCACCAGGTCGAAGTGGTCGATTTCGGCGACGACCAGCAGTCCGCTCATTTCCAGAGCGGCGGGACTGATGGCCAGCCGGCTTGCATCTTTTGCAGAAAAACGGGCCGGACGGTGGCGCGCGCGTGGAAACAGGCAGGCAAGATAACCATCCTTCTGCCGGGTTAGAATCAGATTAAACATCGGCTCTTCCGGGTCTCCGGCGATGGCCGACAACGCGCTGATCGCACCCTGCACGGATTCAGATATACTGGCGCTACTTGTGCTTCTGAAAACTATAAACCTCCTGCCGAAGCTGTGCGTGGCAGTGACCGCCCGCGCCGGTTGTGTTTCATTCTTTGTCAGGTCGGACAACAAGGGTACGTCTGCGCTCGCACAAGCTTGAAAATGAAAATGATCCGGAGCCGAAGCGCCGCAGCTTGCACCGTTGTAAAAAACCAGCATCCGCGGCCCAAGCCCCTTGGCCAGTTCGAGCATTTGGTCGACGTTGCCCGCGATCCTTTGCGGAATGTGCCGGCGCAGGGGAATGGTCAGATGACGCCGCACGATGGGATAGGGATTGGGCAGCAGCACGAAGTCGCCAAATCCGATTCCGCGTTCGGCGGCGGGAATATTCTCGGGGCAAAGAAAACAGGGGCGCGCGGCAATCGACGCGTGATCGACCCTGGCATTGGTGGAGGTCTGACGCCCCGGATTTGCCTGCACCACGACATGACCGTCCGTCCTGGAAAACACTTTACTGCGCATCCCCCGCAGCAACTGCTCGCCGGTCTGGAACGTTTCCCATTGTTTGCGCTGGTTGGCCAGCAGGTCATCGATGAGGGCGGGCAGATCTTTGGCGTCGTCAGCCTGTTGCAGAAGCACCGGTTCCCAGCTTTTCTCAGGCATTGTTTTGGCGCTGGCGTGCTGCTATTTCGATGGTGCGTACCCGGTCTTTGTACAGTGCGTAGCGATTGCTCATCTCCAGCGACAGCGAGCTGTCCGTATTATCCTCCCAGCGTCTGCACCAGTAGAGCGACTCGTAAATACGGCCGACGCGATAAGTCCGGCTCAGCCGCAGCGCCACCGCGTAGTCTTCCCCGTAACTGACATTGGCAAAACCAACAGAACGCAAAGTGGGTACGTGGAATGCCCGTGGCGCACCCAGGCCAGCGATGCGCAGCGCATTATTGTGCCCGTTTGCGTCAGTCCATTCCCGGTGGTCGATAAGTCCGGGGGGCAGCTCTTCCAGGTCGAAATTGACTGTCGTGTAGGAGCCAATCACCACGGAGTAGGCGCCGTGCTCAAACTCGTCGACGATTTTTTGCGCTGCCGAAGTCCCATTGTACAAATCGTCACTGTCGAGTTGTACGGCAAACCTGCCACAGTGTCTCGACATGATGGCTTCCTGCCAACAGCCGCCAATCCCGAGGTCAAGCCGGTCCGGCGTCCAGTAGAGCAAGCGCGGGTCAGTGCTCGCAATCTCGGCCAGCAACTCCGTTGTGCCATCGGTCGAGTGGTTGTCTACCACAAGCACGTTGAAATCGAACGACGTTTCCTGCGACAAGGCACTCCGCACTGCATCGGAAATCGTCCGTACCCGATTGCGGACCGGAATTATTACGCTCGCTTTTGCACCGTAATCGCAATCATCGGGCAGCGGCGCCGCATCCGGCGGTTCCAGGAAAGCCCCGATGCGCCGCAGGTGGGCGGTGGCGACTTTCTCCATTTCGATCTGATAGTCCCGGTTTCGCGGATCCACATATTTGAAGTGGCTCTCAATCTCGTTTTCTTCAGATTGCGCCGGCACCAGATAAGCAGGTTCAGGCAGGCGGTGGACCGCGCCGCGTTCAGCCAGCCGCAACCGCAGATCATAGAGGCCGCCGAACTGCAAATCGTTGGTAGTTGAGCCTATCTCCTGCGCGAGTCCGGCGAGGCAACCCGCGTTGAACAGCATGGCCGGGCCAAAATCGAAGTCGTCACGCACGCTGCCCGACTGATAGTCAACCAGCGGATGGAGCCGCACGGTGCCGTCCTTTTCCTGCTCGGAATAGTCGCTGTAGACGATGGCCGCCCCGCTGTCGCCGGCGCAGTTCAACAGGCGTTGCAAGCCTGCCGGGTGCAGGATGGGCGCCCCCGGCCCGAGCCACAGCAAGTGCTGCGCTCCCGTCGCCTGAAACCAGGTCAAGGCGGCGAGGATGTCCTGCTTCGACCATAGGCTGTCGATGGCCAGGGTTTCCTGGCCGGGAAAGGACTGCGTCACTTGCGGCGTGCCCGCCAGGATGCTTCTCGAAATGGCATCACAGCTCCGTAGCGACTGAACTGTTAGAGATTCTCCCGCTTTACCGGTACAAGTGATGAGCGCTGCTACTGAGTTCATTTTAACTTCTCCACAGGGGTCGGGGTCATGATTCAGATACCGACAGGCAAACTGATCTTCTGCTCTGGTCCGAGCGAACTTGAATCCCGGGACGTCTTAACAAAGGAGTTCATCTCTGTTTGCAAACTGGCGGCCGGCGAAAGATATGCTGCCCGGCGGACAAAATCAAGACAAGTGTTGAGTGTGGGTATTGGTTTCGGCCGGCACTGCTGGCACGCCCAAGGCTGAATGCCCACGGCTGCTTGCCTGCTAGCTGGTTTTGGCCGCAGGCCACCAAAAGAGGTTTTTGGTGCAGCCGGCGCACCTTTTGCTTGACACATCACCAGTATTTCACTAATTTGTTCAAAGCTGTAACATCGCTGCGGTGCCTCAGCTCCACCTGAAATGACGAATTGTCGGTTCGACAATTTTTGTGATAGGGAGGTACTTCCGGTGTGACCTGGCTGGCGAGGTTTGCACCCGTCCCCCATTGACCTGCTTGTGCAGTCCCTACTTGACTGACCCCTACTATTGGCAAGATTTGATGAACTACAGGAGAATACGAGTATGAGTTTTGGAATCACAAAAACCGTTCCCTCCAAAGAGGGCGTTTCAGCTTTGAATTGCTTGTACGACGGCACGTTGAGCGAATTCGAATTTCACATGGCGGGCACGCCTTCAAAGCTGAATGTCGGCGACTATGTCTACACCATCTACGGCGACCAGCTTCATGGCCGTCTGAAAATCAAGCGACTGGTCGGTGGCGCGGTGAACCCGAGCTCTGGCAAACCCCGCACTCTGATCATCGTCTCCGCACCGGGTGAGCGTCTGCTTGAGCCCGTTGCCCGCAAAGGACATCGTGGGACACGCTACTATGACGGCGCGGATTGGCCCCAAAAATGAGCGCCAGGCGCCCCGCGCATCAAGTGAGGAACTTGGCTTTAGCCAGTGCCGAATCGAACAACTTCAGCCTGCGCCGCGTGTGCCCGAACAGAGTGTTCGGTGGCCAAATGATAGTCATTTCGTGCTCGCGGGGATTTGACCATGCGCGGCCACCTCTTCCGAGTGGTCCCCCGGGCATGATGTTGGGTGCAATGCCCGCGGACGGAGTAGGGCTGTTTGGATTGCAAATCAGCATAATGGTGCCGATGTTTACGTTAATAGTGCACTTAATCTATGGTGCTGTACTTGGCAAATTTCATGAATTGCTAGGCCCCAAATGAAATCGTATTCATGCAAGGCAGGGAGCGGAAAAATGCGCAATTTGATAGTCACGATATTGTCCAGTGTTGTTTTGGTGATTGGCCTGATCTCAATGGTAACACCATTGCCTGGTGGTACTCTGATGATCGCCTTCAGCTTAACCGCTCTTATCTGCAGTAGTCCACGCGCAAGAGTCTGTCTGAGGGCCATGCGTACGCGGGTGTCATTGCTTAACAAAGCCTTCATGTGGCTGGAGGGAAAGGTAGGTGATCGCATTGGTGTCGTAGGTGCTGCCTTGGGCATGACCAATCCCCTGACAGAGCAGGAAGCGTCGCCATCGGAATCTGCAAGTTAACATAGGCTGGAGCTCCCTGGCGTGCTAAGTGAAGGAGGCTCTTGAAGGGCGGTCTCACCCAGACCGAAATGGCCGAGTGTCCGTACAAAAACCATCCATGCATGCTGGGGAGTCCAGCTCAGTGATTCCATTTCCCGGGTAATCGTCCGCACGGTATGACGATGGGGATGGTGTCCCCACACGTTGCCTTGCCGCTTAGCTCGTCCGGGCGCTGCAAAATTATTGAGTTTTCTCTTGAGTTTGTCCAGCAATTTGAGCTTCTTTTGACAAGCCCGTTTTGCAGACACGAATAGGCGTTCTTCGGTTCATCCCTCTGACATGATGGGGCGATTTCCATTGTCGTGTCTCAGGCAGACATCCAGGTCTTTTTCTATTTCCCCCATGGTTTCATAATATCTCTCGCATCCCGGATTCTGGCGTGCTCATCGAGCAGTGTCAGCGCATTCGTTCGACAAAGCCATTGCGTTGCGGATGCCGTGTCTGCGCCTTGGGGAGCACCCGACGGCGAGGCAGGCGAGTGTCGAGTGCTCAGCAGCGGATACTGCTTTTGTTTGAAAAACAGGGCCTTTGAAATGTTAGGGGTATTTCTTACCCACTGATGTAAATTCACTTAGAGGAGGGAATGAATCATGCGAAGCAAAAACGCAAGCGTCACTACCGTTATGATTGCGATGTTCTTGCTAATCAACGCGGGTTGTACCGCAGTACAGCAGGACAATGCCGCAACCCACAATGCCATCGTTGCCGCGAACGAACAATTCATGATCGCTTTCAAGAGTGGTGATGCGACAGCCATGGCTGCTCTGTACACAGAAGATGCACAGTTGTTACCCCCAAACAGCGATCTTGTCAGCGGAAAGCAGGCGGTGCAAGTTTTCTGGACAACAGTATTTGACATGGGCATAGAAACGGCGGCACTTGAAACTTCGGAGGTAGAAGGGGTGGGTGACACGGCATATGAAGTCGGGAAATATACCCTTTTCATCGCGGGCGAACAGGTGGCTGATTCAGGAAAATATGTTGTAATCTGGAAAAGGGTGAACGGGCAATGGAAATTATACCGCGACATCTGGAATACCAGTGTGCCGGCGCAGCCGCAATCATGAGTGGGTAGTGACAACAACGGTTAGGCTCTCGGGCGGGTGTTGTCATCCTGAGGAATGGCGTTGCGGTTGAGGATTCCTTTACCAGTGAAGGAACATTTGAGGACTGAGTGTTGGTCCGAAAAGATGAATCCAACGTATTAGCCTATGTGCCGCCAGACAAAAATGATAGAGTGGTGGCCGTTCGCCGGCCACCACTCAGATTCGGTCTATTCAGGCAGCTCCAGACCATACTTGTCACTGATATCCAGCGGCGGCATGGGGCCATCCAGGGGCTTTGCGTCTCTCACATACCAGTCATACCAGTCAGTCACGCGGTGTACGACATCGATTTGTCCGGTCTGTTTGCGATTTCCGTGTGGCTCGCCGGGGTACTGCACCAGCCGTACTGCCGGGTGATTATTCATTTTCAGCCGGCGATGAAACTCCCGGCTCTGTGATGGATCGACCCTGGTGTCCGCCAGACCTCCGTAGATGAAAGTGGCTGTCTTGCTTTGATGCGCGTAATAGATTGGGCTGCGCTCCAGACTCTGCTGCCACATCTCCTCCAGTTTCTTACCGGAGTGCACAAAAAGCTCCTCATAGGGAATATCGGTGGAACCGCGCTTGCTTACCAAATCGCTGATGCCGACGAACATGCAGACGGCCTTGACGTACCGGGTGTAGTAGGTGGCAAACCAAGCCGACGCATAACCGCCGTATGAACCGCCACCGAGTCCCACTCGGTCTTTGTCTGCGATTCCTTCTGCCACAAGATGGTCAATGCCATCGGCGATGTCATCGAATTCAACACCGGCAGCATCGTTATACCCCGCGGCGGCAAACTTGACCCCGTAACCGGTGCTGGAGCGGTAGTTCGGGTAAAACACAGCGTAGCCGCGCCCTGCCAGGACCTGTCCCGGCTCGGAGTAGCGCGTGACCCAGCGGTTAGTCCAGTTTGACTCAGGCCCGCCGTGCACAACAATAATGGCTGGATAGCTCTGCCCGGCGTCGTAACCGACCGGGTAGATCAACAGACCCTCGACCCCCTGACCATCCCTGGCTTTATACTGGATGGGTTCCTGCTTGCCCAGGTCGCGATCGGCAAGCCAGGAATTCGTGGTGGTAAGCCGCTTCGGTTGAGAGCCGGATTTCCAATAAAAAAGCTCTGACGGATGACGACCCGACTGGCCCACAAAGGCGTGGTGCTTAAAATCCTGTGACGAACTTGGCTTGCTGAATACAATTCCCGCCTCGCCGCCATCCAGAATGATCTTGCGTGCTACGCCGTTTCCAGTCAACTTGACCGTGCTGAGGGTCGTGTTTACCCCCTCATTGGAACGATACACGACAGTGCGGCTGCCATTCCAGCCGACCCAGTTGACGTGTCCACGAAAATCCGACTCCGTGATGTTCTTCGGCTCTCCACCATCGACGGAAATCACGAATGCCTGACTCACCTGGTTGTCACTCTGCGTCAGGGCAGCGGCATAAGCTAGCCTGGAGCCATCCGGACTGAAGGCGTAGTTTCCGAGTTTTCCAGGATTGTTGCTGAGTTGGTTGAGCTGCCGGCTGGCCACATCAAGCAGGTGGATTTTGCGGAACGCGTAGCGGTGGTCAATCAAATTCTTCTCGCTGACCGAGGCCGCAATCGCTTTGCCGTCCGGGGAAAACTCAAAGTCCCAGACTGTGACATCCTGAGTTAGCTGCTCGGCCTTGCCGGTCTCAATATCGAGAAGGTGAAGGTTGCGGTGTTTCAGATTCTCCTCGTAGAAAACGAAGCTGTAACCCTTCTTGGCAAGTTCTTTCTCACGCTTTGATTTCGGGGTTTTCGCCACGTACGCTATTTTTCCACCACCGGGATGCCAGCGATAGAACAGGACACCAGTCTCAGAACTGGTCATTTGCGTGGCCTCGCCGCCGTTGGCGGGAATCCGCCAGGCCTGTTTTTTGGCCTTTTCGCCTCTCGCCATGAGAAATCCAAGGTACTTTCCGTCCGGGCTCCATTGCACGCCACTCACACTTTGTTTGCCGGTCACGAATGGCAATGCCTCACCGCCGTCCCGCGGGATCAGGAATAGGTTGCGATAGGCCCCTCCCGGCTTGTCCGCAGCCTTGCGGGGATTTGAAACGGTGTATGCAATCAACTGACCGTCTGGGCTCATTTCGGCGCTGAGTACGTACTGGGTTTTGAGCAAATCTTCGGCGGTCAACACACCGCCGGCTACTGCCGCTGCCTGGGACCAAACCAGAGCAACGATCGTCAGAGCCGAAAGGAAGACAAGGCGTCTTGTCAAGGTCCAACTCCAACTTCTGATTCTTCGAAATGGGTAAGTCATAATCCTCTCTCCAAGTGTTTTTAATTCAGTTGTCATGGAATGTACGGAGACAGGTTGAGTTTTTCAACATCTTCGTAGGCTGGTAATTCCCAAGATGGCGCTGCACGCTCAGGAGATTTCCCGGTTGAGGGATTGCTGGGTTCAAAAGAATGAACCCAGCCCACGCTGATTATGACTTCTGGTTTATCACGTAGTGTGTTTGCGTCGGAAAGGCCATATCCAGACCCGCAGCATCCAGGTTTCGTTTCAAGCCTATGTTGACTGCATGGATTACCATTTTCCAATTCGACATGTCCGTAACCCAGTAGACGATTTCCAGATCCAGGGAAAAAGCGCCAAAATTGACAAACCGAATCATGATATCTTCATGGCGGGTGCCGGCGACAGACTTGATTGTGTTGTCACAGATCGCAATCGCTTCATCTAAGCGGTCCGCCGTGGTGTCGTAAGTCAGACCAATCGTGACAACCTGACGCCGTGCTGTGCGGGTCGAGTAGTTTTCGATCATCGTATCGGCCACCGTACTGTTGGGCAGGACCACTGTCGTACCTCCGACGGTTCCGAGACGCGTACTCCTTAGACCAACTTCTTTCACAGTGCCGGATTTGCTGCCTATTTCGATGAAATCATCGATCTGAAATGGCTTATCCCAGAAAATCGAGAGGCCGCCGAGTACGTTCTTTACCGCATCCTGAGCCGCCAGGGCCAGAGCAAGGCCACCGATTCCAAGACCCGCTAAAATAGAGAGAATGTCATACCCCAGGTTAGACAGCACGACAATCACTGCCATGATGCCGACAACTGTCTTGACGGATTTCCGCAGGATGGGCAGGATCTGGTCATCAAGCTTGCTTTCTGATTTCGAAACCAGGGGGGCGACATAGATTGTGAGCAGCATGTCGAGCAAACGAATAATAAACCAGGTCACGGTCACCGTCAGCAACACCAGGACCACGTTGTCGAAAAATTTCTCGGCAGCCGCGTTCAGAGTGAGGGCAAAGGCTCCCACCCAAACACCGATGGTGACGATGAGCAGGACAATCGGCTCTTCAATGATATCGATCAGATAATCATCGAGCTTGGTTGTAGACTTTGCCGCCAGACGCCGCAGTTGGTTCTTGCAGATGTAATAGAAAATCTTGCCCAAGATGACGCCCAGGATGATGGCGCCGAAAAACACCAGGTACTGCCAAAGTGAATTATTGAAATACGTCTCCATTGCGAGCTCTCGTGCGGCTTCCATTTGTTCCTCCCAAAGTTAACTTTCAAATCCTCTATAGTTGAGCAGAGGGGGTATTTTCGAATCCATATCCATTTGAGGTCGACCACGAACCCTGTTTTACCTGATTACAGGCACATTCAGAATCGTCTTCCTTCAAATGCCTCCAATACCGGCTTTGCCGGATGGCCACCTCACTTCTTTTGGAATGAACCCTGTTTCGCTAGATAAGAAATACGCAGGAAAAAGTAAAGCCCACGTTTGACAGCCCCTCAAAAGTGGTGCAGACCGTGCGCTACGGCCATTCATTATTTGATTCATCCAGTTCAAACTGAATTGCATCATGCGGATCTATGCGGACGCGCGCTATCCGCGTATCCTTACTCGGGAAATAAAACGTGGCATAAGGCTTCTGTCCGTCCCATCGTTTGAGGACACGCGTGCCATCGCCGAACCAAACTTCAATCCAAACGGGAAAGTCGAGGGCGCCCCACTTTCTTATCTTGAGGCTCTTTTCTTGAACGGGGCCAATCGTAAAATCGATGACGCCCGGCGTTTGCAGCAATTGCTGCAATTCGTTGCGCAGATTGTGGCCGGTCATTTCTCTGGCAATATCGACAAAATTGCGCGCGATCGGGTGTTTGAATCGCCAACGCTGAAAAAAGGTCTGCATGACCGGCTGCCAACGTTCATGGCCGTAGTACTTATCATAGCTCTGCAGGATAAGGCGTGGCTTGACATAGCTGGCAATGTAGTAGTCCTTGTGCGAGGCATGCTCCCACGATTTTCTGGCGATCACAGGAGTCGGGTTAAGCAGGAAATCTACCTTCCTGTAATCCCGAATTGACACGCTGTCACCGTTTTCGTGCGCGAACAATGTTTCCCCGTACGCCCGTTCAAAGGCCTTGACCGTTGTGAACTCAGCCAGACCCTCGTCGAGCCAGGCCTCTTTTGCTTCGTCATTGGCCACCATACCGTACCACCAACTGTGCGCGAATTCATGGATGGTGAGCCTTTCCGGGAACTTGTTGTTCGGCGGCACGGGCGTAACTCTGGCATGGCTCGCCCCTGAACCGTCAAAGTTGCCGGTGAGAAACATGGTATTGTATTCCATGACCGACGCAAAGACCGGCGTGTCGACGATGGAGACCTGGGGATAAGGGTATTCCCCCAGATACTCGGTGCAGAAATCGTAGGTATGCTGCGCGGCACTTAGAATGCGATCCCTGATCGGCTCGGTTTGTGGCCGCAGGTAGAGCAAAATGTCCAGGTCTTTGTACCGGGTCGCAACCTTCCTGAAGCGTTTGTCTGCGCTCCAGGCGAAATCGTGTACGTCGGCAATCGCAAAGCGCCATTTTGTTAGTCCATCTGCGAGCCCCGTTTCCTCCTGCAGCAAGCCGCTGGCGGCGACAATGTACTCTTCCGGCAAGGTAATCGTAACATCGTAAACACCGAAATCAGCGAAGAACTCGGAGTTGTAATGGTACTGGCTGCAACTCCAGCGATGGCGGTATTTTTCGTAGACAGCGATTTTGGGAAACCACTGCGCCACCATAAAAAAGTCGTCAATGAAGCCGGTTCTCTCCATCAGCGGCGGCAACCTGGTTTCAAACTCAATGATGATGCTCAGGGAGGAGTCCGGCAATAGCTCCTGCGGTAGCGGCAATGCAAAAACCGTCTGGTCGTGGCGATTTTTGTCGTCCGGCTGGACAAACTTGATTGTCCCGGTTAAGTCTTCTCCGGAGCCGAGACTAAGCCGCTTTATTCTGCAGTACCCCCAGTTCCCAATCAATTCATCAGGCACTTCGCCTGCCTCTCGCCAATATGTGGATTTTTCATTCTGAAACGCATTCATGTAAGTGTGAAACAGGAGCTCGCTCAGGGTGTCGTCCGAGGCATTGCGCCACCGCAGAGTCTCCGTTGCCGTGATCAGCTTTGTTGTTGGAGAAAATGAGCAATCGATAGTATAATTGGCGATTCGGTCCGAAAGTGGTTCGGACGGTTGCTTTTGTTGGCAGTTTAAAGAAAACAGGTTGACTGCAAGGCAGAGTAGTAGAATCCATCTCATTTCAGTTCTCTGGTGTCCGGTTAATAGTGAACTAACATTTCTTATGTGCCTGATTGCCTCATAGAGCTTGTTTTATTCGTGACGCCTGCTGCATGCCTGACTGGGCCGGCGTTGTGCCGGAACAAGCATCCCGCCAATTCTTCAGGAGGGCTCTCTCCAGCCATTGCATGACTATGATCCAGGACTCAAACTGGAACTACCCGGCCTTTGTAAAGAGAACGACGTCCTTTCCGGGAACAGTCAATGTCGCACACCAATGGTTCGCAAGCCACTGAAAAGTCTCGATTGAAAAGAAGCAGACGTGTGTTGGATCGCTTTTGTAGTGCCAACGCGAAAAAGCATCCCGGTCAATTACGCGTTTGGTCATGATGCCTAACCAGCCATTCGGCTTCAGGCAGGACCAAAGTCTATCCAATTCCCGTCGTGGATGATGCAAATGCTCTACTACTTCGGATGCAGTAATGAAGTCGTATTTCAGGTGGAGAGGCCTGATCTCTGGCGCGTAGAACGGGTCGTAAATCTCCACGGAATGACCAGCCTCCTGGAACATCACCGAGAGTGTCGGTTCCGGTCCGGACCCGAAATCGAGGCCAAAACTGCCCGGGGCCAAACGCTGCGACAACGGGCCGAAAAGGCGGCCCAGAAAACGGCGATAACCTGGATCGTCCACGGAATTCTGATGAAGGTCGTATACAGCTTTCTCCTCTTGCAGAGTCAGAAACTGGTAGGAAGGCACGAAGACCAGGTGGCAAACTGGGCACCGATAATACTCGCGCCTGTCCTGGTAGAAAGCACTGCCTTCCGAGGTCCGGCACGATGGACAGATTAGAGCAGTGGTTTCGCGCCGCGCTGAAATTCCCGCCGGGTACGTTTTCTTGGAGGTGGTAGTGGTTTTCATAATGCTGTACAGGATACTCATGCCTGTCTTTGGCTGGAGTCATTTGAGTGACGCCGTGGCTCAGCCCGGTCAGTTTTGTTGACCCACCTATTCCCCGAGCGTATGTTGCTTTGCACCTCTTTCCAGACCTCACGAAGAATCCGCCGGGCCAGTTTGGAAATGAGGCATTCTTTAAGACCGGGTTTGGTGGTGGAATGACAGGAATTTAGTGAGGACTAGTTTAAAAAACAAGCAATGGGGTTCAGAAGACTTCGTGAATAGCATTGTCAGATTTTACAGTAGTTAAGCAATCCCCTCTCCCGGGCAAACGTACCCACCCCGGTTCAAAACGCTGCACGCGATTTGAAACTGCCCCTCCGCGCGCGTTGTGCGTTTGAAGGGGGTTAAGATACCAAAAAGTGTTTCCGGAGAAGGAGGAAGCCGAGTCAGACATGTCAGTAGTTTACTTTTATGATTGTACCTTTCAGCCATTTTGATCCACTCTATACCAAATGAAGTACTCTTGCCATGCCTAACGCGCGCAGGGGGAGATTATCCACGGGTGATCACAAACTTTCATCCAGTTCGCCATGCTTTTTCTTGACTTTCGTGTAACATTTGGGAATATTTGAGGTCAGTGGGAAACGCGCCACCGGTTAGTCGGCTAGGCGGTCGAGCCTGAGATTAACTTTCGGGATGAACGTCGAGGCCGTCAGATCAACATCCGAAAAAAAAGGAGAAATAGAAATGGGTAAGAACGTGAGAAGAATCGTACTGGCGATAGCACTCGGTGTCTTCATTGTTTCAGTGGCCTTGCTGACTGGTATCATACTATCCCAGCCGGTGGGCGTTTCAGAGTCGAACGCGGGAGTACCGACCTACGAGGACAAGCAAGGTGACCAGGAGTTTGCCTACCTCCTGGTCAAGCTGGAGTTGAGACTGCGGGCGGTTATCGGAGGACACTACACTCGTCCCCAATCCGCGATTCCCGGGGTTGACGACATCTATAAGCGTTGGGTCGCGAAGAACGCGATCCTGCCCGCTGCTGTCGCTGACCGGGTTTTTTCAGAAGTCGTCCCTGGCGTTACGGGTGGTCGCGCCTGGGTGAAGATGGTAGTGGGAAGCCCGCGCAACCCGAATAACCGCGGTGACTCCATCGCACTTGAGCTGCTCGACACGATCCAAAACGGAAATACCACGGCGGAACGAGCAACCGCAGACGCGTACTACTACGCTGAACCGATCAAAGCCACGAGCGCCTGTCTCCCCTGTCACGGCCAGCCCAAGGGAGCGCCTGACCCGGCGTTCCCACAGTATGAGAAGGATGGCTGGCGTGAGGGCGACGTCATCGGAGCCGTAGTCGCGCGCGTGGCGCCGGAGTTGTAGCTGAATGGTTTTGAACCGAGTCGCGCTAACGCGCAGACTTAGTTTCAATTAAGACTTTTTGTGGTCAACACCGAAGATATCTTTGGATGGTACGCGAGTTCATTGCTTGTGTTGAGGCGGGATCCGACCTTGCAGGAGGCTTTTGGCACAAGCAGCCGAACTGAGCTGAAGCTTGCAGAGGATTCGGTGCTATTTGGCCTCGCGGCATAAATCCCCTGCCAGCGTGCTATCTCTCATATTGTTCTGTGCCCTCATCATTGCAACCTGTGTATGTCGTCAAAACAAATTGGACAAATAGTATCGAAAATTAAGAGAGGCATTCCTCATGGTCAATCACCAGCCAGCACCTTAAGTTGCGTCCAACTGTTCCAACTGCTGCTCAATATTCTCGCGCAAGGAAGCTCGAGCGGACTCATTCCGCGTCGTGTCAGAATCAATTTTTTCAAGTGCAATTCTGTAGTTCTTAACTGCTTCCTCATTTTGACCTGAAGTCATGTAGGCCTCTGCCAAGCTGTCATAACAGTTGGCAGCGTTTGGGAAAAGGCTGACGTTTAGACGAAGCACGGCAATTGCGTTCTCGAACTCCTCATTGCGGAGAAAGCCATAGCCAACCTGATTTAATACACCGTCGCTATTTATGTTGTATTCTCCTCTTAGGGAGTCGATGCGAGCCGTTAAAAAAGCTATGCCACGCTCCTGAATCACGTCTTCCAGTTGCATGCGCCGGTAGATATTGCTCACAAAATTATTTTGGGGATAGTCACGCAAAAAGCCAGTCAAATAGATTCGCGCCTTTGTTGGATCCGGCTCCATAAACCGGTAAAGCGTCGAAAGAATGAACCGGGCCTCGGCCTTACACAGGGTACCCTTCTGCGCCACTATTTCTAGGTCATTCAGTGCTGCTTCTTTATCGCCGGACATACCCGTAATCCAGGCAATCGTTTCCTGCCACCAGCTTGTTAACCGGGTTGCGGCGAAGTAGTCCAGTACGGCAACGCCGACTTTGGCATCATGATAATTCGGATCTTCTTCGACAAGGTCTTCAAGCGTGCTTTTGCAATCGCGGGCGGCGGAGTAGGCATCATAGACAGACCGGTCCTTAAGAAAATTTGCCCGGCTCAAAAGTCCATATGCCGAGCCAAGGTAGAATCTGTTGTCCGGTGTTTGCTCCAAATCCTCCGTCAGCTTGATGGCCTTTTGGGAGTTTTGCGCGACCAGATCGAGCAGCTCCGTGGCGCTCAGCTCAGTGTTACCAAAATAGCGGGTGTAAAATGCCAGATTCGCCCGCAGGTAGTAATATTGGGGATTATTCGGATCTTGCTGAATCCCTTTTTGAATGAGAGCCTCGGCGTGAGCATATTCGCCGTTAAATGTGTGATAGACAATTTGCTTGTCTTCTTGTTGTGCGCTGGTTATGTGTGCGTGCACTAGCACGCACAGGGCCGCTGCGGTAACAATCTGATGGGCTTTCATGATTCCTCCTGAGTTTGGTTAGAGGTTTTTAAATCATGTGATTTCTGCTCTGGACAGGCTAATTGTCTCATTACGGTTGCACGTTCACTATGTTTCGTCATAATTTGTAGGCGTTAAAGAGTCAACTTTGTTCGCTATGCCGATGACTTCATCATCAACCTGTAGTGTTTTAAACGAATGGCATTCCGGGTTTGGTCGATTAATTTTAGGCCTGACATTGCATTTTCCCTTTGCTTTTTAAAGATTGAGCTTGCTTAATTTAACTCAAGCAATAGAAAAACAACCCTAGCACACGCCCTTCCCTGGCAGGATCTGTATTGAAACGGCCATAGAACATAATATGGGAAAAAGGGAATTAATTGGGATCTTTGCGACCATTGGAATTCTTGTTGTCTTTTCGTTTCTTTTACTACTTGCTCCCTTAACCGACCAGTTTCTATGAGTTATTCACAGATGAATTGTTTGGGACGTATAACATTAGTTTGCAGTTTGGCGAAAGCGTCGGTTCTCTGCGTCGGTTTTGTGTCTTCTTTAATGTCGTTTTGAAACAATAGGTTAAGCGCACTTATGTCCTCTGCAACTGAAACTTGTCGTTAGTTTACTGGCAACAGATTTGCACTGGTAACAACGAGCGTCACCTCAAAGTACTCAAACCAGGCTATTCAAGGATTAATGATGAAACGATTATTATTCGCGCTTTGCTTTTGCCTCTCGCAGTTACCTGCCCGAGCTCAAGATCATTCGCTTTTAACGGTGGAGCGAATCTACCATAGCGATGAATTCGCAGAAGAAAAATTTGGCCCGGCGCGGTGGCTGGAAGAAGGCGCGGGTTACACCACTTTGGAACCGTCGCAAACTATTGAGGCCGGGAGTGACATCGTTCGCTATGATACGCGTAGCGGTCAGCGGGAAATTCTGGTTGGGGCGGAAAGACTTTTTCCGAGCGGCGCAAAGTATCCTCTTGAGATTGACGATTACGAGTGGTCGAAGGATAAAAAGAATCTGCTCATTTTTACGAATACAAAGAAAGTCTGGCGTTATAACACGCGCGGTGACTACTGGATTCTAAACCTGAAAACCTCGAAACTCAAAAAGCTCGGCGGGCTCGCCAAGCCATCTACATTGATGTTCGCGAAATTTGCCCCGGATGGCCGGAAAGTAGGTTACGTCAGAGAAAAAAATATATATGTAGAAGACATCTCAAGTTCGAAAATTGTGCAGCTTACTTTCGATGGTCTCGGCGATATTATCAATGGGACGTCTGATTGGGTTTACGAAGAAGAGTTCTGGCTGCGTGACGGATTTCGGTGGAGCCCTGACGGCCGCCATATAGCTTACTGGCATTTTGATGCAAGCGGCATCAAGACTTTTTATATGATCAACAATACCGATAGCTTGTACCCGAAATTGATTCCGCTGCAATATCCAAAAGTTGGAACTACTAACTCAGCCTGCCGAGTGGGTGTGGTCAGTGCAGAAGGTGGCGAAACTACCTGGTTTAAGGTTCCCGGAGATCCCCGCAATCATTATATTCCCAAAATGGAGTGGGCAGCTTCTTCAGAAGAAGTGGTGATCCAGCAGTTGAACCGGCTACAGAACACTAACAAAGTCATGCTGGGGCAAATTTTAGACGGCTCCGTTAAGACGATCCTTACAGAAAAGGATGAGGCCTGGCTCGATGTCAACGATGATCTTAAGTGGTTTAATCATGGCCGGCAATTTACCTGGCTCAGTGAGCGTGACGGTTGGAGGCATCTCTACGTCGTCTCTCGGGATGGGGAAAAGGTCAGGTTGCTGACGCCGGGAGAGTACGAAATTGTCTCCATTCAAAAAATCGATACTGGTTCGGGATGGGTTTATTTCATTGCCTCACCAGACAATCCGACGCAACGTTATTTGTACAGGGTTAGTTTGGGTGGCGACGGCAAGTCCGAACGCTTGACGCCAACGCGCCAGCCAGGGACGCATTCCTACCAGATTGCTCCAGGAGGGGAGTGGGCTTTTCATACCTTTTCAACATTTGACACGCCACCGGTGCTTTCGCTCATCAGTCTTCCGGGACATGAGCAGGTCCGGATTATGGAAAGCAATTCGGCGCTTCACAAACGAGTTGCAGAACTTGAAAAACAGCCAACCGAATTTTTTCGCATAAAAACTGCAGATGAGATTGAATTTGACGCCTGGTTCATAAAACCGCCTAACTTCGATTCCTCCAAAAAATATCCTCTGTTTTTCTATGTTTATGGAGAACCCTGGAATCAAACCGTCCTGGACAGATGGTTTGGCAACCGGACTTTATGGCATTATCTAATTGCTCAGCACGGGTATCTGGTGATGAGTGTCGATAATCGTGGCACGCCGGGACCGCGGGGTCGTGAGTGGCGTAAGAGTATTTATCGACAGATTGGAATTCTTGCGTCTCAAGATCAGGCGGCCGCGGCGCAAGCCATCATTGAAAATAGATCTTATGTTGATAAGAATAGAATCGGAATCTGGGGTTGGAGCGGCGGCGGACAGATGACGCTGAATATGCTGTTTCGATATGCAGAGATTTACTGTACCGGTATTGCTGTCTCATTTGTCAGCGATCAACGTTTGTATGACACCATCTATCAGGAACGGTTTATGGGATTGCCTGATGATAATGAACTTGGCTATACTAATGGCTCGCCAATAACATTTGCCCACCGACTTGCAGGAGATCTACTCATCATTCACGGAACAGGTGATGATAATGTCCACTATCAAAGTTTTGAGCGAATGGTCAATGAACTCATTGCGCACAACAAGAAATTTACCATGATGTCGTATCCGAATCGTTCACATAGTTTGTCAGAAGGAGAAAATACCGAGCGGCATTTGTATGAGCTGATGTTGTCCTATTTAAGAGGAAATTTGCCAGCCGGGGCTGAGAGCGTTGTTGAAGATTAGGTCGAAGAAAGCTTGAGAAATAGTTAGGTAACTAACTAGGATTCGCTTCTTTCTAAATAGCAAGTCATTGAATACTTGATAATTATAAGAATAGGTTGGCACCATGACTGTGAATCGCGTCTTAATTCTATTCCTTTTCATCTGGTGCTCTGGGTTGGCTTGTTCCAAAAATCCAACAACAATTGATCAGGAAGATATTTGGCTCGAGTTACTTAGCCTACCTGGCGAGTTAGGTGCTGACGAATTCGCCTTCGGTCAGGGGGGTGAGATATTTGCAGCAACCTGGGGTAATGGTATACTCATCTCTGCTGATGACGGACAAACCTGGACATCACATAACGAAGGGTTGCCACATTTATTTCTTGAAGCCGTATTGATCAAATCGTCTAATGAGATATTTGTCGGTTTAGGTGCACCAGGGGATAATGTTGAAGGTATCTTTATTTCCCAGGACAATGGGCAGAGTTGGTCCAATACGGGGTTGCAGCGCTATGGTATTATCTCAATGTTAAATACACCAAGCGGCCAGACTTTCGTTGGGGGTGGCTTCAGTCTTTTTGGCTCAGGTGCTCTATTCCGCTCTGATGACGATGGTAAGACTTGGCAAGAATTGAACAAGCAGGTCTCCACGTCTGCAATCTATTCGCTTGCATACTCCCAAAACGATGTGCTGTTTGCAGGTACAGAAGGAGCTGGTTTACTAAAATCAGAGAACGGTGGAGACTTCTGGACAACCGCCATCCCAAACCAGTCATTCTGGTCTGTTATTGTTAATTCAAAAGAAGATGTATTTGCATGTGCGTCTGACGGTACACTGTATCGTTCGAATGATCAAGGTCTTAATTGGACTGCGATACCAACCGAAATGAGATTTGGTCGCCTGGTCGTCGACTCGCAGGATCATTTGTATATGATAAGTTTGGGATCAGTGAAAGGGTTATGGCGATCTATCGACAATGGTAGCAGTTGGCATCGATTTGATTCAGGGCTGCCTGCTCTTGAGACATCAACGATAGCAATCGACCCAAAAGACCGTCTCTATGTTTCTTTTGAGGGTGGTAGCGTATTTCGCTCGGATAGAAATGAGCAAATGACAAGGGCGCGGCGGGTGGCCAGGATGCAATAACAGAAAATTGTGTGGCAAGTGCTTCCGTTCGTGCCTAACTTGCCAGTGCACCCGGACGTTGCCAATGGGGTGCGATTCTAACGCTTGTGCATTCTTATCAAAATCAATATTGAATTACGTAGCATAGTGCTCCTAAGCCCTTTTAAGACTAAGACAATCACAAGAAATATGGCCAATACAATTATTATTGCTCTAGTTATCGGATAGCTTTAGTAGCCGTCCATGAATAGTGTTCCTGGGCTGGCGAACAAGCGAGTAAGCGACGTGCTGCAATGTAGGAGTCAGTGATGAAATTATTGGTGTTTACCCAGTTCATGTCTGAACGAATTCTTGTACTTCTATTCTTTTTTATTCCAGTTCAACTCTATGCTCAGGATGCAAGAACCAGCATCGCGGCTCGTCAGGTGATGCTGCAACGGGAAACAAAACGCCTTCAGCAATTAATGATTGCAGATCTTGAAATTACCGCCAACCAGCGAAAGTATGATGTCAAGTATTATAACCTCAATCTCACACCTGATCCAGGGACATCAAGTCTGAAGGGAATCGCAGAAATACGTGCAGAAGTGATTGCGCCTTTTCTTTCTGACGTCGAGCTTAATTTCGTGGATGTTATGGCTATCACCGATGTTCACAATCTCAGTTCCCCCGGAACCCAGCTGAATTATTCCCGCGGTGATAATTTCCTGACAGTGAGTTTAGAACGAACGTATTCACAAGGTGAGGAATTTGTCATCTCCATTGCCTATAATGGCCGGCCGCAGGATTCAGACCAGTTTGGCTGGGGTTTTGGTTTTTCGGAACATGCCGGCGAACCAATGATCTGGTCATTTAGCCAACCCTGGGGGGCCCGTGCCTGGTGGCCCTGCAAAGATGTGCCCTCAGATAAAGCCGATTCTGTGGACATACATGTCACCGTTCCAAATAGTCTTATCGTAGCCTCAAATGGATCTCTACGCCAAAAGACCACACTGGGAGCCGAGACGACCTACTGGTGGCATGAGAAATATCCCATCGCCACCTACCTCGTCTCCCTGGCAATTTATCCCTATGAAGTGCATTACGATGATTTTCTCTACAATGAAAATGCTGACACCATGAAAATTCACTTCTATAATTTCCCTGGTAATTACGACAGATATGCCGGGATAAATGGCAAAGTGAAAGACATGCTGGGATTCTTCACCGACATGTTTGGTGAATATCCTTTTCTCGATGAAAAATATGGTCACGCTGATTTCACTGAGGGCGGCGCCATCGAGCATCAGACTTGTTCGAGTTTTCACATGTGGCATGAATCCGTCTATGCGCACGAGCTGGCGCACCAATGGTGGGGCGATATGATTACTTACGCAGATTGGCACTCCACCTGGCTCGGAGAGGGATTTGCCACTTATAGCGAAGCCTTGTGGTACGAACACAATAATGGCCCGGGCGCAGCGAGCGAATTTCAAATGAGCAACAATCTGTATCGGGGCGGCGGCACCGTGTACATCGCTGATCTGGAAAATGAAAGCCCACTGAACTGGAACCTGGTCTACAAAAAGGCTTCCTGGATTTTGCATATGTTACGGCATATTGTAGGTGATGAGAAAATGGTGGAAATATTCCATGCTTTCCGTAATTCCGGGCATCAGTACGCATCCGCCAACACGGAAGATTTTCAGGCCATTTGTGAGCAAGTAACCGGGATGAACTTATCTAACTTTTTTCATCAATGGGTCTATGAGGAATACTGTCCCCGTTATTCCTTTCAATGGGCTGCAACGCAAAATGGCTCCCAGTATGATGTTGAACTGGAAATCGAGCAAAATCAAATAAATCACCTGTTCTGGATGCCGCTTGATATCAGAATCACATCAGCAGAGGGGGAAACGACTTTTGTTATCTGGGACAGCCTCAAAACTCAGCAGTTTTCATTCACGGTTGATTCTGAGCCGTCCAATCTTGAGCTTGATCCGGGGAATTGGGTATTAAAAAAGATTGAACAGCCCTTTGAAAATCCATCATTTGAGAAAACTCTGTTGCTTGTAAATGGCATCGCTTTTGACGTTTATGGTGATGAAATTTATAATGCCTATCAGAATATGTCCTTTTTAAATGAATTTGATTTTGATTTTTGGGATTGCATGGAAACCCCGACAAAACCATATCCTACCATCTTGCCCAATACATCAGGTCATGGTATTATTCCTGATGCTCTTTTGGGCCAATATAAAAACGTCGTCTGGTTTGGTAACAATTATCTCGGTGATCTAAATATCTGGTCGGACACATCCATCCAGCAATACTTAAACGCCGGTGGCAACGTGATCTTGGTGACCCGATATGCCCGTGATTTTCTCACCTTACAGATGAAGCAAAATCTCGGCATTACCTGGGTTGGAGAACCAGGCAACACAATTGCTAACTGCATATCGACGTATTCAGGTTTGGTAAATATGCGCATCCCAGGCGGACAATCCGCAACTGCTGTATTTAACCCATCACTGACAGCAACCGACGCGAGGTTGTTGTTTAAGGAGACGACTTCATTTGCAGAGGAGAAGGGGTTGGGAGTATGGTATAATCCTGCCAATGGCGGAACCTACAATCAAAATGGCGGACAGCTTATCCTGATCAACGGCCGTCCTTATCGCTATAATTTCGACGACTTCAGTAAGAATATGGAATATGTTCTTACTCATTTCTTTGGAGCAAAATTGGCAACCAATGTAAGTTCTGCCAATGAAATCTCGCACTATTCATTATCCCAGAATCATCCAAATCCGTTTAATCCAGCCACGACCATTCACTTTGAGCTTCCGAAAAGATCTGATGTCGAGATCATAATTTATGATCTTCTTGGTAGAGAAGTTCGAACGCTTGTTGATCGTAGGTTCGAGCGCGGCAGCTATTCAGAAATCTGGAATGGCAGAGATAACAAGAATCTACCAGTTGCTACCGGAGCATATTTTCTACGAATGCAGGCAGGCGACTTTGTGACAGGAAGAAAACTCTTATTAATCAAATAGTTGCTTATGTCTAGACCTGGCGAGCTTCGATAGGATAATCATTGAGGCTTAGCGGCTTTATCAGGCAGCAGCAGAACGGTCAAGAAAATGAGAAGAATTGCTCTGATTACGGGCTCAAGTCGTGGCATCGGTGCGGCGACCGCGTTGCGTCTTGCGGAGGATGGTTATGATATATGCATAAACTACTTGAAGAACACAAATGCAGCTCAACAATTGGCTATGGAAGCAAAGTCTAAGGGTGCAAAAACCATCGTCACAAAAGCAGATGTTTCAAAAGAAGATGGCGTAGAAGAAATGTTTGAACATATCGATAACGAGCTAGGAGCAATAGATTGTCTGGTAAATAATGCAGGGATTCTATTCCATCAAATGCGTGTTGAAGATATGACCGCTGCCCGAATAAACAGAATACTCTCAACAAATGTTACGAGTTACTTTTTATGCTGCAGAGAGGCGATAAAACGTATGTCGAATAAGCATGGCGGTAAAGGAGGTAGTATTGTTAATGTATCGTCCGCCGCTTCACGCACAGGTGCGGGTGGTGAATATGTCGACTATGCATCATCCAAAGGAGCTATTGATACGTTAACCAAAGGGCTTGCCATAGAAGTTGCGAATGAAGGTATTAGGGTAAACTGTGTGCGGCCAGGGTACATATATACGGATATGCACAAAGACGGCGGAGAGCCTAACAGGGTCGATCGAATAAAAGAGCAAATACCGCTAGGTCGTGGTGGCAGTGCAGAAGAAGTAGCGGCAGCCATAGCATGGCTTCTGTCAGATGAAGCTTCTTATTCTACAGGAATTTTCTTAGATGTTTCTGGTGGCAAGTAGCTGCCTAACCCCGCGTAGAACCCGACCCGCCTCTGGCGGATGGTAAGCGGCACGATGGGGCAAGGATGATTGTGGTTTACAATAGCTTTGGGCCATGTCCGGCGGGCGGTTCACGCCCCTGTTGGAAAAATTATGCGAATAGCTAAGAAAGACAACCGAAAGACCATTCACATGCCAACCGAGCCATGTCTTACTGCCCATTAGCGATGCATTATTCTCCGAACACGATTTTGGAAAACTAAAGCGGGATTCTTATCTCGTGCATTGAGGATAAATGGTTTATGCACTTCGAAGACAATAAAAGGTAGGAGCTATGATAGACATAAAAGCAAAATTTACCAAAGCCATAGTCCGTATGCCAGGCAAAAGCATAGTCGAAGGATTAGCATCAACCAGTATCGGAAAACCCGATTACGATAAAGCTTTGGAGCAACATCAAGAGTATATCAAAGCCCTACAATACTGTGGCCTTGAAGTGATTATCTTACCTGCGGATGAACGATATCCTGACTCTACTTTTGTTGAAGATACTGCCCTGCTTACACCAGACTGTGCTATTTTAACAAACCCAGGTGCAAAATCGAGAACAGGTGAAATAGCCATTATTGCAGAAACCATTGCTGATTTCTATGATTCTATTGAAACTATCGAGCCACCCGGTACCATTGAGGCTGGTGATATCATGATGGTCGGCAATGATTTTTATATTGGTTTATCGGAAAGGACCAATAAAGAAGGTGCCAATCAAATGATTGATATCTTACAGCGTATTGGCATGAATGGTTTCCCAATTGCTATGAATGAAATGCTGCACCTTAAATCCGGTTTAAGCTATTTAGAAAATAATTGCTTGGTGGTAGCCAAGGAATTCCTCAATGAACCTAGATTTCAACAATTCAAGCAATTAGAAGTCAGCAGTGAAGAAGCATATGCAGCCAATTCACTATGGATTAACGACAGGGTGCTGGTACCTAAAGGTTTTCCCAATACAAAGGCCCTGATTGAATCAGCGGGATATAAAACGATTGTTGTTGATACTTCAGAATTTCGTAAAATTGATGGTGGACTCAGTTGTTTGTCGTTGAGATTTTAGCGAGGTAAGGCAATAAGGCCAACTAAAAAAAGCATGGTGGATTAAGGCATTAGTCGTTTGCGAAGGAGTCTAGGTTTTTGGCGTTCGTGGGCCCTGGTTGTCGGGATTATGATAGGCAATGGTATTTTTATGCTCCCGGCTGTGTTGGCGCCTTATGGTAGTTTGAGTTTGCTGGGCTGGATCTTTGCCGGAGGGGGTACACTATTCATTGCGCTTATGTTGGGGGCGTTGGCTCGACGAATACCCAAGCTAGGCGGACCGTATGCTTATACACGTACAGCATTCGGTGATCTACCTGGTTTTCTTGTTGCATGGGGGTACTGGATTTCGATTTGGTCGGGCGTTGCTGCGGGAGCTGTTGCGTTCACCGGTTATTTTAGTGTTTTCGTGCCTCAAGTGTCCGCGGTGCCGCTCGTAGGCGCCTCAGTATCTCTAACTATCATATGGCTAGTTACAGCAATTAACGTTGCCGGTGTTAAATCATCAGGCATTGTTCAGCTCGTCACAACGTTGTTGAAATTGTTACCCCTGTTTCTCGTCGCAGGTAGCGGCTTGTTGCTTGGAGATATCACGGACGTGCCTACGGCAAACCCCAACAACGAGCCTTTTCCATTGCTCATAGCCGGGCTTATTATGCTGACCATGTGGGCTTACGTGGGCGTTGAAGGGGTAACAATTCCCGCTGATGACATCATCGAACCGGAAAAAACTATTCCCCGCGCACTGATTGCAGGGACTTTGGCAGCGACAGCCGTTTACATCATAGCTACGTCTGGTGTTATGGCGTTGATACCAAGTTCCAAACTAGCAATCTCTACATCGCCGTTTGCTGATGCAGCCTCACTCATTTTCGGGCCGTGGGGAGCTGGCTTGGTAGCGTTTGGAGCGATTGTCTCTATTACCGGTTCGATCAATGGCAACATACTCGTGGGTGGAATGATGGCACGCGCAATCGCGGCAGACAGGCTGTTTCCTGTCCGGTTTGCGAAGTTGAATACTGTTGGTGCGCCAGCTTTCGCTCTTGTCGTTTCAGGTTTCTTGTCATCTGTGCTAGTGGTGATGAATTACGCGAAAGGATTAGTAGCCGCATTTGAGATGCTCATTTTGCTCTCAACGCTGACCTCGCTGCTACCTTACGCAGCTTCGGCGCTATCTGATATTGCGTTACAGAAGAAAGATGCCACGGCTGGAGAAGGGAAAAACAGAAAATCACTCTGCATTGCCATTGGCGCCCTCGCATTTTCCCTTTTCACCATCGTCGGTACCGGGATGGAAGTGGCGGGATACGGCTTGATTTTGCTTGCAGCCGGTTTGCCCATTTATTACCGATTAAAACGTATAGAACTGTCTAAATGAAATCGACTTTAGCCGAGTTTGTAACGCAAGGGCTCTGGCGGGATTTTCATGTTCAGAACGTTCCCTCGAGATTTTGATAAAGCCCTAAATTATTTTCAATCAATCCTTGCGCAAGCGAAACCAGCGCTAGCCGTATGGAGAAGTAATGAACTACGCACCGATAAATCTCAAAGAGAAGCTTTCAAAATTCGATAAATACTGGTCTCCCAGAGTTATTGCCGAAATGAATGACTACCAGTTCAAGTTGGCAAAAGTGAAAGGCGAATTTGTTTGGCATGACCATCCAGACACAGATGAGGTATTCATCGTTATTGATGGTACATTAGATATTGAGTTCAGAGACGGAAAGGTAACTCTTGAATCAGGTGAAATGTTTGTCATTCCAAAAGGCGTAGAACATAAACCAGCAGCTCAAAATGAATGCAAAATCATGTTAGTTGAGCCGAAAGGTGTGGTGAATACGGGGGAGGTAGAAAGCGAGTTAACCGCGGAAAATGACGTATGGGTGTAATACACTCAGAGAACACTATGAACCCTTGAAAAAAGTGAAGACGTTACGACATACCGGGACATGCACACGAACTGACTTTCCTCATCGAACAGCGCTCCCGATTCAGATGCATGACGGCCACGGCCTTTTAAGGCATATGCCACCCGATGGCCGGGCCACGCGGCCGTTATTCTTGTTGGTACAAGGGTGGCCCTCATATTTGTAACCTTCCGGATGGTTTCAATTTGGCTAAAAGACTATGGCCATCAATTCCGTCCGTCATCATTGCCCGTTGGCATCCTGACCAGTATCTCCCAAACTGCAACATTTTCCCTTTTCGTTTGTCGGTTGTTTCATAACCTACAGACGGAGGCTTCATGTTCAAGAACTATGTTGGATGGTCACTAAACAAAATAGCAGAAGAATCAACGATAGTCAAACGTATCCGCATTATGCGACTCTGTTTTACCTTAACGTTAATCAGTGTATTACTGTCAGTTCAGAGTAATGCTCAAGAGTCTGCTGCGATTCCCCCTGTCGACACAGTTGTCTCTCCGGATACTCTGTTTCAAGAAATCAGATCAGAGTTACAGAAAGCAGTCAAAGAGGGAGAGCTGCCTTCTGTGGCGATAGGAGTTATTCATAAGGATAACGTCTTGTGGCAAGAGGCCCTTGGCTGGGCAGACAAAGAAAATAAGGTGCCTGCTACGACCGCAACAAGTTATGGGCTTGCATCCGTCGGTAAATCGGTCACTGCTACGGGGGTGACGGTACTCGTGGATCAGGGTAAGGTCGTTCTTGATAGCCCGGTCGGTCCCTATATTGCACCGACAAAACTGTCAGTGGGCACTTTAAAAGCGGCCACTTCCGAAGCATTCAGGGTTAGTCATTTTTGATATTTTTATCAAGTTTTTTGTTCAAAGATTTCACGCGGTAGCTTCGTCCGGTGATTTTGATGAGATTCATACCATCCATAAACCGATCCAGGATTGCCGAAGTGGTGACATTGTCTCCGAGGATTTTTCCCCAGTCCTCAATGGGCGATATCTCTGAGATATTGTGCTATCACTGGACGTGACAGGTTCAGAGTCCTGGATATGGCTCGTTCGCTTAGATGGCATTGTTGTTTCAGTCGTATGATTTCTCGAACCTTGTTCATCGAGATCCTCCGCATTGGCATAGTGGTCCTCCGTTTGATACACTATCAACGGAGGCATGCTAATAAACAGGCGAGAAATGTTCTTGGGAAAAATGCTGACCGGAGAACTAAAGTGGCAGGTTTCGTCCGGAATACCTGGCAGTTTTCAACCGGAATGGGTGGCAGGCTTCATCCGGAACAGGTGGCAGGTTTGGACCG
Organism: Candidatus Zhuqueibacterota bacterium; assembly: GCA_029262055.1. Classification (GTDB taxonomy): domain Bacteria; phylum Zhuqueibacterota; class Zhuqueibacteria; order Oceanimicrobiales; family Oceanimicrobiaceae; genus JAJDAD01. Next base: position 52,431 of record JAJDAD010000033.1, read on the forward strand.
GAATACGCACTTTATTCGCCAGTCGTAAACAATGACGCATAAAATGTTCATGGTTCTTCATATCAGAACACCTACTCATTTCGGGTTGAAGGGTGAATAATCGATCAGGTTCCAGGAGGCGCCTTTAAGCGAATCTATCTGAACCCACTCATTGACCTTAAACGTCCAGAAACGCCCTGTGCCGCCAGAGACTTCTTCAGCATTTGTTTCACCCCAAGCAATTCTTGCTTCTCCCGTTATCTGTAAAGTCTTGCCCATTTCGAAATCGACAAACAGCAGGCCGGCCTTTGGGTTCGTCATAAAATTTCCCAACGTATTGTACATGCTATTTCCCTGATAATCAGGTACTTTAAGAGTGAGGTCATCCAATACCTGTATGAATCCTGGATTTCCGCCACGATGAGAAGCATCCAGGTTGCCTTCGTCGTCCGAACTGCCGACAAAAAATGTGTCAGAATTTTGAACCTGTTCTTTCAAATCAGCCGTCAATTGGGCCCCTCTTCTTATTGAATGCTCGACAGCAGGCGGCACCGATGTCACTGCAATTTCCCGGCGTTGAATGTATTTGGGGCAGTTCGGAAACGCCTGCTCAACTGAAACGCGAAGATTGCCATTGTCTATGGAAGCACTGCCATTTACCCTCAACCTTCTTCTGGTCGCCAGTTCGATAAAAAGCAACCCGATACGACTCTCATCCTCCATATTCTTCCAAAAGGGATCCAATTTGCAGCTGACCATTGCAGGCATATGGATAGTGATATTTCTTTCGTCTACTGCGGTAACAAAACCGGGCTTTCCGGCAAGAATGGATGTCCAGATATTTCTTTGTCGGTCCAGGCTGCTCACAATGACTATAGATTGTTTGTCGATAAATTGCAAGGCTCCCACAGGTATGAAATCCTTTATGGCAATTCCGGTGCGCATGGCGATATCTTCTTCACCGACTTTCTTTTGAATCTGCAACTCGCCTTCGTGAAAAGGTGATAGCGTCATCCTTTTTCTCCTTCCGTACAGTTCTTGCAGTATTTAAAGCCGCCTGCTTTCGTCAGGCGGCTTTTGATAAAAGGCTAGAAGATCAATACGTTATGCCCTTGTTTCTGAAGATTGTACAAACTGGGCAGGCCGCTGGTGCCGGGCACCTTGTTGTCGTTGACCAAATCAAACCCTGAGGGATTACCGCCGAAAACATCCGAGCAACCACTGGAGACGCCCAGGACTTTATCTTTGACAGCTTCGAATAATTCATGCACGGGATTGTCTTCTTTTTGAAGCGCCTCAGGCCATCTCGTGCCAGCGCCCTGAAAGATGATACCCACGTCATCGCCGGCATTTTTTGTATCATAGGCCACGGCCAGTGCATTGAACACGCGTCCAAGTGATTCTTCGGAACCTGACTTCGGATCAGAGAGAATTACGATTGTGGTCTTCATGAACAGCTCCTTTGTTTTTAACTATGAAAAAGAATGATTAACGGTTAGAATATAGTCATCGCAATCTAACTTGTCAAGAGTATTTTAACGGGTTAGTGTTTTTGTCTTAATTTCTTGCATTGAGATGATTGGCATTATCTGCGGGCTGGTGGTAAAGAGGCTCCTCGAAATCAAGCCCGTCTCCGAAAGTACGAAGCTGCCAAACACAACGGAAGAGAATAGGCCTGTTCTAACAAGTCTCGGCAGACAGATAAAGCTGGTCAGCGAATCTGAATATAATGCTGAAGATTGGGCAGCAGGAATATTATGATAGAAAACGAGTTGTGGATTTGCCTTGCAGGAAAGTAATCAATTGTCGAATTCATGAATTGAAGAAATCATGAGCTGGTCCAACGGCTCTCGACAAAGGAGAAAGAGACTATGCTTTTGGCGGCTTCTTGCGGGGATGCAAAATCACCACTGTGCTGCTTATCCGATCATGGATGGTCTGGCGATTGGGGTGCCAGAGTGCTTCCAAAAACCCGAGGCCGAACGTAGACAAGCTGGCGCTGTAGCCACCGGCGCGGCCAAACGCATCCCACAAGCCGATGGGCCTACCATCCAGGCGCACGACCTTTAGGCCCAACAGTAATTTGCCGGGCGTCCTGCCTCGCAAGAGCCAGGTGAACAGCGTGAAGTAGGACAGAAACAGGATACCGAGGTTAAACGTAAGAATAAAGTCACCAAAAAAGAGATCCCACCTTACCCTTATCTGTTTCGATGGATAGTCAATTTGGCTCTCCTGCCTACCGTCGAACGTCAGGTCCATTATCACTCGATAATCGCGTGTGAGCTTGTCAAACTCGCTTGCATCCGTGCTTGCCAACGCCTGTTGGAAAAGGGGCGAAACTGTTTCCGGTTTTCGTTTTGCAAACAGGCGGACTATTTCCTTTTTGAGAACAACTTCAGACGCCTGGTCGTCGGCCGGTGCTTTCAGTCTATCGGTAAGCGCGGAATAAACATCTGGATGCGCAAAATAGAGCACAAGGACGGCAATCGATGTCATAATGGGTACAGCGGCCAAAAGCCAAAGAAACAAATCGGCCAGAAAGGCGATCCCCCGGCGTAGCGTCGAGGCGAGTTCTGTGCCCAACAGCTCGGGTTGAACCAACATCGGCTCGTCTGTGATTCGGCGTTTGCGCTCGGGCTTCTGCTTTCTGACCATGCTATGCCTGCTTCTGTTCAAAGCAATCTGCAACGGCTGTGAGAGGAGACAAGACTCACGTATCGTGACGACAAGAAGATTAATGTCAAGAATACAGATGCTCAGATAGAAAATCAACCATCCGCTGCACGCCTCCTGGTCGGGCGTCTGACGACCGGGGCGCGGCAGGAGTTTTTAGGGTAGATGTAGACTTTTTGAAACATTCTGATTATCTTGCCACATTACGAGGACGGCTATTGCAGCAGTCTGGTTAGCGGTGGCGTTACAGGATGCCTTTTGTATCATGATATGAGGGCTTGTAGAAAGCAATGAAAAAGACATCTCCGACTACTTTGACATATACCGGCATGTGCGATGCTTCTGCCGCCGTTTGCCTTGACGATCTGAAATTTGTCGTCGCGAATGACGAAGACAACGTCCTGCATTTCTATGATGCCGAAAAGCCGGGCCCGGCCATCTATAAGCAAGATATCTCGGCCGATCTAAGTCTTGATGCGGAGGACGAAGTCGACATCGAGGGCGCTACAGCACTCAACGACCTGACCTACTGGATTTCGTCTCACGGCCGAAACCGCAAGGGACGCTCAGCCGAGGAACGTTTCCGCTTCTTTACGGCGCACATTGAGGAAACCAGGAATGGATTCTCCGTTACGGTTGTCGATGTTTACGAAGATCTCGTCGAACATTTGGTCAGGGACAGGCGTTTGCAGGCGCTGGGTCTTGACAAAAGTGCCCGGCTGAAGCAACGAAAGATCAAGAAGTTGGCGCCGAAGAAGGAAGGTCTGAACATAGAAGGGCTTTGCACGGCCCGTGACCAGCGGACCATCATGATTGGATTCCGAAATCCTCGCCCCGCCAACAAGGCCCTCCTGGTCCCACTGACAAATCCTGATGATACCGTTAAGCAAAGATCTCATCCTATCTTCGGACCACCGATCCTTCTCGATTTACAAAGTCGCGGCGTCAGGAGCATAGAGTACTGCCAATATTTGGGAATCTACCTTGTCGTAGCCGGGGCTCATGACGGCGGCGTCAACTCGCAGTTGTATTCCTGGAGCGGTGACCCACGGTCCGAGCCGAAGTTCCTCCTTGATTTTGATGACCTTAATCCGGAAGCCTTGCTCATCCATGCTGATGGGAAAAGTCTGCAGGTGCTCAGCGACGATGGCCGTCGGAAAACGGGCGGAGTGGCCTGTAAGGAGATGGCAGACTCCGAGAAAAAGAGCTTTAGAAGTATTTTGCTTGATTTAGGATCACTGTCGGGAAGCTGGTTTTAGAATGGCCGATAGGATCCACACCCTGGACAGCGAATGCGAATTCAGGTTGGCTTATCTGCTGGGAGAATTGCGGTGGTACGCCCCCTGGTTGGGCAAAAAACAATGAGGATACTATGAGCGAACTAAACCGTTTTGCCATTGGAGGCGCGCAGGGCCGTCATGTGGAACAACTCTGCAAGATGAGTAACCGGCACGGCCTCATCGCAGGAGCAACCGGCACCGGCAAGACCATCACCCTACAGATTCTGGCGGAAAGTTTTTCGCGCCAGGGAGTACCTGTCTTTGCCGCTGATATCAAAGGCGATCTTTCCGGTCTATGTAATCCTGGTTCACCGCATCCTAAAATTGACGAACGGTTGGCCACTATCGCGCTGGATAGTTACCAGCAACGGGCTTATCCCGTCGTGTTTTGGGACATCTTTGGTGAGAACGGCCACCCGATACGTTCAACCATTTCGGAGATGGGACCATTGCTGTTGTCCAATCTGCTGGCGCTGAACGATACACAGTCCGGCAATTTATACACGTGCTTCAAAATTGCCGACGATCAGGGTCTTTTGCTGCTGGACTTGAAAGATCTGCGCTCGATGCTGATGTGGATGGCAGATAACGCCAAAGAACTGCGCAGTGAGTATGGTAACATCTCCGGCGCCAGCATCGGCACCATTCAACGTCAACTGCTCATACTGGAAGAGCAGGGTGCCGAACACTTTTTTGGGGAGCCTGCTGTAAAGCTACAGGACCTGATGCAGGTCGATTTTTCGGGCAACGGCGTCATCAGCATCCTGGATGCCACAAAGTTGATGGCGCAGGCACCTAAGGTTTACTCCAGCTTTCTGCTCTGGTTGCTTTCGGAGCTATTTGAGCAACTTCCCGAAGTTGGTGATCCCGACAAACCAAAGCTCGTATTCTTTTTCGACGAGGCACACCTGCTGTTTGACCAGGCCCCCAGGATGCTTGTCGACAAGATAGAGCAAGTGGTTCGATTGATTCGGTCAAAAGGCGTTGGGATCTACTTTGTCACCCAAAGCCCCGGTGATATCCCGGACGACATTCTGGGACAGTTAGGACTTAAGATCCAGCACGCTCTGCGGGCTTTCACTCCCAAGGACCGAAAGGTGGTCAAGAGCGTGGCGCAATCCTTTTGCCCAAATCCGGAATTCGATACCGAGACCGTCATCACGCAACTCGGCATAGGTGAAGCGCTGGTTTCCGTGCTGGATGCAAAAGGGAGCCCCCTTCCTGTTCAAAACACCCTGATTCGTCCCCCTGAATCGCGCATGGGTGCCATCACTGAAGATGAACGTCAGGTCCGCATCGAACGTTCTCCCTTGAAAGGCCGGTATGATGATGCCGTTGACCGCGAATCTGCCTATGAACTCCTAAAGGAACGAGCCAGGCAGGCGCAGGTGCAACAAGATGAAGTCGAAAAGGAAAGAACGGCCAGGACGTCCAGGTCCGGACGCGGCCGAAGCAGACAGGGCGCAGGAGAAGCTCTACTCAAGAGTGCGGCCCGGGCAATCGGTAGTCAGGTTGGGCGGCAGATAATCCGCGGAATAATGGGGTCAATTTTGGGCGGGCGCCGGCGGTAGCAATTAAGCGCAGCGGCCAGGGATTCGGAAGAGGTGTTGCGGTATGCGTGTTGCCATTCATGGCAAACCCTGCCATCGTTTCCTCTGGCCATAATGACTGCCGGGGATTGCGCTGTGCACAACCCCCGGCGTGGGTGGGTCTGTTGTTGGTGTTCCGTGCAAGACGTCCGGGCTTCTACCTGACGGTAAAGACCACACGACGATTTTGCCGGCGGCCGGTTTCAGTCTGGTTGTCGGCAAGCGGCCGGGATTCGCCATAACCTCGTGCATGTAACCGGTTAGGGTCTATCCCTGATTCAACCAGGAATCTCTTCCCGTTCTTTGCCCGCTCCTCGCTCAAGGCCATATTCTCGCTGTCATCCCCAATTGCATCTGTGTGACCCGCAATTTCAATTTCAACGGAAGGGTATAGCTGCATGAACTGAGCAAGCTTTTGGAGTGTCAGTTCGCTGTTCGAGGTTATGATTGCATCGTTGCTTCCAAATTCGATACCGCGGCTGGTAATGGCGTCTATCTCGGCTTTGGCGGCCGTTTTCGCTTCGGACACCTTGGCAACGGACCTTTCTGTCATCCCCGCTTCTGCTGATGGAGCCTCAGTGACCTGAGGCATTGATGCCTTTGAGTAGTTGCCCGGGTCGACTCGATATGACTGATCGTCCGTAGCACCGGTCTTGTTTTGGACTTCAGATGCGATGTGCCGCGCCTGTGCAGCGGACTCTTTGCTTTTGCCGGTCATTTCCCGGGTGATCTGGTCCACCGATTGCCCGGCTGTTTCTTTGAGGGCGGCCACCGTACTTTTGCCATCAGCCAGGACTTTTTTACCTTTTTTAGCGGGTGGGACCACCGGCAGATTCTCCGCCGCGCTTGCCTTAGCCCTGTCAGCGACTTCGCCGGCGACAGCAACGGCACTTTGAGTCTTTTCGGTTACCACATCCGAAATGGCTTCGACAGTCTGACTGCCCTCGTCTGCAACCCGGGACGCCAGCTCTTTGCCAGCAGATATGACGCCTTCACCTTTGGATGCAAGGCCTTCCACAACCGAGGCTACTTCGGACGTGGTTTGAAAACCGTTTCCGCCGCGATCAGACTTACCCCAAAATCCAAAATAACCTGCAAGCAACGCGGCTGCGATTCCTAAAAGCACTACTGTTCTTTTACTCATTTTGTCTTCCTCCTTGATTGACTACGATATTCTGTTGCTTCATTTAATGCCCCAATCTACCGGCTCGTGGTCACTTCTTTAATGGTGTCGCTGCCTTTTGGGATTTGCCATTGCTAGCTTCGGAGCCCACAAAGTCCACCCAGCTTTCGACTTGCCTGGCCGCGATCTCTTTGCCGCCGATGCCAAAGGATATGGCCACTGCTACAGCTATCGCTCCCAGGCCGAGACCGAATGCCAAATTGATGATCTCGTTCGCGATCCCCATCTGGCGTAAAGCCATTGCTCCGGTTAGAACGAGTATTGCGACCCTGGCCACATTCCCGATCAACACCGACTGGTTAGCCCCGCTACTCCGGATAGTATTGGCAGCCAAGTTCGACAAGAACAACCCGATGGTAAAAATCAGAATGCCCATAATAATCTGGCCGGCAAACAGCGTGAACTGAGCCATAATCCCGGACAGCATATCAAAGCCGAGCAATTCAACCGCCTCGATCGCTGCAAAGAACATGAGCGCAATCATGACCAGACTGCCAACCAGTTCGGAGGGCGTGCGGCTTCCTTCTTTGAGATTGCCGAATCCCAGCTTTGCCAAAATATTATTGAAGCCGAGCCCGGCCAGGATATTCGCAACAAGCCCGGAAACGACTTTGCCGACGAAATAGGCAATCAGCAGAATCATGGCCGCCGCGAAGATGAATGGGAAGGCCGAAAGAATGCTGTCGAGCAGATTGCTCGCCGGGCGTGTTATCGCTTCGAGTGCAAGTGCATTGAGAGCTGAGATGATAATCGGAAACAGAATCAACATGTAAATGATGAGTCCGGTTAAGCCTGAGAGTCTTTGCTTACCGAGCGCCGCACTGAGGCCGATTTTGTCTCCCAACCGGTCGAGGCCGATGGCGGCCAGGAGGCTGGTGACAATCCTCTGCACAATGCGCGCGACAAACCAGCCAACCGCAAGAATTACTCCCGCCGTAATGATGTTCGGCAGAAAACCGAAGATTTTGTTAACAATGTTGTTCACCGGTGACAGCAGCCCATCCAGTTCAAGCGTCCCCAGTATTGCGGGCAAAAAGAACAGAAGAACCAGCCAGTAGACCACTTCACCCAAGGTTTTTGACAGGGATATGTGCTCTACATTCTCCATGCCGGCCTGGTCACTTAAGCGTTCGTCTACGCCCGCCGCACTGAGCCCCCGGGAAACAAGCATGCGCAGAACCGTCCCGACGCCCCAGGCAATTGCCAACAGGATCGCCGCGCCGAGTAGTTGCGGTGCATATTGAAACAACTGGGTCAGTAAACCGTTCAGCGGCTGTGTGATCGCCGTGAGCCCCAGCTTCTGAAAGAAAGCCACAAGAACAAACAACATGATTAGGAAGAAAACTCCTTTCCCGATCACTGCTTCCATACTGAAAGCGTCTTTCGACTCTTTCCCTGAAATCCAGTGAGCCATCCGATCGTCCAAAGTAGTGCGTTTGAGAGCCGCCCGGACAAGCTTAGACGCTATCAGAGCCAGCAGCCAGCCGCCCACAAGAATTCCTAGTGCTGCCAGAATGCTCATGAGGTTGCCACCCGCCAGCTCATTGATTTTGGTTAGAATGCTTTCCATCCTCTTTATCCCTCTTTTGTTTTTCCATCGGTTTTTGTGGTCTGTCCCACGACTATTTCCCAAACATCCCGGAGAGCTTGCCGAGCAATCCGGATTTGGCCGCCAGGCCTGCCACCGGTCCTGCCATCTCCTTGAGACCGCCTAAGCTACTCAACACCGAGGCCAGGTTGCCTGCGCCACCGCCGGCTTTATTGGTTATGAAAGACATGACCAGTGGAACCACCGCCCCCAGGATGCCCTGCGCTTTGCCGGAATCCACGCCGACCTGACCGGCAAAATTCTTGGTGATTGAATCTAACTGGGAACCGAAGAGGTTCGATACTAGAGAGCCATTACCGTCTCCACCAGCAGCGCCCGACATTAGTTCACTTATTGCCGATTGACCTCCGGACGCCAGCTTATCCTGCAGGCTGGAAGCGATGGCCGGGGCGATTGACGGCAGGACTTTGTCGGCAGATTCCTGCGATAGCCCAAATTGAGACGACACCTGCTCGGTTACCTTTGGCCCGAGCTTGCTAAGCAAATCATTTAGTAAATCCATCCTGTTTCTCCTCAGTCTTAATAGAACCTTGCCCTGCATCGTTTAGAACTCAGATGCAGGGCCAAGGCAAAGTGATTAACAATTCATCAATGTCATTCCGGGCACGAGGCCCGGAATTCCGTTACTTCTACCAGGTTTGAACGCGTGCGATGAACCTCCCAATAGCCGAGGAGATTCGGCGCGTTTAGATGGTGCTTCATGACCGGACAATCCGTCACTTCGCGTTCAGGTGTTAATATGAAACTGCGCGCGGCAACTGTTTTGCTTGTTGCACCCAGTCGCTGACACGTGCCAATCCGGGTACCTGACGCACCAGTTTCCGTTGCGCATTCGTTTCCGCAAGCGCCTTGTACAGATTCTCAGGATTGCGTTGCGCCAATTCCTTCACAGTATCCACACCGGCAGCTTCTAAAAGCTCGGAGTACTGCGAGCTGATACCGCTGATTCTGAACAGGTCGGCCATATTTACCCATTTCAAAAGAAGCGCGGTTGATATTCCCGCAGCCTCCGCAATGGCGTTTCTTCCCTGGGGAGTGCCTCCTTTTTTGAGCAAACCGGTCACACCTCTGATCCCGGCTTTCGCGAGCTTTTCAGAACTGGACGGGCCGATACCCTCGATTTGTTCAACAGACATGATGTCCTCCTTAGTTTAGATTAATAATGGTACATTAGATTGTTTACAAATTGGTCAGGCCATCAAATCCGGCCTTAGCCAGGTTTCTCTTGTAACCTGGAGACATCGTCGTTCCCTGCGGGATGATGGCCCGAGACTTTCGTTAGAAAAAAGGTGCTGCAATCAATGAGCGCGCTTACCAGGTAGCCATCCAGACACGTTCGCCGTCCTTCCTGTCATGAAGAGGATAACTGAGCGCTCACCATACAAGCGCTATGCCAGAAAGCACAGAATTGTCGGGATCCAATCGTAAGCGCTATGCGAACAGCGGCTTGTGAGTTTCAGGAATGTAATATTGCCGGAGTTGTTCCTGTGCCGACGGCCTAAACATTGGTGAAATGACCGTCCTGATTAGGTGATATCACCAGGTTGCAGTTGGCTGCCAGGACTGGAGAGGAAGCCGGCAGGAGCAAATGAGAGATTCCAGTCTGGGGGCGGTGGCTGGCCACATTGCGTGAAGCCAGATACGTTGAAATAATAGTTGAAAGTTTAAGATCCAGTCAGGATCATATAGGACCACTTGTTTCGATGAATGTTGTTTTGCAAAATAACATGAACCATTGTCGATATTCAACCACCGGGGCCGCGTAAGGACCATGAAAATGCCTACTGTTTTGCCAACTTATTACCGCAAGAATCACAAGATCGTGAAGCAAACCTGTTTCATCTTACTCCTTTTTGTCAGCGCCTGCACACGTCCGCAACCACAGTCGGAACAAGAACGCTGGCAAGCACATGCTGCCAATACTGAGATCATTCGCGACGATTTTGGCGTGCCGCATATTTACGGCAAGACCGATGCCGACGCCGTGTTTGGGTTGCTGTACGCCCAGTGCGAAGATGATTTCAATCGAGTCGAAAGAAACTATATCTGGGCTATCGGCCGGTTGGCCGAAGTGGACGGTGAGGGTGCGTTGTACAGTGACCTCAGGGCAAGATTATTCATGACTCGCGCAGAGGCGGTTCAGCATTATGAGAGCAGTCCGGCATGGTTGAAAAAACTCTGTGACGCCTTCGCCGATGGGGTCAACTACTACCTGTACACACATCCGGAAGTACAGCCGAAGCTCCTGACGCACTTCGAGCCCTGGATGCCCATGTACTTCAGCGAAGGTTCCATAGGCGGAGATATTGAACGTGTCTCCACAAAGAAGATAAAGGCCTTTTACGGGGCTCCGCAGCCGGTTGCCGCAAAGGAAGGTCATGACCAGGCGGTACATCTTAGCGACAATGAGCCGAGGGGGTCCAACGGGTTTGCCATTTCAGGTAAATTGACCGAGTCCGGCAACGCCATGCTACTCATCAATCCGCACACGTCTTTTTTCTTCCGGGGAGAAGTCCACGCCGTGAGTGAAGAAGGCCTGAATGCGTATGGCGCCGTGACGTGGGGGCAGTTTTTTGTCTACCAGGGGTTTAATGAAAAGACCGGCTGGATGCACACTTCTACCTACACCGATGTCATCGACGAGTTTGTTGAGACTATTGTTGAGAATGAAAACGGACTGCAATATGAATACGGTGATGAACTTAGGCCGGTTGAGACGGTGGAAGTCACCTTGAACTACAAGGACAGCACCGGGACGCAAGAGCGAAAGTTCACCATGTATCGTACACATCACGGTCCGGTTACCGGGTCAATCGACGGCAAATGGGTGGCAACGGCCATGATGTGGGATCCCGTAAACGCTTTGGCTCAATCCTATACGCGAACAAAGTTAGGCGGTCATAAAGACTTTAGGGAGATGATGGATATTCGCACCAACTCCTCTAACAATACTGTTTATGCTGATGCCGAGGGAAACATCGCCTATTATCATGGTAATTTCATTCCGAAAAGAGACGTTAAGTTTGATTATACCAAACCTCTGGATGGTAGTGATCCCGCGACTGACTGGCAAGGGTTGCATACGGTGGACGAAGCCATCGTTGTAGTCAACCCGGCCAATGGCTGGCTCCAAAACTGCAATTCCACGCCATTTACCAGTGCGGGGCAATTCAGCCCCAAAGCTGCGGACTACCCGGGATACATGTCTCTCAACCGGGAAAACTTTCGCGGCGTTCACGCAATGCGACTCCTGCAGAAAGCAAAAACGCTAACCCTTGACAAGCTGATTGAAATGGCTTATGATCCGTACCTGCCGGCTTTTGAAGTGTTGATTCCCGGTTTGCTGTCCGCTTACGATCACTCTGCCAACCCCGATGGCGCTTTGAGAGGGCCCATTGCCGTCCTGCGGGACTGGGACTTTGCCGTCTCAAAGGAGTCGGCAGCCATGTCACTGGCTCACTACTATGGTGCTGCGCTGCGAGAAAAGGGGAATGCTCCGGAAGGGCTAAGTTTCATGGAGCGGTTCTCATATTACGGCTCGGATGCACCGGCCGCGGAGCGGTTAGCCCTTTTTAAAGAAGCTCTTGCCAATCTGAACGCAGATTTTGGCTCCTGGGATACTGCCTGGGGTGAAATCAATCGTTATCAACGAATTAATGGCGACATCAAACAACCTTTCGACGACAGTGAACCCAGCCTGCCTGTTGGATTAGCGTCAGGTCGTTGGGGCGCATTGGCTTCATTTGGAGCCAGAGCCTATAAAGGCACCAAGAAAATTTATGGTACTTCTGGAAACAGTTTTGTGGCTGTGGTAGAATTTGGTGATCAGGTAAAAGCCAAAACCTTGCTTGCCGGAGGCCAGAGCGGCGATCCGGGCTCTCCACATTTCGACGACCAGGCCCAGCGCTATGCAGATGTACAATTCAAGGACGTAGCCTATTACCGGGCAGATGTAGAAGAAAGAGCAGAAGCGGTCTATCGCCCCGGTGCAAGGAGGTGACGATTGGGTGAGTTTGGCTCACATCTGGCCGAAATGTCTAAGCGACTCAGTTTCTTGTAGGAGTTTTGAATATGGTAATCAACGAAAGCAGTCTGCAATCCTTGCCCACAAAGGACGGTTTTCGTCTCCGGGGCAGTGCTATGACGCGGCTGGAAGCGTTTTCCGATGCGGCATTTGCCTTCGCGATGACCATGCTCGTTATATCGGTCGGGAACATACCGGGCAGCTATCACGAACTACTTCATGCCTTAAAGGGTATCCCCACTTTCGCAGCCAGTTTCGCTTCCATTATGGCCTTCTGGATGGCCCACCGAACCTGGAGTCAACGCTATGGCCTGGAAGATGCTGTGTCTACGTTGCTCAGTCTCTCACTTGTATTCATCGTACTGGTTTATTTGTATCCGCTCAAGATTGCGTTTTCTGTCTTTTTTACCTGGATTAGCGGCGGATGGCTTCCGACGGACTTCGCAATACTCGCCAGCTCAGACATCATCGGAGTGTTTATTATTTATGGTTTGGGACTCGCGGCACTCTCTGCGTGTCTGGTATTATTGTATCTCCACGCCCTTAGACTTACACCGGTTCTTCTACTGGACGAGCGCGAACGAATCAAGACCACGGCCGTGATTGCAGTATGGACGGTCATGACCTTGACGGGGGGGACTTCAGCCATTTTTGCGTGGGCAACGCCTCTGCACATCAGTGTTTATGCTGGCTTTGTTTACTTTTCCCTGGCCGTAACCATGCCGGTCACAGCCGTCTTTTATGAAAGGAAACTTAAGCTTGTCAGCCCGGTGTAAGTTGGCCCTGTACACAACCGGAGATCAAACAGGTGCGGGTTCACGTGGCTTCAGAAGCCTTATATATAAAGAAAGATAGCGCGCCAGTCAGAGATTTGTTATCTTGATTAAGTCTGGCCAGGTTGTGTTGGTAATGAAAGAAGGGACGGGTTTGCCGGCTACCCGCCACAAGCGACAGCCAGGAAAAGGTCGAATCAATCGACAACAAAGAAGGTCGCTCATTAAACCATTCACAAATGCTTGGGAGTGTTCAGTGCAACTTGAAACCTTTGAACTCGAAAGAACGCAATCGCTTTGGGAAAACACAGTCGAGTACAACCTCACGGAAACGGGGATTCACCCTCTCACTTTGAGGGAGCTTCTTCCTGCTCCGGAACTTGAGAGGCTATACGACATTCCAATTGGCTATGGGCAAACAAACGGTTCCATCGAGCTGCGCGAGGCTGTCAGTGCTCTGTACCCTGGAGCCGATCGCGACAATGTACTCGTAACCAACGGTTCAATCGAAGCAAACTTCATCGCGCTTTGGACGCTGCTGGAACCCGAGGATGAACTTGTGGTGATGCTGCCAAACTATATGCAGATTTGGGGGCTAGGTCGCGCGTTTGGAATGAAGGTTAAGCCGTTTTACCTGCGTGAGGAACTCGGTTGGCAGCCGGACCTTGACGAACTTGGGAAACTGGTTACATCGAAAACCAAGATGATCGCGGTCTGCAACCCGAATAACCCGACCGGCGCCGTACTGACTGACGAAGCGATGTCCGAGATTGTGAAACTTGCGCAGGGTGTAAATGCCTGGCTTTACGCGGATGAAATCTATCGTGGTGCGGAACTAAAGGGCGATGAGACTCCTACTTTTTGGGGTCGTTATGACAAAGCTATTGTCGCTGGCGGCCTTTCCAAGGCTTATGCGCTGCCTGGTCTTCGAATCGGTTGGCTGGTCGGGCCAGATGACGAGATCTCCGACTTCTGGGCACGGCGTGATTATGTTTCTATCACTACTGCCATTCTCAGCAACCGTGTCGCGACCCTGGCCTTACAGCCGGAATTGCGACAGAAGATTTTAGAGCGGAACCGAAAAATGCTCAGGGAAAACCTCGCGATGCTCACTGAGTGGGTCGTTGAACATGACCCTCTCTTCAAGTTCAGACCACCACAGGCCGGTGGCATGACTTTTTTGAGCTATGAAATGGACATGAACTCTACCGAACTGGTTACAAGACTTAGAAAAGAGCGGAGCACCTTCATCGTTGCGGGTGATAGTTTTGGCATGGATGGTCGTGTGCGCATCGGCATCGGCTCAGAGCAGGATTACTTACAGGCGGGGTTAAAACGAATTGACGAACTACTCGTTGACATCACAGCTTGCTAGCCGGCAGTTAGTCTGCGCAGCACTACAGCACACGTCGCGTTCTTTGCCCGCGATTATGCTTTGTAAGCCTAAAGGAGGAGCGGATGCGGACCATCAAGCTTGATGAGATTACCAAAGTCTTGGAGAACATCGATCCGATAGCCACAATCGAGGCCGGGTTTGTCGCGTATTCTGAAGGAAAAGCCGTGGTACCGCCGGTTGGTGAGCTGATTTTTGACAATCCGCCCGGGGACGTTCATATCAAATATGGTTGTCTTGTTGGCGACGACTACTATGTTGTCAAAATTGCGTCCGGATTTTATGACAACCCTCAATTGAATCTGCCTACCAGTAACGGCTTGAACCTATTGTTCAATCAAAAGAGCGGAGAGTTACTCAGCATTTTACTTGACGAGGGATATCTGACCGACTTGCGGACTGCGCTAGCCGGCGCCATCGCTGCAAAATATCTGGCGCCAACGAAGATACGGCAAATAGGAATTGTTGGCACGGGAATCCAGGCGAGATTGCAGCTCAATTGGTTGAAGAAGGTAACTGATTGTCGTGAAGTCACGGTATGGGGCAGGAGCGAAGAGAAGTTGGGACTCTATAAGCGTGACATGATCGCAAAAGGCTTCTCTGTTGAAACGACTCTCAACACTGAAGAAGTTGCAGACAAATGTAATTTGATCGTCACAACGACTCCGGCATCGACTCCATTGTTGAAGTCCACAGACATTCGGCCAGGCACACACATTACAGCCGTCGGTTCGGACACGCCGAACAAGCAAGAGCTGGACGCCGCCATTCTGCACAGGGCTGACCTTGTTGTTGCTGACAGTATCGCCCAGTGCCTGGAGCGCGGCGAATGTGTTCATGCCCGCAAAGATGAGTTGACCGCCGGCAAGAATCTCGTTGAACTTGGGCGTGTCATTGCCGGCAGCGCAAAAGGCCGGACCTCAGATGAGCAAATCACGGTCGCCGATCTCACTGGCGTGGCAGTTCAGGATATACAGATTTCGAAGGCGGTCTATGAAGCCTGCCGGCCAGAAGTCTCGAAAATGAGCAATTGAAATTGCAGGGGGGCCAGTCACGTTCGACGGGCACGGATTTACCTCCGCCCCAAAAAATCCTCTTAGGATGAAAGAAAAACAACTCATGAATAATGCAGACCAATAAGTCCGCGGATGGTCTGAAAAGACAGCTCGGGTTATTTGACGCAACCATGATCATGGTAGGGATCGTCATTGGGTCCGGGATTTTTCTCACAACGGGAATTATGGCGCAATCGCTGCCTTCGGCGGGACTCATTATGCTGGCGTGGCTCGTGGGAGGGATTCTGACTCTGTGCGGTGCGCTGATTTTTGCAGAACTTGGGGCAGCGCTACCCGAGGCAGGCGGGCAATATGTTTATCTTCGTGAAGCCTACGGACCGTTACCTGCATTCCTTTATGGCTGGGTAACCTTCCTGGTTTACCAATGCGGCTCAGTAGCAGGTCTGAGCGTTGCATTTTCAGAATATGCCGGCGTCTTTTTGCCATCGTTGTCACAGGACATCATTCCTGTGTCGGTAGGCGCTTTTTCGCTCTCCGGCGGGCAACTTCTTGCCGTGGGCATGATTGCGATTTTGTCCCTACTGAATTACATCGGAGTTGGCATCGGGAAAACGATCCAGAATACTGTCACCATACTCAAAATCGCTACAATGACGATTCTTGCCATACTAGGTCTGGTCGTCGCAAAGGGTGGAGAAGTTGACTTTTCGCTTAACCCGGCACAATTGGAATTTGGACAACTTTTGCTCGGCTTCGGGGTTGCTCTGGTCGCAGTTTCATGGACGTTCGACGGTTGGAACAACCTCAATTTTGTGGCGGGTGAAATCCGCAACCCGAAGCGTAATTTGCCCGTTGCATTGGTGTTGGGAACGCTTGTCATAAGCGTGCTCTATCTACTGGTCAACCTTGTCTATTTGCAGACCTTTGCGGTCCCAGAAATGGCCGGCGTAGTGACCATCGCTGAGTCCACCGGCCAGGTTCTCTTCGGTCAGGCGGCTTCGGCGGTTTTGTCGGCTGCCGTGCTTGTTTCGATCTTTGGGGCGCTTAATGGGACCATTTTTGTCGGGCCAAGGGTGTCCTACGCCATGGCGAAAGACGGGCTGTTCTTCGCGAGAGCTGCATCCGTTCATCCCAGGTTTCACACGCCGTCATCCGCCATTGCATTTCAGGCTATTTGGGCATCTGTGCTTGCATTAACCGGGACGTTTGAGCAGCTTTTTACTTACGTGATTTTTGTCGCGATCATTTTCTGGATAGCGGGCGCGGCTTCGGTGATTGCGCTCCGGAAGAAATTTCCTGCCCTGCCCAGGCCTTATAAAGTCTGGGGCTACCCAGTCACTCCACTAGTATTCATTGCTGCATCTGTTGGGATTCTGGTCGGTACCCTGATAGAATCTCCGGTTGAATCACTGGCGGGCCTTGGCTTTATGGCTCTGGGGGTTCCGGTGTACCTGTACTGGCAGAACGAGAAGAGAGACAAGGATGGATAAACACTTACGATGAAAGTTGATTTCTTGGAAACCGTCCGGAAAGCACAAGAAAGAATCCGGGATATAGTCAGAGAAACGCCCCTAGAATACTCCAATTATTTGAGTGATTTAAGCGGCGCCTCTGTCTACTTGAAGCTTGAGAATACGCAAGTAACCGGTTCATTCAAGATTCGGGGTGCTGCGAACGTTCTTCTCAGTCTTTCAGACGAGCAGAAAAAAAGAGGCGTGGTTGCGGCTTCAAGCGGAAATCACGGTGTCGCCGTTGCCTATCTTCTGGACAAATTGCGGATCGCGGGCACTATCTGCTTGCCGGAAAATGTTTCTGAGGCTAAAGCAGACGCGCTACGTTCTTACGGCGTTGCGTTGAGTTTTCACGGCAAGGATGTTGTGCAGACTGAGCAGTTTGCTCGCAAGGTTGCCGGGGAAAAGCAGCTAACCTTGATTCCACCGTACAATCATCCGGAAATCATTGCCGGTCAAGCGACCATTGCTCATGAGCTGCAACACCAGGTTGAGAGAATGGATGCGGTGCTGGCGCCGGTTGGCGGCGGCGGATTGATTGCCGGAATCGCCGCATATCTAAAGTTTCTTAATAAAAGGATCAAGATTATCGGGTGTCAACCGCAGAACTCTCCTGTGATGTTTGAGTCGCTGCGTGCCGGCCGGATAGTTGAAATGGATTCACAGCCTACGATTTCGGATGGTACAGCCGGCGGAATAGACAAAGGCTCCATTACGTTTGGAATGTGTCAAGAACATGTAGATGAATTTGTCATCGTCACTGAAGAGGAAATCATCGCGGCCATCAGGTTGATGCTAGACAAGGAAAACATGCTGGTCGAGGGCGCTGCTGCACTTTCAGTTGCTGCACTTCTCCAAACTAATTCGAGATTCAGAAGTAAAAATATCATCCTGATCATCAGCGGGAAAAGGATTAGCCTGGAGAAGCTAAGACAGATTTTATGACCGGCGAAGCAATGATTCTGCTACTGACTGCATGCCGGGCCGGTTCAGGATAGCATTTATGTCCGAGTGCGCGGAGAAACAGGATATGTATGTAATCAATGGAGGTGGTATCTAACGAATGTCTTCTTTTCCAGGGACTGTGTAGGATGCCCGGTAGATTGCTCGTCCATGTCTATGGCACGGTCTGAAAGATATGGTGTTGACGAGGTGGACGAACATTTGCACGAAGAAACCGGCTGATGCAGCTTGGGCTCGGGCTTAACTGCTAGCAGTTTTCATAAGAACCAGAAGGACTGGTGAATAGTGACTGTATTGGACAGACTGGCTTCTACACTTAACCGAAGAGACCAAGTACCAAACCAGGAACTGGCAAGAGAAATCTCTCGTGCCAGCGACAAAAAAGCCATTAAGGAACTCGTCGACAACTTGGCGAATGAGAGCAAGCATATTCAAAACGACTGCATAAAAGTCCTTTATGAAATCGGTGAGCTCAAACCTGCGTTGATTGCTGACTATGCCGACAATTTCCTTGCTTTGCTCGAACATAAAAACAACCAGCTGCAATGGGGCGGAATGGTAGCTTTAAACACAATTACGCCCGAAAAACCGGAAGTGATTTCTTCATACCTTCCCGAAGTAATCGCGGCTGCTGAGAGGGGATCTGTCATAACGCGGGACAATGCGGTAAAGGTCTTGATCAGTCTTTGTTCCATAAAAAAATATGCAGATGACGCATTTTCATTACTAATTGCACAGCTCCTAAAGAGCCCGACCAACCAATTGCCGATGTACGCTGAAAGGATCCTGCCAATCGTGAATGACGACAATAGATCCCATTTCATTAATACACTCACGTCGAGGCTCCCCGACCTTGAAAAGGAATCGAAAAGAAGGCGTGTCGAAGAGGTGATTAAGAAACGTAGCTGTAAAAGGCAGTCGTACCATCTACGAGAAGTGGTGTACGCAGCGGAAGAGAACGCTTCTTACCAGGATGTTTGACACAATCATAAGTGAATTCAAGTTTCAGTTGGCTGATTGAGATTTTATACGAAATGAGCGTATGAATTAGCCAGGTGCAGGATTAGGACGATTTCAGGAGAACTATGATGAGAAAGACGAACTTTTGGCCAGGTGCAGTTTTCGTGACGATTTGCTTTCCATTGCTGCTCGCAATCTACAAATCTGACTCTGCCAGTGGCGCCGGCAGTCTAACCTCACCGTCTTTTCCGCAGAAATTTACCGTCAACGGAAACAAGATAGTAAGTGCACAAGGAGTTGAAACCGTCTTCAGAGGATTAATTCCACAGGACCCTGTGTGGCAGGCGCTATGTGATGATCCTGATTTGATGCCCTGGCAGGAAGCACAATTTCAGGCAATGAGTGAGTGGGGAGCGAAAATTGTCAGACTCTCAGTTACGCCTGCATCCTGGCGGCAATATGGTCAGGCTCAGTCTTTTGTGGTTATGGACCAGTTTATTGCTTGGGCAGGGCAATATGGCATGTATGTCTACGTTGATTTTCATAGCATTGGCTTCCCACCAACTGAGCAATACCAAAGTGAAACTGATGATTGTTTCGAGGCATTTGGCGGACAAGTGTATCAGACCACGCAAAGTGAAATCGAAGATTTTTGGTTAGCAGTTGCCACGCGTTACAAAGACAACAAGGTGGTTGCCCTGTATGAACTCTTTAATGAGCCTGACCGCAATAGCTCCGCCGGCAACCTGGATGACTGGTTGCTTTGGAGAGACTACGTCGAGACCTTGATCGATACGATCAGGGGGATCGACCCTGACAAGCCTGTGATCGTGGGGGGGCTCCAGTTCGCATACGACCTTTCTTTTGCGTCGGCTAATCCTGTAAGGAGGGGCAATGTGATTTATGCCATCCACCCCTATCCGGATGCAGACTGGAATATCTCATGGGACGATGCCTTTGGGAATCTGACCGCGACCTATCCTGTTTTTGCAACGGAGTTTGGCTTCCAGAATAATCCGCCGAATAAGCCGGAAAACGGGTGTACGCGTTGTACCGGCGTATACCGGGAAGAAATCATCTCCTTCCTGGAAGCGAAGAATATTAGCTGGACTGTGTGGTCTTTCTCAGACACGTGGCCTCCTGCTCTTCTGAGTGATAAGAGTTACACACCGTCTGAATCGGGAGCGTTTTTTAAGGCCAAGTTGCTCGAGAAGGCTCTTCCAGTCTCCGTGGGGAGTCACGATGAGAGC
Source organism: Candidatus Zhuqueibacterota bacterium (assembly GCA_029262055.1). GTDB lineage: Bacteria > Zhuqueibacterota > Zhuqueibacteria > Oceanimicrobiales > Oceanimicrobiaceae > JAJDAD01. The sequence goes on from JAJDAD010000033.1 coordinate 72,634, forward strand.
TTACCCGGTGGTTATCGACTTGCTCAGAATTATCCTAATCCATTTAACGCAGGCACGACCTTACGTTATGCCTTGCCCAAGCCCGGCCACGTAACATTGAAGATATACAATTCCATCGGATATGAGGTCGAGACCCTCGTAAGCAGGAAACAGCAGGCAGGTGAATATTCTGTTCGGTGGGATGCCAAGAATGTTTCTAGTGGTGTGTATACCTATCGCTTACAGGTCAGAGGAGTGTTTGTCGAGACAAAAAAACTAGTTTTGTTGAAGTGATGTCATCAGGGCCGCAAGCTCTGAAAACGCGCTGCAGCGGCACCATACCGTAGAGCAGAGCTTTAGGCCCAAACCGAGCAACGCCGAACGCCGTGCAAACCTCCAACCGCACCTTACTGTCCTTGTGAGGTAGACTTTGTCGAGCGCTTTGACTATATTCATTTCAACCCGGTAAAACACGAACATATCAGAGATTTGCCGCACTTTACCCGTACTGGTCGCCGGGATCTATTCCTGAGGTTGGGGTGCCGGTGAGGTCATACCGGGCGACGAATGCTGCCTTGGGAGTCGTACTCGATGGGCCCAGTTAGGCACCAAGCTCACCGAATAGTAACTGGGAGAACAAATAGATGACTGGTAGGAAAAGCCTGGCCAAGCTGAAACCGCTATTCCTGGGGAGAGCATCACGCGTGCTTGCGGG
>JAJDAD010000034.1 GCA_029262055.1 Candidatus Zhuqueibacterota bacterium
ACCTGACACGACCGGAATTTATACAAACGATACAGGTTCTTCCGACACCTTTGTCATGAGTTGGGATGTCAACGGCGAATGGTACTTTGCCAGTATCATCGGCGGTGGTGAGGATATTACCGGTAATGACGTCGCCAGCGATCCGGAAGGCAATATCTATGTTACAGGAGATTTCTCAGGCACGGCCAGCTTTGTAAATTCCGATATAACCGTGACAGCAAATGGCGATCTTGTAAATGGCTACCTTGTAAAATACGATCTTAACGGCAATACTTTATGGGCAAGACAATTCGGCGACCAAACCTTTGCAAAGGGTAGCAGGATTGTCGTTGACGAAAACGGCAACAGCTATATAGTTGGCCTGTTTTCTGAAAAGGCGGTGTTCGATGCAGAGGGCGGGAGCCCGGTTGTATTAACATCCAATGCGCTCACCGATATGTTTGTTGCCAAGTACGATACCGAAGGTAATTTTGAGTGGGTCAAACAAATAGACGGCAGCGGCACCGAAGGCCTGGATCTGATCACCAGCGAGCAGGTTCCGGTTGGGACTAACCCGATTCAGTTGCTTTACAACCGCGGCGAACTGATCATCAGCGGTGATTTCAACGACATGCTCTTCCTGGATAACTTTGAGTTGGATTCCGGCGAAAACAGCCAATCTGGATTTGTCGCAACCTTAAATATCTCCGGTAACCCGACTGGTATTGCGGACGATCCATCTACCGTGATAACGGATTTCAGGTTGCAGCAGAACTATCCGAATCCGTTCAATCCTGCTACTACTTTGAAATTTGCATTACCGCGGGAAGAAAATGTAACCATCGATATTCTTAATTCCCTGGGCCAAAGGGTGGAGACATTGGTCAACACCAGGCTAGCAAGCGGCAGCCACGAAGTGGTGTGGGATGCTTCCGGGCAGGCTTCGGGCTTGTATTTCTACATGTTTAAGGCTGGTCAACGGACAGAAACGAAAAGAATGCTGCTGCTGAAATAGTATCATATGACCACATGAGACGACAAACTGCCGGAGGATTGACAACCCTCCGGTCTCATGCCTTCTGGGACGCTCTTGTGTTCCGCTTCTCTTGCGACGGACCTCCTTTTCCTGAATGGCAGAATGTCCGAGTTACTTCCTGAGCAAGGCGACATTAGTCGGCTCTCCTCCTTCCGGTGCAGTCCTGGCCGGAAGGACCCTCCGGGTTGCCATCCGCCGGCTAATGCATTTCCTTCATATTCTCAAGCCCCACCATTTCCCGACCGTAATGCAAGCAAAGGTCTTTTCCGTTCCTCATTGGTCGAAGTTATGGATGAAACTACCAGGACTGTGCGCAGGATGTACGAGTCGTACCCGTATCCGATGGGTTCGCCACAGTTTCGCACGTTTTCCGATGCACGTCTGCTTTTGAGTTTGCTCGACTGTCCGGGTGCCACCGGGCGACAGTTACGCGTTTTGGATGCGGGATGCGGTCGCGGACTTGGCGTCATTGGCAGCGCCGTGACTCAGCCCGACGTAAGGTTTGTGGGCGCCGATATGAACCGCACCGCCCTGGCCGAGGCGCGGGCTAGCGCCGCCCGGCTTGGTCTAAAGAATGTCGAGTTTGTCGAGTGCGACCTGATGACGCTGGATGGGTTACCCGTCCCTGAGGGTGGGTTCGATGTCATTTATTCACTCGGCGTTGTCCATCACATGTCGGACCCTGCAAGTGGTTTGGGAAATCTGAAAAAGATTCTGTCACCGCTGGGAGTTATCGCATTTATGGTGTACGCCAGCCTGGGCCGCCAGCCTCTTATTCGGCTGCAAAACGGCATTAGCGGCCTGTTTGAGAACGATGAGCCTCTGTCCGAACGGATTGCCGCAGGCAGGGAATTAGCCGATCAAATGCGCGACGGAGTTCTATCTTCAACATACTGGCGGGACACCGCAGACGTCCATGAAATAGAATTTGTCGATCGCTGTTTGAACGTCAATGAGACCGATTACGACATTCAGTCTCTGTGGCAACTATTCCAGGGCGCTGGCCTCGAGTTCGTTCGCTGGTTTGAGCCGGACGACTGGGACATTGCCAAACATCTGCCGGCCGGTGAAGTTCTGAATCGTGCCCAAAAGTTGCCAATGTTTGAACAGTATCGCGTACTGGAACAGGCGACCTGGCGCAATTCCTTTGAGCTCGTCCTTGCGCCCGGAGGAAGTGAGCGCCGGCGCGCGTTATCTGCTGCGGATTGCCAGCAAGCCTGGTTTGCCGTCAACCCAGATGTTGCCTTCCACTTAGAAACACGCAATCCCTGGAACAACCACCGCATCGAGAAGCTCTCGTACAAATTGCGCCACCGGCAACCTGTCAGCATCGGCAACGGCGCGCTGTCAATTGCTGTGCTTTTGCTACAAAAACAGATCGGTGCTTTTGAGGGTGCCGCTTTTGTGCAGGCAATGGAACAGGAAGGTGTCCAGAGGGATGTTGCTGTAGAAATCCTCTTACAACTCTTGCAATCGGAAGTTATTTTTTCTCCACACGCGGCGCACTTACATTAGCCCGCACTTTTCATCAACTGCCTTTTTCGGTTAGACCTCTGCGTCCACAGGTTTTCGGTTTTCTACTATAATCCCGGAAAACCTGAATAATTCCTTGACAAAAATCTGTTCTGTACTTATATTCCCGCCAACTAAAATTACATGTATGCAATATGACTCAGATATTTCAAAACAGCATTTTCGAGATAAAGCCGTTCATCATGTGGTGTCCAAGGATGTGCTGCGCTCATTCGAGATGTGGGTTTTGAACGAATAACTAATACTTCGTAAATCACAGCCCACATCCTGCAGCACGATGTGGGCTTTTTTTATGCAAAATTCAAAAAAACCGGGAGGGATTATGGTTGTCATGCGAATGTAGACTGTTTGGTTTTTTCAAAGTGGTTTTGGCATCAAACAATCAACTAACATAACAACGAGGGATTCAGATGAAAACGATCACTAGTAGTAACGGCGCGGGATGGTATCTGCCGATCCTCCTCCTCCTGGGTATTACCACATTTTCAGGGCTTGCATTTGCGCAGGGACAGACTGTAACCGGTGTTATCACTTCGGCGGAGGACAATTCGCCGCTGCCGGGTGCAAACATCCTGATCAAAGGAACGACTACCGGTACGTCGACAGCCCCGGACGGCAGTTTTGAGTTGACCGTACCTTCGGGCGATGTGACCCTGGTCATCTCTTACATCGGTTTTAAGACTGAGGAAATAGCTTTGAACGGTCAGGAAACCCTGGCAGTCGTCCTAACCGTGAACATCGAAGAGATGGCTACGGTTATGGTCGTTGGCAGCAGGAATGCCAACCGTACGGCACTCAACACGCCAGTTCCCGTCGATATTCTTGATGTCCGGGAATTGCAGAAACTGGCGCCGCAGGTCGATGTCAATCAGATTCTGACCTATGTTGCACCTTCGTTCAACTCCACCCGGCAGTCCTCATCTGATGGCACGGAGCACATCGACCCGGCCTCGCTGCGCGGCCTGGGCCCGGATCAGGTGTTAGTGCTGATCAACGGCAAGCGCCGGCACAACACCTCTCTGGTAAACAATCAGCAGACCGTGGGCAATGGTTCCGTAGGTACGGATCTAAATGCCATCCCGACTTTCGCAATTGAGAGAATCGAAGTGCTGCGCGACGGTGCTGCGGCGCAATACGGCTCGGATGCAATCGCCGGCGTGATCAATGTCGTGCTGAAGTCCAATGTTGACCAGGGCGAAAGCAGTTTGACCGTAGGCGGCACATCCGAGGGCGACGGTGAAAATGTGCAATACAACGCCAATTACGGCTTCAGGGTCGGACAGGGCGGTTTCTTTAACATTACGGGCGAGTATCTCAAGCGTCAGGATACCAACCGAACTCAGAATCATGAGCTGGTCATTTTCGATCAGGCGGAATTCGGCAACTTCTTTGCGTATGCCTTTAGCAATGATAATGCGAGATCCATCGACGATCAGATTCTGTCTGAACGCGGCTTGACCCGCGACGATTTCGATTTCAGGATCGGCAGCGCCCAGGTTGAAGATGCCGGCGTTTTCTTTAACACCATGATTCCTGTGAGCAGTGGCGCTGAGTTTTACGGTTTTGGCGGACTGAGTTATCGCGACGGACGCGGCTCCGGATTTCGCCGGTTGCCGAGCGACACGGACAACAACGTCGCCAGTATCTTCCCGAATGGCTTTCAGCCGGAGACACAGTCCAACATCCTCGACAAGTCGCTGGCATTTGGCATTCGCGGGCCGCTTAAAGGCTGGGACGTTGACCTGAGCAATACTTTCGGTAGCAACCGGTTTGACTATACGATTAACAACACGGTCAATGCCTCTCTGGGCGATGCCAGTCCCACCAGCTTTGAGGCCGGTGGGCATGAGTTCAGCCAGAACACCACGAACCTGGATCTCACGCGCTATTACCCCAAGGCCTTTGATGGCGCAATCCGGGGCCTGAATGTGGCCCTCGGCGGTGAGTTCCGTGTCGACCGTTATGAGATTAATGCCGGCGAGGAGGGGTCGTACGCCGATTTCGATGGTGTCGGCACTGGCAAGACCGGCGGCGCACAATCTTTTCCGGGCTTTCGTCCCGACAACGAGGTCGACCGTTTCAGAACCAACGTAGCGGCTTACGCGGATGTCGAGGTCGATTTTACCGAGCAGTTCCTGCTGGCAGGCGCGGTGCGTTATGAAGATTACAGCGATTTTGGCGAAACCGTGAACGGCAAGATTGCCGCCCGGGTGAGTCCTTCCAATCGTTTCGCCCTGCGCGGTGCGGTTAGCACAGGCTTCCGCGCACCTTCGTTGCACCAGTCGTTTTTTAACACAATCACCGTCGACATCGTGGATGGCGTGTTGGGCAACACCGGCGTCTTCCGCAACGACAGCCGTCTGGCAAATTTCCTTGGAATTCCCCAGTTGAAAGAGGAGACCTCAGTCAGCGCGAGTGCCGGTTTCACGGCCACTCCGCTAGAGAACCTCAGCATCAGCGTCGACGCCTACATCATCAATGTCGATGACAGGATCGTGCTCACTGGAGCATTCGGCAATGATCCTTTCGGTGGACCGATTCCTGAGCTAGTCTCCCTCTTTCAGCAGGTAGGCGCGAACAGTGGCCGCTTTTTTACAAACGCAGTGGACACCGAGACCAAAGGCCTGGACCTAATTGCGACCTACGACCTCAACCTGGGTCAGAGCGATTTGCGCTTTTCTTTGGCTGCCAATTTCAATGACAACGAAGTCCAGGATCGCCTGAACATCCCCGCAGCCTTGGTAGGCCAGGAGGATATTTACTTCGGACCGCAGGAAAGAAGTTTGATCGAAACCAATAACCCGGATACGAAAATCAACCTGACACTGGACTACAAAATCGACCGCTTTTCGGCGTTGCTGCGCAATGTCTATTTTGGCGAAATCACGCGGGACGGTTTTCCCTTTGGCGATGTCCAAAAGCATGACGCGAAAATCGTCACTGACGTTAGTTTGTCGTATCAAATCAATCCCAACCTGGGCCTGACGGTGGGCGGAAATAACATCTTTGACGTTTTCCCGGATGACCAGATCTTCGAAAACAGCTTCTTTGGCGTATTCAGGTACGCCCCGGTACAACACGGCTTTGAAGGCTCCTACTTCTTCGGAAGGCTGTCGGTCGGACTCTAGTCCAATCACGGCAAGTTAGAAATACAAAAAAGGGCCGCTCTCATTTGAGGGTGGCCCTTTCTATTTGCGTATCTCAATTGCTTCACTGAAGGTTCAGTTCAAGAATTTGGTCAACTCCGCAAGCGAAGGATCCTGTGAAGTGGTGCCGACGTGAACCATGAACGGTTCATGCGGCAGGTGGTAATCCTTGGTCGACAATTTCCAGTAAAGCAAGCCGCGAAGCAGCCTGTTGCTAAACTCCCGGTTTGCTTCGTACAGTGCATTGATCGCCAATGCCCTTTCCTGGAAATCGATCGGTTGATCTTCCCAGCTTATGAAACGCTTCTTATCCTCGTCCTGAATCAGGCTGAAGCCGGTTGCCTGCCAGGGCTCAAAAGTGGAATGACGACGGTAGGTGTAGCCCAACTCTGTGAAGATGACCTCTTTATCAGAAATCCCCTGAGCCTGTCTGAAATCATCGATTCCGGTGAGAATACTCTTCCAGCCAACCCGCAAGGAATCTTTGAGGACACCCTCCGAAGCCCGTTGAAATTCGTTTCTGAGCTTGAAGTATGCGTTTATGCCGATGAAATCCAGGTGTTGCCAAAAAGCCACCTCCTGGTAACTGTCAAAGTTTGCAGCATAACTCAGTTGTCCCGAGTAGATCTCTCTAACTCCTTTGATCAGGCTTACCCATTCCCGTAGCAGCAGTTGTCGTCGCTCATTGATTTTCAGTAGGGGTGAGGTGTCTGCCGTGAAACCGGCTTGGCCGGCCCAAACCTCGTGGGCATTTTGCCGCGCGTCGATATAGGCTTCCGGGGTTTCGTAGTTGCCGCTGCCGCGTACCCAGAGGTGGCGTTTTTCGATTGAGTCAGCGAAGGCCAGCATCTCCTGTTTGGCGCGCAGTTGCTTTTCCGTGTTGGTGTAGTAGTCGACCAACAAAGGCAGCGAGTCGATTTTTGTGGTCGCTGTCAGGGAATTCAACTCGCTTGCCAGCACCAGAATGTCGACTCCCTCACGTTCACAGATTCCAGCCCATTTTCCCGCAAAAAGTGAATAGCGTTCAAACCAGGTCTTGACCTGTTCATCGTTTTGCGGAGCGATCAGGCCGTGCCATAGGAATTCATTCTCAGGGAATTTGCTGTCAAGCAGTGTGCGCAGTACCAGAACAACATTGAGCCCTTGAGATTTTGCGGCACGAATCTCGCCGATTACCGATGTATCTGCCGCATCGAACCAGAGGGAGTCACTATCCCAGGAGGCTTGCCTGCAATAGACCGTCGTTGCCACGGTGTTCATGCCGCTTTGGTCCAGCGTTTCAGCCCAGTCATCCTGATCGGGTTCGTTGACTTGCACACCGCCGAGATAAAAACTAGGTCCGTTGTCGGTTCGGCAGGCAAGTTGGGTGAATAAAAGTAAAATAAAAGCGACGGAATAGGAGGGGTGGCGTTTGACGATTTGAGGGATTTTCAACGGTGCTCCATTCTGTGTTGTTTTTCTAAAGAGACACGCCGGTCATAAATATCGGCACTTGTCATTCGAACATATCATAACCATCTTTTCGATCGCTTTGTTTCAATAAACTCAGTTGTTTAAAGAAAAATACGATATTGGCTCTGTACGGAGGTCAACACGATGTGAGCAAAGCATGGATTGTCATATTTTGGACTTGACACCCAGGACGGAATGCATCACGCAACGGAACTGCACCCGGTAAGGAAGCAGTTCCGCGCGTAATTTGGTAGTGCTTCCTTGTGTGGAAGAATACCCACGGCCCTGTGACGATGGTAGTTTCCGGTCATTCCTTCTGCTTGAAACCGGCGTTGACGCTCACGTCCCTTCGACTCTCACTCAATCACCTCTCGAAACGTCGGCTTTCCAGATCTCGATATTCCAATCCGGTCCTGACCCGATGTGGTACTTACCGGCAAAACTGCCCTGGTTCAAGGCGATTGAGACGTGGTTGAGACTGTTCAGGTAGAGCAGGGGTTTGCCGATTTCGACCTCACCGAAGGTCGGCTGGTACGGCAGAGTCTGCTGCGTCACAATCCTGTCGCCCTGGGATATGCGCACCTTCACATCCTGACCGTGCTCGATGGCCATTTCCTTGAATGTGGCGCGGTCGATGTTGGTCCAGATGTTGCCGTATTGGATATCGAGGATGGGGATGTTGCCAAAGAGCACGTTGTCCTCAATCTTGGCTCTTTGGTATTCGATTGTCACTACTTTTTGTTCCAGTTCCGGCCCTACATCGGAGAAGTCGATAATGCCCGCTGCCAGCCGGGCGCCGGTGTAGGCGTAGACGTCCCGTCCGTGAAAGGTGTAGGATTTCTCCGAATTCTTGCGGCGATTCACCGCTTCGTCAATTTCCCGGATACTTGCGATTCCCAGTCTTTCTGCAATGAGAGTGAGCGTGCCGTTGTCCGGCGTGACGAAGTAATGACCCGATTCGGTTTTAAGAACAACGGACTTTCTCTCTGTGCCTACGCCGGGGTCCACCACGGAAACAAACACCGTGCCCGAGGGCCAGTACTCTGCCGTCTGCAATAAGCGCTGTGCCGCCTCCCAGACGTTGAAGGCCGGAATGTCGTGGGTAAGATCGTACATTTTGAGGTCCGGTGAAATTCCGGCAGCCACACCCCGCATAGATGCCACGGCAGCATCTTTAATGCCGAAGTCAGATTGAAAGACCAGAGGCGCGGTGTCGCTTTTGGGATTCGTACATGCAAACGCGAAGGCGAGAAGGATGAGTAGTGGTAGCTTTTTCATTTAAGCTCCTGTTTTATGCAAGAAGTTACATTCTGTCATACTTTGGGCTGACCAGCCGGTTCTACTGCTTTTAGCGAAGTTGTTGGGCTCAAAAAAATAAACCCAACCTACGGTGGCTATCTTTTTCGCTCACTGGGGAAGGCGGCAATGCACCAGTGAATGACATTGTTGGGTGAGCATTTCTACGAGCGAGCATATTTTCTATTTGATTACTCAGCATTAATTGCGTACAATAAAATGTCATTATTGTTTTACAATGAGGATAAACCATGGATTCATTTGATTTGAACAATATCCGCCCTCTAACTGATTTTCGAAATAACATGAAAGACTACATCAAGGAGCTTAACGATAACAAAAAGCCAATCATCCTAACCCAGCATGGCAAGAGTGCCGCTGTTTTGCTTGACGCTGAGAAATATCAAGAAATCCAGGATCAGCTTGAATTCATGCGCAAAGTAGCAATTGGCATAAGCGAATATAAGAATAAGTCATTTCTCTCAATTTCTGAAGTCTTTGACGGCTTGGAGGAAGCAATTCAACGGTCGGACCAGAAATGACAGTTGTCTTCAGCCCGCAAGCTAATCAGGATCTGCTGGAAATCGTCCGGTTCATTTCGAAAGATAAGCCCGGCGCCGCGCGTGCCTGGATGAGCGCATTGAGAAAATCAGTCGACAAACTTGCGAAGTTTCCCCAGTTGGGTCGAGTCGTCCCCGAATATGGGGATGAGACCATTCGGGAGCTTCTTAAAGGACAATATCGCATCGTATATAAAATTGACAGTCCGAAGAAGACAATTGCTGTTTTGACGGTCCATCATTCGATGCGTCCATTGTCCTAAGGCCGACCCTATGCTCCACAGCCATACGGGTTGCCAGCGATTGCAGCCAAGCAAGTGAATCCAACCTACGGTGGCTTTCATATCCTTATTATCCGGACATCTTCTCCAACAACCCGTTGTGGTTCTCTTCAAAAAAAAGCTCGATATGACTTGGGACATCATTCCAATCTATATCGAATGTTGATGCGGTTTTCGTTCTACTCAAAATTAATCCACGTTTTTTGTAATGATAATGAATATAGAATGTGTTGCCTGTCTTGAGGGCAACATGGAGAATGTTGGAATCACTAGGAACATATCCAATACCGGGATCGCAATATTCATTCCCATTTTCTTGCAGGAGGTCTCGTTCCTTTTCTAATGCCAACCAATCAGCCTTTTTGAAAGCAGAGATAGCATCATTCAAACCAACTCGATCGAAATCTTCCGAACTGAAATTTGCCCTCTGAATCCAATATCCACTTTTCATCCTATTCTCTGTCATTGCCATAAATGTTTGCGAGGTCACTTCCACCATGAAGGAAAGAAATATCTCAAAAACCATCCGCCGGGTGACTGATTCTCCGGCAACCCTGCCGAATGTCCTTAAGCTTACCCGCGCTCTGTTTTATCCCGATTTGTCCAGGTCGGGGCCTACCAAATCTTGGCCAGCAAACTATCCGGCCTACGCATCTTTGTGCTACCACTTAACTTAAGCTGGCTTCCCAAGACAATCCAACACGCCGCTTTAGGCGCCGGTTGAATTTGCTTTGTTAGGCATAGTCTCTGAAGCCGCCAGCCACGCGACTTCCTTTCTCATCTGCCAAGGGCACAGGCGATCTTGTTTTTGCATTAGCATCGTCAGTGGCTCGGGCCGTTGTCGTACCGCATGAGGCGAGTAGGTGCGCACACTACTTGTTCTTGGACTCCAAATAGCCTTGCACACGCTTATTCGAAGGATCCAATTCCAGAGACTTCCTGAAGCTTGCTGTTTTGCTGTCATCGTCCCCCATTCCCCAGTAAACATTTCCAAGCATCTCGTAAACACGAGCGGAATTAGGGTAGAGAGCCGCCGCAAACTGTAAAGCCTCCTCAGCCTCTGGAAAGTGATGCCACGACCAAAGGATCAGCTCTCCAACTCGGATAAGGGTCTTCTCTTTATAGGCATCTGGCGTTATCGCGCGCGCCGATCGTACTGCTTGTTTTGCTTCCTCTCCGTTTCCATCAAGAAACAGCTTGATCAGTTCGGAGGTGTTTGGTGGTGCTGGACGCCCGCCGCTAAATTCCACCGATACATCGCTGCGATTCTGCTTGGTCCAATTGACCAAATCGCGAAGATGAGTTGAATTTTCCCTGAGATAGCCGTCAAGAAATCCGAGTACAAATCTGTTGTTGATCGCATAGAGCGTATCCTTCGCCGTCGGGGCACGTTGTCCGGTTGGGTTTTTTGGCGCGTATCGGCGAGACACAACATCGAAATGAGCCAGGGTGGGGAAAGAGAGAAGGTATTTGTCAGCAAATTTCAGCGAGTCATAAAAGCCGTGTTTTTTGCGTGCACGAATGTTGTCGCTGGTTGCCACGTACAAGATTGGCTTAGTCATTTTGATGATGTCGTAATCCGGCACCGAGACGATGAGGTCGCGCCACACTTCTACGGAGCTGTCCAGGCTGATGATGGCATCAACAGAGGCGTCACGCATGCCTGCTAAAACTGCTGCCATGCCACCCCAGCTATGGCCCATTAACGCTACAGGCCCGATCGCCTGCTTGAATTGCCGGGTCATGTAAGCGAGGGTGAACTGCATATCGCGCACCTGCGTTTCGATTCCGAGGGGACCCGTATCCATCATTCTGGGTGCAACGCCGAATGATGGGTGCGACGCAACGATATAGCCGTGACTGGCAAGATATTCATACAGCCTGACATTCCCTCTGACGCTAGCGATCATGCTGGGGCCGTAAACCACCAGTGGGTGCTGACCTGCGGCCAACGGAGGCGAACCCTTGGTAGCACCGACTTTTGTTCCCAGCATCTTTCGCACGTCAGATGCAGATCGCCCGCGCCTTGTGGAGATGGTTACAAGAGAATCCAGGTGTCGGTGTAGTTCATCCTCGCTCCAGGAATCAAGAGCTCGGTCAATTCTTGATAGAAACGTATAGTCACCAACCGTCAGGTGAGCTAATGTTTCGGTTGGTGCAGCGGGATACCAGATACTGATTTGAATTGGACGCGGATTCGTGCCATCACTTTTATTTTGGGTATGAGGTACGGGTTCATAATACCGTCCATAATCATATGTCATTATAGAACGAAAGCCCACTGGGTGTGGACCCAACTCCAGTGCATCTGTGTCGAACGAGGACTTAGACTGAAGGCTCGAAATAGTCAGGACACACAGGGTGACTACAAGATACGCTCTTGAGTGCGCAAAACCATACAGCATGTTTATCTCCGATAAATTTTGCCAAATCCTGTCCTTTACGTTCAAACACTAGTACTTTTGTTTCGGAAGAACCCCACTCTCCAGGCTCTTCTTTGTCATTTCTTTATCCTCTTCCGTTTCTTCTCCCTAACCGCCTTGCTCACCGAAAAATCAGGAGTGTAGCGAGGAATTCATCCGAGTGTAGGTGTAGCAATTTGTCATGCTCTTGCCCGATGAGAAACCATGCATTTCTATCTCCGTAACTTTGCTGCCGCCCTGATCTTTAGTGCAGCTTCATCTTTCTTCCTGGCGGGATGTCGAAGTGCGTGTCGAATAAGCCATTTCATGTCATCGGATGAGTCCACTAGCCACCGTCTACAAATTCCAAACACTAAATCGGGATGATCTTTCGCAATATCCCCGAGATGATTCGCAACGCTACGACGCACATAGAGACTCTGATCATCTTTTAGTATTTCCAGCATAGGAAGTACAGGACTGGGGTTCGCGATAAATGATGGAATCCGTTTTGCCCAGGGCAACCTAGGGCGAGTGCCTTCTGAGCAAAGCCTACGAACATGAGGATCGGGGTCAGATACCCATTCAAGCAGTCGCGCCAGAGTGCGCTCTTGTGCCTGTATTAAGAATGGACGGATGGAAAATTCCGAACTAAACCGTTTTGTGAGTTCATATTGCGCCTTCATTGAAATCTCAAATGGATCTCGTCCATTGTTATTCCCTATGTCCAACCCATACTCAGCAACAAAGGAGACATGAGGTAGATAAAAAAATACTTCGAGCCCATTGTCTTCAGTATTCGATAGTGGCGGTGTCAAAGATGCCAAAAGGATATCTATAGCCGCTTCATATTCATCAGGTAAGAATTGATGAAGCACCACAGCGAATTTTCGACCTCTCTCTAGAATGCCTAATGGCTCTATGCCAGCTAATGCGTGTCTACAAAACAATTCGCCATCAAACTCTGTATGTACAAGTGAAATATTGTGTGCCAAACATTCAGCCGCCTCCTGCCCAAGCAAGTATTTAAGAGGTGCGCCCTTCTGTATTGATTTCGGCGCAGCAGGTATACGTGGTGTAGTCATTAACAAGGCTTACTTGCAGGTTTGAATATGGGGCATAATCATGGGCTCTGCTGCGCGCGGCCTTCAAGCCCCCTTATTACAGGCACAAAAGTCCTTATGATTACAGAACGAAATCACGGCACGCACCCTGCGCGTCAGACAGCGGCTATTTTTTGAGCCATTATTAGTCATAAAGTCTGTATAATTACGCGGATGATCAGGACATTCGTCGCTGCATTTCAGGCCATTTTGGAAAAGTCTGAAAGGTATCTATTTGGTTCACTGCTGAGCTTGGTTGATGATTTCCCAAAATCTGGGGCTGTCATGCAACGGGTTTAATCTTTCATCCTTTTCAATTGTTTCCCTGCTAGCCCAGTTGCCTTTTACAGCACAAGCCAGGGCTTCCAGGGCCGCTTCCGTTTGCCTGAGCTGGGATTGTGCTTGTGCCAGCCAACAACATACACGAGGGAAATTCGGATAAATCTGCTGGGCCAGTTTCAGCATTCCAACCGCACGAGTATAATCTTCTCTTTCCATGTAATCTCGCGGTTCATAAAATGCGAAATCCGCAAAGGCATGCGCCAGCATTCGGCGGGCAGCATTTGAAAGATCCGGATTTGTTGTGTCGGCAGCTTCCTCCTTCAAAGAAATGATATTTAATCGCTTTAACGCCTTTTCCTGCTTGAGGTTTTTTTTGCTTTTACGGTAATCCTGCCTGAATTTCGCGACGGTCTTCTGGTATTTATAAAATCTTTGCCTTAACTGATTACGAGTTTTTTGCAAACGTTTGACGGTCTTGTCTTGCGCCAGTTTGTCCATTTGTTGGCGTGCTTCTGCTGCCACCGGGTTGCCCTGGCAGTCAGCAGCCACTTCCCGATAGCGCCGCATGGCATCAAGCAATAAGCCTTGCTGTTCCAATACCTGGGCGCTTTGAAGATACTCTGAACACATAGAGTCCATCCAGGCTGAATTGCGCACAGCGAGACCCGAACGCATGGCTTGATACTGCAGCCACTCAATTGTCTTTTCTGCAATGCTTTTTGGCGGCCATGAGTGAAAACCGTCAAAAGTTTTAAAACGATGTGCAATACGGGTGGTGTCGAGTTCTTGATCCAGCCGACGGGCGTTGTCATAATTGAAGTCACCCGTCCCTGCAACACCGAAGTAAGCGAGAGGTCGCTGCATCAGCAATGTGGCTTGAACTTGACGTGTAGAAAGTGATAGCCCGCTACCGACCCCGACAATCCCGGCCAGGGCACCATCCAATTGCGAAGCTGTTGCCCAGGCATAGTGCGCCGTCCCTGAAAAGCCTACAAGGTATAGCCGAGAAGTATTCGCTTTAAATTTTACCTGGGCGTCGAATAGCATAGAGTTAAGCGCCCGGTCATTGACCGCTATCGCCGAGTCAGCATCGCTGAGAGTATTATATGAGCTCATAACGATATAGCCTAGCCGTTCGGCTGCCTCCCGAAACAATGCCATGGGCACCAGGGCTCTGCCACGCGGATCCATCAGGAAAAGGACGGGGAGCGAACTCTCTTTGTTATGTATGGAAGGGAGATAAAGTGCGTACCGCTGGGTAGCATCTGTAGAGGCAACCATTGTTTTATAAAACTGGCCAGATGCACTTGTAGCGGGAGTCGTTTGGGTCAATACAAACAAGATTGCCGGCAAGAAGCACCAAGGAATCCAGTGTTGAGATTGTAGATCGAAAATCCAAAATCGAAATTGTGAAATCTTCCAACGAACTACGACTTGCTCTTTTCGATTTTGAGAAATTGGCTTTTGTATCTTAAATTTCATTTCTGCTATTGGAACATAAGGCCTGGCTGTGCCACGCCGCTCTCTTCTCTTGATTCAATGACCTTCCGAACCACCGAGCCCAAAAATCACGCACGAAGGTAGGCGTCGGCACAAGCCATGAGTTAGGCAAGGGCTGACGTCAGCCACCCAACTCTCAAAATTTCATGTCCGGCGCACCCGGCGCAGGAAGGTCGGTGTTCATTCTTGTCTTTTCCAATTAGGAGGCGATGTTTCAATTCCCATCATCTTTGAATTCTATATGCCAATGCGTGCCATCACAAAAGGGTTTGTTCTTAGAGCCGCCGCAACGGCACATCGTAAAATGCTCAGTTGAAGCACCCTCTGCGCGTGTGGTATCGATCAGATCCGGTCCGCCGGACACGACATAGGGGCCATTTGGTGCGACAAAGACGCTCGGTTCGCCGTCTCGGTCGGTGTGTTCCGCATCCTCGACCGAGTAACTCAGGGCTCCTGACGGGCACTTTTGAATCGTCGCGATGATCTCGTCCGCACCCCCAGCGTCAGGATGAATCCACGGCTCTTCTTTAAGCCGGAAAACCGAACTGAGGCCATCGGTGCAACGGCCGGCATGTGCACAAATACCGCGGTTATCGTGAATCGTGATTTTCTTGCCGGCGTAGTTCTCCCGCTTATCCTCGATGCGCCCTGCAATTTTGGCAGACGAAAATCCAATTTTTGCGTGTGTCCCGTCGCAAAACGGCTTGTTAGCCGACCCGCCGCATCGACATAGAGCCATGGTCTCTTTGGTTTCGATGGGCCCCTTTTGATTGGCGAGATTCTTGAGATCTTTCAGCAAATAGGGCCCGTTAGGAGTTGGGGTAATACTTGGCTTGTTCTCTAAACTCATGTGAATCTCCTTTCCTTTATCTGGTTCGGTACATGGCCGCCAACAATCCCTCGAAAAACTGTTCTTTCTTTCACAGATTCTGAGTTGACTAACACCGGGCGAAGTCGTCAAGCCGCCGTTTTCGGCGGGTGTGGTCGGTCTTCAGTCATTTGTCACGCCAATTCATATTCAAATTCGTAGAAATGCTGACCACTTTCGATGTCTATTGACATTGTGCCTGTTAACCCTAAAAGTTCGCCAGTACCTGAATCAGGAACAATTTCAAGAAGCAGACGGTCTTTGCCTTTGTCCATTATTCCAAAATGCTGCAATACAAAACTCCCCAGTTTTCCTGAAAGAGTGCCTTGAACTTGCTCAATAGCAACGTAACCAGCCGAACCCTTAACAGCAGTCATTGCGCTTAACATTTCCCCCGTGCTTTTTGCCTCAAGTTCCCCGTGGAATGATTTGTCTATCGACATTCTCCCCATGTCTATTCCATGTTTTCCCTCTACGAAGAAGTCAAGGGGACTGAGACTAACGTCAAATTTTCCTGATATTTTCATATCTTCTCCACTATGAAGGTACAAGGTCGATCATGTTTTGGCTGACCAATTTGACCTACTGTCAGTGGCCTGGCATTCTGCATGAGCGGCTGAGTAAACGAGAGGTCCGCTATACGGTGAATCTAGTGTGGGAATTATCATTGAATTGTAGTGTAGCCTTCTGTCCAATGGTCTTCACCCAAGTTGAATTCATCTACATAGAAACCGTTCTCTTCATCATCAGTCATCGGGTCTATCAGCTTCGGAAAGTCAGAGAACCCTGGCTGAGTCTTGAGTCTTTCAATTGCTTCCAATGCTTCTTCTTTGGATTCGTAGATACCAATAACCTTAACGTCTTCGCGTTCATCTGTGCGACTATGCAGATGTTGAAGTAAGAATACCGTTTTCATAAATACCCGACTATTGGATTGTCACGCCCTCTCCGTAGGGGATATGATCCCTTTCCGTTTGTTATGAGATATATTATGGTTCATATCACTATGCCACCAGCACGCGCCAAGTCAATGATATCCTCAATATCAGATCCATCATAAATTGGCTGACCAAATGGAAAGCCAAAGTAGTTTTTGTGAATCAAGTTGAGCGCAACCCACATGCGTTCAAGAATGTGGTTGAATTCATCTCCAGTTATATTGGCCTCATTCCACACGCCTGAGGGAGAAAACACCTTTTGTTTGTCGATGTGAAAATGTGTTTTGTCTCTGACTATTTTCAATTTCTCAGATAAATCTCTTATATCGGATAGTTCAAGAGAGTGACTTTTCAGTGCGAGATTAACAGTCCTTTCGTCGCATTTTACCAAATACCAAAAAGACGTACAATCTGGGTGCATATCAAGGACCTTACTTGCGTGAGCAATCATATCATTGAATAGGGCTAAGGAGCAGTAAGAAAAGAATCCCCAACTTGTGCGCGGAGCAACGCGACAGATTTCGTTGTATGCGTTTCGCTTTGATATTGCGAAACGAACTTCATGGAGAAGCCGTGTGAGGGCCCTACCGTACTTGTCATCACCCTGATTCATATTTTGGATAGCATATTTATGAAGGTGCTAAAACTTCAGAACTTATCTGGCGGACTCTCGATTCCCCGACAACCTACAGAATGTCGTTGGGGCAACCCTCGCTCTACTCTCTTCGGGTTTGTCCGAGTCGTGTACTACCAAATCTTAGCCAGCAAGCTATCCGGCCTACGCATCGCGGCACCAGGCTGCACGTCGAAGGCAGCAAAGAACTCCGGCATATTGGTGAGGGGACCGACGGCGCGCAGGCCGCCGGGTGCATGCGGATCCGTCTTAACCTGGTTTAACAAAGCGTCGTCACGATGTTTGGTGCGCCACGAAGTAGCATAGGATAGAAAAAAGCGCTGTTCCGGCGTAAAACCATCAATTTCGCCCGGATGTCCGTCCTTGGCTAGTGCAATTTGAAGTGCATCAAAAGCAACAGCCAGGCCCCCGAGATCGGCAATGTTTTCGCCGAGCGTAAGCTTGCCGTTGACATTGACGCTGTCCAGAACCACGTAGTTGTCGAATTGTTTTTCAACGATGACGGTTTTCTCGGTGAACATTTTCTGATCCTCGTCCGCCCACCAATTGCTCAAGTTGCCGTCAGCGTCAAACAGGCTGCCCTTGTCATCAAAGCCGTGCGTGATTTCGTGACCGATAACCGCACCCATAGCGCCGTAGTTTACTGCCAGATCGGCCTTGGGATCAAAGAAAGGCGGCTGTAAAATGCCGGCGGGAAAGACAATCTCATTGTTCAACGGGTGGAAATATGCGTTTACCGTGGGCGGACTCATACCCCATTCGCTTTTGTCGACCGGCTTGCCGAGCTTTTTCATATTACGGTCAAACTCGAATTCATTCGCCCGGATGACATTTTCTACGTAAGACTCGGTCCTGACTTCCAGGGCAGAGTAGTCGCGCCATTTGTCCGGAAAGCCGATTTTCTGAACCATCTTTTCGAGCTTGGCGAAGGCCTGCTCTTTGGTTGCGGCGCTCATCCAATCCAACTTCTCGATGCGATTGCGAAAGGCTGTGCGGAGATCCGTGACCATTTGGTTGGCCTTTGATTTTGCTTCCGCAGGGAAGTATTTTTCAACATAGAGCTGGCCCAGCGATTCACCTAACGCGGCGTCGGTCATCTCGGCGAGACGTTTCCAGCGCGGTTTGAGCTCTTTGGTGCCGCGCAAGACCGTCTGGAAGAAAGCAAAGTCCTGTTCGACGAAATCAGAATTGAGGTAGGGCGCCATCGCGTTAACCAGGTGCCAGCGCATGTACGTCCGCCAATCGTCGATGCTCACCGAGGTCAGCAGCGCGCTGAGTTCCTGGAAGAACTCCGGTTGCGCCAGTACGAAGTAATCCAGGTCACTTGCTCCCAGGTCCGCAAAATGCCGCTGCCAGTCAATGTTCGGGGTCTCTCTGAGCGCCTGTTTGAAAGTCCGCGGATTATACCACGCCGCGAGATCGCGGAGTCTTACCCGGGTCCACGAGGCTTCAGCCATCTGCGTTTCGATGCGCATGACAGTGGCCGCGGCGTTCGCTCCAGCTGTAGAGTCCTCCCCGAGAAGTTCGAACATTTTGCCCAAATGCGTGAGATACTCGCTTCTGTAATTGGCAAAGCGCTCACCCTCGTCGAGATAGTAATCCCGGTCCGGCATTCCCAGTCCACCCTGGAAGGCGTAGACCGCTGTGCTGTCGCTGTTCTTGAAATCGGCTTCTACAAAAACACTGAATAGAGCGCCGGTGCCGAGCCTCTGATGGTTGGCCGCGACCTTCAGAACATCATCAAAGTTTTTGACCTGGGCGATTTCATCAAGATGGGTTTGCAACGGCGCAATGCCGGTTTCTTCGATTCGGGCCGAGTCCATGCCCGTACGATAGAAGTCACCGACCTTTTGTGCGTTGCTGCCGGGTTCGTGATCTCCCGCCGCAACCTCGACCAACAGGCTGCGCAGAATCTCTTTGTTTCTGTCACGCAGCTCCGAAGCGATGCCCCAACGGCTTTCGCTTTCAGGAATCGTGGTATTCTTCAACCAGTTTCCGTTCGCGTACTGATAGAAATCTTCGGTTGGATCAACTGTTTTGTCAAGATTAGCCAGGTCTATCCCGTGCTTTTCGCCGCCACATGCAAGCGTCAGCATGGCAGCGGCGTACAAGAAAATGATTCTTATTCTCATCGTGTTCCTCACATTTGAGTTTACTAACGATTTATCTAAAAGCGCAGTTTGATGTCACGGCCCGTTATCATCGCACTGTTCGCTCCAGCGTTACAAAGCCGGGTGTTTCAAATGAAAATCAGTGGCATCCTGATAGGCCTTGGCCAGCGCCAGTGTCTCGGTTTCTCCGTACAACTTTCCGACGAAGCTAATGCTGGTAGGTGAGCCGTTTGGTTTGAAACCGTTCGGCACAACTACTTGCGGATGGCCGGTTAGATTTGTTAGAAGCAGATTGTTGCCCATGAACGACGGCGTCACGTAGACATCGATGTCCGCCATGAGATCAGCCATAGCTTTCATCACCATTGTCCGTACACGATTGGCCTGAATATATTCCACCGCCGGGATCAAGCGTGACTGTCTGAAGACATTGGGCCAGGCGTTTTCGATTTGCCGGACCAGTTGATCGTCGCGGCCGCTGCGTGTCAAATCATCAAAAGCGGCGCCAGCCTCCGCGGTCAGAATGAAAGACAGGGCCTCAATCGGGTAGTCCGGCAGCTCGATGGGAACCAGCTCTATGCCCAAGGAGCGCAATCGGTCCAGGCTGTCGAAGTCGAATTGCCGCCACTCCTGGTTCTCCTCCCGCTCCCGGTCGAAGTCGCTTTTCAGGTAAGCCACCTTTAGTTTGGTGACATCGCGGCCCGCATCCCACTGATAAGGAATATCCGCCACAGTCGTGTCTTCACCATCCGGACCAGAGATTGCCTCTAACACCAGGGCGCAGTCTTCCGCGGTTCGGCACATCGGTCCGAGCTTGTCCATGCTCCAACTCAACGCCATGGCGCCGCTCCTGCTCACGCGTCCAAAGGTCGGCCGCAACCCGGTTACACCGCAACGGGTAGATGGCGAGACAATCGATCCCCAGGTCTCCGAGCCGATTGCGAAGC
Organism: Candidatus Zhuqueibacterota bacterium; assembly: GCA_029262055.1. Taxonomy (GTDB): domain Bacteria; phylum Zhuqueibacterota; class Zhuqueibacteria; order Oceanimicrobiales; family Oceanimicrobiaceae; genus JAJDAD01. The sequence goes on from JAJDAD010000034.1 coordinate 20,069, forward strand.
CCACCAGGCCTGCTGCTACCGCCGAGCCGGGCCCTGCCGACGAGCCGCTCGACCCCTCCTCCAGGTTCCACGGGTTGCGGGTTTTGCCGCCAAACCAGACATCACCCCAGGCGAGGGCGCCGAGCGTAAGTTTGGCAACCAGGACTGCGCCTGCTTCCTCGAGGCGTTGCACGACAGTGGCATTTTGGTTGATGGTCTGGTCTTTATATGGCATTGCGCCCCAGGTGGTTTTGTAGCCTGCAACGGCCAGCAAATCTTTTGCGCCCCACGGGATGCCATGTAAGGGGCTGCGGTACTTACCGGCCGCTATCTCAGCATCTGCCCGCGCGGCTTGCTGCAACGCCAACTCCTCGGTCAAGGTGATGACGCATCTTAGTTTCGGATCCAGGCGGCGCAGGCGTTCGATGTACATCCGGGTCAAGTCAGTAGAAGTGATTTGTTTGGTATGCAGTAAATGTCCCAGGTCCGTAACCGGCCAAAACGCGACATCGTCAAGATTCTTCGGAGCCTGCACATCGCTGGTGCGATTCACCCGGGTCGTCTTTTGTCCGCTCGCGTATTTCATTCCGGGTATCCTGGGGTCAAAATTCAAAGCCGGCGGTACGCTGTTGTCCACGGCGACCGACCGTAGCGTCTCGTAATTGCTGAGAAGTTCGTCCAGCCCGTTTAGCATCAGGTCCCGCTCTTCTTCGGTAAAATCCAGTCCGGCCAGATCTTCGGCTTGCGAGAGCATTTCCCGGGTAATGCGTAGCTCTTTTTCTTCTTGTAAGCGCGCCCATAAAATGCCCGGGAGGAGCGTGGCAGACAGTCCGGCCTTGGAAAAATAGGACAGGAAACGGCGGCGAGTCAGGTTTGCCATCCGAGCGAGTTCAATTTGTTGAGAAGGCATGGGATGATTCCTTACGTACTTTGGGTGAGAGGCGGGCAGCCTGCCTGTAGTGACAAAAAATCAACATTTACCTTACGAAGTAAGTGATTTATCTGATATTGTCAACGAAAGGAGAGTGAATAAAAGGGGAAGAAATGATTTAATACAGCGGTAGAAACAAAAAAGCCCTGGCTAAAGATAGCCAGGGCATATAACTCGGTTTCTGTGTGTCTTATACTTTGGAGACGTTTGAAGCTTGTAGTCCTTTGGGACCTTCCTCGACATCAAACTGAACCTTGTCGCCTTCATCCAGGGACCTGTAGCCGTCGCCCTGAATTGCGTTGTAGTGAACAAAGACGTCATCGCCTTCTTCTCTGGTGATAAAACCATAACCCTTAGAGCCGTTAAACCACTTAACAGTTCCTGTTTCCATTGAAAACCTCACTAAAAATGTGTTTTGTTACGTACAACTGTGTCCCAGCCAATCCGAACAAAAAAAAATCGTCTTGAGCGGTGAACGCATACCACTCTCCACGAGTTTTTTTCTTAGTATAGTGTTTTTGAACGTCTTTTCACCAGAACAGGAAGGCGAACACCAGGTACATTTAATTAACGCTGATTATAATATTTTATTTTTTTAAATGCAAGCGAAATTTTTAGTTAATTTCAGCAATGTATTTTCCTTTCTCGGGTCAGTATCCGGAGTCTCATTGGGCGTGGTTGTTATGACGTTTGAATCACGTCAGACAGCGAGTCCACGCAAAACGCGGCAACACCGGGACTTTAGTGGTGGCCAATAGCAGTAAAAAATTCTTGGTTAATCTTGATCGGGAAGACTATATTGCGGCTATGTCTTTCCTGAATAGATGCCGTGGACACTTGGGTCGAAACATGGGGTTGTCCTCTTGTTGATCAAGCTTCTCACCGTCGGCAAAACAAAATCGAAATACTGGCAAGCGGCCGAATCAGACTTCAAAGAACGCGTGAAACGGTACGCCAGGCTGGAAGAGGTCATTGTGAAGGAGGCGCGCCAAAAAAGCCACCCGAATACTGCGCTGGTAAAGCGGGAAGAGGCTGAAGCGCTCCTCAAGAAGACGAACCGTGATGAATTTGTGGTGGTCCTGCACGAGGAGGGCCGCCAGGTGAAGTCGTCACAACTGGCCGAGCTCGTTCGTGAGAAGACCGTTAGGGGGCAGAGCCGTTTCACCTTTATTATCGGAGGCCCTCTTGGCCTGGCGGAGGAATTGCTGGCGCGCGCCGACCTGATATTGTCCTTGTCCAGATTGACCTTCACGCATGAAATGGCCAAGACTATTCTGCTTGAGCAGATCTATCGTGTTTTCACCATTCTGAATGACGAGAACTACCATAAGTGAATTCGCCTGCCTGGTTTGCGTTTTATCCCGGCCAGGGGATTCCCATTGACTTTCGACCTTTATTGCTTATATTTTCCGATTATGAAGAACTACTTCGACACACCTCCTGAAAAAGACAGGAAAGGAAAGGACAGTATCGAAACGACTGCGACGGACGGTTTGCGATTCTTTCAACGCGGGCTAGGCCTGAAGAAAGAAGTGCAAGAGATTTTGAAACGAGAATACTATAGTGACCTCGTCGAGTACTTGCGGGCGCATGACTTCAAGCTGACGATGGAGGGGACCACAGTACATCTGGCGAGAGAGTTTGGTTTTTGTTACGGCGTTGATCGGGCGGTGGATTACGCCTATCAAACCCGGGAAAAATTCCCCGACAGACGCATCTTTCTCACGGGAGAGATCATACACAACCCGCATGTCAACCAGCGAATGCTTGACATGGGGATCGAATTCCTGGGAGGGCAGTACAGCAACGGTACCGACCACGATGATCTGAGTGAGGCGGACGTTGTCGTTCTTCCCGCTTTCGGAGTTTCTATCCAGGAGTACGAAGGTCTCAAGCAAAGAAATTGTATCCTGGTCGATACCACCTGCGGGTCGGTCCTCAATGTCTGGAAACGTGTGACTTATTATGCCAGAAACGGTTACACGTCGATCATTCACGGTAAGTACTTTCACGAAGAAACCATTGCAACCAGTTCCCAGGCTCTGAAGTATCCGGACGGTCGGTATCTGGTCGTGCGCGACATGCAAGAGGCACAGGCGGTTTGTGAGTATGTCCTCGCCGGTGGCGACAAACAAGCTTTCCTGAAACGATTCGAGAACGCCGTGTCAGATGGATTCGACCCTGATTTACATCTACAGAAAGTGGGGGTTGCCAATCAGACAACCATGCTCAGTAGCGAGTCTTTGGCCATTGCCGACAAACTCGAAGCAGTCATGCAAAAAAAACATGGCTCGAAGAATCTTGATGAGCATTTCCTCACCTTTGATACGATCTGCAGCGCCACGCAGGACCGGCAGGACGCTGTTCTCGATTTGGTCGACAAGGAGAAACTCGACCTGATGCTGGTCATCGGTGGATTCAACAGCAGCAATACCAATCATTTAGCCGTAATCGCCGCGAGGCACGTCCCCACTTACCATATCGCTGACCCCGGCTGCCTCCTGAGCAGTGACGAGATCAAGCACAAGAGAATCGGCAGTCAGGAGATTGTTGCAACAACAGGCTGGCTCCCGCACGGCAAAGCCGTCATTGGAATCACTGCCGGAGCGTCAACACCGAACCTGAGAATCGGTGAAGCGATTGAAAAAATCCTTGTCTACCGCGGCGTCGACCTCAACAAGGTCATTGCTTGAGCTATGCTGCCCGGCAAGCCGGTCTCTGCCGGTTCGCTCCTCTCCCTCAAACTGTTGCGCCATTACAAAGTCCGGTCAACATTATTCTACGGTTTGAAACCAGTCACTTCGAACGCTAGAAACCGATGAACGAAATCGAACAGGAATTGCGCCGCGAGACAACCGGCGAAGTCCGTTTCGACCGCGTGTCGAGGACCCTGTACAGTACGGACGCCAGCATCTATGAAATCGAGCCACTGGGTGTGGTCATCCCGAAAAGCGTCGACGACCTGCAAGCCGCTGTTGAAATCGCCTACAGACACGGCGTTCCGCTCATCGCGCGTGGCGGCGGGACAAGCATTGTCGGAAACTCAATTGGTGCCGGAATTGTCGTGGACTGCTCGAAATATCTCAACCGGGTTCTCGAGGTCAATCCCGAGGAGAGTTGGGTGCGTGTGCAGCCCGGGGTGGTGCTCGACCAATTAAACGCCCATTTGCGCGGATACGGACTTCTCTTCGGGCCTGATGTGGCGAGCAGCAGCAGAGCCAACATCGGCGGGATGCTTGGAAATAACTCATGCGGCGCGCATTCAATCATCCACGGGAAAACGGTTGACCACATTCTGCAACTCCGGGTTTTGCTTTCGAATGGCGACGATGCCACGCTTGCCGCTGTCAGTGCCGCGGAATGGCAGCGCCGCTGTGCCGGTGAGAATGGCGTTCTCAATACCATTTACAGCACCCTAGATCGTATAATCTCTGAAAACAGCAGTGAAATCGGAAAGCGCTTCCCGAAGATCCTGCGGCGGGTCGCCGGCTACAACCTCGATGAGTTTGTGCGACAGGAACACCGCAACCTGGCCAAACTCGTCGTCGGATCTGAAGGCACCCTGGCCGTTATCAGCGAAGCCAAACTCAATCTGGTGCCGCTGAAACGCCACAGCGTGCTGGCAGTGATTCACTTTCGCGACCTGATGACAGCCTTGTCGGCCACCAGCGCGGTGAGTGAATTCGCCCCAAGTGCAATCGAATTGTTGGACAACAACGTCCTCGACCTGACGCGTGGGACCATGGAATTTGCCCGTCGGCTCACCTTCGTCGATGGCTTGCCGGCAGCGTTGCTCGTGGTTGAATTTCAGGGAGATTCTCAGAATGAACTAGGCGATAGGTTGGACAAACTGAGTCGCTTCCTGAACAAAGAGAGAATCGGCTATTACACGTACCTGGCAAAGAGCCGGGAACAGCAGGAGAATGTCTGGTACATACGGAAAGCGGGTCTGGGACTGCTCATGGGCACGCGCGCAGACCGCAAACCGGTCGGGTTCATCGAAGATTCTGCGGTTGCTCCGGAGCGTCTGCCGGAATATATCGAGCGGCTGGATGAGATCGTGCGTTCACTTGGCACCGAGGCGGCTTACTACGCACACGCGAGTGTCGGATGCCTGCATATCCGGCCACGACTCAACTTGAAAGATGCGCACGATGTTGACGTAATGGCGCAAATAGCCGAGCAGGTCAGCAGCCTGGCCCTGGAATTTGGCGGCACCATCAGTGGTGAGCACGGCGATGGCCTCGCCCACAGTTGCTGGAATGACAAGATGTTCGGCAAGCAACTTTACCAGGCATTTCGCGAGGTCAAGCGCGCGTTTGACCCGAAGAACATCCTCAATCCGGGCAAGGTCGTTGACGCACAGTTTCTCACGGAAAATTTTCGGGCGGCACCGAGGCCCGAGCTGAAGGTGATTGAGCCGTTTTTCAGTTACCGCGTTGAGGGCAGCTTCGAAAAGGCAGTAGAGTCTTGCAACGGCAACGGATTCTGCAGGAAGATTGGTTCCGGAACGATGTGTCCTTCCTATATGGTAACTTTGGAGGAAAATGATTCAACGCGCGGACGCGCCAACGCGCTGCGTGCATTCTTGAACGGCAAGGCAGACCCAAAGGGGTTCACCGGTCCCGAGCTTTACCGGACCTTGGATCTGTGTGTGGCATGCAAGGGATGTAAAGGGGAATGTCCCTCCAATATCGACATGGCCAAGTTGAAGTATGAGTTCCTCTACCAGCACCACCAGGCACATGGCTTGTCATTCAGGGATCGATTGTTTGGCGATATTGCGCGCCTGAGTCGCCTGGCAGGGGGCACAGCCCCGGCCTCCAACTGGATTGCCAATTCGTGGCCTATGCGCCAGCTCCTGCACGCAGCCCTGGGTATCCACCGGGCAAGGAGTTTGCCCACATTTGCGCGTACCAGCTTTGAGCAGTGGTTCAGAAATCGTCCCGAGCAGGAAGTCAGGCGCGGCGGCGCCAAGGTGGTCTTTTTCCACGACACCTTCGTCAACTATAATTACCCAAGGCTGGGAATCGCAGCGGTGCAGGTTTTGGAGGCATCAGGCTATGAAGTGATCTTAGCGCAGCACAGGTGCTGTGGCCGACCTTTTACCTCTAAAGGTATGCTTGACCAAGCCAGGAGTAATGCACAGTTTAATGTTGATAAGCTTTACACATACGCAGAAAAGGGCTATCCCATTGTTGGTCTGGAGCCAAGTTGTATTTTGACCTTTCGGGATGAATATCCCGATATGCTGGCAGGCCCGAAGGTCGAGAGCGTGGCAAGTAGTACTTTCTTGTTTGAAGAGTTTTTGACCCGCAAAGCCCCGGCTGACGGCGGCTTACCCGCATTTAGAAGACCCGACAAGAAGTTGTTGTTGCACGGGCATTGCCATCTAAAAGCCCTCTTAGGAAACCAGCCGACCGTGGACTTGTTGCGGCTTTTGCCGGATGTTGAAGTGGAGGTGGTCGATTCCGGTTGCTGCGGCATGGCCGGCTCATTTGGATTCGAGAAGGAGCACTACGAGATATCGCTGGCGATGGGGCGCCGAAAGCTCTTTCCTGCGGTAGCCGTAAAAGACAACGGGTGGCAAATCGTAGCTTCCGGGGTCTCGTGCAGGCAGCAGATAGAACATGGCACCGGACGCTTGGCGCTGCATCCTGTGGAGGTGCTGGCACAAAACCTCCGCACGTGAGCCAATGTGAAGCGGACGGAACGCCACGCATCATCCAGGACGGGAGACATTCAATAATGACTAAATGCTGTTTGTTTATCCTGTTGTGTTCTGCGATTTGCACAGCACAACCGACAATTTTACAAAAATCAGGGCAGCGCACTCCAACGGAAGTCCGGGCACTGGTCATCTATGCTTGCGACAGCGATGATCACTATCCATTCCCAACGCAAGGTTTTCGTGACTCGCTGTATACTCGGATGTCGGATTACTTTACGAGCATGTCTTATGGCAAGCATCGCTTGATGTTCAGCGAGGCGACCCATGGGGGAGGTTTCTTTGTCAGTGAACATCCTTCTTCCTACTACAAAAAGAACCACGACAAGGCGGTTCATGAGCGCGGGTTTGCCATGTTCAATGCAGAAATCCTACAAATGGTGAAGTCTGAATATGGCCCGGATCTGTTTCGTGATGTGGACATGATCATTCTGTTCGGCACCGACGCCGGGCGCGGCTGGTATGTGCGCAACGCGAACGCGACCGGGTACGGCATGCTTGGTATCGATTTTGAAGCGGGGGGCAACTTTTTCGGGCGACGGCAACGACAGGGTGGACTGACATTGGAAATTGGCTCCGATGTCGGCACTGCCGATCCCGATGACGACATTGCGATCAGAACCGAGGAGATCTATTGGACCCTCGCGCATGAGTACGGCCACTGGCTGGGGCTCGGTCATCGCGGCCGCAACCTCGGTTTGTACTCTCTGATGGTTCGTCAATTACATGGCAATACGCGTATGCCGGAATTTGGGCCACCGCCTTTGGACTTGTTTCACATCATACAGTTGGGGTGGCTGGATGCGACTGACGCTTCCCGGGTGATTGCCATCTCTATGGAGAACAGTGCGACCTTGGTCGAATTGCAGCAAATCCGAGCTCGTTCCGAGCCGGTTGTGTTGCAGATTGATCTGGCCGGCGCACGCGAAAGTCTTTTCATCACGTACCACAGCCGGGAGGAGAACCCCTTTGATGCAGTGTATGCCGGAGAAGGGCTGCTGGTGTGGCACAAACGCGCCGGCAGAATTGATTTGCGCTGCGGGCTTTCCGAAGGGAAAACCGGGAAGGACCATCTGGATGAGGGAGTCGACCTGAGCGGACGGCCCGGCGACTTCCTGGACGCTTCGCAGGGAGAAGTTGTCCTTTACGAACGGGCTCAGAATAGTGGCGGGAAGAGCGTGCTAGCCCTGCCGAAGAGAATTATCGCACACAACATTCAGCCCGGACCTGAAGACGTCTCTTTTGCAGTTCGGTTTGAACAGTAAATGTTGTGAGATATCGCTTGACTTTGGCTGATTCAGCGGCTAAATTCTCCTCGATTTGCACCGATCCACAGACTCAATTATGGCAGCGGAAAAGAACAAGCTTGCGCTACAGGTTGTAGAACTTCTTGACAAGGCGTATCCTGAGGCCCGCCAGGAACTCGACTTCTCAAATGCATTCGAGCTCCTGGTCGCGACTATTCTCGCGGCACAGTGCACGGATGTACGGGTAAACCAGGTTACGCAAAGTCTCTTCAAGAAGTACCCATGTCCAGGGTCATTTTTGGATGCCGACTCAGCGGAAATTGAGCAAGACATTCGCTCGATTCCTTTTTTTCGTAACAAGGCGAAGGGCATTCTGGGCTGCTGTCGCATCCTCGTGGATGAGTACGGCGGTGAGGTGCCGAATTCGGTCGAGCAGCTGGTTGCTCTGCCTTATGTCGGCCGCAAGACTGCCAACATCGTGCTCGCGAACGCGATGAATATCCCCGCGATTGGCGTCGATACACACACGATCAGGGTGCCAAACCGCCTCGGACTGGTATCGGGGAAGAATCCTGACAAAATCGAAAAAGCGCTCTGCGACCTGCTGCCTGAGGAGCTGTGGAACCGAGGGAACATTGTTATTCAATGGCATGGCCGTTATACCTGTAAGGCAAAAAAACCGCTTTGTTCTGAGTGTGCAATCTACGATTTGTGTCAATGGGAAGAGAAAGTGGAACAACAATGACGGACATTGGATGTCTGTCTGCATTAAGTAAGGAGACTAGCAATGGCGCTTGAGTTTGATGATGAAGCCCGGGGAGCGGGAGAATATGATGACCTCGATGGGGAACATTTTCCCATCGCTGATGTTGTTTCTCTGGGGTCAATTGTGAATGTTCTGATCCGGAAAGGCATTTGCACACCAGAAGAGCTTTACGAAGAGGAACAAAAACGCCGGGATGAGTATCGGAAGACGCAAGACGCAACCATTGCCCGGACGGAAAGACCTGATGCAAAAAACGGCAATGGTGTCCACCGACACCGGAAATCTGGATGGCTTAAACGCAAAATGAGCAAGAAACGATGGACCCGTCGTTTAGGTACCAGACTTTTTGGGTGGGAGTGGAAAAAGGTGAAACACCAGCGAACAAAAGGAGAAAGTGCAGAACCGCAATAAAAATCCCCTCATGAAAGGACTTCTGCTCGGCATTGCCGGGTTTCTGCTCCTCATGCCCGGCGCCGGGTTTTCCCAGGCAGCATTTCCCAGCCCGGTAGGCTTCGTCAATGACTTTGCCGAAGTGATTTCTCCGGGCGTTGAAAGTCAAATCAATGCAATTTGCCTTGATTTACGCCAGAAGACCGGGGCCCAGCTCGTGGTCGTAACGGTGAAAACAGTCGGCGATGAGCACTATGTGGCCTACGCCAACAAACTGTTTGAAGCATGGGGAATTGGTGAAAAGGGAAAAGACAACGGCGTGCTGCTTCTACAGACCATTCAGGAAAGAAGTTTTTGGATGGAAATAGGTTACGGTTTGGAGGGCCTCATTCCGGACGGTCTCGCTGGCCAGATTCGCGATCAACATGTATTTCCCCATTTCCGCGCAGGCGATGCCGGGGCCGGACATCTTAGCGGCGTCAAGGCAGTGGCCGGTTTGATTGCCAAAGACGCCGGAGTTGAAATCACGGGAGCAGTTGCGCCGGTCGTGCGGCGAGGTACGCCCAAGCGCCAGCGTGGCAGAGGGAAGTTCGTATCTTTGTTGTTCATGGCCCTGTTCTTTCTATTAGCACGAAGGGGCCGGGGCGGTCTCCTGCCTTTACTATTGCTCGGGGGGTTAAGCGGCGGATCCCGTCATCACGGTCATTCCGGTGGCGGTTTTGGTGGCGGCTTTGGCGGCTTTGGCGGCGGGATGAGCGGCGGTGGCGGCGCCGGCGGAAGTTATTGAAAAGAGGATAGCAAATGCCCAGAATTCCTAAATCACCTGAAGAGATTTTTGACAAGTTTTCTGAAGATGTTCAGTCAGTCTTCGGCGCTGAGTTACTGTCCATTTTACTTTTCGGCAGTGGCGCAAAAGGTGAATATGTAGCAGGTAAGTCAGACATCAATTTTTTGATTGTCCTGTCCAAAGACGGCGCGAATCGCCTGGAAAAAGCAATTCCGGTCGTAGAAAAATGGGGCAAAGTAGGTGTGGCCACGCCCCTGATCCTGACCAGAGAATACATTGATTCGGCTCTGGATACCTTCCCGATAGAGTTTTTGGATATCAAAGAATTTCATCAGCTCGTCTTCGGGGAAAATCCGGTCGAACAAATCACAATTGACAAAGGCGATCTGCGGCGACAAATAGAGCGTGAGCTGCGTGGTAAGCTCGTCTATTTACGCACGGGCCTGCTTTCTTCTGGTAACGACAAAACCCGTCTGCTGCAAATGTTGTCTGCTTCGGTAAGTGCGTTCGTTCCGATTTTTGAGGGCTTGCTCCATTTGGAAGGTGAACCACTCACAAAGAACAGGTCGGATGTTTTTCGACGCACGGCGGCAGAGTTCAAGCTTAACGAATCTGTATTCGGTCAACTCATCCATGTCAAGAGCGGCGCCTGGCATGGCTCGATTGTGCAACTTCGTGAGCTGACTTCTTCGTACATTCAAGAGGTCGGGGTTCTGGTTGAGCGGGTTGACCAGATGGGGAAATGAGCATCATATCTCATTTGTTTTGGCAAAGATAATGGTCGCGGCTTTGGGCTGCCCTAACCTTAAGAGGTATACATGGGAAAAGGAATGAAGATATTCTTAGGCATTGTTGCGGTTCTTTTAGTACTTGGATTTATCGCGTACAAATCCGTAACCGGAACGTACAATTCACTCGTTGTTCTAGACGAGGGGATCAACGGCGCCTGGTCGCAGGTCCAGAATGTCTACCAGCGGCGTTCTGACCTGATCCCAAACCTGGTGTCGACGGTCAAAGGGTATGCCTCCCATGAAAAGGAAACGCTGGAAGCGGTGGTGCAAGCGCGGGCCAGTGCAACACGGCCGCAGATAAATGCCGCGGGAATACTGCAGAACCCACAGTTGTTCCAACAGTTTGAACAGGCACAAGGCCAACTCTCTTCAGCGTTGGGACGCCTGATGGTCGTGGTGGAGAAATACCCGGATTTGAAAGCGAACGTTAACTTCGTCCGCCTGCAGGATGAGTTGGCGGGCACCGAAAACCGTATCACGGTTGAGCGTCGCCGTTTCAACCAAACGGTTCAGGGGTACAATCAGAAAGTGCGAACATTCCCAACCTTGCTTTTTGCCAATATGTTTGGCTTTCAACAGCGTCCTTATTTTGAGGCCAGTCCTGAAGCGCAAACCGTACCAAAAGTCGATTTTTCGACCGGCAGCAATTGAGTGGTGCCGGTATGATTGTTGCTATCCAACCTGCGTAAATCGTGGCAAATAACAATGGATTGGATATTCTAAGCTAGACGATTTGGATGTCAAGTGAACGTTCGTGTAACACTATTGTCCCGATGTACAGAGTTTTACCTCAGGCTACCATTGCAAAGCGGTGGCCTTTTTTCTTGGGCCCCTACGGACTCGGCCCATTCAGTATGTTTTGTTACAAAGCCACAGCAACACGCTTCTCTCAGTTTCGAGAATGTATTTCCTATTTTGAATGTTTCAACCGCATACAGCTAATCAGGAGGTCTATTCATGTCCGATTATGTAAATGAACTATTGTCTGAAATCAAGGCCAAGAATCCCAGCGAACCTGAGTTTCACCAGGCCGTTCAGGAAGTTGTGGAATCCCTGGACGCCGTTTTAGAGCGGCACCCCGAGTACCGTGCTGCCAGAATTGTCGAACGAATGATAGAACCTGAACGGGTTTTGATGTTCCGTGTGCCCTGGGTGGACGATCAGGGTCTTGTTCAGGTAAACCGCGGCTTCAGGATCGAAATGAACAGCGCCATCGGTCCCTACAAAGGCGGACTGCGCTTTCATCCATCCGTCAATCTGGGGATTCTGAAGTTTCTGGCGTTTGAGCAGGTTTTCAAGAACAGCCTGACTACTCTCCCGATGGGAGGTGGCAAGGGTGGTTCAGATTTTGACCCGAAAGGGAAAAGCGACGGCGAGGTGATGCGTTTTTGCCAGAGCTTTATGAGTGAGTTGCAGCGTCATATCGGTCCGAATACCGATGTGCCTGCCGGCGATATTGGCGTTGGCGGACGCGAAATCGGTTACCTCTTCGGGCAGTATAAGAAGCTGCGCAATGAATTCACTGGCATCCTGACCGGAAAAGGTTTAAACTGGGGCGGCTCCCTCATCAGGCCTGAAGCAACGGGCTATGGCTCTGTTTACTTTTGTTGCGAAATGCTGGCAACCAGGAGCCAGAGCATGGACGGCAAGGTTTGCCTGGTTTCAGGCAGCGGCAATGTCGCCCAGTTCACCACCGAAAAAATCAATGATTTGGGTGGTAAAGTCGTGACTCTTTCGGATTCCGGCGGTTACATTTATGATGAAGAAGGTATCTCGCCGGAGAAGTTAGCGTTCATCATGGAGCTGAAGAACGTGCGGCGCGGCCGCATCAGCGCGTATGCCGAGCAGTATCCGGGCGCGGTTTACACACCGACCGATGCCGACAGGGATCACAATCCACTCTGGAGCCACAAGGCGGACTGTGCCTTCCCAAGCGCTACCCAAAATGAAATCAACGAAAAGGATGCCCAAAATCTGGTGGACAACGGTGTTTTGGCTGTGAGCGAAGGCGCCAACATGCCGACGACTCTCGCAGGCGTGAATGTCTTTCTCAATGCCGGGGTTCTGTACGGACCCGCAAAGGCAGCCAACGCCGGCGGCGTCGCAGTCTCAGGGCTTGAAATGGCACAGAACAGCCAGCGGTTGCCCTGGACCCGAGAGGAAGTCGACCAACGTCTGCAGTTGATCATGCGTAACATTCATGAAACCTGCGTGGAAATGGCCGGTCGCTTCGGAACACCGAACAACTACGTAAACGGAGCGAATATCGGCGGTTTTCTAAAAGTCGCTGATGCCATGCTTGACCAGGGCATTGTCTAGAGCGTCGATCTTTCCGTAACAGTCTGCCCGGAATCTGAGCGCTCTCAACGTCGATTTGTCGGTGAGCGCTCAGGTTTGGGCCTCCACAATCATGGATCCCAGTGCCGGAAAACAAGAGAAACTCAAAGTCAGCAGAGAGTGAAGGTCTAAGCCGGTTCAACCCGTATTGGTTGGAGCAGGGGTATGGTGCGCGCCTGCACCTGTTTCAAAACCTGATGCGGTACCGTATCCGAAGTGTCCTGCTGGTTTCGAGTCTGTACGACCTTTACCTTCTCGAGGAAGACGGCCGGCTCTACGAACTCCTGCGTGAAGAGTACCAGGGGTTAAGCCTGACCCATATCCCGGAGTTGACGCGCGTTTCCAGTGGCAGAAAGGCACTTGAACTTGCGAAGAGCAGCAATCACTTCGATCTGATCATCGTTACGTTGCATGTCAAGGACATGCCGGTCCATAAGTTTGCGAAACGGGTCAGAGACGCCGGTCTCGATATACCTTTGGTGATTCTGGCCTATGACCATCGCGAACTTGCCGAGCTTTCCGTACGTCATGATTTGTCACTTTTCGATCAGGTCTTCGTCTGGCAGGGTGACTTCCGGCTCATCATAGCCATTATCAAGTACATCGAAGACAGGCGCAATATCAAGCATGATACGGAAACCGTCGGTGTTCAGACCATCATCCTGGTAGAGGATCGTGTACGGTACTACTCGTCTTTCCTACCACTCATTTATGTAGAACTGTTCAAGCAGGCTCAGCGGCTAATCTCCGAGGGGCTCAACCTTTCTCATAAATTCCTGCGCATGCGCGCACGCCCGAAAATTCTTCTCTGCACCAATTACGAAGAAGCCTGGGCATACTTCAGGAAATATCGAGAGCACGTCCTGGGTATCATTTCCGACATCAACTATCCCAGAAATGGAAAGCACGATCCGGAGGCAGGCCTGAAGTTTGCCCGCAATGTCAAGAGGAAGAGCTTTGACATTCCGATCTTGCTGCAGTCCAGTAATCCGGACAACGAGCAAAAAGCATTTGACCTGGGATGCTCATTCCTGCTGAAAGAGTCGTCCACGATGCTCAAGGAATTGCGCGGGTTTATGATCGATCATTTCGGCTTCGGGGATTTCATTTTTCGTACGCGTGATGGCACCGAGGTCGGCCGGGCTGACGATTTGCGCAGCTTGGAAGAACGCCTGCGCAGTGTTCCGGATGAGAGCATCGCCTATCACAGCGAGCAGAATCACTTTTCAAATTGGCTAAAAGCGCGCACTGAGTTCTGGCTCGCCTATCAACTGCGACCGGTGCACCTGGAGGATTTTGAATCTGTACAGGGGCTTCGTCAAGAGCTCATCGATTCTTTGCAGCAGTACAGAATAAACCGGCAGCGTGGCGTCATTACTGATTTCAGTAAGGACACCTTTTATCCAATGAGCAGTTTCTCCAGAATCGGGGGAGGCTCTCTGGGCGGCAAGGCGCGCGGCTTGAGCTTTCTGAACAAGTTGATTTACAACTATAAGCTCAACAACAAGTTTGAAGGCGTAGAAGTACATGTCCCGCCTGCGATCGCGCTGGGTGCGGATGTCTTTGATCAGTTTATTGACGAAAACGACTTGCAGCAGTTCGCCCTCAACTGTACGGATGACCAGGAGCTAAATCGTAGGTTCCTCGCAGCAGAACGATTTCCTCCCGACGCCTTGTTTCAACTAAAACAGTTTTTGGAGTTAATTCGGATTCCGCTGTCGGTCCGCTCTTCCAGCCTGCTGGAAGATTCCCAGTATTTTCCGTTTGCCGGCGTCTATCAGACCCTCATGCTCCCCAACAACCACAGCAATGAAAATGTACGATTGTTTGAATTGCTTAACGCCATCAAGCGGGTTTACGCGTCCACCTACTCGCAGAGCGCCAAGGATTATTTCGAGGCGACTTCTTACCGGCTCGAAGAAGAGAAGATGGCCGTGGTCATTCAAAAGATGGTCGGGGCCCGGCATGGTAGACGATTCTATCCCGATTTTGCTGGTGTGGCCAAGTCTTTTAACTTTTACCCAACCGCTCCACAGGAGGCCAGCGACGGCATCGTGTCTCTGGCCCTCGGTCTTGGCAAGACTGTGGTGGACGGTGGACAGCACGTCAAGTTTTGCCCGGCACACCCGCAAGTCCTGCCACAGTTCAACTCCATTGAGGTGGCATTACGCAATAACCAGCAGGATTTTTATGCACTAAACCTCGACGGGAAAATCTCGGATCTAAGTGCTGCCGAAGACACGCTCATACAGAGCTTTACCCTGAAATCAGCAGAGGAAGACGGCACGCTGAAATATGCAGGTTCCACATATTCACCAGAAAACGATGCGATCTTCGATGGCATTTCGAGGTCGGGACAACGCATGGTGACGTTCGCCCCCATCCTGAAACACCGGTTGTTTCCTCTGCCTGCAATGATGCAGTACATTTTGGAAATGGGGAGTTGGGCAATGGGCGTACCAGTCGAAATCGAGTTTGCCGCTTCACTCTCGATACCGGAAGGCAGTAAACGGAAGCTGAGCCTTCTTCAAATGCGGCCATTGGTACAACGGCAAGACATGGGCAAATTAGAGGTTGACGAGGACAGGCAATCTCAGTTGATCTGCAGAAGTGATCAGATATTGGGTCATGGGTTTGTAGACGACGTTCACGACATCGTTGTGGTTGATCCGGATCGTTTCGATCGTCTCAAGAGCCATGAGGTGGCGCAGGAACTGACGGTTATGAACCACAAGCTTGTGGCGCGGCAGCGGCCCTATTTGCTGGTCGGCGTGGGAAGGTGGGGCTCATTGGATCCGTTTCTTGGTATCCCGATTCGCTGGGAGCAGATTTCCGGCGCCCGCGTGATCGTTGAGGCGGGTCTTAAGGATATGGTAGTAACCCCCTCACAAGGTTCCCATTTTTTCCACAACCTAACCTCATTTCAGGTGGGCTATTTTACCGTCGGCGCTCCTCGCGCTGACTCATTCATTGACTGGAATTGGCTATCTGCGCAACGTGCGGTTCGCAAACTGAAGTACGTCCGCCACTTACATTTCAAGCAGCCGGTTGTGGTCAAAATGAACAGCAGAAAACGTGTTGGTGTCATTCTGAAGCCTGACGGCAAAGCTTAATCGCTCACATCTCTCACTTCATGAATAGCAATTACTGATAGGTTTTACAGAAGTTAAGCAAATTCCCTCTCCCGGCCGGGAGGGGATAACACATGGAAACCGGATGCCTCAGACGGAGGAAACCAAGTGAGAAATATTGGTTAATCATAAAACGGCAGCAATCGCTGCTACCGGTCCGCACTTCATTCCTCTTGTTTCTTGTTTTGCGCATGTGACCTTTGCAGGGTCTGGACGCTTGATAGCGTCGATACGATGTAGGGTACCATGAACGTCAGCCCCATTTTTGCCAACATGGTGGTGCTGACCTGACCGTACAGCAATGCGTCTGCATGATTGATTATGATCAGAATTGGCCCTACCACGACCGCGTAGCCGAGTGCTCTTTTTACCACTGATGGTCGCAACGCATATTTGAGCTTCTCTTTCATGTCACGGGACCTTCTTCAGTGAGCATTTGTTAGTAATTCCGGCAAAATACTACGGAGTGCGGACCGTTGATTTTGTCACAATTTTTCCGCTCAGCTCAAACTCAAATTCAAGCTCAAACACCATGCCGGGTGTCAGTGACTCGTTCAGGCCGAGCAACATGATGTGATAATCCGCTGGCTTGAATTCAATTTTTGCGCCCGGTGGAATCGTGACGCCATCCTTTATTGGGCGCATGGTCATCCGGTCATCCTGCATAACCGTACGGTGTATTTCCGCCACGGTACAAACCGGTGAAGAAACCGCCACCAGGCGGTCCGGGCTGCCCCCGCGATTGTGAAGGTCAAAGTAGACGACGCCGTTCACCTGCATTTGAGCAGAAGAGTGCCCGGCGTGTTCACCTGAGTGCTGCATGGTTTCAGCAGCTCTGGACCAGACGTTTTCTACGGCAATGGCCGGAGCGCCCGCTTTCTGGTCCAGGCATCCGGATGCAGTAAACATGGCTGCAATCACCACATACTGGACAATCCGGGCAACTGCTCTGCCCCTGACTTGTTTTTCATTCATTCTCATATCAATCTCCGTTGAGTAAATCCAACACTTTTGCAGTGCCTGCTCTGTTCTCAGCCCTTGAGCAGGAGGCGAATGTCGTGGACCATGTCTTCGACGCTGGAATCATTCGAAATGCCCAGTCGCCAGTTCCCTGCGCGGTCGAACACGAAAATTCGCGACGTATGGTTGACCAGGTACCCGGCCGCACCTTCGGACACTTTCACCACTTCACGGTAAATCCCATAACCGGCATAAGCTGTCTTGAGGTCATCCGGAGTTCCGGTCAACCCAATGAAACTGTCGCTAAAAACAGCAAGATGAGTTTTGAGCTTTTCCTGCGTGTCCCGCTCCGGATCCACCGTAATATAGACAAACTCGACCTCTGAGTTTTGCTCCCCCAATTGCTTCTCTATTTGCTTCCATTTTGATAGAGTCAAAGGGCAAACATCCGGGCAAAACGAAAAGCCAAAAAAGATCAGGACGACTTTCCCCTTTTGCTCACTCAGGGTGAACGGTTGGCCATGTTGGTCCGTAAGCGTGAAATCCGTTGTCGGTAAGCCCTCTAACTCGGTCCCTCTAAAAGCATCATCGGTCTGGCACGCGAATAAAGCCAGCATGAACAACATGAAAACGCTGCGAATCATTTTCCGTTTCATCGTTGTGTCTTTCCGTTATTGGTTTAAGTTTGCCGAGTCCGTGTCTTCATTCTGCACAAAAGGACTCAAGTCGAATTATTCTTCTTCAATTAGTGACCGAACGTAAAGGTAAACTGCGACAATGTCATTTTCTGATAACACTGCTCCCCAGGCGGCCATCGCGGTTCCGGGACTGCCTTGCCGGATGATGTGTAACCGGGCCTGCTCTGAAAAGAAGTTGGCTTGTCGCGGATCGGTCAAGTCGGATGGACGCTCAGACAAAGTCAGTGCCGAAAGGCCGTCCGCTTTGCCTCTAGGCCCGTGGCAGGGCCCACAAATCTGCCCGAAAAGCTCGGCCCCACGCTGTAGCTGCGCCTTGGTTGCTGGTGCGACGGCTTTATCGTACTTACTGCCCAGTTCTGTCCGCAGGCGTTCACGCGTGAGACCCAGGCGCTGCCACTGTTCGGAGCTAATCGGCCTGGGCACTTCGCGGCACGCAAGCTGCGCTAGGAGCAGCGCGGCGATTATCGTCAATCGGGTTAACATTTAATCTTGATCTTCATGGTTGGTGCAATGTTATCGGTTGCCATGTATGAGCACGAATCCTTTGTGCATCAAAAAATGCTCATACTCATCGTCGGTGTATTGAGTCTCAACCGTCGACGCGCTACCCGCGTCGTCCTTTGAAGGGCATGCTTCACCAAAGCAGTACGACGGAAGAAACGCACGTGCGTCGCCTGGCGGTTGAGATTTCAGATGGGGAGTTGACGTGGTGGGCGGAAAACATAGCTTTGTACGTTCTTCGTGTGCAGTCGCTCTATGGTGACATAAGAAATCTTTGGCGTTGAATGTGGGTTCGGTGCGTTGTCCAAGAATGTGAGGAGACCTGGCTCAGTTCCTGCCAGGAGAGCCGGCGGGTTGGTTCCGGAACATTGTACGAATGCGAGACCCTTTGCATGCTTGTGCGGACTCGCCTCGGACGCGATGCTTCTTACCGAACAAATGTCTTGCTGATTGGCGTGAAAGTGGTCAGGGCAAGCGCATGTGACACAGGAGCAGGCCAGTTCCGTTCCTGACGTGTAATTCGATAATAAGGGGGAGACAGTGGGGATATTGCACAAGTTCAGTGCGAGACAAACCCCAAGAAGCACTGCCGTTAGCTTTCGCACGTAGAGATTAGGTTTCATTTTCTGTGAATGGTTCAGGCTGACGGGGAACCTATGTAATCAAGTTGTAACATTCAAGCAGAAAATCAACAGCCCAATTCTTTGACATTCATGGTAGCCTGGATTGCCGCTGCCTGCGCAAGCAACACCCGCACGAGCAAAGCGTGCTTCCGGCCTGTAGGTTCTATTTGAGAAAAAGAACCCTGCCGCTTTCTACGCGGGTGCTTGTGCGCACACGGTACACATAGAGCCCGGTGCTGACTTCGACACGATCCTTATCCCTGCCGTTCCACGGTATTTCATAGTGGTCGGCCCTTTGCTCCTTATCAACAAGTGTGACGATCTCCTGCCCGAGCATGTTGAAAATCTTGAGCTCAACATGTGAGTCGGCTGGCAGGTCATAAGGGATCGTTGTCAGAGAATTGAATGGGTTCGGGAATGCCGGCAGGAGTGCAAAGCGCTCAACCATGGGGGACGAGATCAGCTTGTCCAGCCTCTCAAAAGCAGCGGCGCCATCAATGACGCCCCATCCGAGGTCATTGTCCGGATCAGAAGCGTTGTTGGCGGTCTCTTTCAGAATAGTTATCAGGAGTGAATTTGTAGCCGTCGGAAAAGCTTCCAGTAGCAGGGCAGCAGTCCCGGCCACCAGCGGGCAGGAAAAAGAAGTGCCATTCAGGTTCAGGTAACTGCCCGGCCGGGTGTGATCGACGGTGAGCACCAGGCTCCCCATTGCAAACACTTCTGGTTTAGTCCGACCGTCCGCGGTGGGCCCGGTTGAACTGAAGTTGGTCGGCTTGCCGCCGACCGTGACAGCACCGACACACAGGACGTTTTCTCCATCGCAAGGCGCCCCGAGCGTGTTGTCATCGAGTCCGGACGGGCCATCATTGCCCGCTGAATTCACGACCAGAATTCCCCTGCTGGCTGCGATCTCCGCACCAATCGTGGAAATGGCTGTCTGGCCGTCCATTTGATCCGCGGTGTATCCTGCTTCACCGTCCGTAAAACCGAAACGGTAGCCCAGTGAACTACTGATGATTTCTGCGCCCAGGCTGTCGGCCCACTCGGCTGCGGCGACCCAGTTGTCCTCCTCGACATGCCGTTCGAAGTCGGTGTTTTCAGTCTTGGCCAGAATAAAACTGGCGCCATAGGCCGGACCGATGAGTTGTCCTTCCTGAAAACCTGCAATCACCCCCAGGGTCCAGCTGCCGTGGTTTCCCACGCCCATTTGGCCTGGCTGATCATCGACGTTGTTGTCGCCATTTACAAAATCCCTGGTCGCCAGGATGTTCAGGTGATCCAGCGCGTCGTGCTCCAAAAAATTAAATCCTGCATCCAGCATAGCGATGATGACACCGGTGCCATCGAGTCCCTTCTCATGCAAGCTCGGAACGTTGATCTGCAGATTTTGTCCCAGCGACGGGCCGTAATCCAACGCCTGCGAGGAGTGGACAGAACTGAGTTTTGGCGCGGGCTCCTTTTGGTGAACAGGGTGAATGACTTTTCCCCGGTGTACGATGTCTATCTTGGCAACAAACTCCAGATGTGCGAGTTCTGCAAGTTGGGAGGGCGTCGCATGCACAGAAACGGCATTGAGCCAGCGTGAGGTGTGACGGACTCTCGATGAGAGACGGGCCACATGCTCACGGTACCGCACAGAAACCGGCAGGTCAAACTGGTCGACCAGGCGGCTGCGGCGATGCCGTAAACGTCTCTTGCGATTCCGTGGGGAAAGCTTGCTCTCTTCGACTTCAAGCCTGCGGCTGATGTCGGGACCTTTATCCGTAAAGAAAACCCAAGCGGTAAGCTGGTCACGCTGAAGGGCGGAATCTATAGCAGATTGTAGCTTTCGAGTGAACTTGTCCCGGTCTTGCGAAAAGACAGCAGAACACAAACATATTGAGGACACCACGACAATGGTCGTCTTGAAATATTTCATTCTTCTCTGAGATTCTTGAATTGGTTTCTGCCCTTTTGGGCCCATCAGGAGACACAAGACAGGAAATATGAGGAAGATTACGAAGATTTGCAAGACTTAACTGAGTTCGATTTCTCTCCAGCAGTCCATTTCTGTGTTTCCAGTCTCAGTTCAACCCGGCATTGCATCATTCGCAGGAATCTACCTCCAGCGGAATAGCTAACCCTACGCTATTGGGCATACAGGAATCCTCTTTTTGATTCAAACGACGCATTGTCGTATACTGCTACTGACCAGGAGCAGGTAACATCTCCTCGCCAAGCATTTCGCGGATCCTTTTCGTCCAATCTTGCTGGGCCCGGTCTTTTGTGCCAAAGTCCGTTTGAATGTCGTAAAGCTCAGTGATACCTTCCGCCCAGCCGGCATCAATCCACTTAGACCGCCCGAGTTCGCTGATGACACTCTCGAACTTTCCCTGGTCTGCAAGACGTTCGACCAACTCACGCCCTATCTCTGACATAGCAGCCTGGTCCCTGGAGACAGACTCTGACAATTGAAGATTCAACTCACCTTGTGTTGCAAGTTCGATTAGAGCTTGATTAGCGAGGTCGGCTCGAGTCTGCCAACGTCTGCGGCCAAGCTCTACAATATCAAAATGGCCCTGTTCGTGCTGCAGAAGCTCGCTCACTTCATCTATAACTCTACCCGAGCGTTCTTTCCAAAACCATGTGGCACTGTGAAGGCCGGAATATTTCACAGTGATGAGCGCTTTGGTTTTACTGACGGCTAGCGCCGAACACTCGACTTCCCACCAGCTTTCCCAAATACCCGTCGTCCAAATGGTTACCTTCGGATTGGCTAGCGCTATTTCGGCAGGGAGTCTTTCTTGTACTTCGAAATCGGCCAAAGTTAGTTTTTCCGGCCATGGCTTCTTGTCGGGATGGGGCCTTGCTGTGTCTGCGGAAAATTCTCTCACAATTATGGCCAGCCCGCCGGCAGTATTAGGTGGGGGGAATGTCGCATCAAAACACCTAAACTCAGGCTGCCCAATATCTTGAGCCCTAACCCCGGCAACCGGGTGCAGGAGGCAAAGATAGAGGACTAAACTGATTCCTCGTTGAAGTATTCTGTATATGGTCGCCTCCTGCCTCTATCAACTGTGTTGGATGGCGCGAAACAAATTGAATCTGTGCAATGTGCTCTGCATTGTCTCAAAATGAGCGCTAAATGTTTATCAATCGCCGCACCGATTTGTGGGCAGAAAGCCATGCGGTTAGGCCATGACTCAACCCTGCCAGTTAAGGATTTTGTCGATGGTGCCGGCCGCCACGGAATGATAGGTCGGCCGGGCCTTGCGGTAGATGAGCCGGGCCATTTCCATCATCGCGGGATTTGCAGCCATTCGTTCGTACAGCGGTTGCAAGAATTTGCGGCGCCCCATTGAGGTCAGAAAATTTTCCAGCGCCGGATAGGCGGGTTCGTATTGATTGACGATGGCGTGTGCCAGCCAGGCGTTCAGGATTTCCGAATTGCCGCTGTTGCTGAAGTTAAACGCACGGTCCAGGTCGCGCATCTGTTTGGTGTCCAGGCCTTCGGGTAGGTTGCGCAGAAAGTGCAGCCAATGGTGCGTGGTCCAGCCATTTGTATCAATGGATTTGGCAGAAGCTCCTTCTTGCCAACGGCCGATCTGTGCTTCCACGAGCTGGAATTGGTCCGATTGTGCCAGCGCAACGTTCTCCGGCACGCCCGGGTTGTAAATCCATGCATCTGCCTGGAGACTTTGTTCCATCTCTTGGTTTCCGGCAAGCAGTTCCTTTTTCAGGTATGAAACGAAAGCTTCGGTTGTGGCCGGTTTGAATGCAAACTTATCGAAATAGTTGCGCAGGAATGTATCCCACTTCTCACGTCCGACGGTGGCTTCAATCGTGCGCAGAAAGAAGTGTCCCTTATCATAGGCAATCGCGGTCATGCCATCATCAGGGTCGCGACCGTCGAGATTCAACTTAAGGTGTGTATCTTTGCTGTCGAACCCCATGTTAGCCAGGCTTTTCTGCAGATCCTGATAGCTCAGGGCCGCCAGCATTTCCGCATAGTTTTTGCCGTAGACTTCTTCCATGATTCGATGCTCAAAATAGGTTGTGAAGCCTTCGTTGAGCCAGAAATCATCCCAGGTCGCATTGGTCACCAGGTTGCCGGACCAGGAATGGGCAAGTTCGTGTGCGATCAGCGCCACCAGTGACTTGTCACCCGCGAGAACTGTGGGGGTGGCAAAGGTCAGGCGCGGGTTCTCCATACCGCCGAATGGAAAACTCGGCGGCAGGACAATGATATCATAGCGACCCCAGCGGTACGGTCCGTAGAGTTTTTCCGCAGCCTCGATCATGGTCTCGGTATCTTCGAATTCGGCTGCGGCCTTGCCCACCACCGACGGTTCCGCATAGACGCCGCTTCTTGCGCCAACCGCGCGGAATTCCAGGTCACCAACGGCAAGTGCCAGCAGGTAGGCCGGTACCGGTTGCGGCATGTTGAAGTGGTAGACGCCGTCCGCGGTTTTTTCAGTCGGGTTTTCAGCACTCATTACTGCCATAAGTTCCGGATCGGTTCTGATGGTCCCGGAGTAGGTCATTCTGATTCCGGGGCTATCCTGGCACGGGATCCAAGTACGTGCGAGAATTGCCTGCGACTGCGTGAACAGGAAGGGGTGTTTGCCTCCGGCGGTTTGCTCAGGCGCCAGCCATTGCACGGCCGCGGCTTGCGGCGACGACTCATAAAAGATCGTGACCGATTTGGTTTCGGGGCTGATTTCAACAATCAAGGGCTTGCCGAGAAATTCTTGCTCTGCGCCAAACCTGAAGTTGGTCTCCGCACCGCTGTCGTCGAGCAAGACTTTACTCACGGTAAGATCCCGGCTATCGAGAAAAAGTTCTTTGCTGTTCGTGTGGTTTGCAAGTATCAGTTTTGCCGTACCGCCTAGCTTGTTGGTGGCAAAATCAACAGCCAAATCCAAGTCAAGGTGCTCTACGGCCACTTCGTTAGGCTTGGCGTATGAATGCGGATCACGGGCGTATACCATGTCCTGTTCGGGTTCCTGGCATGCGAAAGAAAAGACGGTACAAATCACGGCGATAACATACAGATAAGGTAGCTTACGTGGGATCATTCTAAACTCCAATTGGCTGTGCGGTCTGTCTGGCGTCAATATAGGATCAGGGGCAGGAAACAGCAAGAAAAAATATCAACTGGCGATATAGAATCTTGCTTTTGGGGAATGATTTGGTAACTTTTGAGGTTGGTCAATCTGACCGGCGTAAACAGTCCACGAAATCCCAAAGGGAGATGAGTCAGACAACAACGCTACTGAAGAAGACGACAGAACAAAATGAGCTACAATGGCAAAGCACTGGCTGAACAGATAGACACTATTGTTGCCAATACTAAAGATAGAATAATAGAAACCCGGAGACATTTTCACCAGTATCCGGAGGTTGGCTGGAAAGAGCTGAAAACCTCGGGTTATCTGATCGATCTCTTGGCCGGGCAGGGTATAGCTGCCAGAAACGGGCTTTGCGGCACCAGCGTCATTGCGGAAATCAATGGCAGCGCTCCCGGCAAGACCATTGCCGTAAGGGCGGATATGGACGGTCTGCCGATTACCGACAGCAAGGGTGTGTCGTATGCCTCACGCATTCCGGGCGTGATGCATGCCTGCGGCCACGACTGCCACATGGCGATGGCGCTTGGCGTGGCAAATACTATCTCGCAGCTTAAGCTGGACTTTCCCGGGAGAGTCAAGTTCATCTTCCAACCTTGCGAGGAGTCTACCCCAAGTGGCGCCAGTGAGCTGGTAAAGGCCGGGGCGCTCGATGACATCGATGCGGTCCTGGCATTTCATGTGGACCCTGAAATCCCGGCCGGCAAAATAGGGTTGCGCAGCGGTGTCCTGACGGCCTACTGCAATGAGTTTATCATCACATTGACCGGCAGGACAGGGCATGCCGCCAGGCCACATCAGGCAGTGGACACCATTCACATGATGAGCAGGGTCCTAACCTCACTCTATGACATTGTCGGAAACCGGAGCAACCCGTTCGTACCCGGCGTCGTGACGATTGGCAAGATCGATGCGGGGACAAAGGCCAATGTCATTGCCGACAAGGTGACGATTCGCGGCACCATCAGAACGGTCGACGAAACATCCCGCAAAGAGATATTGGAGCGGACCGAAGGTATCGTCGAGTCTATCTCGCATTCTATGGGCGGCGGGTATCAACTGGAGTTTCTCGAACCAATTCCTGCGGTCAACAACAACCATGCACTGATCAACCTTAGCCGGGAACTTGGCCTGAGCATGTTGGGAAAGGAGAACATCGTCCCCATCAAAGATGTCAGCATGGGGGGTGAAGATTTTGCCTGGTATCTGTCAAAGGCTCCCGGCGCGCTGATTCGACTGGGGACCGCCCGGGCTGGCAGGGCGGTCACACCGCTGCACACAAATACGTTTGATATTGACGAGACAGCGCTGCCCTTGGGTGTCGGACTCATGACCAGAGTTGTGCTGAAGTATCTTCTCGAGGACAACCTGGCGTTCAATTGAGCCAGTCGCCGCTACCATGGCCTGGCTGCCGGAAACGCAGCGCAGGCTGTGTCTGCCGGTTGCGGTACTCCACTTGCCAAAACTGACGAGGTATGTAATTCACCGGCTAGCCCACAGACTGTTTGAGGAGGTCAGAACAAGCGCACTGGTCGAATCTGGTGAGCACATCTTGCTTGCTGTGTCTGCTGGCCTGGACTCGATGGTGATGCTGCATCTTTTCCTCGAAATACAAACGTCGCTGGACCTCAAGCTGGAAGTTGTCCATCTCAATCACGGATTACGCGGAGAGGAAGGAGAAGGAGACCAGCAATTCGTCTGCGAATTGTGCGCCTCCCTCAAGCTGTCATGCCACAGCAAGACTGAAGATGTGAGAGCTTTTTCGCGCCGGGACAAATTGTCAATCGAGGAGGCCGGCCGAACTCTACGCTACCGGTTTTTCACCGAGGTCTTAAGAAAAACAAGCGCCGCGAAAGTAGCCACCGCACACACTGCCGACGACCAGGCGGAGACCGTCATGGACCATTTTCTCAGGGGATCCGGGAGTGCCGGACTGGCCGGAATGCGCGACCACCGTCCCGAGGTCATCCGTCCGCTGCTCCGGTTTTCGCGACAGGAGCTGCAGGACTATATGGACGAGTGTAAGTTCCCGCATAGAGAAGACAGCTCAAACCGCGACCTCGCTTTCCGGCGCAATAGAATTCGTCACGAACTAATGCCATATCTGCGCCAACACTTTAACAGTAATCTGCTCAAGGGGTTAAATCAAACTGCGTCAATCTTTCAGGAAATCGAAGATTTCCTGGTCGCAGAAGGACAAAAGGCGTTGAATTCAGGGGTACTTTTACAGCAGAAAAAGGACATAATTATTCTTGATCCCCAAGCTTTTTTGGACTATACTTACCTTGTCCAAAAGTACATTATCTACAATTGTTACGCTGGACTTCTAATAAAGCGCAGCCGAATTGACTGCGCTTTTATGCAGCAAATCTTAGATCTGATTGCCCGCCGCAAAGTCGGAACTCGTGCAATCCTCGATTCGAATTTTGAGTTGTTGATCGACCATGACGGCATCGTTTTTTTGCGACGAGAAACAGCGTCGCCAGGTAAGGTGGACGTTGGTATAGAACAGTCGAGTGTCGTTGAATACGGAAAATATAGGCTCAAGTGGTCAATTTCAGGCCGGAGCCATAAAACCAGGTTTCTCGACGATACCCGAATAGAGTGCTTTGATTATGATAAAACCGGCCCGCAGCTTACGTTGCGGACTTGCATGCCGGGCGACGCGTTCTTTCCATTGAACCTTGGTGGCAAGAAGAAAGTTGGTGACTTCTTTTCCGACTCGAAAGTGCCCCTCCGGTTACGACAAGAGATTCCGATTTTGGAAAATGAACTGGGGATTTTGTGGATTTGCGGCCTCCGCATC
This sequence comes from Candidatus Zhuqueibacterota bacterium, assembly GCA_029262055.1. Classification (GTDB taxonomy): domain Bacteria; phylum Zhuqueibacterota; class Zhuqueibacteria; order Oceanimicrobiales; family Oceanimicrobiaceae; genus JAJDAD01. The sequence goes on from JAJDAD010000034.1 coordinate 46,852, forward strand.
GACGATCGGTTCAAAGTAACAGAAAAGACAATGAATATTCTGACACTGGAGTTAACTGAGTCTTCATAATGGCGATAGAGGAAACACGAAAGTTTGTAGAAACAGGCGAGTACGAAGTACTGTTGTCCGCCGATGAGATTCGCAACAAAGTGAAAGAACTGGGTAAGCAGCTCTCGTCAGACTACGAGGGCAAGTGTCCTATTCTCATCGGGGTATTGAACGGCAGCTTCATTTTTTGCGCAGACCTGTTCCGCGAGATTACCATTGATTGTGAGGTGGACTTCATCAAAATATCAAGCTACGGCGAGGCAATGGAGACCTCCGGCCGGGTAAGATTGCGCAAGGATATCGACGCGCATCTCAACGGTCGCCATGTGGTTGTGGTTGAGGATATTGTCGATTCAGGCTACTCGGTTAATTATCTGAGAGAGAAGATGGAGAAAGCCAATCCTGCGTCTCTGAAGTTTGTTTCACTATTATTGAAGGAGGGAACGGCCAGAACCGAGTATCAAATCGATTACGTCGGTTTCAGAATACCGAACCGGTTCGTTGTGGGTTACGGTTTGGACTATGCGCAGAAATACAGAAATCTACCGGCCGTCTATTTAATGGACTAGTATTGACACTGCGACTGTAAATATGTGAATAAATAAAAAGGTATGGCTAAGCTTGGATAAAAGAAAAACAAAGAAACCTACCGGTTCCGGTAAAAAGTCTCCCAAGAAAGACGAAAATTTTCAGTGGAAAAAAGCTACGCGCACGCTGACTTTCTGGCTGCTCATTATCATTGTCTCAATTTGGATCTCGCAGCGGTTTGGCTATGAAGAAAAAGGGGCGCAGGACATCTCCTACAGCCAGTTCCTGGAACATCTTGAGAATGGGGAGATCGCCGAGGCTATTATCGAAGACAAGGCGTTTCATGGTAAATTAAAGGAAGGTACACGTGGCCAGGCCAGCGGTAGCGCGGGCACCTACGACAAGTTCAAGGTGATGTTACCGGAGGCGCCGAAAGTCGAGACTGCTCAGAAGTGGAGCGAGGAACAAAGCATTCAGCTCGAATTCAAGCAGAATTCGCAAGACTGGTGGAGCTATGTCTTCAATCTCCTGCCCTGGATCTTGTTTGGTGTGTTCTGGATTTTCATTCTGCGCAGAATGCAGGGTGGCGGCGCAAAGGGCATCTTTTCTTTCGGCAAATCTAAAGCCAAGATGTTGACCGAAAATCAAAGCAAGGTCACGTTTGATGACGTGGCCGGCGCAGAAGAGGCCAAGCAGGAATTACGCGAGATTATCGAGTTCCTCAAAGATCCGGATCGGTTTCAGAAGTTGGGCGGGAAAATTCCGAAAGGCGCCTTGTTGCTTGGGCCTCCCGGTACCGGCAAGACGCTTCTGGCTAAGGCTGTCGCAGGAGAAGCAAGTGTGCCTTTCTTCAGTATGTCTGGCGCTGATTTTGTGGAGATGTTTGTTGGGGTCGGTGCCAGTCGTGTGCGCGACCTTTTTGATCAGGGAAAAAAGAATGCACCGTGTATCATCTTTATCGATGAGGTCGATGCTGTCGGCCGTACGCGTGGCGCCGGACTGGGTGGCGGACACGACGAGCGCGAACAGACACTGAATCAACTGCTCGTGGAGATGGATGGGTTTGACTCCAATGAGGGTGTGATTCTGATAGCTGCTACAAACCGTCCCGATGTACTGGATCAGGCACTGTTACGGCCAGGGCGCTTTGACCGCCAGATCGTTGTAGACCGCCCGGATGTCCGTGGCCGGGAAGGAATCCTCAAGGTGCACAGCCGCAACATCCCCATTTCAAAAGATGTCGATCTCGGAGTGCTTGCCAAAGGCACACCAGGGTTCTCCGGTGCGGATTTGGCTAATCTCGTGAATGAAGCTGCCTTGCTTGCCGCGCGCTACAACAAGAAGGTCGTAGACATGACCGACTTTGAGTACGCCAAAGACAAAGTCATGATGGGCGCGGAAAGGAAGAGCATGCTTATCACCGAAGAGGAAAAACGTTTGACGGCGTATCACGAAGCCGGCCACGTGCTGGTCGCGAAATTCACCAAAGGGACGGATCCGGTGCACAAGGTTACGATTATACCGCGGGGCCGGGCCCTGGGCGTAACCACGACTTTACCGATCGATGAAAAACACAATTACTCTAAAACCTACTGTGAAGGCATGTTGGTACATTTGCTCGGCGGACGCGCAGCCGAAGAGATCGTGATGAAGGAGTTGACGACCGGCGCCGGCAACGATATTGAACGGGCCACAAACCTAGCCAGGAAAATGGTGTGCGAATGGGGAATGTCCGGGCGTGTCGGCCCCCTGACTTTTGGGAAAAAGGATGAAGAGATATTCCTGGGACGTGAATTTGCCCGCCAGGCGGAGCACAGTGAAAAAACCGCCGAACTGCTGGATTCCGAAATAAAGAGAATTGTGCAAACAGCAGAAAAGAAGGCGCTGGCCATCGTCGAGAAACACACGGACCAACTGCATGCTTTGGCAAAGGCTTTGCTTGAACGAGAAATTCTCGACGGTATGGAAATCGACAAAATCCTCAAAGGCGAAACTCTGGAGCCGCTTGAGCCGAAGAAGAACTCCAAGAAGCGGGCTCCGAGCAAGAAAGAGCCAACCGTTGCAGATGATATAGAGTAGCCCCGGCGGCCATTGTCTGGGCCAGTTTCCCAATATCGTGGTAGCGTAGAAATGAAAAGAGTTAAACTTGAGTATCCAGGCCTGTTTAACTCTTTTTTTTGCCGGACAGTGACAGCAAACGATCCAGGACGGTTCCGGTGACGCCACATGAAGTGAAATTCGAATGCTCAGGGGTTATGCTGGACCTGGCAAGCAAGACTCACATAATGGGGATCATCAATTGTACGCCGGATTCGTTCTTTTCCGGCAGCAGGAGACCCCAGGCGCAAGACGCCGTTGAGTTAGGTAAGTGCATGGTCGAGGAGGGCGCTGATTTTCTCGATATTGGCGGAGAGTCATCGCGCCCGGGTGCGGAACCGGTGTCGGTCGAGGAAGAACTTGAGCGTGTAGTTCCAGTGGTGGAGCGACTTGCGCAGGATGTGCCGGTTCCGATTTCAGTAGATACCTGCAAATGGCAAGTGGCTGAGGCCGCACTTGCAGCCGGCGCGCATCTGGTCAATGATATCAGCGCTCTCAGGTTTTCTCCGGATATGGCCCGCGTCGTCTCCGCAAAAGGCGCAGGCATCATTCTGATGCACATGCAGGGCAAACCCAGGGACATGCAGGTGGCTCCTGGTTACGATGACGTCACCGGTGAGGTCACGAGATTCTTGCAGCAGCAGGCCGGTGTTGCGATGCAGGCGGGCATCTCGCGTGCGCAAATAGTGCTGGACCCTGGCATTGGTTTCGGCAAGCGCTTGCATGACAACTACCTCCTTATTCGTGACCTGGCAGCCGTCAGGGAGACTGGATTTCCGGTCCTGGTTGGGGCTTCGAGAAAATCCATGTTGAGCCGGGTTTTGGATTTACCGCCGGACCGCTGTCTGGAAGGAACTCTGGCGATTCACACGGCCGCCATTTTGAACGGTGCCAACATCCTGCGGGTGCATGACGTAGCCGCCGCCCGGCAGGCAGCGCAGATCACAGATTACTTTTTAAGGATCAGAGAATAGTCCACAATGGGTGAACATTTCGCGCTTTTTCATATCGGATTCATCAAAGTAACCTTTTTTGACCTCCTGGATGTCATGGTTATGACGGTGATCCTCTACAAGCTCTACATCTTTGTTCGGGGATCACGCGCAGCTCAGATGTTTGTCGGGCTTGTCCTGATCTTCTTCGCGTCTCTGATCGCGAGGCTGTTCAACATGAGTGGCATGACCTGGATTTTTGACAGCCTGAAGACGGTTTGGCTGGTTGCTTTTGTCATTATTTTTCAGCCTGAATTGCGCAGAATGCTCATTTTCCTCGGGCAAAGCCGACTGATCAGATATTTCGTAAAAGTGTCGAGCCAAAGGACCTTCGACGAGGTGACCAAAGCGGCCGTCGAATTGTCAAACAGGCGGTTTGGTGGCTTGATCGTTGTGACGCGGGACACAGGGGTAAAGTCAATCGTGGAAACCGGCATGCAGATACAAGCCGAGGTCTCTTCGGAACTCATTACCTCGATTTTCAACCCGAAATCGCCGCTGCACGATGGGGCTGTCATCATCCAAAATGACCTGATCCAGGCGGCCAAATGCATTCTCCCTCTCAGTCAGTCAACATCGATCGACCCACGGCTGGGCACCCGGCATCGCGCCGCGGTTGGACTTGCTGAGGAGTCCGATGCCATCATCATCGTCATCTCGGAGGAGACGGGAAAAATCGCAGTCGCGAAGGAGGGGATTCTTATTCAGGACCTGGACAAGGTTGCGATCAGGGCGGTGCTTTATACTGCGTTTAACGTTGATTCGGATTCAAGCAACTAGCCGCCCTTTCCCTTGTCGGGCGAAATATAGGCAATGAAACTCCCCAGCAACGCCCACACAATGTAACCCAATTCAGTTTCTGCCAGCCACTCTGGCTGCAGCCCTTGCAGGCCGCCATTTTTTTCAAGGAAGTAAAGTCCCAACGTGGCAAGAAAACCCACCACCGCTGCCCGCCGCACCCTGGTGGCGTTGGAGCTCTTGAGGAACAGAGCCAGCATTGGAATGGCAATCGTGGTGGTGAGAATCCCCGATGACAAATAGAATACATCCCACAGTGATTCGGTGAACAGGGCATAAACATAGGCAACGCCGACGGCGGCCGCAGAACTGAGCCTGGCCACGGTTTTGCGTTTGAATTTGTGTCCATTGAGCCCGGGTTCTATCAGGTCGTAAGACAGCGACAGCGCTACGACGTTGCCGCAAGTGTCTATGGTTGACATGGAGGCCGCGGCCAGCCCACCGATGAGCATTATCCCGAGCCCGGCTGAGGCATGACGATCGATGAAGACGGCGAAGATCGCCGCGCCATCGTTTAGTATCTCCGGGACTTCTGACCCGGCAGGCGGATAAAGAGACAAGGCAGCCAGGCCGATCAGCATTGGGAAGATTGCGATGAAAAGCACAGAGTTGACCGTGGCGATCAGGATTCCAAGGCGCGCCGCTTTATCGCTCCGAGCCGCTTGCAGGCGCAGCCAGATGTCCGTCTCCACAATCCAGCCCGGAAGGTACGCCACCACTGTCATAAAAATGAGCGCAGGCCCGGCAGCAAGAATGGCCCACGCCGATTGTTGCGTCTTTGCGGGTGCCGGGATTGTGCTGATGACTTCGTGCAGCGGGCGCGCCGAAAGCGCGGCGTCACCGGCCACCCACGCAATGGCCGTAATAAAAAAGGCCACGAGAACAAATTGCACTTTGTCGGTGCTTACCACTGCTGAAAAGCCACCCATGTACGAGTAGCCGGCAACCACAAGCGCGACAAAAGCCAATATCAGGTGAAACGGCAGATGCAGAATGGGGGAAAGTATTTGTGCTGCGGCATAGATTTCAGCGCCGCCCCAGACGACGAACACAAACGCGAGGGGCAACGCCAGGTAGGCGCGCAGACTCGCTCCGAATCGTTGAGCGATCATCTCCGGCTGGGAAAATGCCGGAAGTCGGCGAAAGTATGGCGTCAGGACATAGTAGATGCACATGACCACAAGCCACGGCACCGCCAGCAGCCAGAGCGAACTTAAGCCATACCAGTAAACCAGTTGCACCGCGTAAACACACGACCAACTGATAGACATGAAACTCGCGGAGATCGACAAGCCCGTGCTCCAGGCCCCCAGCTTTCTGCCGGCTGCCCAAAAGGCTGTATTGCTCTTCTCATCGCGACTACTGCGGAAGCCACGCCAGCCGAGAAACAGAACCAACAGGCTGTAGAGCAGGATGCAGGCCCAGTAGGCCCACAATAAGGCTTGGTCTTTACTCAAAGGAGCTAAGCCTCTTTACGCCAGAGAATGTCCGCGCAGCCGGCCAGGTGGTTTTCGTAACGGGCCAGGACAAACAAAGCATCTGATAGCCGGTTTATGTAGGGCAGGACGAATTCACCCAGTGCTTCCTCCTGCGATAACTCGACCAGGAGGGTCTCTGCGCGGCGGCAAACGCAGCGGGCCTGGTGCAGAAATGCCGCTGCCTGCGTGCCGCCCGGTAGAATGAAGTCCGCGAGCGGGGCCAGATCTTTGAGCAGACGGTCGATGAGATTCTCCAGGAAGGTGACTGATTCGGCCTGCACACCCTTGACTTTCAGATTTGCCTTATCCGTCTCCAAAATGCAGAGATCGCCGCCCAGGGTGAAAAGTTGATGCTGTACGGCTTGCAGGGCATCTGCGACGGGTGGTTTTGGGCCAGCCGCCAGAGCGAGTCCAAGTGTGGAGTTGAGTTCATCGACGCAGCCGTACGCACGAATGCGCAGGGCGTCTTTCCTCAAGATCTGCCCGCCGCCCAGGCGGGTTTCACCACTGTCCCCGTTGCGCGTATAAACTTTTGTGATTCTGTATGCCATAGTGTTTTCTCATGTTTGCCGGGAGTGTCTCGCCTGGCCAACTCGTGACCCGGTCTTGATCGCATTGAAAATAGTCGACCACCGGCTATCGATCAAGCAAATTATCCCTTGCTGCACTATTCATAAACTACCCTTGTTGTCATCCTGGAAGGATCTTCTTTGGATAAAATCCGTGCCCGTTGAATACTACTGGACCTGTTCAAAAAGGATTCCTCCTGAATGACTGTGGTGGTTAGATTTGTGCACAATACGCTGATTCGTGAATAATCCAGGCTAGCTTTTCCCTTGACATTGACCCGGGTCGACCCTACAATAACGTTTAGCCAAAATACTTTCGCGAAAGACACCCACCTTTGCTCTAGATGAAAATCTTCCAAAAGCTAATCCTGTTGTTGCTTCTCCTGACGGCTGGCGTTTACGGTGCGTCGACCTGGTTTTTTGCCTCTGCGTTGTATTCACTGAAAAGTGAGCACGCACGCAACTCGGCCATGCTCCTCGCCCAGCGTCTACGACATCAGTTGGAAACGAATCGTACTGCAATGTCAAATGAACGGCAGAGAACTGTAATTGAGAATGTCGCGCGCAATGATGTCGGCTTTGCCCGGCTCGAAAACCTGTGGGTGTTGGAGGACGGACAGCGCCCGGCTTTTGCCCTGCGCACAGGACCGGCCGCATCTTCCCCGGATTTTACTTTGAAGCCGGCAGCGGCGAAAATCGATTTGCAGCGGCAGGTGGGAGGGGACAGTTACATCGCATGTTGGAAAGTCACGCCCGCCTCCGGACAGTGGATTCAGGCCCGGATACTGGCGCCCGAATCCCTGGACTCACTGCAACACAATTTAGCGCTAAAACTCTACATGATTGGTTTAGGGGGAATTGTCGGGGTGGTTCTCGTTGGGTTTGTCGGCTCCAGAGTGCTTCGTGCTCCTATAAGACGAATCGACGAAGCCATGACTAACATCGTCAACCGGCGCTACGGTTTCAGGTTGAAGGGGCGGCCGAGCGACGAATTTAGCGGGACTTACGAGAAGGTCAACAAAGCGTTGACCCGGCTGGAGCAACTCGACTCTGTGCAGAGAACAGCGGTCCGGCGCAAGAATACTCTCCTCAACGAACTGAAGACGATTTCCCGCTTTCTCGATATCATGGCACATGAAATCAAGAACCCTCTGCACGCCTTGGCCCTGAATCTGGATGTTCTCAAAACCAAGATCCAGCGCAGCAAGATCCGGCTTGATGCCGGTAAGCAGATCAAGATTCTCGAAAAAGAGATGGAGCATCTGCAGGAGGTTGTGCAGGGGTTTTTGCGCTACTTCAGACCCGGCGTGCCGCAAAAGGAACGGGTAGAGGTCAACCGGCTGATCAAAGACGTGTGTGAAATGGCAGGCGGCGAAGCGGAGAAGAATCTCGTCAAGCTCGAAACCCGGCTTGGCAAAGGGCTGAGCGAAATCTTCGTAGACCGCGGACAGTTCCAGCAGGCGTTGCACAACATCATTCTTAATGGCATCCACGCGAGCGCAAAAAACACCAAGCTTTTTGTGCGCTCCTGGAGCAAGGGCAAGCGTGTGCTCGTTTCCGTTCGGGACGAGGGCAGTGGCATGTCCCGTGAAGAATTGCGTCAGGTATTCGATCTCTATTTCACGACCAAGAAGAACGGCTCCGGAATTGGTCTGCCGATTTCGAAACGCATGGTGGAGGCAAATGGTGGAGAACTGGAGGTAGAGAGCAAGTCAGGGAAAGGAACGACGGTGACCTTTCTCTGGAACGCTGTCTGAGCGCACAGGCGGCATTCAGGGACATTGAACGAAATCTCCCTTAGAAGGGAGACAGGTGCTCGCTCGTCCAGAGCGAAAAGCAGAGGATGTTCGCCCCTAAGGATGCTGGAGTATCCTGGTTTTTTGAACTATTAAGACTAAATGTGAAGGATGGTTTTGCCAAAGACCAAAATACTCATCGCCGATGATGACTCATCGATTACCGAAGGCCTCTCTGAATTGCTGCAGCTTGCCGGTTACGATACGGTGACCGTAAATCAGAGCAACCAGGCCCTGAAGTTGCTGTTGAGCGGGAAGTTCAGTGTGGGACTTATCGATTTGATGATGCCGCGCATGACCGGCCTGGACCTGCTACGTAAGTGCAAAGCGGAAAACGTCCTGACCGAGATCATCATCATCACCGGCAAGGGCTCGGTCACCACAGCGGTGCAAGCCATGAAAGAGGGCGCCTACGACTATCTCGCAAAACCGGTTGAGCCCGACAGAATCAGGTCTTTGGTGCCGAAAGCCGTTGAGCGCTACCAATTGGTGGTAGGCAATCGCAGCCTCAAGTCGAAGGCCGAGCGCCTGGAAGAAACCCTGAAGCACATGTCGACTTTTGAGGACATGATCGGTGAACATGAGAGAATACATGCGGTGTTTCGCACCATCGATGCGGTAGCCGGCACCACGGCCAGCATCTTGATCTCCGGCGAAAGTGGGACGGGAAAAGAGCTGGTCGCGAAAGCCGTTCACCGGAAAAGTCCGCGTAAGGACGGGCCATTCATTGCGGTGAACTGTTCCGCTCTGCCGAGAGACATTCTCGAAAACGAGCTTTTCGGCCACGAGAAGGGCGCGTTTACCGGGGCGGTGAAGGAGAAGATAGGCTGCTTTGAAATGGCGGACAACGGCACCCTGTTTTTGGATGAAATAGGAGAGATGCCGGTTGACACGCAGGCCAAGCTGCTGCGTGTGCTGGAAGAGCATTCATTCCGGCGCCTGGGCGGCTCGACCGAGGTCCGCGTCGATGTGCGTGTGGTGGCCGCAACCAATCGCGACCCGCAGGAGGCCATGCGACAAGGGACTCTGCGCGAAGACCTCTATTTCCGCTTGAGTGTCATGGAGATCGACATGCCTCCACTGCGGGAGAGAAACAGCGATGTGCCGTTGCTTGCCGCAGCATTCTTGAAGAATTCCAACAAGAAGAACGGCAAAGCAATTACCGGTTTTTCAGATCGGGCCAACGCTGCGTTGATGAGCTATCTTTGGCCTGGTAATATCCGGGAGCTGAAAAATGCGGTCGAGCGGGCGGTGATTCTCTGCAATGAATCGCAAATCGGGCTTGAATACCTGCCTCGACAAATGCTGTCTTTGGACGCTGGAAGCAGTGTTAGCGAAATTCAAATAAACCGGCCATTGCAGGAAATCGAGCGGGATGTGATCTTCCGGACGTTGGAGCAGACCAACAACAACAAGACCAAAGCAGCGAAGGTTTTGGGGATCAGTCTGAAAACGCTGCACAATAAGCTGAACAAGTATTTCTTGGACTGACTCTTTGTGCTGTTTAAAGAAGGGAATTGCACAAGAATTATTTACTCAGAGGGATTTTTCAGACTCGCACTTTCATAATGCTCAGATCAGGAAATGACTCCTAAGAACTCATTGCAGTCTCTGCTAACAGAGATTCATGCCTGTACCATTTGCGAGGCCCATCTGGAAGATGGGTCCCGGCCGGTATTGCAGATACATCAGAATGCGAGAGTGCTAATCGCGGGGCAAGCTCCCGGAAGAAAAGTGCATGAAATGGGCGTGCCTTTCGACGATGCCAGCGGCCGGCGTCTGCGTGAGTGGATGGGCGTGACGCGTGACGTCTTTTACGACCCGGAGCAGATAGCCATTGTGCCGATGGGCTTTTGCTATCCGGGAACAGGAAAGTCCGGCGACCTTCCGCCACGCCCGGAATGTGTGCCTGCGTGGCGCGAACGAGTCCTTGGCCACCTGCCGCGCCTCGAAGTGACGTTGGTTATCGGCATGTACGCACAAGCATATCATCTGACCCGGGACCACTCTCGCGTGACAGAGACGGTGCGGTCTTGGGGTTTCTACTGGCCGAAAGTCGTTCCGCTTCCGCACCCAAGCCCGCGCAATAACATTTGGCTTCAACGAAATCCCTGGTTTAGCAAAGAACTACTCCCCATGCTTCGGCAGCGCATTTCCCATGTACTTGCGGATTGATTTGCCGAAACAGTCCAACAAAGGATCTCCAAAAGACCAGCCAAAACTGCGCCGATCTTAGAAGTGTCAGGTCGCAGGTCCTGCGGTTTGGTTGGATATCCTCTCTTTCTGGTCAAGACAAAAAGTTACTATAATGGGTAGAATGTTACCGCATGCGGTGAGGTGCGGGGTCTTGGATTTGGTGCTCCCTGTTGTGGACCTACATAAAAACAACACGATAGGGTGTGCGGTACCGTTTGGCACAACTTTTGAACTATGCGAGCAGCGTTGTGTGAGGTTTTGACACTTGATGTCCGGACATTCAGACGGATAGTGGTTCGACTCAGAGCTGTGTCTCGTTGCGCTCTTACCAACATTTGGAGAGTAAATGGCACCTGAAAATAAGCGACTCACGGAAGCAAGTACGAAAAGCAGAGACTGGAAAAAGTGGGGGCCTTACCTAACTGAAAGGCAGTGGGGAACCGTTAGAGAGGATTACAGTCCACATGGCAATGCGTGGGAACATGTGACTCACGATATGGCCCGCAGCAAGGCTTATCGCTGGGGCGAGGAAGGTATCGCGGGGATCAGTGATGACCGCCAACTTCTGTGCTTCTCCGTGGCGCTTTGGAATGGCAGAGACCCGATTCTGAAGGAACGAATCTTTGGATTGACCGGCAATGAGGGTAACCACGGGGAAGATGCCAAAGAGTACTACTACTACCTGGACAGCACCCCGACGCATTCGTACATGAAGATGCTTTACAAGTATCCTCAACAGGAATTTCCATATGCCCGGTTGGTTGAAGAGAATGGCCGGCGCGGAAAGGGTGACCCGGAGTTTGAATTGATCGACACCGGCTTGTTTGACAGCGACCGCTATTTTGATGTGTTTGTGGAGTATGCCAAGGCCGACCCTGAAGATATTCTGATTCGCGTGACCGCACACAACCGCGGCCCTGAAGAGGCTTCGCTCAACTTGCTGCCCCAGATCTGGTTTCGTAATACCTGGTCCTGGGATCCGGCAAGCGCCAAGCCGAGGATGTCAAAATCCGGTGACAACTCACTTCTGATTGACCATGCTGAGCTGGGAAAGATGTGGCTGTATTGCGAAGACCGCCCGGAATTGCTGTTTTGTGAGAATGAAAGTAACGCGCAGCGGTTGTACGGCGCAGGCAATGCAAAAGGATATTTCAAGGATGGTATCAATGACTATCTTATACACGGAAACCAAAAGGCCGTAAATCCTAAACAGGTGGGAACCAAGGCCGCCGCCAATTACGCTCAGACGATTTCGCCGGGAAACTTCACCGAACTGCGGCTACGCCTGAGTAAATCCAAGCAGGCCAAACCCTTCCAGCAGTACAAACAAATTTTCGCGACTCGTCTCAAAGAAGGAGACGAATTCTATGGAGAGCTGCAAAGCAATATCAGGAACGCGGACGAACGCAATGTGCAGCGCCAGGCGCTGGCCGGCATGTTGTGGTCGAAGCAGTTTTTCTACTACGATGTCAGTCAGTGGATAAACGGCGATCCCGGCCAACCGGAACCTCCGGCTGAAAGGCGAAAGGGTCGCAACCACGAATGGCTGCATCTGAACAACGCAGAAATCATCTCGATGCCGGACAAATGGGAGTATCCCTGGTATGCTGCCTGGGATCTGGCATTTCATTGCATTCCCCTGGCGACGGTCGATACTGAGTTCGCGAAAGAGCAGCTTCTTCTGCTTACCCGTGAGTGGTACATGCATCCCAACGGTCAGTTGCCTGCTTATGAATGGGCGTTCGGGGATGTCAATCCGCCGGTGCACGCCTGGGCCACGTGGCGGGTCTACAAGATCGATGAGAAGGCAAACAATGGCACAGGCGATCGCGACTTTCTGGAGCGCGTTTTCCACAAACTCCTTCTCAATTTCACCTGGTGGGTCAATCGCAAGGATGAAGCGGGCAACAACATCTTTCAGGGCGGATTCCTGGGCTTGGACAATATCGGCGTGTTTGACCGCAGCTCTGAGCTACCCACGGGCGGCCATATCGATCAGTCCGACGGCACCAGTTGGATGGCCATGTTTTCACTGAACATGATGCGTATCGCTTTGGAGCTGTCTCTGACCAAACCGATCTACCAGGACATGGCTACGAAGTTTCTGGAGCATTTCTTCTACATCGCCGGCGCCATGACCAATAGCGGCGGCGAAGGCATCGACTTGTGGGATGATGAAGACGAGTTTTACTACGACACGCTGCACTGTCCCAACGGCAATCTGATTAGACTTAAGATCCATTCCATGGTTGGCCTGATTCCCATGTTTGCCGTTGAAACGCTGGAGCCGGAATTCCTGGAAAAGGTCCCCGAATTCAAAGAAAGACTCGAATGGTTTCTCAACTATCGAACTGACCTGGCGAGTCTCGTATCGCGATGGCATGAACCTGGTTTGGGCGAGCGGCGACTGCTCTCGTTGCTGCGCGGGCACCGTATGAAACGCCTTCTGAAGCGGATGTTGGACGAGACGGAGTTCCTGTCGGACTACGGCGTGCGCGCTTTGTCGAAGTACCATCAGGAGCAGCCTTACGTTTTTAATACCAATGGCCAAGAATTCAAAGTAACTTATCAGCCCGGCGAGTCTGACACCGGCTTGTTTGGTGGGAATTCGAATTGGCGGGGTCCAATTTGGTTTCCGGTCAACTTTCTGATTATCGAGTCGCTGCAGAAGTTTCATCACTACTACGGGGACGATTTCAAAATCGAGTGCCCCACTGGTTCCGGCAACTATGCCACTATTCTTGAAGTTGCCAACGAGCTAAGCAACCGCCTGGCGCGCCTTTTTCTGAGAGATGAAAGTGGGAAGCGGCCGGTATTTGGAGACAATGACAAATTTCAGACCGACCCGCATTTCCGCGACTATGTTTTGTTTTATGAGTACTTTCACGGCGATAACGGCCGCGGCGTAGGTGCATCCCATCAAACCGGCTGGACCGGGGTCGTCGCGAAACTATTACAACCCAGAAGGCCTGAGGAAAAAGGCAAGAAAAAGCAATAAGAACCAAAGATGACAATCGGAAACTTAGAGGATAGCAAGAAATGAGTAACTCCAAGCTAGAGAAATACCCGGACGTTGTAATGCCTAAATGCGAGCCCCTGAAGATTCTGAAGAATCAAAAAGCGCTCGTGACCGGTGCCAATTCCGGAATAGGCAAAGCCGTGGCGATTGCCCTGGGCGAGGCCGGCGCTGATGTTGTCGTCAACTACCGTTCCGGGGAAGACGCCGCTCAAGAGGTGGTTGATATAATCGCGGAGTTTGGGAGCCGGGCCATCGCATATCAGGCGGATGTCTCGCAAGAAGATCAAGTAACTGCAATGTTCAAGAAAATGTTTGAAGAATTTGGTACGGTAGATATCCTGGTAAACAATGCCGGTCTACAGCAGGACGCCCCTTTTGACGAGATGACCTTGCAGCAGTGGAACACGGTCCTGAATGTGAATCTTACGGGTCAATTTCTGTGTGCCCGTGAGGCGGTACGCGAATTCAAAAGGCGCGGTGTGGTCGAAGACGTGTCAAGTTCAGCCGGCAAGATCATTTGCATGAGTTCAGTTCATGAAACCATACCGTGGGCTGGTCATGTCAACTATGCCGCTTCGAAAGGGGGCGTGATGTTGATGATGAAGAGCATTGCCCAGGAGGTCGGACCGTATCGCATCCGGGTGAACAGTATCGCTCCCGGCGCAATTCGCACGCCCATAAATACCGAGGCCTGGAGCACTCCCGAGGCCTACGATGCTCTTATGGAGCTGGTACCCTACCGGCGCATCGGCGAACCTGAAGATATTGGTCGGGCGGCTGTCTGGCTTGCCTCGGACTTATCGGACTATGTCAATGGCACAAGCTTGTTCGTTGACGGCGGTATGACGCTTTATCCAGGTTTTGCAACGGGCGGTTGAGCAATATATAGCATTTCGGATTTAAGGTCATTCTGAGCGCGAAGTGACGGATTGTGCTGTCAGGAAATCCATGAAAGCGCGAAGAATCTTCGAGTGGCTGGGGAGATTCTTCGCACACAGTCGGTCCCATGCAGAAACACGGAATTTTGCACCCTGTGCTCAGGATGACATGTAAGTAACTGTTTAGAATATAAATATGCAAGCGAGGGCATGAGTCAATATGTCAATGCCCATTAACTTTTCATCTTTCTTTGAAAGGAGTATGCTATGATTTATGAAATCGGTGAGACTGCCGGAAAGGTTTGGCAAGTCTTAAACGACAATGGGGAGTCGACCCTAGCAAAAGTCAAAAAGCAAGTAGGCGCTTCAACTGAGGTCTTACATCAGGCGATTGGCTGGCTTGCGCGCGAGGACAAGTTGAATATCTCAAAGAAAGGATCTTCGGTCAAATTTTCAGTGAAGTGATTCGAGAACGGCCATAACAGCGGGAGGATTTCAATATGGCTCGGATTCTGTTAAACGAGAGTGACCCAGTCCGCCGTCGGATGCTCAAAACACGTATCGAACGCAACGGCCACATTGTTCGGTCACTGAAGCGACCTCAGGAGATCGGCAAGATATCAGGCGAGACGGGAATCGACATTATGATTGTGGATATGGATGAACAGTCATTGGATGACCTTTCGGAGGAGGTTTCCAATTTGAACGGAATCAAACTGCTGCTGCAGGCAAGCCGCAACGACTTAAGATTTGACTTTCGCTCCTGGATAGCAGATGACGTTTTCTGTAAAAGCGACCGGGGTGAAAATATGATGGTTGCGATAAACAAGGCACTGCGGTACTGACAGCAATAATCATAACTAAAAAGAGTATTTGGTTCCTGAATTTGGGAGGAGATCAATCATGTTAAAGACCGCAATGAGAACGTTTGTACCGGCATGTTTGTTGTTTGTCGCAATGTCGTCAAGTCAAGTGCACGCGCAGCAGGGATACCTGGTGAATGCGAATGATAAAGGCGTCATCATCGACGGTTACGACCCGGTTGCTTTTTTCACCGAAAAGAAACCTGTGCCCGGCGATCAAAAATATCAAACCGCGTACAACGGCGCTACCTATCATTTTACATCCGAAAAGAATTTGAAAGCATTCGTCAAGAATCCGGAAAAGTATGCCCCGCAATATGGTGGTTTCTGCGCGGTAGCGATGTCGATGGGCCATTTACAACCCATTGATGTCAGCCTGTTCGATGTAGTGGACGGAAAGCTATACCTGCAACGAAACGCCAAAGCGGCCGGCATGTGGAAAAAAATGGGCGCGAAAATGGCTATTGCGAAGGCTAATGAGAATTGGCCCAAAGTACATGCTAAACATAGCAGCTATCTGACTGCCGCTCAACTCAGCGACAATTTGGAGCTTTCCCTGGAAGCCGCAAAAGCGATGGTCGATGCTGGACGCAAGTATGCCAAAGAGCACAGAGCTCCCGGTGGCGCCATTGCTATCGTAGACGCAGGCGGCCATCTCCTCTACCTGGAGCGCCTGGATGGTACATTTCCGGCCGCTGCCATGGTTTCTTATGAAAAGGCGCGCACGGCAGCGATGTTTCGATTTCCCTCCAAGAAACTCGAGGACGCGATAATTGGCGGCAGAGGTTCTCTGGTAACCGTTGGCCACAATATGCTGCGTGGCGGGTTACCCATTCACTACCGGGGTCGTGTGGTTGGCGGTATCGGCGTAAGCGGGGCTGCCAGCGCCGACCAGGATGTTGAGATTGCCGCAGCCGGCATCAATGCTAAATTTGGTCAGGGAACCAACTGAGTATCCTTGAAGCCCTACAAATAACTCTCTTTCCCTCCAACGATTGGTCTCCGCCAAAACGGGGAGGCCAATCAGGTAATGGTGGGCGCAGGGACTGGAAATCGATTCAATACGGAGGAAGATTATCCATGCGGTTTTCCGAGATTAATCTCATAGTCTTTAGCCTTGCTTTGTGGCTGAACTTGCCTGGCCGGGACGTTCTTGCCCAGGAATCCGTCGAACTGGCCATCGGGACACCTGATGCGGTTGTTGACCTTAGAACCCAGGAAGGTGTCGACCTGCTCGACACGCAGTGGCGTTACAGTGACGCCCAAATCATCGAAAGCGATTTCAACGCTCCGGGTCCGAAAGGCCAGGATAAACTGAAACTCTACCCGGCCGGCAAGCCGATCAAGACCAATGACATTGCACCAAAGGCCGGCGGTGCTGATTTTGACGATAGCAAGTGGGAAGTGCTCAGCCCGCTATCCCTCGAGGAGAGGAGAGGTACGGGTAGGCTGTCGTTTAACTGGTATCGAATGAACGTTACGGTGCCCGCAAAGATAGCGAATTTCGATGCGACAGGTTCAACCGCAGTTCTTGAGATCGTCATCGATGATTATGCCGAGGTTTGGGTTGACGGCAAGCTGTCAAAAAGCTTTGGGCAGTCCGGTGGCTCTGTGGTCAAGGGCTGGAACGCAAGAAATCGGGTCGAACTCGGGAATGATCTGAGGCCAGGTCAACAGATTCAGATCGCGATTCTGGGAATCAACGGCCCCATGGCGGACATGCCGGATAACTACATCTGGATACGGTCGGCAGCGGTTGATTTCTATAAGGAAAGGCCGAAATTCAAGCACTGGCAGGATGTCGGCGAGATTGTGCGCATCGACCCTGCTCTCGACGAAATCATCGACCCTGAAGCCAAGATTGAGCGAATCGCGACGGGCTTTCAATTCACCGAAGGACCTCTCTGGCATCCGAACGGCTATCTCCTGTTCAGCGATCCCAACGCGAACGTGATTTACTCATATCATCCGAATGGCAACGTCGCCATTTTTAGGACCAAAAGCGGTTACTCCGGTTTTGATATTGGGGAATATCATCAACCGGGTTCAAATGGCCTGGCTTTCGATCAAGAAGGGCGACTTGTGGTGTGTGAGCATGGGAATCGCAGGATCGTTCGCCTCGAGCACAAAGGGCCGGTGACTGTTTTGGCTGATTCATATAAGGGCATGCGGTTCAACAGTCCAAACGACCTGGTTTACCGGTCGGACGGAGCCCTCTACATAACAGACCCACCGTACGGTCTGCCCAAGTTTTTCGATGACCCCGGAAAGGAAACGCCCCACCAGGGTATTTACTGTCTGATTGGAGATGAACTGAAACTGGTGGCCACAGACTTGGGTGGACCGAACGGGATTGCTTTCTCCCCGGATGAAAAATACCTCTATGCCAGCAACTGGGATATCCGGGACATCCACAACACAAAAGTCATCATGCGTTACGAAGCGCACAAGGATGGTACGCTGTCCAACGGAGAGGTCTTTTTCGATATGAATAAGACCGACGATGAAGAGGCCCTGGACGGACTCAAGGTAGATGTGAAAGGAAACATCTACTCTTCCGCCCCTGGTGGTGTTTGGATTATTTCTTCTCAAGGAAAGTATTTGGGTAAAATCAAGGCTCCGGAAAGGCCGGCGAACATGGCATGGGGTGACTCCGACGGCAAAACGCTGTACATGACTGCCCACAGCGGTCTCTACAAGATGCGAGTTAAGATTGCTGGATTTCGGAGTTTTGAAAAGCTCTATCAATAATCAGAGGCATGAAAAAAATGAAGACCGATCTCAAAGACAAAGTCGTCCTGATCTCTGGCGGCACAGGAGGTCTGGGGTCCCACGTTACGCGAGCCTTCCTTGAGGCCGAGGCACTGGTTTTTGTCAGCTACACCAAAGAAGCATACTTCGAGGGCTTAAGGCAGCGCCTGGCGCCAGACAGTGACCGCCTCTGCGGAGTAAAGAACAACATCCTCGATGATCATGACGTCAAGCACATGGTTGCAGAAGTAATCGAACAAGCAGGCAGAATCGATGTGCTGAGCAATTTGGTTGGCGGTTTTCTGGCCGGGACTCCTATCACGCACACCAGCGAAGAGCAGTGGGACAAGATGATCGCTCTTAACCTGAAGTCGGCGGTAAACGCATGCCGGAACGTCTTGCCTGCAATGGTCATGCAGAAAAGTGGCAGGATAATCAATGTTGGCGCACAACCGGGATTGACCGGAGCGCCGGGAATGGCAGCATACGCGGCGAGCAAAGCCGCACTTATTAACTTCACGAAGTCTCTGGCGGCGGAGTACGGTTCAGAGAATATCACTGCCAATGCTATCATCCCCGGTACCATCGACACTCCGGCCAACCGCAAAGCCATGCCGGATGCGGATTTTGGTTCCTGGGTTACCGGTGAGTCTTTGGCCGGCATCACAGTATTCTATGCATCGAATTTGGCCCGGGACATCAACGGCACGGTGGTGCCGGTATTTGGAAAAGCCTAATGAGGGAGACGAAATCAATGTCATTCAGTTTCGATGAGAAGACCACGCAGAACTTTCACGCAGCGATCAGGCACGAATGGCTCGAGACAAATGGGCTTGGCGGATGGGCGAGTTCCACCATTATCGGCGCCAACACACGCCGCTATCATGGGCTGTTGGTTGCAGCGACGCAGCCGCCAGTTGGCCGGATGGTGCTCCTGTCCAAGCTCGATGAAACTATCGAGTCCAATGGCAACAGATATGAGCTAGGCTCCAATCAGTTTCCGGGGGTAGTGCACCCAGCAGGCAATCGACACATCTGTTTGTTCGAACGTGGCCTGTTTCCGGTTTTTGAGTACTCGTTTGATAAAATCCGCATTCGCAAAACCATCGCGGCTCTTAACGGAGAAAACACGACTTTGGTGTTGTACCATGTGGTGCGGGCGCCTGCCGCGTTCAACCTTGAGCTGCGACCATTTATGGCTGCGCGCGACTTTCACAGCCTGACCCGCGCGAATGATGCCTTCTCCGGAGAGAGCCAGTTCTCAGAAGGGGTTTTCAGGGCTCAACCCTATGATTCCGTTCCGGAGTTGTTTATTCAGGTGCCGGGAGCTACTTTTCATCCTGGCCCTGACTGGTACCACAACTTCGAGTACATAAAGGAGCAATATCGCGGCCTCGACTACCAGGAGGATCTGTTTTCCCACGGCACATTCACAGTTAACCTCAAATCCGGCGACAAGTTGGGTGTCATTATTTCAACCACAAATCCTGCCAAGCGGAACGCCGGCAAGCTGTTCGAAAAGGAAAAGCGCCGGAGAAGTAAGCTTCCGAACAGTTTGCCTGTCCAGGACAAGGTTACCCGCACACTCGCGCAAGCCGCCGACCAATGCGTGGTCAAAAGAGGGGAAGACCTGCATTCGATCATCGCCGGTTATCATTGGTTTGCCGATTGGGGACGCGACACTATGATCGCTCTTCCCGGGATTGCGTTGGTCACCGGACAGTTTGACGTCGCAAAGAAAATCTTGCGCGCGTTTGCGGCCAGCATAAGCCAGGGTATGCTGCCCAATCGATTCCCGGACGTCGGCGAAGAGCCAGAATATAACACAGTGGATGCGACGCTCTGGTTTTTTGTCGCGATTTACAAGTATCTGCAGTATTCAAAGGACGGCAAGTTTGTGTGCGACGAACTGTTACCTCTTTTGAACGAAATTATAGCGTGGCACGACAAGGGTACCCGTTACAATATCCATGTCGCCGAGGACGGCCTGTTGTATTCAGGCGAACCGGGTGTGCAATTGACCTGGATGGACGCAAAAGTTGCCGACTGGGTGGTCACCCCGCGTCAGGGTAAAGCGGTTGAGATCAACGCACTGTGGTACAATGCCCTGATGATTGTATCTGAATTGTCCCGGCAGTTCGGCCTGACCGACGATGCTGAACGGTATGCCGCGCGTGGCCGGAAGGTTGCGAAAGTGTTCACGGACGTCTTCTGGGAAGAGCAAAACGGCTACCTTTACGACAATGTTAACGGCGATCACAAAGACGCGGCGATACGGCCGAACCAGATTTTTGCGATAAGCTTGCCTTTTCCCCTGGTGGGAGACAAGCGGGCGAAGCAAATTTTTACGGTTATCGAAGAGAAGTTGTACACACCGATGGGCCTGCGCAGTCTCTCACCGGACGATTCCAACTATCGTCCGCATTATGGCGGCGATCAACTGTCCAGAGATGGTGCTTACCATCAGGGCACGGTTTGGAGCTGGCTGCTTGGACCTTATATCACAGCTTTGGTAAAGATTGAAGGCGAGATTGGTCAAAAATGGGCAAAAGAGATCATCGAAAAAATAATTCCTCATTTCTCAGATGGCTGTGTTGGCTCAATCTCCGAGATTTTTGATGCTGAGTCACCTCATGGACAACGAGGCGCGATCGCTCAGGCGTGGAGTGTGGCGGAGATTTTGCGAAGCTATGTTGAAGATGTATTGGGGATTCATCCAGCACTGCAAGCTTCGGTGTCGAACAACGATGTGGCAAAATGAGTATCGCCATCCAAAGTGGCGTGTCTCGAACCGCAAGCAGGAAGTTTGAGCGTTTGACGTTTCCGCTGATGTCGCAGCTCTACTCTATTGCCCTCATGTTGACACAGAATCAATCCGATGCGGAAGATTTGGTGCAGCGGACTTACGCGAACGCATCAGAGAATTTCTTTCGATTCAAAGCGGGAGGCAGCATTCAGCGCTGGATGGTTCGCATTCTTGCAAATGTCCATTTTGCCAGGCTGAATCAGAGAGGGGAACAAGCTAGAGTAACCTCCGGGGGCAGTTCTTCAGTCGCAGGGGTGTCGCATCGGGCCGGTCTGCAGCGGTCGTCTCCCGACTTGTGCGCTGACCCAATAACCTCTGCGATAGATAGGCTGCCGGCGGAATTAAGAGCCGTAGTCCTCCTCAAAGACCTATGTAGCCTCAGATATGAGGAAATCGCAAAACTGCTGCCATGCCAAAAGCGTACTGTCGTATCGCGCCTCTCCAGGGGCCGCAGAAAGTTGCTTGGTTTTCTCACGGAAGTTAAGGAGAAAAAATGATACTCGCAGGCGATATTGGCGGTACAAAAACCCGGCTTTGTCTGTTTGAACGACAGGGGCAGAAATTATCGCGGACAACAACCGAGACATATGTCAGTAGTGACTTCCCGCACGTAGCGGACATACTGCACCTTTTTCTACGCAAGCAGAAGGTACAAGTGGAGAAGGCCTGCTTAGGCGTTCCGGGGCCGGTTGTCGATGGCACAACCCAGACGACAAACCTGCCGTGGATAATCAGCGAGGCCGAGATTCGCGAAGCATTGCAGATTGAATCGGTGCGGCTGGTCAATGATTTGGCCGCGGTTGCCGCTGCCATTCCGCATTTGGATGAGAAGGACCTGTTGGTTCTGCATGGCGGAACCCGGACACCGGCAGCAAGTGCAAAGACCTACGCCGTATTGGCGCCCGGAACGGGCTTAGGCCAGGCGTTTCTATACACCGAGGGCGGACGCTCCGTTGTTTTGCCCTCTGAGGGCGGACATGCAGATTTTGCACCCACCTCGCGAGAAGAGACGGAATTGTTTCAGTTTCTGCAGGCGGAATATGGCAGAGTGAGTTACGAACGCGTGCTCTCTGGACCGGGCCTGGAAAATATCTATCGCTTCTTGAAGGAGAGCGGTTATGCCGATGAGCCCCCCGAACTGGCCGAAGAGCTGAAAGAGTCGGTGCCGGCGGTGGTCATATCGTCGGCTGCCCTGGCCAACAAGTACAAACTCTGTGTGAAAGCGCTCGACATGTTCGCTTCCATATTGGGGGCACAGGCAGGCAATCTGGCGTTGACGTTCTTAACCGCCGGCGGAGTTTACCTGGGTGGCGGCATCCCACCGAAAATCTGTAAGAAATTGAGCGACGGCACGACTAAGAATTCCTATCTGGCCAAATGCCGCCTGGCGAGTCTGGTTGAGAATACACCTCTCTACATCATTCGGGATGAGCACACGGCCCTCCTGGGATCAGCGCACCTTGCGTCCGAGTTATAGAAACAATATAAGTCAGGCAACCGCAGTCGGGTTGACTGCCGGTATTGCCGGCAGCCGATGACTTAGTCAGCCAAACAAACTGAAGGGAGAGATAAATGAGTACAAGCATAGAGGATTCAGGATTAGAACAACTGAACATCAATACCATCCGGACGCTTTCCATGGATGCCGTGCAAAAAGCCAATTCAGGACATCCCGGTACGGCCATGGCGCTGGCACCGGCGGCTTTCTTGTTGTGGGATAAGTTCATTCGTCACAATCCGGAAGACCCTGATTGGCCGAATCGGGACCGGTTCGTACTTTCCATCGGACATGCCTCCATGCTTTTGTACAGCACGCTGCACATCATGGGCTACGACGTCTCGCTCGAGGACATCAAAAACTTCAGGCAGTTGCACAGCAAATGCGCTGGGCACCCCGAGCTTGGTTTGACCCCCGGGGTCGAAACCACAACCGGGCCGCTGGGTCAGGGCGTGGCCAACAGCGTCGGCCTGGCCATCGCTGAAAAATGGCTGGCCAGTCATTTCAACCGGCCGGGCCACGAGATTATCGACTACAACATCTTTGCGGTCTGCGGCGACGGCTGCATGATGGAAGGGGTATCCAGTGAGGCCGCCTCTCTGGCAGGCCATCTTGGACTCAATAATCTGGTTTGGATTTATGACAACAATCGCATCACCATTGAAGGTAACACCTGTCTGACCTTCACCGAAGATGTTGCGACGCGATTTATGGCGTACAACTGGAATGTGCAGCGCGTGGGAGATGCCAATGACCTGGAGATGTTAGAGCGTACGGTCCGGACGGCACGGGATGAACGCGAACGTCCGTCCCTGATCATTGTCGACAGCCACATCGCCTACGGCAGTCCCAACAAGCAGGATACCTCCGGGGCACACGGTTCCCCCCTGGGTGAAGAGGAGATTATGGCGACCAAGCGCAACTACGGTTGGGACCCGGAAAAGAAATTCTACGTGCCGGATGAAGTAAGAGCGTATCGCGAGGGTGTCATCGCGACCGGCACAGCGGCTCAGAAAGAATGGGAGAAAAAGTTTGTGGACTATGAACTTGCTTTTCCCGATCTTGCGCAGGAATTCAAGCTCATGCAGGCACGCGAGCTGCCGGAAGGCTGGGAGGCCTGTTTACCGGAATTTCCTGCCGATCCCAAAGGCATTGCCGGACGCTCTGCAAACGGACAAATCCTTAATGCCATTGCAAAAGAAGTCCCGTGGCTCATGGGGGGCTCTGCTGACCTGGCGCCGTCAACGCTAACCTACATTAATGATGCCGACAGTTTTCAGAAGGGCAGCTACCACGGACGCAGTTTTCACTTCGGCATTCGCGAACACGCGATGGGCTCCATCGTAAATGCTCTGTCTTTAAGTAAGATTCGGCCTTACGGCGCCGGGTTTTTGATTTTTTCGGACTACATGCGACCGACTTTGCGTTTGTCTTCGCTGATGGAGCAGCCGGCCATTTATATTTTTACACACGACAGCATTGGCGTCGGCGAAGACGGTCCCACACATCAACCCATTGAGCAAGTAGCGTCCCTGCGGGCCATTCCGAATTTTGATGTGATTCGCCCGGCAGACGCCAACGAACTGTCGGTCATGTGGAAGTACATAATGAACCTGAAAGATCGCCCGGTTGCACTGATTCTCAGCCGGCAGGCATTGCCGACACTTGACCGGAAAAAATACGCTTCAGCTCACGGTGCGTCGCGAGGCGCTTATGTTCTGGCGGATTGCGAAGGCACCCCCGAGGTTATCCT
Organism: Candidatus Zhuqueibacterota bacterium; assembly: GCA_029262055.1. Classification (GTDB taxonomy): domain Bacteria; phylum Zhuqueibacterota; class Zhuqueibacteria; order Oceanimicrobiales; family Oceanimicrobiaceae; genus JAJDAD01. Next base: position 70,922 of record JAJDAD010000034.1, read on the forward strand.
GCTGGGAACGGGATCGGAGGTTCAGCTTTGCCTGGGCGCGCATGACGAGTTGGCAAAAGAGGGAATCCGCTCGCGGGTCGTGAGTATGCCGTGCTGGAGTCTGTATGAATCACAAGGTGAAGCGTATTGGGAAGAAGTGCTGCCCAATTCTGTTTACGCCAGGGTTGCGGTCGAAGCCGGTTCAACTTTCGGCTGGCGTAGATACGCGGGACGTCATGGTGTCGGAGGGATTCTCGGGTTAAGAGATTTTGGCGCATCCGCGCCGATCAAAGATTTGCTGGAGGAATTTGGTCTGACGGTCGAGTGCGTGGTTAAAATGGCAAAAGAGACAATCGCAAGGACGCAATAGCACACTGACAGCGTCAGTTTGCGACCTCACTACAAGGAGATAAAGATGTCAAAATTAGATCAACTAGCCGGTTTGGGTCAATCGATTTGGTACGACTACATTCGGAAAGCCTTTTTAGACTCGGGAGAATTGCAGGCCCTGGTGGATAGCGGTTTGCGGGGTGTGACATCCAACCCGTCCATTTTTGAAAAAGCCATCGCCGGCAGCGCGGATTATGACGATGATTTGAAGGCGCTCGTTGCCGAGAACAAATCAGTTGACGAAATCTACGAGGCGCTGGCTCTGGCGGATATCGGACGTGCCGCTGACATCATGCTGCCTGTCTACCAATCAACCGACAAGCTGGATGGTTATGTGAGCCTTGAAGTCAGTCCGACATTGGCACATGACACGATCGGCACGATTGCGGACGCAAAACGTTTGTTTGCAGCGCTCGGCCGGCCCAATGTCATGATCAAAGTTCCGGCGACTCCGGCCGGCTTGCCGGTAATTACGGAGTTAATCGGCTCCGGCATCAATGTCAATGTTACCCTGATCTTCGGAAATGAAAATTACCAGGCGGTAGCCGAAGCTTATATCCTGGGTTTGGAAAAACTCGTTGCCACTGGCGGTGATGTTAGCTCAGTCGCCTCCGTAGCCTCCTTTTTTATCAGCAGGGTAGATACGGCAGTGGACAATGAGTTGGCCGCAAAGGGTAACAAATCCCTGCAGGGTAAAATCGCTATCGCCAACGCAAAAGTTGCTCAGTTCCTGGCCGGCGAGATTTTCAGCGGCCCACACTGGGAAGCATTGGCCGCTGCGGGCGCACAGGTCCAACGCTTGCTTTGGGCGAGCACGGGAAGCAAGAATCCACTCTACCCGGATACGATTTATGTCGACGAATTGATCGGTCCCGCCACGGTGAACACGGTTCCGCCAGCTACGTTCAACGCCTTTCTGGACCACGGCACGGTGGCAACAACGCTTACCGAAGGGGTTGCCGAAGCCAATGCCCAGGTGTCTGAGCTTGAGAGCTTGGGAATTGACCTGAGTCAGATTACACAGAAGCTGCAGGACGACGGCGTGAAATCATTTGCGCAATCCTTCGAAGTGCTGATGGCCAGCATAGAGGGCAAGCGTGATGGCTTGCTGGCGGGTAAGAAGGGGTATGTCGCCACGCTGCACCAGTTCCAAAGTTCGGTGGATGAGGCAGTGACGGAGTTGCGCGACCAAAGCGTTATGCGCCGCATCTGGGAGCACGACCACACAGTCTGGAAACCGGATCCCACTGAAATAAGTAATCGTCTCGGCTGGCTGCACAGCCCGGAAGTTATGCTTGAAAGCGTCGATAGAATCGAGGCCCTGGCGGTTCAGGTTAAGGCCGAAGGCTACACCCATATGGTTCTGCTGGGTATGGGGGGCTCCAGCCTGGCGCCGGAAGTCTTTCGCAACACTTTCGGGGTAAAGCAAGGTTATTTGGACTTGGCTGTTCTGGATAGCACGGATCCCGGGGCGGTTCTCAGCTACGCCGAGAAGCACGATCCGACGAAAACTCTTTACATTGTCTCTACCAAATCCGGCGGTACGGTTGAAACCTTTTCTTTCTTCAAGTACTTTTTCAATCAGACTTTAGCGGCAGTAGGTGCTGCCGAGGCCGGCAGGCATTTTATTGCTATCACCGACCCAGGCAGCAAATTGACCGAAGTTGCTGCCGAACACAATTTTCGCGATACCTTTCTGAATGACCCCAATATTGGTGGCCGCTATTCGGCGCTGTCATTCTTTGGTTTGGTTCCCGCGGGGCTTCTTGGTGTAGACCTGAAATTGCTGTTAGAGCGCGCCGGCGCCATGGCCTGCAACAGCGAAGGCTGCAATTGCCCGGTTGGTGGTGACAATACCAGCGCCTGGTTGGGTGTGACCCTTGGAGAGCTGACATTGGCAGGCCGTGACAAGGTTACGCTGGTTGCGTCACCAAAGTTGTCATTTTTCGGGGCCTGGGCTGAACAGTTGATCGCCGAGAGCACGGGCAAAGAGGGCAAAGGTATTCTGCCGGTGGATGGAGAAATCACCGGCTCCCGGGAGGCGTACGCTGATGACCGGGTTTTCGTCTACCTGCGATTAGATGGCGACAGCACGTTCGACGCCGAGATTCAAACCTTGATTGATGCCGGTCAGCCAGTGGTTCAACTCAACCTGAAGGATCCTTATGATATCGGCGGCGAGTTTTTCCGATGGGAGGTTGCCACAATCCTGGCAGGGCGCAGTTTGAGAATCAATCCCTTTGACCAACCCAATGTCGAATCGGCGAAAATTCTTGCTCGCAAGATGGTCGCTGAATACCACGACACGGGCAAGCTCCCTCAATTCAGTCCAGCATTGCAGGAAAACGACGTTCAAGTTTTTACTGATTTGTCGGCAGAGAACTTACAAGACTCCGTCACGAAATTCTTTGCTCAGGCCGATCAGGGCGACAAGAATGGCCAGAGTCGAAGCTACGTGGCGCTGCAAGCCTATGTGCAACCCGGCGCAGAGACAAGCGAAGCGTTGCAGGCGTTCAGACAGACGGTGCGAGACCGATTTAAAGTCGCGACTACAGTTGGCTATGGTCCGCGCTTCCTGCATTCCACAGGGCAACTGCACAAAGGCGATGGCGGCAACGGCCTGTTCATCCAATTCACCGCAGACATGCCGCGTGATATCGGCATTCCTGATGAGGCCGGTAGCGACGCGTCCAGTATGACATTCGGCGTCCTCAAGACGTCGCAAGCGCTCGGAGACCGGCAGGCGCTGATCGACGGCGCGCGCCATGTCATTCGTTTTCATCTTACCGGCGATGTAGCCGGCGGCATCGACAAAATCCGGGCCTGCATCGTATGATCAAAGCGGTCCTTTTTGACCTCGATGGCACATTGGTGCAAACAGAAAGCCTGAAAGCGATATCTTACGCGCGCGCCGCTGTGGACCTGTCCGGAGACGGTTTCACCGAATCGGATGTGATCGAGGCTTTTAAAGATGTGGTTGGCCTGTCAAGACAAGAAGTTGCTGAAACCTTGCTTGAACGCTTCGGCCTGGCTGAGGCCGCAACCACCCGCATGCCGGAGTTGGGGGTGGAGACACCCTGGCAGGCCTATGTGCAAATCAGACTTGCCATCTACAATGAGATGCTGGCTGACCCGCAGATACTCTACGACCACTTGTGTCCGTACAACGTCGCCTTGCTCGATTATGCCCGGACAAATGCATTCCGCACCGGTCTGGCGACGATGTCATATTGCGCCCAGGTGAACAAAGTCCTGCGGATCTTGAATCTGAACGGCAAATTCGATTTTGTGGCGTCGCGAGATGATGTGGAGAACGGCAAGCCGGACCCAGAGATATATCTGATGGTTGCAAGACAGCTGGAAGTACTGCCGAACGAATGTTTGGTTATCGAAGATTCGCCGTCAGGCGTGAAAGCGGCCCTGGTCGCCGGCATGAGCTGTATCGTTGTCACCACGGACCTCACGCGCAAGGGGATCCGCAGCAGCCAGCTCTTGCCGGACAAGTGGGTCGTCGACGACCCCAGCCGGTTACAATCGGTGGCTGCATCGCTTATCGCTGAGGAGAATAGTCCTAATGATTGAGAATCTCACGATGTTTGCGACTAAAGCTGAGCTGGTTGAGGCGGCAGCCGCGAGGATCGTCAGCAAGATAATGCAGTCCGTCAGTGAAAACGGTACATGTCTAGTCGCGCTCGCCGGTGGAAGTACACCGCGAGAGATTTATGCCGCTATGGTTCAGAAGGCTGAAGAGGCGCGAGTCCCCTGGGAGCAGGTGCATGTTTTTTGGGGAGATGAACGTTGTGTGCCGCCCGAACACGCGGATAGCAATTACCGCATGGCGCACGAATCCTTGCTGCGATATGTGCCAATACCTGAACAAAATGTGCACCGAATCATGGGAGAACTCAATCCGGACGAAGCGGCGGAAAGATACGCGCAGGAAGTCGGTGCGGTTCTCGCCGGCCGGTCGCATGGCTTTGATCTGGTCCTTCTGGGCATGGGAGACGACGGCCACACTGCGTCCCTTTTTCCGGGGACCACGGCGCTCGATGTCGTTGATGCCGATGTGGCGGCAGTCTTCGTGGAGAAGTTCGATGCGTGGAGAGTTACCCTGACTCTGCCGCTCTTTAACCGCGGCAAGGAAGTGCTGCTCCTGGTCGCAGGTGAATCAAAGGCCGAGATGGTGGAGCGGGTCAAGGCGTTACATGCCCCATGCAAGGATTATCCGGTGTCACTGATCCGGTCGGTTGCGGGCAAGGTGGAGTGGCTGACGGACAACGCTGCAACAAGATTGCTTTAGGAAATACTACTCAACGGAATAAAGGAACCGGACTATGAAAAACAAGTTTGGAATGATCGGACTCGGTGTAATGGGACAGAACTTTTCCCTGAATGTTGAACGTAATGGGTTTAGTGTCGCTGTCTTTGATATCAACTCTGAGTCAGTCAAGGCCTACACTACCGGCAAAGCTGCGGGCAAGAATGTCACCCCCACGTTTTCCCTGCAGGAGTTCGTGGATGCCCTGGAAAGACCGCGACGGATCATGCTGTTGGTGCCGTCCGGAAAGCCGGTGGACGCGGTCATCGAGCAGCTAATTCCTTTGCTAGAAAAGGACGATATGATTATTGACGGCGGCAACTCATACTTCGAAGACACGGAACGGCGCGCGAAGGACCTGGAAGCGCGCGGCCTGAACTTCTTCGGAATGGGTGTTTCGGGTGGTGAAGAGGGCGCGCTGTGGGGCCCGAGCTTGATGCCCGGAGGCTCACGCGCTGCCTACAAAGAAGTCGAAGCGATCATGACAGCCGTTTCCGCGAAAGCAGACGAAGATGGTGAACCGTGCGTGACTTACCTCGGTCCGGGCGGGTCCGGCCATTTCGTCAAAATGGTGCACAACGGCATCGAATACGGCGATATGCAACTGATTTCGGAAGCATATTTTCTGTTGAAGCGCTCTCTCGGCCTGTCCGCGGGTGAGTTCCACGAGATATTCTCAAAATGGAACGAGGGCGAACTCTCCTCCTTCCTCGTCGAAATCACCGCGAAAGTGTTTCAAAAGATGGATGAGGATACCGGCGAACCTTTGGTGGAGATGATTTTGGACAAGGCCGGCCAGAAGGGCACGGGTAAATGGACCAGTCAAATCGCTTTGAATATCGGCTCCGCCATCCCAACCATTACCGCAGCAGTCGACGGCAGAATTCTGTCTTCCATGAAAGACGAACGCGTCGAAGCGGCTAAACGGCTCAGCGGACCTACCGCTGCGTCCGGGGTAGATCGGGAGAAGCTTGTCGCTGCTGTACATGACGCGCTCTTTGCCTCGAAGATCTGCTCGTACGCGCAGGGGATGAGCCTGCTCAAACACGCTTCTGATGAATATCATTACGGCCTCGACCTGGGTGGAATCGCCAGGATTTGGCGAGCCGGCTGTATCATCCGGGCCAAATTGCTAAATGAAATAACCAATGCTTACAACAGAGACCGCAACCTGGCAAATCTGCTGGTTGACCCGCAGTTCAGCGACGAAATGAACAATCGGCAAGAGGGATGGCGGTTCGCCATAACCACCGCCATCGAAATGGGTGTGCCAGTGCCGGCCATGAGTGCGTCGCTGGCGTATTATGACGCTTACCGTAGTGACCGCTTGCCGGCTAATCTGATTCAGGCCCAGCGTGATTTTTTTGGCGCACATACGTTCGAGCGTGTGGACAAACCGGGGTCGTTTCATGCCAACTGGAATGAATGATGAGAATAACCCGATTCGTTTTGAATCAGTCAGTGCGTGTTCATAATTTCTAACCCAGGAAGATTGATTGCATGAATAACGGAAAACCAACCACCATTGTCATTTTCGGTGCTTCCGGCGATTTGACCAAACGGAAATTGCTGCCGGCGCTGTTTGAGCTATCACGCGAGGGCCTGCTTCCCAGCCAAACCAGAATTGTGGGGTTTGCGCGGCGGGAGAAATCGCATGAACAGTTTCGCCGTGAAATGCAAGAAGGCGTTCTGCAGTTTGCCCGGTCAAAACCTCAGTCCGGCGCCGCAGGGTTCGATGACTTTTTCGCCGGGCTCTATTATCATGCCGGCACCTACGATGACCCGGAGAGTTTCGCAGGTCTTAACAGTCTGTTGCAGGAGTTGGACAAGGCGAGCGGCGTTACCGGTAATCGGCTGTTTTATCTGTCGACGCCCCCGAGCCTGTTTTTCCCAATCATTTCCAAGTTGGGCGCCGCGGACCTGATAGCTGACATTCACGCCGAAGAAAGCTGGAGCCGCGTTATCATCGAAAAGCCGTTTGGCCGCGACCTGGCGTCGGCGCGCAAATTGAACCGGGACATTCTCTCGGTTCTGCACGAGAGCCAGGTTTATCGAATCGACCATTACCTTGGCAAGGAAACGGTGCAGAACATCATGGCATTTCGGTTCGGCAACAGTATCTTTGAGCCGCTGTGGAATCGACGCTACATAGACCATGTTCAAATAACGGTGGGTGAAGCTGTCAGCGTCGGCAGCCGTGCGGGCTATTACGACCGCTCTGGCGCTGTTCGGGATATGGTACAAAACCACATACTGCAACTCGTGGCGCTGGTGGGCATGGAGCCGCCGGCGTCCTTTGCCGGTAACGCTGTCCGCGATGAAAAAGTCAAAGTGTTGAGCTCGTTGCGCCCGGTTGCGGCTGGCGAAGGGAACCAACTCACCGTACGCGGACAATACAAGGGCGGCAAGCTCGGAGACAACGTGATTCCGGACTATTTGAGCGAACCGGATGTCAGCGACGGTTCGAGGACCGAGACCTACGCCGCACTGAAACTCTACCTCGACAACTGGCGCTGGTCCGGCGTTCCGTTTTATGTGCGCACCGGAAAAGCGCTTGCGAAACGGATTAGCGAGATCACCATCCAGTTTCGCCAACCGCCACTGGTTTTGTTCGGGCATGCCGAACACGAGGGACATGTCGACGGCGACCACATGCAGCCCAACCTTCTTTCCTTGCGGGTTCAGCCGAACGAGAGCATTCGTTTGCAGTTCGGGCTCAAAGTGCCCGGCTCCCGCATGATTTTGCAGCCGAACGAAATGGACTTTTGTTATAGTGACGTTTTTCACACAGAGCAGCCGGAAGCATATGAACGGCTGATTCTGGATGCGATCCTGGGTGAGAGCACCCTCTTTATTCGCGATGACGAGGTCGATGCAGCCTGGCGCTATGTGGACACGGTTTTGAATGCGTGGCAGGAAGACAGTTCTACACCCATCGGCACTTACGAGGCCGGCAGTTGGGGGCCGGCAGCGGTCGACAGACTTTTGGCAAAAGATGGCCGCAAGTGGATTAATCTGTAACGGAGTATGCGTGCAATGACAGCAGATTACACAGATATGAAGCGTAAGGCAGCGCAGCAGGCGGCAACATTCATTCGCTCGGGCCAGGTGGTCGGCCTCGGGGAAGGAAGTACGGCCAATTTTGCCATCCAGCGTCTGGCGGAGTTGCTGCGGAGCGGCGAGTTGCAGGACATCGTCTGTATCCCGACTTCGTTGCGCGTCGAGAAACTCGCGTGCGAACTCGCCATTCCATTGACAACTTTTGCGGAACACCCGGTCATCGACATCACCATCGACGGCGCCGATGAGGTCGATCCTGATTTGAACCTGATCAAAGGTGGCGGCGGCGCGTTGTTTCGCGAAAAAATCGTGGCACAAGCGAGCCGGCGCGAGATCATCGTCATCGATGAAACCAAGTACTCGCAAGTTCTGGGCACAAATTGGGCCGTGCCCGTGGAGGTGCTGCCCTTCGGGTGGCATTCACAAAGGGACTTTTTAACATCCCTGGGGGCTGAAGTGACCTTGCGCTTGACAGAGAGCGGGCAACCTTTTGTAACAGACCAGGGCAACTTGATTGTAGACTGCGATTTCGGTCCAATACCTGAACCGGCCGAACTTTCCGAACAGTTGTGCCGACGGGTCGGGATTGTTGAACACGGCTTGTTTCTCAAGTTGGCCACCGAGGTCATCGAAGCCGGATCGACCGGCCTTCGTCACATCAAATCTAAAGGGTAGCTGAATGATAATCATTGAGCCTTCAATTCTATCAGCGGACTTCAATCGACTGGGCGACCAGGCCCGGGAAGCTGAGGCTGCCGGCGTCAAAGCCATCCAAATAGACGTCATGGATGGCCGGTTCGTGCCCAACATCACTTTCGGTCCCGGGGTCGTGCAGGCGCTGCGCACCGTGGTGCAGATGAAACTAGATGTCCATTTGATGATCGTTGAGCCCGAGCGCTATATGGAAGCTTTTGCCCATGCCGGAGCAGACCGCCTGATCGTGCATCAGGAAACCTGCCCGCATCTGCACCGCACATTACAGAGCATTCGCGATCTTGGGGTAGAGGCCGGCGTGACCATCAATCCGGGGACTCCGGTGTCTGCCATTGCGGAAGTGTTTGATTTGGTGGATTTGATTCAAGTGATGACCGTCAATCCCGGGTTTGGCGGGCAGGCATTCTTGCACAGCCAACTCACAAAGATACGGGAAATAGCGGAGCTGCTCAGCCGGCAGGAGCGGCAAGTCCCGATAGCTGTCGACGGCGGCATCGATGCCACGACTGCTCCACTTGTGGTTGAAGCCGGGGCGACTGTGCTGATTGCCGGCTCAAGTGTCTACAATGCGACTGCTTCGGTCAAAGAGAATGTCACCTCCATTCTGGCCAGTATCGAAAGTACAGCGTGAGGCGAGAGCTGATTAGATCACGGCTAATTATCCAAAGACAACAGATCATAGGCTATGCCCTCAATTCGAAGACGACATAATGAGACAAGACATTACAAGCATCAGACTCACTGACCGGAACGCCGCAACTGAAGATGCCTAGCACGGTGATAAGAAGGAGTCTAACACAGGCCCGTGACGTACTAATGCAAAAGGAGTTGCTTGTTGTGCACTGTCTTGCCATGTGTCTGCTCCTTCTCGCCATGTCCGGCCAGGGGTTGCGTGCACAGGACGGACCGGCGGAGCAGTCGCAAGAGGAGTCTCGTGGCATGGTCGACAAGGCCAAGTCCCTTCTCAACGGTTTTTACGTAGGGGATGCAAAGGTCTTCGCATATGCCAGTCTCGACGATTGGTTTGACCCGGTTGTAGGGTTGAAGTTGGAGCACCGCGCTTTTGGAAACCGCAAAGACAGAATGCGGCACCACCTCAAGTTCGAGACCTTCAATGAGTATTCCTGGAAGTTTCGATACGTCTTAAACTCGATTTCTACGGAAAATACGAACTTCAGTCTTCTCTTCAAAACAAAGATAAACGATGATGATTTCTTCTATGGCACCGGAAATTCAACCTTGAAATCGGAACGACAGTTGACAACCTACTCATCCGTGATTGCAGGTTGGGAATTCAGCCATCTGCTTTCCGACAATATTGCGCTGCGCTTTTCGCCCGGTTTTTGGAAATTCAAGTCCGGCCGGGTCAGTGGAGGCGAATTTGAAGAGGCATCTGACGCGCAATATCTGTCATCCCGGGTTACTCTCAGCGACGTTACCTCAACGGATTATTGGAGAGCCAATGTTGACCACAGTTGGTCCGCCTATGCGGAGATTGCGTTTCCGATCAATACCTCTGTTGCGACCTACACTCGTTTTAACGTACAGACCGTTAGCCAGTTTCCACTGCCTCTAACCAGTAAGTTGCGCATAGAAAGCCGGGCCGAATATCTTGTATCGAGCGATCGCGATATGGTGCCTTACTTCGCCCTGCCGGAAGCTGGATCGAAGAGCGGATTGCGTGGGTTTTCCAAGGAGCGCTTTCGAAATTTTGCAGTTGCAGTCCTGGACTTCGAGCTTTCGTTTCCCTTGATGAGAAGCCTCGACGTTTTTTTCTTAACGGACTTAGCCCAGACCGGCTCCAATCCGGGTAAGGCATTTGGTGAGAAACTTCATGCAGGTTTTGGCCTGGGGTTTCGAATTCGAGACACGAATCATCCCTTTTCATTAGGGCTCGCTCGAAGTGCTGAAGACTGGAAGTTGTTTTCCGCCATTGCACTCGGTAATCCGTGGTAGTTTTAAGTTTGCAAAAAGTGAATAAACCAACAAGAGGAGGAAACATGGATTTCTTAACACGGTTTTCATCCAGCGCACATTGGTTGCTGCGTCTGGCGCTAACGAGCGTATTTATGTACCATGGTCTGAGTAAATTCCCCAAAATAGCGCAACTGGCTGAAATGATGCAAATGCCGGGACCGATGATATTCATGCTCGCCACGATGGAAGTTATGGGCGGCTTATTCGTTATGCTGGGCGGATTCATGAAAGACTGGATGACCCGCCTCGGCGCCTTGATGCTTGTTCCAGTGATGCTCGGGGCGATTTTCGTGGTACACTGGCCGGCCTGGGACAATTTTGTGCGCAGCGAGTCACATCCGATGGGCGGCATGGAATTCCAGGTGACTTTGTTAATGATTACCCTGTTTCTCCTGATAATGGGGAATTCCTTAAACAAAGGAGCGTCCTCAAATTAGAAAGATGGTCAAAGACATGACAGAAGCTCTGAGAAAACACTGGTCGGAATACCTGATGGAGGCAGCCGGTCTGGGGATTTTTATGATTTCGGCCGGTTTGTTCGCGACCTTGCTGGAGTACCCGGGTTTTCCGTTTAGACATGCAATCGAAGATCCTCTGCTCAGGCGCGTTGTCATGGGCCTGGCCATGGGTTTGACCGCTGTGGGTATTATTTATTCACCCTGGGGCAAACAATCCGGCGCACACATCAATCCTGCGGTTACTCTCACCTTTTACCGGCTCGGAAAAGTCAAATCCTGGGACGCCCTGTTTTATGTGATTGCCCAGTTCATTGGGGGGCTTGCCGGCGTCGCTCTTATCGCTGTTATCATGGGAGACGCCATTGCAGACCCGTCGGTCATGTATGTGGTGACCGTCCCAGGTTCGGCCGGTCTCAGAATCGCATTCGCGGCCGAATTCATCCTGTCCTTTGGGCTTATGCTCACGGTTTTGGTTGTCACAAATCGCGAGAATCTTGCGAGCCTAACGGGCGTGTTTGCCGGAACTCTGGTCGCGCTTTACATCATCTTTGAAGCTCCTCTCTCAGGAATGAGCATCAATCCGGCTCGCACATTCGGCTCCGCCTTACCGGCCAATCTGTGGACCGCATTTTGGCTTTACATGATTGCGCCGCCAGCAGGAATGTTGGCGGCGGCACAGGTTTATCTGTACTCTGCTGACCGTCGCAAAATCGCGTGTGCAAAACTTCATCATCAAAATGATAAACGCTGCATTCACTGTGGCGCTAATGGCGGATAGAAAAACAGCTACGACCAATTGATCAATCAAGAATATCAATCATGTCAAGGAGTAGAAATGTCTAATCAGCATTATGATGTTATTATTGTCGGGACCGGCGCCGGAGGCGGAACGCTCGCTCACAAGCTCGCCCCATCAGGAAAGAAGGTCTTACTGTTAGAGCGAGGCGATTATGTGCCTCGCGAAAAGGACAATTGGGAGCCGCAGACAGTCAATGTGGATGGCAAGTATCAAACCGGTGAAAAGTGGGAAGACGGAAGCGGCCATGAATTGCACCCTCATACAAATTATTATGTCGGCGGAAACACCAAGTTCTATGGCGCCGCTCTGTTCAGGATGCGTGGAGGAGATTTTGGTGAGATTCGTCATCACGGCGGTATCTCGCCGGCCTGGCCAATCGGCTACGAGGCGATGGAGCCTTATTACACAGAAGCCGAACAACTTTACGATGTCCACGGTCTGCGTGGCGAGGATCCGACTGAGCCGCCGGCGTCAAAGCCGTTTCCATCGCCGGCAGTGAGTCATGAGCCGCGCATGCAGCAATTGAGCGATGATTTTGCACGCCTGGGCCTGAAGCCGTTTCATGTGCCGCTCGGCGTGCGGCTCGACGAGAAGCATCCGCTTAGCAGTCCATGTATCCGCTGCAACACCTGTGATGGGTTTCCGTGTCTGCTCTGGGCCAAGTCCGACGCCCAGGTATGTGGTGTTGATCCTGCGCTCAAACATTCCAATGTCACATTGCTGACCAGCGCAAAAGTGGAAAGGCTTGTGACTGACGATTCCGGCCGCAAAGTAACCGAAGTGCTGGTAAGCCTCAACGGCGCAACCGAGCAGTTCTCCGCAGACGTCGTTGTGCTGTCGTGCGGAGCGATCAATTCCGCGGCTTTGCTTTTGCGTTCCGCTAATGACAAACATCCGAACGGGCTCGCCAACAGCTCCGACGTCGTTGGCCGTCATTATATGGGACACGTCAACTCCGTGTTGATGGCGATTTCCAAATGTCCCAACCCGACGGTTTTTCAAAAAACCTTGGGTATCAACGATTTTTACTTTGGTTCGGATGAGTGGGACTATCCCATGGGGCACATTTCTTTCGTCGGCAAGTTGGACGGTGTAACGCTGAAAGCCGGTGCTCCTGCGATTGCGCCCGGCTGGACTCTTGATAAAATGGCAAAACACTCGCTTGATTTTTGGCTCACGTCCGAAGATTTGCCTGATCCCAACAATCGCGTTACTCTGAACCGGGACGGCAATATTGTGCTTTCCTACCAACCGAACAACGAAGAAGGCCACAAGCGGCTTATCGCTAAGTTGAAGGATTTGATGAAGCAGCAAACCAAGTGTCCTGAGCACGGACATGAGTGTCACATCGGTCTGTTTGCCCGCAGCCTTTATGCCGGTCAACGCATCCCGCTGGCGGGAGTGGCGCATCAAAACGGTACGGTAAGGTTTGGGGATGATCCCGAAACATCGGCCCTGGATGTCAACTGCAAAGCGCACGATTTGGATAATCTCTATGTTGTGGACGCGAGTTTTTTTCCGTCCTCATCAGCGGTTAATCCGGGGTTGACGATCATGGCCAATGCCTTGAGAGTCGGCGATCATCTTATAGAAAGGTTGAAATAGATTTTTAACAAAATAAACGGACAAGAAGTCATGAAACAATTTGATGCGATTATCATAGGGACGGGTCAGGCTGGTCCATCATTGTCCTCGAAATTGGCAGGCGCCGGTATGACCGTCGCGGTAATTGAGCGCCATCTGTTTGGCGGCACATGTGTCAATACCGGCTGCATCCCGACCAAGACAATGGTCGCGAGTGCCCGGGCGGCTTACATGGCCAGGCGCGCAGCCGATTTCGGAGTCATAATCAACGGTCCGGTAAGGGTGGACATGAAGAAAGTCGTAGAGCGCAAGGACGACGTGGTTGGCAGAAACAATCACGAACCGCCTAATTGGATGATAAGGAAACCGAATATCACCGTTTTTAAGGGGCAAGCTGAATTCGAGAATTCACACACGGTAAGAGTCGGAGAGCAAAGACTGCAGTCTGACAGAATCTTCATAAACGTAGGAGGACGCGCATTCATTCCTCCCATGCCGGGTTTGGCGAATGTGCCGTACCTTACAAATTCCGACATGATGAAAGTGGACTTCCTGCCGGAACATTTAGTTGTAGTGGGCGGAAGCTACATTGGCCTGGAGTTTGGACAGATGTACCGGCGTTTTGGCAGCGCGGTCACCGTCATACAGCGAGGGCCACGCCTTATTCCCCGTGAGGATGAGGATGTGTCCGACACTGTAAGAGAAATTTTGGAGAAGGAGGGTGTCAACATTTGCCTGAACGCCGAGTGCACAGATGTGGAAAAACGGGATGAGAAAGTGGTGGTCAAGCTTGATTGCAACGACGAGGGCAGGGAAATTGTTGGCTCACATCTTCTGCTGGCGGTTGGGCGCGTACCCAATACCCACGATTTGTGTTTGGAGAAAGCCGGTGTGAATACCAACCAGCGCGGCTACATCCTGGTCGACGACAAGCTGCGCACCAACGTACCCGGCATCTGGGCTCTCGGCGACTGCAACGGACAAGGCGCCTTCACTCACACTTCCTACAACGACTTTGAAATTGTTGCGGCTAATCTACTCGATGATGATCCGCGCCGGGTGACGGATCGCATTATGGCATATGGCTTGTTCATCGATCCACCGCTAGGTCGAGCCGGAATGACCGAGGCGCAAGTGCGAGCGTCCGGACGCAAAGCATTGATCGCAAAAAGACCCATGACTAAGGTCGGCCGGGCCGTGGAAAGAAGTGAAACTCAGGGTTTTATGAAGGTTCTGGTGGACGCTGAAACCAAAGAAATCCTGGGAGCAGCCATTCTGGGTGTCAGCGGCGATGAAGTCATACATTCTTTGCTGGACATCATGTATGCAAAGGCGCCCTACACAGTTATTCAAAGAGCAACGCACATTCATCCCACCGTTTCGGAGTTGGTTCCGACCTTGTTGGGCGATCTCGAACCGTTTAGTTACTAGGAATGGACTAGATAATGCAATTTTCTTTTGCAGTCACAAGTGGAATACTGAGTCTCTTTTTGTTGACAACTACCGCAGTGAATTGCCTGGCCGAACATGAAGAAACCCATTCAGAAGGCGAACACGAGTCGCATGGCCGGCATCATGCAGCGCTTTTCTTAGGTGCAACCACGGATTTTGAAGAAGAAGAAACTGATTTTTCTTTAGGCGCTGATTATGAGTTCCGGGTTCTTCCACAATTGGGCATAGGTCTTCTGGGAGAAGTGACCTTCGCTGAAGAGGAGGTGTTCATAGTGGGCGCTCCAATTCTTTTTCACCCGAACGCTAGGATAGTCCTTGGCGTGGCACCAGGCCTGGAGATAGTGGATGAAATGTCCGGAGAGCATGAAGGGATTGCGCCGGAGGGCGAAGAAGCTGAAACTGAGACTGAAACAACATTTCTCCTGCGGCTCATAGGTGGCTATGAGTTGGAGCTGTCATCATTCACGCTGACCCCTACTGTTAGCCTCGATCTTGTGGACGGTGATGCGTCGCTGGTGTACGGGATTTCTTTTGGGAAAGGCTTTTAGGTTGACACGCTTTCGGGTATTTCTAACAGGATGAATAAAGACCCAGTGAGTCATTGCACCAGAAAGGCAAAAACCACTTGTCCGATTTGTGATTCAGAAGTCGATTCAGTGGTTCGGAACTTAAACGCTGAAAGCGATAGCCGTATCCTTGCAGATATCAAGGAGAGGAACCCGCGCTGGAGCATGGAAGATGGAATTTGCCTACGCTGCCTTGATGCGTCTAAGGTTGAGATTCTGGAGAAAGACGGACTCATTCCGAGCGCAGAGTCTACAGTCTCCATTGGTGAATTGAGGATTCCGCCGACTCCCTTCCGGATGAATGCCGATCCGGCCTTCACGGGTAAAGGCGTGACCATCTGCTTCATCGATAGCGGTTTTTATCTACATCCCGACCTGGTGGAGCCGAAGACTCGTGTTGCAAAAGTGTATGACATTGCGGTCCCGAAACGAGCGCTCAGCTATTTTTCCAAACCACACGCGCAGAGCTGGCACGGGACCATGACGTCCGTAGTTTGTGCCGGAAATGGTCATTGGTCAGGTGGCTTGTACAAGGGAATCGCATGCGACGCGGATCTTGTTTTACTCAAGGTTCAAAACGACGAAGGGATTTCCGGAGAGAATATCACCAAAGCGATTCGATGGGCGATTGCGAACCGTGAGAAATACAACCTTCGAATAATCAATCTTTCCGTCAGCGATGATTGGCCGGATTCATATAAAGACAGTCAGGTCGATCAGGCCGCGGAGGAGGCGGTTGCCGCCGGTATCATCGTGGTAGCCGCGGTCGGCAACGATGCCGGCGCCGCAGTGAAGCCACCGGCCAACTCCCCGAATGTCATTGCAGTGGGAGGTCTCGATGACCACAATACTCCCGATCCGCATGATGACAGCATGTACCACTCAACTTACGGGAAAACGGTCGACGATTTTCTGAAGCCGGATGTGATCGCGCCGGCAATCTGGCTAGCGGCTCCGATCTTGCCGGATACTCCCGACCACGTTGAATCGAAAACACTGCATGAACTTTATCAGGATGAAAACTTGTCGCGCGAGCAACTGGCCGAACAAATCTCCAAGACAAAACTTGATCCGGCGCTCTTGCACGAAAGCTCGGTCGATTCCATAAGAGAGGGGATTAAACACCGCGTCACCCAGGCAAAGTACATTTTGCCGCACTACATGCATGCTGACGGAACCTCCTTCGCGGCTCCAATCATTTGTTCCCTCATCGCGCAAATGCTAGAGGCCAACCCTGACTTGACTCCGGCGCTTGTGCGGGAGATCCTGCTTTCAACTGCGCAGCCATTACCAGGTGTCGAAATAGAACGCCAAGGTTACGGAGTGGTAAACGCAAGAGCGTGCGTCGCCCAGGCCAGGACCGAACAGCACACATTCCCAACCGAGCGGTCCCATTCTCCAGTGATTGACGTAAGGGAACAGAACATAACTTTTTTCTACCATAATCACGATGCTCAAACGGTGATGCTGGTTGGAGATTTTACCGGATGGTCGCCGCGCGGGTTCTTATTTAAAGCCGAAAAACACGGACGTTGGAGCTGTCAATTACCCATGCTTCCCGCAGGGGAGTATCGATACAAGTTTGTCGTGGATGGCGTAAACTGGTTCAGCGACCCTCGTAACCCATTTACAGAGTCTGACGGCCATAGCGGACGTAATAGCAAATTCTCAGTAAGTGACTAAGAAGGTGGCTTATCATACAAGGAGTGTACGACATCGGCTTTGAGCCGCCTCTCGAATAGACAGTAATGACCATATTTGGGCGATAGTCACCTTATATGGGGCGAGTGGTAATGATTTTGATAGCCTGCCTGTTCGCTTAAAATCTGTAAATACAATACAGTAGCTGGTTGTTACATTTTTGGCACAGCCTTTGATATTAGCAACATCTTGAATCACATAGGAGATCCCGGATGAGGAGTATTTCGACGACAGTCAGGACTCTGACGTTGGCCATGGCCCATTTTCTTCTTTTCGCCAGTGTGCTCATCGCACAATCAACTGTCGCAGAAGTTGAGGCGATTGGTTTTACCGTTTCTGATGCAGAACAGTCGATTAGATTCTTTTCAGACATCCTCAGCTTTGAAACAGTCTCAGATGTCGAAGTTTACGGCAGCGAATACGAGCATCTGCAAGGTGTTTTCGGCTTAAGAATGCGCGTAGTAAGAATGAACCTCGGCGATGAGATGATAGAGCTAACCGAGTATTTGGCCCCACAAGGCCGTCCCATCCCGGTAGAATCACGCAGTAATGACCACTGGTTTCAGCATATTGCCATTGTTGTGAGTGATATGGACAAAGCCTATGAGCATTTAAGAAAACATAAAGTACGACATGCTTCTACTGGGCCGCAGACCATTCCTGAGTGGAACAAAGGCGCGGCCGGGATTCGAGCATTTTATTTCAAAGATCCGGATGATCACAATCTGGAGATTATTTACTTCCCACAGGGCAAGGGTGATCCGAAATGGCAACAAGAAAACAACAAACTTTTCTTGGGAATAGATCACACTGCGATCGTAGTGAGCGACACGGATGTGAGCTTGAAGTTCTACCGTGACCTGCTCGGATTGAAAGTCGCCGGTGAAAGCTTTAACTACGGCACGGAGCAGGAGCACCTTAACAATGTCTTCGGGGCTCGCTTGCACATCACAGGTCTGCGGGCAGCGAAAGGACCAGGAATCGAATTCCTGGAATATCTTGCACCAAGCAATGGCCGTCCTACACCGGTGGATATTCAAGCTAACGATCTGGTGCACTGGCAAATCAACCTGGTTGTGAGCTCGGCACAAACTGCTGAGGAGCGGCTGCGCCAGGGGAAAGCACATTTTGTGTCCACCGGTGCTACTGAAATCCCGGAAAGTTCCCTCGGTTTCAAGGAAGGGATTTTGGTTCGTGACCCGGATGGACATGGCATGCGCCTGATTGAAAAATAGCCTTTGACGGAAAAGGATAGGACAAATGACAGATTTAACAATAGACGCTTTTAAGACCAGCAATGGTATAAGAGTCGTCGCAATCACCACCGGCCAAATGCGCGAAGTCGACCGCATTGCCGTAGAAGAAACCGGTCCCAACCTGTTCCAGATGATGGAAAATGCCGGCAGGAATCTCGCGCTCCAGGCGATTGAGGTTTTGGGAGATGGCTGGCGGGGAGCGAACATTGTGGTACTTGCCGGGCTTGGTGGCAACGCCGGCGGCGGGATCTGCGCGGCCAGGCATCTGGCGAACAGGCAGGCGAAGGTGCAACTCGCCCTGTCCAATCCTGATGGACTCGGAGAAGTTCCGGCGTTTCAACGCAAGATATTTCACTCAACCTCAGGTCAAGTGGTTGAGGCATCCGGGTTGTCCAGCTTGCGCCCGGATCTGATCCTTGATGCGGTCATTGGCTATAGTCTAAAAGGGGCGCCAAGAGGCGCTGCCCTGGATTTCATTCAGTGGGCAAACAGCACCGGTGCACCCATTCTTTCGCTGGATGTACCTTCTGGCGTTGATTCCACTACCGGTGCGTCCGAGGGAGAGTTTATGCGCGCGATGTGGACAATGACATTGGCCCTGCCGAAGACCGGTCTCATCCCGACAAAGACCGGCGAGCTTTACCTGGCGGATATCGGCATCCCCGAAAGGGTTTACTCAAACATGGCTCTGGATTACACACATCCATTTGAGAATGATTATCGAGTTAGGCTGTTGCCATCATAAAATTTACAATTGAATGTCGAGGAGGATCTCGTCATGGAGCATCTTAAGGCGGCCTTAGAGACTATTAGCTTGGGAATTGACCTGATCGGGATAGGCATACTGCTTATCGGTTTCATAAAAGGACTTGTGTTGTATGTCAAGTCGGAGTTCCCACAGCACGGCGGCAAGTCCGGCATAAGGCTCATTCAGGAGTTGCGCTGCAAGGTAGGGCTTTACATTCTCATGGCACTTGATTTTCTGATAGCCTCCGACATCATACATAGCACTGTCCACACTGAACTACACGAACTGTATGAGTTGGGGCTCATCGTTGTTCTGCGGACCGCAATTGGGTACTTCCTGGGGAAGGAGATCGAGGAAATCCAAGTGGAATCCCTATGAAACGAAGGGTGCAAATCTAGTATGCCAAGAGTCAGTAGGGATTAGATTTGGCTTTCACATACAAAATTGGTGAAAAGCATGCCGGCGACATCACAGTTGCAAGTACCGTGGGCCCGGGCTCAAGATTTGCCGTGGAATTGCTGCGGGGTTGCACACCACAGCCACAACTCACAACACCTGGTTAACAAAGGGGAGGACCCATCGCATGGAGTTTACATTTCAATACTGGTACCTGTTGCCCATATCCATTGTCATTTCAACGATTGCAATGTCAAGCGGTATCGGTGGGGCTGTTTTCTTTTCGCCCCTGTTCATGCTTGCGTTGAAGCTCGAGCCGTCGATTGCTATCGGTGCAGCGCTTGCAACAGAACTGTTTGGCTTTGGGTCCGGCATATACGCTTATATGAAGAAGAAGCTGGTGGATTTCAAAGTCGGAATGAACCTCTTGATGTTTTCAATCCCGGCGGCAGTTTTTGGTGTGATTTATAGTGATGCGTTGCCGGCAATTGTGCTAAAATCGGTTTTCGCGGTGGGTCTGATTTTTATCGGCTCACAGTTGTTCAGCTCCTGGAGAAAAGAGGAAAAGGAAAAAGCTGACGGCAAGGTGGCGGAAGACTTTGCTGAGAACTTTGAGTCCTGCCTGATTGACTCGCAAGGCAAAGAATACCGATACACGATTTGCAATAAGAACATGGGGCGTGTTTTCGCAGTTGTCGGCGGAGCTTTTGTCGGCATGATATCGGTGGGGCTTGCCGAGTTGCAGGACTACCACCTGATCGCCCGCTGCCGGGTCCCCTCGCCTGTCGCCATTGCCACGTCAATTTTTGTAGTTGTTGTGACAGTGCTGATCGCTTCAGCCGGCCATTTCTACCATTTTGCTTTTGGCGCAGGGCCTGAGGTTCTGAATCAAGTCTTGAATCTAATCATTTTCACGATACCGGGTGTGGTCATCGGCGGTCAACTGGGACCTGCACTGCAAACCAAATTGAATCCCGATGTCATTAAGGTTGGCGTCTCGATCCTCTTTGTTATTGTAGGGCTCTTCATGCTGACGACGTTGGCATAGATACGTAACCAAACGAAGCAGTAAACAAGGCAGCGGCCCGTGGCCGACAACCAGATCCCGCGTCAGTCTTTCATAGCCTTTGGTGGGCCGTAACCACTTTGACCACCGTTGGCTATGGCGACATGTTCCCCGTTACGACAGGTGGGAAGATGTTTACTTTCGTGGTTCTTATGATTGGTTTAGGGGTGGTTTCAGTACCAACCGGACTGATCACATCTGCATTGTCACAAACGCGCAGCGAAGATGAGCCGTAGAACAGGTTTCTGTCAAGGACTAAGGCACCAAGACCAATGTTGACCATATTTGGTGAGAAACAACCCAATACCGGTATGTTGCTGCGATATAGTGCAGGGCAATGTGACATCCAAATATTAAATAAACAATAGGATAGTTGGGAAGAAATGATTTTGGCACAACATTTGATATATGACCGTGTTTAACTGGCGCAAATAATTCATACTTATCCATAGCAGATATTATCAGCGACGCGTGCTTCCAGGTGGCTTAGAAAGTGAAACCGAATCCCGGCCGAGACAAGGTGACCGATTCCTGCTCGACGTAACTGAAGGCGTGATTTGTTCCGCTTTGCAGGAAATGGGATTCATCAAATGGCAAGAGATGCCTTTTCAAGGATAGTCAGTTAGACAATTCAATAATTACGGCCTTCGGGTTTCGGGACGGCATGCGTGTGCCCTGGCTGTAGAATGTTAAATTGTAACAAGTCAAAAGGAGACAAAAGTCATGCTCAGTGAAAAGCAGGAAGCAATGTGCAATTCAAGTAAATGGGATTTCTCCGATTTGAGAGCGATCTTCCTCAACTGTACATTGAAGAAATCACCAGAGTTGTCACATACTGAAGGCCTCATCAAGCTTTCGAAAGCCATCATGGACAAGAATGGCGTTACGACCGAAGTTCTGCGGCCCGTTGACTATAACATCGCATTTGGCGTTTATGGCGACATGAAAGAACATGGTTGGGACAAAGACGACTGGCCCGAAATCTCTGAAAAAGTCAAGGCTGCTGATATTGTTGTCATCGGTGCCGCAATCTGGTTGGGTGAGAAGACTTCAGTTTCTACCCAGGTGATTGAACGGCTCTATGCCAATTCCCATTTGCTCAACGAAGCGGGGCAATATGCTGACTATGGCAAAGTAGGCGGTTGTCTGATCACCGGAAACGAGGACGGCGCCAAACATTGCTCCATGAACATCCTTTATTCGCTGCAACATCTGGGTTACGTTATTCCGCCACAAGCGGATGCCGCATGGCTCGGAGAAGCAGGGCCAGGCCCGTCATATCTTGATGAGGGTTCGGGTGGACCCGAGAACGACTTCACCAATAGAAACACGACCTTCATGACCTGGAATCTCCTGCACATGGCGCGCATGCTCAAAGATGCCGGCGGTATACCCGCGCACGGCAATCAAAGATCCGAATGGGATGCGGGATGCCGATCTGACTTCGAGAACCCGGAATATCGGTAGAAACGAATTGACTTGGGTACTGACACTCTCGGGACTTCTGAATCTGGCCAGATCATGAGTGAAATGAATTCGATACTCTTCCTTGCGTTCAGCCTTGTCGGGGCGACAACTCTCGTTGCAATCGTTTCTATTGACTACAGGTCTGAAAGAAAGGAGATTGTGCGATTACTTGCGGGTGCTGGTGAAGAGACACGAACTAACATGACCATAGCATTGCGACAAGCACGTTACTTGAGAAATGCACTTGTTAGTTTCCACTTCAGCGCAGTCTGCTTTGTGCTGACAGTACCGGCCGAAAACCTCAAACTGTCGCAGGGATGGCCTGATTCTCTGTATCTGGTGGCGGTTCTTTTGCTCCTCGGTTTCGGGAGCGTCATTTTCGGTATTATTAATCTTCTGAATAAGCTAGGTCAGGCATCGCCTGAGTGATTGTGCAAGGACAACATACCTGTTTGGTTTGCAGTAACCAAGGGATGTACAGGAAACAAAATAGAAGTAGGGTCCAGGAACCTGGATAATCGGATCGCTTTCCGGGACCAGGCTGCTGCAATTTGGACAAGCCGGGTCTGTATGTGACTTGGAGCTACTATAGGAAACGAACTCATTCTTTGAGGGAACTCAAAGAAGCGATACCGGAGGAGGAATTGCAATGATATCGACTATTCATGAGATCGCCATGAGTACTGTGGCGGTCGTGCGCAAAGCCAGCCTACAGCAAGCAGCAGTACGTCGAAGCCGGGCGTGGTTTGGCATAACCGTGCTCGCAGGCTCACTTGCTCTTACCACGACCCTGGACTTAGTCGCGCAGGAAACTGCACCGGCAGCCGGCCGCAAGATCCACAGAAGCATTCCCCCGCAAGGGGCCAAAACCCACACGGTCATGCCGGGTGCACGCTTCAAGGCCGGCGGGCTAAAGAAGTGGTTTTACGGCAGTGACTACCGCCATCTCTGGAACACGCCCATCGAAGTCGCTGTCCTCGATCTGGATGCCGTCGGCGGGGGATTGACACCGGTGCGCACCGGTGGATTCGGCCAGTCCATCTCGCTGCACTTTAATGGTGTGGATGGCCGCCGCTATACGGTGCGCTCTCTCGATAAGGATCCGACCAAGAGAATCTGGAGCGAGCTGAAGAACACTGTCGTCGAAGACGTCGTGCAGGATCTAATCAGTGCTCTGCTGCCCACCGGAGTACTGGTAGTGGATTCATTGATGGAGGCAACGGACATTCTATATACCAAGAACAAGTTGGTCGTTATCCCCGATGATCCCAGACTGGGCAAGTTTCGCAAAGAATTCGCAGGTCTGGTTGGAGCTTTGCAAGAGCATCCGTCGGAAGGGGCGAACGATACTCCCGGTTTCGCCGGTTCGGTAAAAATCAGCGGCACCGAAAAGCTGTGGAAGCATTTGGCAAAGGGGCCGTGCAATCGCATCGATGCGCCGGCGTACCTGAAAGCCAAATTCATGGATTTCCTGATTAACGACAAGGACCGTCACTCCGGTCAGTGGCGCTGGGCGCGCTTCCCGGACGGCGACTGTTATAAATGGCTGCCCATACCCGAAGACCGTGACCAGGCGTTTATCGATCTCGACGGGTTCGCAATGGCGTTAGGACGCAGGGCAGTTCCCAAGCTGATAAAGTTTGAAGACAAATATCCAAGTGTGGTTGGGCTCTCTACCAACGGCTGGGAGTTGGATCGCGAATTTTTGGTCGGGCTGGAAAAGAGCGTCTGGGACTCAGTCTTAACCGTATTCATCAGTGAGCTGCCGGACCCGGTCATCGAAGGTGCTGTGCGCAGACTGCCGCCCCCATATTATATGCAAATAGGTGAATTCCTTACGCATGCGCTCAAGGAGCGGCGCGACAAACTACCTAAGTTTGTCGGCCGGTATTATAAGCTGATCACCCGGCAGGCTGAGATTAAAACGACCAACAAGGATGAGTACGTTGAGTTAGAGCACAAGAAGAACGGGGACCTGGCTGTCCGCATCGGCGTTAAGAAAAGCGCCAACTCAGCAAGGCAAGCGCCATTCTTTCATAGAACCTTTAGCAGCAAAGATGCAAAAGAAATCCGCATGTACCTGGAGGGCGGCGCTGACGAGGTCACTGTACTGGGGGAAAAAGCGAAGATAAAACTGCTGATAGACGGTGGCGAGGGAGATGACACCTTCACCAATAAGTCGCGCTCCGGAGGAAAAAAGGTGCAGTTCTTTGATGCTCGCGGGAATAATCGGTTCGTGAAGGGCAGAGGAGCGAAAGTCGAGCGGCGTCCTTACGAGCGTCCTCCAGGCCCGAAATCGCTCAACACCAGGCATGCCGTCGACTGGGGCAAGCAAGGCTTCTCATTCCCGATTATCAGCGCCAGCCCTGACCTTGGCGCCTATGTGGGGATCATCGGTGGTCGGCAGTATTTCGGCTACCGCAAGGATCCTTTTTCATCCCGGCATGCGGTTAGCGCCGGACTGGCGAGTAACGGTCTACATCCACTCTTGGCTTACACAGGAAGGTTCCACCATGTCTGGCCCCAAATGGATCTGATATTCCACGCAGCCTTTTCCGGAATTGAGGTCATTCGTTTCAATGGCTTTGGCAACGAGTCCGAGATTTCCGGATCTGATTCATTCTATGATGTGGATCGCCAGCAGCTTCTCGTTGCCCCAAGCATCGAGTTTCAGGCGGGCATCAACCGTGGTGGAAAAGAGGGAGGCGGTAAAGAGTTGCTGCGTCCATCCTTTACGGCTGCCGTCGGTCCGGTCCTGAAGTACGCTGATACGCCTTTCAGTGACAACGATGATCATTTCATCGGCACACTGATTCCGGATTTGTATGGCACCGGTACCTTCGGGCAGGTTGGGGCCCAGGCCGTGTTGAAATTTGATACCCGCGACAATCCGGGCTTTGCCACAAAGGGCGTCTTTCTCCAGGCAACCGGCACCGTCTATCCGGAAGTCTGGGATGTCGAATCCACCTTCGGTGGCATTAAAGGTACCGCTTCTACCTACCTTACAGCCACAAGAATGCCGACGAGACCGACCCTGGCCTTGCGGGCAGGCGGCGAGAGAGTGTGGGGGACGTTTCCATACCATGAGGCTGCCTACATTGGCGGACCGACCACGCTGCGCGGTTTCCGCGAAGACCGCTTCGGTGGCGAGGGTTCTGCTTACGGAAATGCGGAATTGCGTTTTGCTGTCGGAAAGACCAAGTTTCTGGTCCCGGGCGAGTTTGGATTGTTTGGCGCCGCCGATGTCGGCCGGGTTTTCCTTGATGAAGATCCTGACGATGCCGATGAGTGGCATTCCGGCTTTGGTGGCGGTTTTTGGCTGTCGTTCCTGAGTCGTTTACAGACCCTGAGCGTCGGAATCGTAAACGGCGACGACCTGACAGGTGTCTACGTCAGCGCCGGGTTCATGTTCTAAGGGGCCGGCCATTTTTTGCAGACGAATAACAGATGGGGACGCAAGTGCCATCAAGAACCGAGGTAATGACTATGCACGTTAAGATGCTTACCGGGGTAGATTTCAGGACAAACACACAGGGAGGCTTCAAACCTTTGCATCGTTGGCTGGGTGCCACCCTGCTGGCATCCGTGCTTGTTTTTTCCGTCACGCTTAACTCACGCGCTCAGGAAGGTCCTTCGAGCGCCGGCAAAAAGATTCATCGGGCGATTCCGCCCAAAGGTGCCAGAACCCACACTGTTGTTCCCGGTGAGCGGTATCGCGCCGGCGGTTTTAAAACATGGTTCTACGGCAGCGATTACCGCAATCTGTGGACCACACCAATTGAGATTTCTGTGCTCGATCTCGAGAACTTTGCCGGTGGTTTGACACCACTTCGCACCGGCGGATTCGGTCAATCGATCGCGTTGCATTTTACGGGTGCAGACGGGCGCAGGTACACTGTGCGTTCCCTGGATAAGGACCCGACCAAGCGCATTGCAGGTGACCTCAAGAATACGGTCGTGGAGTACGTACTGCAGGATATGATTAGCTCGCAGTTCCCGGCCGGTGCGTTGGTGGTAGACCCGCTGCAGGAAGCCACTGGTATTCTCCATTCAAAACACACTTTGCTGGTCATCCCTGATGACCCCCGGCTCGGCGAATACCGCAACGAGTTTGCCGGTCTCGTTGGGACACTGCAGCAACATCCTTCTGAAGGGCCAGACGGGACGGCGGGATTTGCCGGCTCCAAAAAAATCAGCGGTACTGAAAAAGTGTGGGAGCACCTGGAAAAGAACCCTTGCAGTCGTATTGATGCCCCGGCCTACCTCAAAGCGAGACTGATGGACTTTCTCATCAATGACAAGGACCGCCATTCCGGTCAGTGGCGCTGGGCGCAGTTTCCAGACGGGGACTGCTACAAGTGGGTGCCAATACCTGAAGACCGTGACCAGGCCTTTATCGATTTTGACGGTTTTGCCTGGGCATTGGGCCGCAAGGCCATCCCCAAAATGATCAAGTTTGAGGGCCGGTACCCGAGTCTCATCGGCCTTTCGATCAACGGGTGGGAACTGGACCGCGAGTTTCTGGTGGAGCTGGATAAGAGTGTCTGGGACTCAGTGACCACGGTTTTCGTCAAGGAACTGCCGGATCCGATCATTGAAGAGGCTGTGCGTAGATTGCCGCAACCCTACTACGAGATGGTTGGGAAGTTTCTCACGGACGCCCTGAAATCACGCCGCGACGAGCTGCCTGAATTTGTCGACAGATACTTTAAACTGATTACCCGGCAGCCCGAAATCCAGGCAACAGACAAGAAGGAACACTTGGCGTTAGAGCATTTGCCCAATGGGGACCTCGCGGTTAGTCTCTCCCGGGTCAGAGGTGCCGCCAGAGAAATGGGTGCGCCGTACTTTCAAAGGACCTTCCGTGCTGACGAAACCAGGGAGATCCGGTTTTACATGCACGGTGGCGACGACGAAGTCGTGATATCCGGGAAAGAAGCCCAGATCAAAGTTCTCATAGACGGTGGCGGCGGCGATGATACTTTTATTAACAAATCCCTGGCCGGCAGCGGAAAGACACAGTTCTTTGATTCACGTGGTAAAAACAAATTCAAGAAAGGCAGGGGAGCCAAAGTCATCACCCGTCCCTACAAGCGCCCCCCGGGCTTGGCTTCACTCAACTCGAGATATGCTATTGATTGGGGCGGCTTTAACTTCGTATTGCCGACCATAACGGCAAACCCTGATATTGGGGCCTACGTTGGCGTCACTGTCGGCCGGCAATCGCTGGGTTATCGCAAATCACCTTTCTCATCGCGGCATTCGGTCAGCCTCGGTATTGCCACTGATGGGATGGAGCCCTTCGTCGGATACAAGGGCGTACTGCACCATGTCTGGCCCCAGACCGACCTGAAACTGGACACGCAATTCTCCGGAATCAACGTGATTCGTTTCAACGGGTTCGGCAACGAGACCGAGATCCCCGGTTCATCCTCATTTTATGATGTCAACCGAAAGGAATTTAGTTTCTTCCCGAGTGTCGAGTTCCAGTCGAGTGAAAACCGTGGCGGCAAGCAAGGCAGCGGCAGCGAGGTGTTACGTCCGACTATCACTCTTGAGGCTGGTCCGATTGTCAAGTACTCAGACACGCCGCGCAGCGACAACGAAGACAGTTTCATCGGTTCCTTGATTCCATCACTTTATGGCACGGGCTCATTCGGCCAGTTGGGTGCACAGGCCGAATTTACGTGGGATACGCGCGACAACCCCGGGTTTGCGACCAAGGGGGTTTTGTTCAAAGCCACCGGTGCAGTCTACCCCGAAGTCTGGGATGTGGAATCCACGTTTGGCAACGTAAGTGGCGCCATCTCCACTTATTTAACCGCGGATATGCCGACGTCGCCAACCCTGGCCCTCCGAATCGGAGGGGAAAAGGTGTGGGGCACGTTTCCATTTCATGAAGCGGCCTACCTGGGTGGCGCGAGCGATCTTCGTGGGTTTCGGGAAGATCGCTTCGGCGGCGATGCTTCTGCTTACGGAAATGCCGAGTTGCGTTTTGCCGTAGCAAAGATTAAGTTCTTGGTGCCTGGGGAATTTGGTTTATTTGGCGCAGCGGACGCAGGACGTGTCTTCCTCGACGAGGATCCTGACGGTGCGGATGAAATACACACCGGCTTTGGCGGAGGATTCTGGTTCTCTTTCCTGCACCGGATACAGACCCTGAGCGTTGGGATCGTTAACGGTGATGATGTGACAGGTTTCTATGCCACTGCAGGGTTTATGTTCTAGGGGCGTTGTAGTTTCATTCAGACAGGTTGAGATTTTCATAAAGTCATGGAGAGGAAGGATATGCTTGAAAAAATCACCAACAACATCATGTTTCGCCTCGCTGCTTATTATGTAGCGATAATCACAATTGTCTTTGGTCTTTTTAATCTGTTTCCCCAAATACCGTACTACCTTGCTCAGGAGCGCGGACATCAGGCAAGAGCGGATGTATCCGACCTCGGGGCAGCGATTTCAGCAACGGCTGAAGCAAGGGTAGACGGTCTGGAGGGGCTACTCGACCCTGGCACCTCGATTCCGGTCTTGATGGCTCTGATTCTGGCATTTGCGTTTACCCTGCCGGTTGCCTGGGTTTACCGCTGGACGCACAACAAGAAGAAATATGCGCAGACGTTCGCACATACGCTTCTTGTGCTACCCATCGCCATCGCCGGAGTTGTTTTTCTCGTAAAAGGCAGCCTCGCCCTGGCATTCAGTCTGGCCGGTATTGTAGCTGCCGTCCGCTTCAGGACAACGCTGAATGAGCCGATGGACGGCGTGTTTGTCTTTATCGTGGCGGGAATTGGGCTGGCAGCCGGCGTGCAGCTTCTCAACGTCGCGTTTATCGCTTCGGTCTTCTTTAATGCCGTAGCCGTGGCCGTGTGGTATACGGATTTTGGCGCAAGGCCCGCCGTGATGATTGGCTGTAACGTCTGCACGATTGACGCCAAGGACGATAGTCCAGGCAGCAGCGTGCAACGCATGTCGCACGTGGATAATCCGGAAGATCTGAAACCGTTAAATTCTCATCTCCTGATCCATACGGCAAATCCTGAAAGGTCGGAACAAACGACGATTCAGGTTCTGGAAGCCCATGGCAGACGTTGGAAACTAGGGCAAACCGTCACGAAAAAGGACGGCTCAGCTGTTCTTGAGTTTGATATTCGGCTTAAGAAATCAGAGGTTTCCACGGAGTTCCTCGAAGAGGTCAAGAAGAGCGATGCGCTGCATATTACGAAAGTCGAACTGAAAAATCACAACAAACAACTGAAGGCATAGAATACATGACACTAGGAGACAAGCTTTTTGTAGGATTCTTTGTCTTTAGCATCGTTTTCTACCTGCTGACTTTCTTTTTTAAAGGGGAGTCACCTGACTACTCCCCCAGAGCCACGGTCACCGCTGTTTCGATGACTGCAGCCGGTTCAACAGCACAGGAAATGGCGGGGGACACCACACTGGTGACAAACACCACCAGCTCTTTAACGGGGTACAATTTCAAAGCGGAAACTGCACGCCGGTGGAAGTTGCCAAAACGCCTGCGGGAGATATCCGGTCTGTGCCTGACCGCTGATAACCGGCTGCTGGCACACAACGATGAAAAAGGGACCATTTGCGAGATCGACTATCAGAACGGCAGTGGGGAGATTATCAAGGCCTTCGGCCTGGGCGACCTCGGGTCCGTCATCAGGGGTGACTTCGAAGGCATTGCTACGGCTGATGAGCTGATCTACATGGTGACAAGCACAGGACGGCTCTACGAATGCCGTGAAGGCAGCGACGGTGAGACCGTTCTCTTCAATGCCTATGCCACCGGAGTCGGGCGCGATTATGAAATAGAGGGGTTGGCCTATGATCCGGACCAGCGGGTACTCCTAATCATGAGCAAAAACCCGTTAAGCCCTGAGCAGAAGGGGCAATTGACGATTTACCGCTGGTCGGTCGACAGCAAGCAATTGCTGCAAGGTGGCCACACGGTCGTGCCCATCAGCGAGTTTGCGCAGCACCTGGAAGGCAAGAAGTTCCAGCCGTCCGGAATTGAGCGCCATCCTGTTTCGGGAAATTACTTTGTAGTCGCGGCAAGACAAAAGGCTATCGCTGAAGTCACCCCGGACGGGAAAGTCATCGCGGTCGTGAAATTGGCTGCCGACTGGCACCGTCAGAGCGAGGGCATCACATTTGCGCCTGATAATACGCTGATCGTGTCCGACGAAGGAGCAGGCAAACGGGGTCGCCTGACGCTTTATCCTGAGTTGAATTGATTTAGGGTATTGCAGGTTTTGGAAAAAGAGGCAGGAGAATGTCACCCGGTTGGTTGCGGGCCAGGGCAAAACTGAATAACAGGAGATAGCATGGTTCCTCCAAAGAATGACGCAGTTCCGGTTACCGGCAAATTCCTTACAGCAGAAGAACGCGGGATTTGCCAGAATATTAGTCAATCAGGCGCGGGGCTCGCCTGCCAGCGGGCAGAGGCTTGTCTGGCTCTGGATGAGGGCTTGTCGACTGCTGCCGCTGCAGCCAGGACAGCCCTGACGGTGGGCCAGGTTAGTTATCTCAGGACTGCCTTTAACAAAAAACGCTGCATGATTTTTCCTGAAGAGATGTTGATTGAGACGGATTCCAGGGGCCAGTCGAGGGACAAGTCCCGTCAAGAGAAAGCAAAAGAAGCGAAGGAGAAAAAGCTGAAAGACAAGAAGACGAAAAAGAAAAAGGGAAAAGAGAAGGCGAAAGCGGAAGCGAAACGGAAAAAGCAAAAGAGGGAAAAGAAGAAAGCCGGTTCTAAAAAGACAAGCAAAGGTGCGGAAAAAAGCAAGAAGAAGGGTGGGAAGACGAAAAAAGTGAAATCGGAAAAAGCCAAGTCCGGTAAGAAATAACGGGACACGAGGACGCTACTCCCACAGGGGAGGGGTCTTCCGGCTCTTCCTTGCCGGCGTGGGACCAGCATGGCAAAAGTGCAACCTTATGGATTAATACAAGGAGTTGTTATGTCCGCACCAGAACATGATGCTATTTCCATTGCACCCGAAAAAGATGGTCCGTTGAATGTCACCGGCCTGAAGGAATTTCAGAATTCCCGGGGTGAGTCTATCAAAACGAAAGGCTCAGTCAGTCTTTGCCGGTGTGGCGCTTCCAAGACCAAACCATATTGCGATGGAACCCACGCGGCCATCGGTTGGACTGACGAAAAGTCCGACGTACGTCAGCCTGACCAGCTAGACGAGTACAAGGGCAAGTCCATAACCATTTTGGACAACAGGGGTATTTGCTCACATGCCGCTGAATGCACGAATGGTCTTCCCAAAGTGTGGCTTATGGGAGTAGAACCCTGGATAGATGCTGATGGCGAGAATAAGGAAAAAATCATCGAGGTCATCAAGAGATGCCCGTCCAGTGCACTCAGTTATGCGGTAGACGGCAAGATCCAGACCGACTTCAGCGACCAACCCCATATCTACGTTTCCCGCAATGGCCCGTATCATATAAGAGGTGGATTCAAAATCGCAGATACCGAAATAGGCGAGGGTGGCAGTCATGAACATGCTGCTCTCTGTCGCTGCGGCCAATCCAGGAACAAACCGTTCTGCGATGGCTCGCATTGGTATGTGGGATTCAAGGACAATGAAGACCTGACGATTTCTGCCGCTAACCGCCAGAGTGAAAAAGGCGACCAGGAGTGGGTCGAGATCGCGGATGCAAGTGAGGTGCACGACGGCAAAGTAGCGACGGTCAACATCGGTTCGAAAAGGCTGGCAGTGGCCAAAACCGAAAAAGGTCTCTATGCTGTCAACGCCCGCTGCCCGCATCAGGGTGGGCCTTTGGGTGACGGGGAAATTTGCGGCGAGCATATCAGATGCCCGTGGCACGGCTTCAAGTTCGACCTGAAGACCGGCAAGGGCGTCGGTAATGACGATGTAGTCGAAACCGTCAAAGTTCGTGAAAGCAACGGCAAGATTGAGGCGCTTGCGCCCAAGCCCAAGCGTTCCGGTTGGACCGTCAGTCACGTCATGATGGAGACGCTGGTCGAGTGGGGTGTCAACACGGTCTTTGGCATGGTTGGTCACTCGAACCTGGGCGTTGCTGAGGCGCTTCGTGTTCAGGAGAAGAAAGGCAACATCCGGTATTTCGGGGTTCGGCATGAAGGCGCAGCCGCATTCGCATGCTCCGGTTACGCAAAAGTGTCCGGGAAGCCCGCTGCATGTCTCGCCATCGCAGGTCCGGGCGCAACAAATCTCCTGACCGGTTTGTGGGACGCCAAAATGGACCGGGCTCCGGTCATCGCGCTGACCGGACAGGTCAATTCGCAAGTGCTCGGGCCTGGCGCTTTTCAGGAGATCGACCTGGCTTCTGCTTTCGCGGCGGTCTCGCAGTTCAGCCAAACCGTGCTTTCGGACAGCGACCACCCCGAGCTGGCGTCACTTGCCTGCAAAACCGCCGTCGTTGAACGGAACGTGGCGCATCTCATCTTCCCGGACGAAATTCAGGTACAGGAAGCAGCGGATGTTGGGCCAGGGCGGCCTGAAGGAAGAGTCAGCCAGACCAACATTACACCCCCGGACCAGGCAATTAACTATTCCATCTATCGTATTGCAAGGGCCAAAAGGCCCCTCATTATTGTCGGTTACGGTGCCGGCGATGGCATGAATGAGGTCATCGCCCTAGCCGAGAAATTCAACTGTCCGATCATCACGACTTTCAAAGGTAAAGGCCTTATCGCGGACGATCACGAGCTGGGGGGCGGTGTGTTAGGCGCGAGCGGCACTCCGGTAGCCAGTACCCTGATGAACGAATCCGACATGCTCATTGTGTTTGGCGCATCTTTTTCCAAACATACAGGTATCGATTCGCACAAACCCATCATTCAGGTTGATTTCGACCGCATGGCTCTCGGAAAATTTCATGCAGTTGACGAAGCGGTGTGGGGAGATGTCGGGCTCTCCGCCAAATTGATGGCCGAGCGTTTGCCGGACCAGGTTGGCTGCACCGACCAACGAAAACAGCTTGTCGACCTGAAGGACTCCTGGCAGAAAGAAAAAGCCGAGCGCGCCACCAAGGACGAAGGCAAGGGACTAAACTCGGCTATCATCTTTGATGCGTTGTCGCAGGTTGCACCCAAGAACGCCGTTCTGAGTGTGGACGTGGGCAACAACACCTATTCCTTTGGGCGCTATTTTGAGTGCCGGGGCCTGCAAAAGGTGATCCTGTCGGGCTACCTCGGTTCCATCGGGTTTGGCTTCCCTGCCGGTATGGGAGCCTGGGCGGCAGCCGGACACGATAGCAAGGTCATTGTCGTCTGCGGCGATGGCGGGTTCGGGCAGTATCTGGCGGATTTTACCACAGCGGTAAAATACAACATGGACATACTTGTCGTTTTACTGCACAACAAAGAGCTTGGTAAGATCTCCAAGGAGCAGCGTGACGGGGAATGGGACGTCTGGCAGACATCCCTGCAGAACCCGAGTTTTTCCGAATATGCCAGGCTTTGCGGTGGCAGCGGAACGAAAGTTGAAAAAGCGTCGCAGCTCAAAGCAGCTTTTGAAGAAGGTCTAAAGTCAAAAGGACCGTTCATCGTCGAAATCATTTCAGACGCTCTTTTGACCTAGGGGAGAGTAAGCGAACCCCGCAGACCTTGAACACCTGGAAGCTGTCGACAACTGTGAATACCCGGAGCGAGGCGCGTTCCCCGAGGTGGGCTACAACAGCGGTCTAAGTGCTGATGCCGGCATGGACGGTCACCGGCCGCCGTTCAATGTCATGTTCGCGCCGGCCATCGACGCAGCAGGTACGTTGCCGTTATACACCGTAATGGCGTTACTACTAGAAAGGGAGGATCATGAACGACAAAAATAACCAATATCTTGTTCTTACTGGTCTTGTTGGCTTAGTGGCCGCAATATTGGTCGGCGCGGGAGAGTTTCTGTTGCACTACGACCCGTTGGCCAGGTTTTCAGAAACGAGTTACGACTTTATGCGTGCTGCATCCGACCAGCGCCAAACCGTTGGCCATTTTATTGGGGTCCTGGGTGTTCCGCTCTATCTCGTTGGTTGCTGGCATATGTACCTGATGTTGAAACCTGCCAACCAAACATGGGCATTCATTACATTCCTGGTGGGTGCCTATGGATTCATAATGGGAGGCGATTGGATCAGCTCCCGGGCCAGCATAGGTGCGCTGATTCATTTACAGGACACTGGTCTACAGGTGGACTCACTGGTCGATCTGTACAGGATTCGGTATGAGAGCCTGCTAACCATTATTCGCGTGACGACCTTTGCGCTATCCTTGATGTTCATTGGCCTCACCCTGACCGGTCGCTCACACTACCCGAAATGGGCAGCCATCTTCAATCCTATCGTGTTGCTCGTTCTCAGCTTTGTGGTTTATGCGATCGCACCCGCCATCGGGAAATATGTGATGCCTATTGCTTTGAATGTTGCGTTCTTTATCTTCTTTTCCATTTCAATTGTGCAGGCACGTAAGCTGTAAGCGTCCAACAGAAGTAATGGGGAAACCGCGAACGAGAGCTTGCACGATTATCCGTGCAGGAGTTTCCTTTTGGCACGCCGGCATGTCTTCGCATGCTGATGGGCATCGCATTGATACGATGTTTCCACTGAGGAGCAGGTGTTCTCCACTTTTGCAAGATAGAAGGGAACTGTTTCAGACGCGCTTTGACTCGGATGTCACTAGTTTTCACTCAAAAGGCTAATCCCAAGGAAACAATATGAGCAGCGAACATCCTGAAGGTATGGAATTGCTTTTCAATGCCCAACACAACAAGTCGACGGCATTTACCCTAGAGGAAAGGGCTAAGTACAAACTGCGGGGATTGCTGCCTGCGTCCATTTGCAGCCAGGAAGCTCAAACAGTTCGGACGTTAGAGAACATCCGGCGCAAGGAATACGATATCGAACGCTACATCTATTTGCAAGGGTTGCAGGGCCGAAACGAGCGCTTGTTCTATCGCCTGATCATCGATCATATCGAAGAGTTGATGCCGATTATTTATACCCCGACTGTCGGCCAGGCCTGCCAGGAGTTTGCCCACATCTTTCGCCAACCTCGCGGTTTTTATATCACGCCCGACGACGGTGGGAACATCCGCCAAATGCTCGATAATTGGCCGGAAAAAGACGTCCGAATGATTGTCATCACCGATGGTCAGCGTATCCTGGGCTTGGGCGACCTGGGCGCGAATGGCATGGGAATACCGCTTGGTAAGCTGTCGCTGTACTCGGCGGGTGCAGGTATTCATCCCTGCCAGTGCTTGCCGGTTATGCTGGATGTAGGGACCAATAATGAAGAGCTGCGCAAGGATCCGCTCTATCTTGGCATCAACCGGGAGCGCTTGACCGGCGACGCCTATCTTGAGTTGGTGGACGAGTTTGTCGAGGCGGTGCGCGATGCATTTCCGCGGGCGCTGATCCAGTTTGAGGATTTTCTCACTCCGAATGCTTTTGCACTGCTGAATCGCTACCGTAACGATATCCTCTGTTTCAACGACGATATCCAGGGCACGGCTGCAGTCGCACTGGCCGGTGTCTATGCCTCTACCCGGATTTCCGGCATCGATTTTAAGGACCTGCGCATCATGTTTCTTGGTGCGGGATCGGCCGCCACCGGAATTGCCGATCTCATGAAGGCGGCTTTTTGTGACGCCGGCTTGAATGAGGCGGAAGCGGCCCGCAGGTTGTGGTTCGCGAACCGCAGCGGCCTGGTGGTCAAGAGTACAGAGAACCTCAAGCCGCACAACGTGCCTTATGCCCATGACCATCCGCAGCTTGACTTTCGCAGCGCCATTGAGTCTATCCGGCCGCATGTCCTGATCGGCGCGACCGGCTCGCCCGGTACTTTTACACAGGAAATCGTGGCACTGATGGCCACCATCAATCCCCGGCCGGTAATTTTTGCTTTGTCAAACCCCACCTCGCGCGCGGAATGTACAGCGGAGCAGGCCTATGAGTGGAGTGGCGGCCAGGCTATTTTTGCCAGCGGTAGCCCGTTTTCTACTGTCACTTTTCGGGGTAAAACCTATCGTCCGGGCCAGGGCAACAATGCTTATGTCTTCCCCGGTATCGGCCTGGGTGCCCTTGCCTGCAACGCCAGAGTGATCAGCGACGAGATGTTTCTGGCTGCGGCCCGCACACTTGCGGACATGGTTTCGGAGTCCCATTTGAACGAGGGTACCATCTACCCGCCGCTCACTGACATCCGTAGCGTTTCCCTGGCAATTGCAGTTGCCGTGGCAGAGAAGGCCTATCAACAAAATCTCGCCATAGATGAACGGCCGGCGGATTTGCACAAGTACATTGCCGATTCCATGTACGATCCGACTTACTAAGACTTACCGGAGCCTGGCAGACCTGGACCTGCGACAAGGTCTAAGCCTGCGGTAGACCGTATACGACAGAAGGTTAGACATCCGTGAAGAAGCAATTTGAAAACAAAGAGATAAGTTGGCTGTCATTCAACGGCAGAGTATTGCAGGAGGCAGGCGATCCGACGGTTTCACTGATGGACCGGATCAAGTTTCTCGGCATATTTTCATCCAATCTCGATGAGTTTTTTCGCGTGCGTGTGGCCAATCTTAAACGACTGGCGACGCTGGGGAAGAAGGCAAATGCAATTGTAGGCACTGACCCGAAGAAGACCCTCTCAAAAATCCAGGAGACTTTTCTGTTACAGGAGGACGTCTTTGAAGCCACCTATAGTCAAATCCTGGGTGAATTGCGGCAGAAAGGGATCGCCGTTATTGATGAGGAAGAAGTCAACGCGGAGCAAGGGGAATATGTCAAGAACTATTTCCTGCAAGTCGTGCGTCCAAAGCTCGTGCCGTTGATGTTGGATGGAGGGTCGACAGTACCTCACCTCAAAGATGGCTCTCTCTACTTAGCCATCC
The DNA here is from genome assembly GCA_029262055.1 of Candidatus Zhuqueibacterota bacterium. Taxonomy (GTDB): domain Bacteria; phylum Zhuqueibacterota; class Zhuqueibacteria; order Oceanimicrobiales; family Oceanimicrobiaceae; genus JAJDAD01. The sequence continues at coordinate 107,735 of JAJDAD010000034.1, forward strand.
GCTTACTGAAAAACCGTGGTGGCAAACCGAAACATGCGCTTATTGAAGTACCGACGGCCTCACTGGGGCGCTTTGTCACGTTGCCGGTCTGTCGCGACAGCCAATGCATCATGTTTCTGGAAGACGTAATCCGCAATTGTCTGGGCAGTATCTTTACCATATTCAACCATGATCGCATCGAGGCATACTCGCTCAAGCTAACCCGGGACGCTGAGTTGGGTGTTGACGACGACCTGTCAGAAAGTTACATGCACAAAATCTCCAAGAGCATCAAGGGGAGGAAGTCTGGGACGCCGGTACACCTCATATACGACCGCCGCATATCGAGTGACTTTCTGAAGCTGCTGGTGACCAAACTGCAACTGAAGAAAGACAACTGCGACCTGATCCCTGGCAGGAAGTATTTGAATTTGAAAGACTTAATGAGCTTTCCGAAGCTGGATATGCTCAGTCCCAACGAGGCCGGAACCGCCCCGCTTGCACACAGAGACTTTGACTCCAACGGTAGCATCTTCAAAGATATTCGTGAAAAAGATATCCTGCTTCATTACCCGTATCAGAGATTTGAGTATGTTATCGATTTTCTTAGGGAAGCAGCGATCGATCCAAAGGTGACCGCCATAAGAATGACGCTTTACCGCGTCGCTAAGGATTCGAATGTAATAAATGCTCTGATCAATGCCGCCAAGAACGGTAAATCGGTGACAGCCGTTGTGGAGTTAAAGGCCCGATTCGATGAGGAGCCAAACATCTACTGGGCTGAAAAGCTGCAGGAGGAGGGCGTAAAAGTCATCCACGGCGTACCCGGCCTGAAAGTGCACGGCAAACTGATCTTGATTACCCGTCGCGAGAAAAGGGCCGACGTGCTGTACGCAAACATCGGGACCGGCAACTTCCATGAGGCGACCGCGAGAATATATTCCGATCACGGGCTCTTTACCGCAAATTCCTCAATCACCAAGGAGTTACAGAAGGTCTTCGGGCTGATCGAAAACAACTATAAACGAGGTTCATTTAGGCATCTGCTAGTGTCCCCCTTCAATCTGCGTCAGAAATTTGTTAAGCTAATCAACGCTGAAATAAAAAACGCTCAAAATGGCCAGAAAGCATTTATCATCGTTAAACTCAACAACCTGGTCGATAAGGCAATAATCACAAAGCTCTATCAAGCCAGTCAGGCAGGCGTGAAGATCAAATTAATGGTGCGTGGCATGTGCGCACTGGTCCCCAACGTCAAGGGGATGAGCGAGAACATTGCGGCCAAACGCATCGTTGACAGGTTTCTTGAGCACACGCGACTGCTGGTCTTTTGCAGCGCTGGCGACCCGAAATACTACCTGTCCTCCGCAGATTGGATGTATCGCAATCTTGATCGCCGCATAGAAGTGGCTTGTCCACTCTACGATAAGGCCATTCAGGGCGAGATAAAACAATTTTTGGAAATTCAATGGGCCGATAATGTTAAGGCTACCTGGATCGACCAAAAATCTAACAATGAAGTGGCACCAGACGAAAGAAAAGTGAGAGCGCAGGACGTCCTCTATGAGTATAACAAAGCGAGACTTCAGAAGGAATGTTGAGCTAGCTTTTTGTCCACGTGCGGTCGTCAACCGCTTTTTTGCTGTATGGACGTTTGCACCCAAAACATCCTGCCTTTTCGGACCCACCTTCCGACCTTGAACCAGCCCGATTCTCGCAAGTCCCGCTTTTCTTCTTTAGGTTAGCACATTCTCCTATTTGCCTCTCATGGTTCAAGATTTCCCTTGAAACAACACAGAATTAGGCGTACACTATCGGAAACGTTGGGTGCGAGATGCCTTGTTGCCTGTGTGGCCTCGCAGAACCGGTATTGTGGCTTCTACGTCCCTGGCTCAGAGTCGCACTGATTTGGCAGAATTGAGGTACGCGAGGCCTGCAAAACCGCTGGTCCGACTCTCCTTTGGTCATTATGAACTGGTACATTACGGCACCATTCGAGAATGAGAACTCCGAGATTCCTCGTTGATATCACCTGCATGTTGTTTTGGGCAGTACTGCTGTTTTGCGCCGGTTGCTCCCAACGTCCATCCGAAAGAGAAGGGGTTATCACCTATTGGTCAGCCAATAGTCAATACGAGCAGGATTTGGCTAAGGTTGTAGTGGCAGAATGGAATCAACTGCACCCTGACATACCGGTAAGGCACCAGCCGATCCCCGAAGGCCAGTCCAGTGAAGAAATAATCTTGGCAGCCGTGGTTGGCGAGAGTCCGCCAGACATCTATTCTAATATGTGGCCGGGCGATGTGGAGATTTATGTGAAAGCCAAAGCGCTGGTACCACTCAGCGACTTCAGCGACTTCGTCTCGGTTGCAGACTCCAGGTTGAAGCCTGAACTCGTGGAAGAGGCACGGTCGCTGGATGGGAAAGTCTACCAGATTCCCTGGAAAACGAACCCGATTATGATGTTGTACAACAAGGGTGTTCTGGCAGAAAATGGCTTTGCGCATCCTGCAAGAACCTATTCGGAGTACTTGGCGCAAGCGAAAGCACTCACCGCTGATTTGGACGGTGATGGGTATACTGACCGCTACATGAGTTTGCTGGATATCCGGGCTATCTGGTGGCAGCGTTTCTTTGATTACTATACATTTTATGTTGCCGCAACCGGTGGCAAGACCCTCATGCGTAACGGCCGGCCGACGTTTGATAATCCAGAATCTGTTGCCGTCTTCGATTTTCTAAAGACGCTGTTTAAAGAGGAATATGCGCCGCTTGAAAAGGCCACGGGCCGTGGCGACCATTTCTTGGCGGGCCGGGTTCTTACCCGTTTTACCGGACCCTGGGAAATTACCCACGCCGAAAAATTCAAACCGGATGGATTCGAATATGACTTCGCGCCCATACCGGTGCCGGACGGATTCGAGGGGCCGGTTTACACTTATGGCGATTTCAAAAACATCGTGATATTTCGTACGAGCAACAAGGCCGAGGCAGCGTGGCAATTTGCGAAATTTATGATTTCACGCAAGAATGATCATCGGCTCTTAACCATGACCAGCCAGATACCCATTCGGAAGAATGTTCTTGGAGATTCATTGTACCAGGAATACTTTCAGGAAAATCCCATGATGATGAGGTTTGCACGGCAGGCTGAGTATGTCCGGGGGATCGATTTAAGCAAAGCCATGAAAGAGGTTTTCGACGCTATTTCGCAAGAATACGAAGCCTGCGTGGTTTATGCAGCCAAATCGCCGGAAGCGGCGGTCCATGACGCATCCAAGAGGGTGGAGTTGATATTGAAATGAAAGCCGGGCTGCACAAGAACAAGAAAGGCAAGAGCGACAAAATAGGGTACCTGCTGGTGTCGCCGTACTTGCTGCATCTCTGCTTGTTCGTTGGATTCCCGATTGTTTTCTGTTTCGTTCTGGTGTTCCACAAATGGGACATCGTGTCTGAGATGGAATGGGTCGGCCTGACTAATTTCAGTCGACTTTTTCAGGATAAACTGTTCTTCAAGGCGATTCTAAACACGCTGACTTTTCTTTTGGTACATATTCCTTTGCAGTTGATCATAGCGCTGTTCTTGGCGGAGTTGCTCAACCAGAAGCTCAAAATTCGTGGTTTCTTCCGGGCGTCTTTTTTTATGCCAGTGGTGGTTTCGGGTGTGGTGATTACGATTTTATGGGACCAAATATACGCCCAGGACACCGGAATGCTCAATCTCATACTGGCGAAATTCGGGATGCCAAAAATGCGGTGGTTGACAAGCCCGGAGCTTGCCATGCCCAGCATCGCGATTATGGCCACCTGGAAGAATGTCGGATTATACATCGTGCTGTTCCTCGTTGGCTTGCAAGCTGTGCCGAAGTATCTCTACGAAGCAGCAGACCTCGAAGGGGCATCGCACTGGTACAAGTTCACCAGAATCACGCTGCCAATGATCAATCCGACCGTTTACATGGTGGTGATTCTGTCAACTATTGGCGGCTTCTCACTCTTTATTGAGCCGTATGTCATGACCGGCGGCGGGCCGATGAACTCGACTCTTTCGGCGGTTCTGTATATTTATAATCAGGGCTTCTTTTTCTATCACATGGGTTATGCAGCCACGCTTGCGTTCTTCTTTGCAGCTATCATTTTCGCGGTGATCATGATTCAGAGAAAAGTAATTGAAAAGGAATCGGCGTACTAGGTGAAAAAACTACAACAATATTCGCTCCTTGTTTTCTGGACGGTCCTGTTCATCTACCCTTTCTTATGGATGCTGTCCGCGACCCTTCGGCCTGAGCGAGAGATCAAGGGTTTTGGCATTTGGCCGTCGGAGGTGAGCTTGTACAATTACGCTCAGGTCTTCGAGAAGATTCCTATCTTGCGCGCGTTCCTCAACAGTATTTTTGTCGCATTAGTGGTCACTGTGGCCGTGGTGGTATTTTGCTCAATGATCGGATACGCGCTTAGCCGCCTGCATTTCAGGGGCAGGGACGCCATCTTTTATATTGTGTTATTCACCATGATGATTCCTTTTCAGATCATCTTGATTCCGCTCTATATTCTCATGGTGAAGTTTGGTTGGGTGAATTCTTACCTGGCCCTGATTGTCCCGTGGATGGTGAGTGCGCTCGGTATTGTTCTGTTCAGGCAGTATTTTCAAAGCATTCCCAAGGACCTCCTGGAGGCGGCCCGAATCGATGGCTGTAACGAAGTGCAAATTATTTTCAGAATCATTTGGCCTAATTCGATCCCAACGTTGATCACAGTTGGGATCTTGACTTTTATGACCACTTGGAATGAAGTGCTTTGGCCGCTCATTGTTATCCGTGACACTCATTTGATGACCATGCCGCAACTGGTGACCATCTTCGCCGTGGGCGGGCAGGCGGAGAATCAGCTCGGCGTGCAGTTGGCGGCTGCAACGCTTCTGGCCTTGCCTGTGATCGTCGCCTACGCGTTTTTTCAAAAATACTTCATCGAAAGCATGGCGACTACAGGTTTGAAATGAACTCAGATAATCCCAACTTGAGGAAATGCCGATAGTGAAAACCACAATGCTCGCCCTGAAGCCAGTCCGCTTCTTCTTGTTCATCCTGTTGCTTCTGGGCTGCAACCGCGAGGCGGCACAGCAGAAAGTGGGCCTGCAGTGGGTGAACCTTGCCCACTTGAATCACTTATATGAGGAGGTTGTGATCGATGGCAAGCCAATGGCCATCATTCACATCTATTCCGAGTATCCCGACTACGAGTGGGTGGATGCCAGTGATGAGGGCATCGCTTGCGTAGATGATGTGGCGCGGGCTGCTGTGGTCTATTTGCGCCATTTTGAAATAACAGAAGATTCTGCCAGCCTTGAGCGGGCCCGCAAGCTACTTGAGTTTTGCCGCTACATGCAGGCCGAGGATGGACAATTTTACAATTTTATCTACCAGGACCGTTCGAGAAACACGGACGGCAAGACCAGCTTCAAGAGCTTTGGCTGGTGGGCCGCACGTGGTCTGTGGGCTCTGGGCGAGGGCTATCGCGTTTTCCTCAAAAGAGATCCGCAATATGCACGCCAGCTTGAAACGCAGATTAAAAAAACCTTCCCCCAAATCGATTCTTTACTTCGGCACTATCCTGTGGTTGAGACCACAGATGGCTTCTCAGCACCGCAATGGTTGCTTTACAATTCTGCGGCAGATGCCACTTCTGAGCTGATGCTGGGTCTAGCAGCCTATGCAAAGGCATCAGGCAATCCGATAGTCCTGAGTTATCTTGAGAAATTTGGGGAGGGCTTATTGGCGATGCAACTTGAAGCTGGGTCCTATTTCCCCAGCGGTTTGCATTTGTCATGGCAAAATACCTGGCACGCCTGGGCAAATGGCCAGACTCAGGCCCTGGGCAGGTTAGCAAGTTTGGTTGAAAACCCACAGTTCATTGAAGCCGCAAGGTTGGAATGCACGGACTTCTACCCCAAGTGGATTGAACATGGTTTTCCACGCGAGATGACCTTTGTACACAACGGAACCCCCAAGATTGACAAGATCATGCCATTCGACCAAATCGCCTACGGATTGCGCCCGGCTGTTGTTGGTGCTCTGGTTCTTGCCGACTTGACTGGAGAAGAGCAATTTTCTGAGCTGGCCGCAAAACTTGCAACCTGGTTTTTCAAGAGTAATCCGGCAATAGCACAAATGTACGACCCGAAAACCGGACGTTGCTACGACGGCATTTTGTCGGCAACTCAGGTTAACCGAAACTCCGGTGCGGAGTCAACGATTGAAGCGCTCTACGCTCTCCTGGAAGTCGAGGCTGATCCGGTGGCTAAAGAATGGCTGATGGACTATCTCGAAACCCAAAATAGCGGAGGGGGCTGAATGTCAAGTCGAGAGGATCCACGGGAGTTGTTCCAACGTTTTGAAGGTAATCCAATCTTGACTGCCAAGGATTGGCCCTATCCGGCGAATACTGTTTTCAACGCCGGGGCAACGCGTTTCAACAACCAAACTCTCTTGCTTATCAGAGTTGAGGACTTGCGTGGAAGTTCTCATTTGACTGTTGCCACGAGTAGAGATGGCGTAACCGGTTGGGAGATAAAAGGGCACCCGGCACTTCATCCTGACGATGGCCTGTCATCAGAAAGCTGGGGCATAGAAGATCCACGCATAGCTTATCTTGAAACGGATGAGAAGTACGTTATTTGTTACACCGGCTACTCGCGTGGAGGACCGGCGGTCTGTTTGGCCACGACTGACAGTTTTAGGGATTTCAAGCGGTATGGCACGATCTTGCCACCTTTCAATAAGGATGCTTCAGTATTCCCAAAGAAGATAGGCGGTCAGTATGTGCTCATTCATAGACCGGCCTTTTCCGAAGAATCTGCGTACATCTGGCTGGCCAAATCACCGGACCTACAACACTGGGGGCAACACGGGTTGGTGATGGAGACACGGCCGGGATTTTGGGACTCACAAAAAATTGGGATGGGCCCGCCGCCGATTGAAACATCGGAGGGCTGGTTGATTCTATATCACGGAGTTCGATTAACGGCAGCTGGTTCAATTTATCGATTGGGCCTTGCGCTTTTGGACCTCGAAGATCCGGCGAAGGTAATCCGAAGGAGTCAACAATGGGTTTTCGGCCCGTCCACCGACTTTGAGCGAGCAGGGGATGTTGACAACGCCAATTTCCCTTGCGGACTCGTTGTCGATGAGCAAACGGATGAGTTGTATTTGTACTATGGCGCCGCCGACACCTGCCTGGCGCTCGCCACTGCGAAGGTCAGCGAGCTGCTTGAATTCGTGAGAAAGGACGGTTGTTAAATGAAATGAGACAGATTTTGAATACGAACTTGAGGTGCAAGTAACTCGAAACGGTTTTTCATCAAACGGGATGTCACGCGCGTTTTGCTCTGCTATCCGGATTTATACCATTGTTAAGATTAGAAAACCGGTCCAAATCAAGCGAAATGCCGGGCTGTCTGGGACTAGCCTCCGGTGTCTTATGATAACAACTCAAGTAGGAGTGCTATGTCGTCTACCGACATGAACTATGAGGAAATTGGCTCGGTTGCTGTAATCGGCAACTATTTGCCACGCCAATGCGGTATTGCAACCTTCACGACGGATCTTGTTGAAGCGTTGTCAAAGCAAGCTTCCGACGTGAATCTTGAAGCCATTGTCATGAATGACAACCCGGAAGGATACAAGTATCCTGAAAAAGTGCGATTTGAGATTCAACAGAACAAGCTTTCCGATTACAACATTGCGGCGGAATATCTCAATATCAATCAGATGGATATTGTCTGCGTTCAACATGAATATGGCATTTTTGGAGGAACTGCCGGCAGCCATCTTTTGAAACTCCTGGGAGAACTTCGCATGCCTGTGGTGACAACGCTGCACACCGTACTTAAAGATCCCAAGCCTGAATATCGCGAAGTTATGCTTAAGCTGACCGATCTATCTGAAAAACTGATTGTGATGAGTAGGAAAGCCGTGAATTTTCTGACCGATATCTATGACATACCGGAAGAGAAAATTGCCTTTATCCATCACGGCATTCCAGACGTTCCTTTTGTGGATCCCAACTTTTACAAAGAGAAGTTCAGGGTTGAGGGAAAGAAAGTGCTTCTCACCTTCGGACTGCTTGCTCCCAATAAGGGCATTGAACATGTGCTGCAAGCGCTTCCAACTATCATAAAAAAACATCCCGACATTGCTTACATCATTTTGGGAGCCACGCATCCCAATATTCTAAAAGCGCATGGGGACGAATATCGTATCAGGCTGCAGCAGCTTGTTCATAAACTCAATCTCAGTGATCATGTTCATTTTCAAAACCGGTTTGTCGGACTGAATGAATTATGTGAGTTTCTTGGTGCTGCAGATGTCTATATTACTCCCTATCTGGAAGAAGCTCAGATTACTTCCGGGACGTTGATCTATGCGATGGGATCTGGCAAACCGGTTGTCTCAACGCCGTACTGGTATGCAACAGAGATGCTTGCCGACGAAAGAGGAATAATCGTTCCGTTCCAGGATTCTGATGCGATCGCGGAGGAAATCACCAACCTTGTCGACCAGGATATGGATCGTAATCAGATCCGAAAGAATGCCTACAGTTTCACTCGCGAGGCGGTTTGGAGTGAAGTTTCGAAAAGATATCTTGATGTTTTTTGCGAGGTCAAACTCAAACGTTCGTTACACCCCCGCCCTCGTCACTTATACTCCGATAATATCAAATCAATCACCAATTTTGAACTACCGGAAATCAAGTTTGACCACCTGAAAATCATGACCGATGATACCGGTATTCTTCAACATGCCACCTACACCATCCCAAACAGAAATCATGGCTACTGCACCGATGACAATGCCAGAGCACTAGTGGTTACCGCTATGGCCTGCAAATACTCCTCGCCTAACAGCGTGTGGCTGGATTCTCTCAGCAACCTATATCTCAGTTTTATACTTGACGCCTATAACGAAGACAATGGCAGGTTTCGCAATTTCATGACCTACTCCCGACAATGGATGGAAGAAATGGGTTCGGAGGATTCTCACGGCAGAGCCCTATGGGGTCTTGGGAAAATCATTGTCTTCACCCACTATACCGGACAGAAGGATGTGGCGACCCTGCTATTCAAACGGGCGTTGAATGCGGTCGAAGAATTCGCTTCTCCCCGGGCTATGGCTTTTGCGTTAGTTGGTATTCATGCTTATCTGGAAAAATTCTCGGGGGACAGTGAGGTGCGCCGGATGCGAAAAATTCTTGCGGAAAAACTTTTTAAATTGTTTAAAAATAACACGACTCAGAAATGGCCCTGGCTTGAAAAAAAAGTCAGCTATGCCAATGGTAAATTAGTCCATGCGTTACTCCTCTCCGGCCAATGGATGCAGCGCAATGATATGATTGAGATGGGACTCAATTCGCTCAGATGGCTGCTCGACATTCAAACCGAAAAGGGACACTTTTCCCCCATTGGGAGTCATGGCTGGTATGAACAAGATCGCCCCAAAGCTCGTTTTGATCAACAGCCTCTCGAAGCCAATGCGATGATCGAAGCCTGTGTGGAAGCTTTTAACTTAACGAGGAATAGAGTTTGGCTCGATTCCGCTGTCGTGTGCTTTAACTGGTTTTTGGGACATAACGACTTGAATCTATCGCTCTATGATCCTAAAACAGGCGGCTGCCGCGACGGTTTGACGGCGGATGGAATCAACCAGAATGAAGGAGCAGAATCATCGCTGGCCTGGCTACTTTCGCTGATGGCGTTACAAACCCTTTATTCCGATGAAATTCTAAAACAGCCAACGTCCGAATCAGTAGCTTAGGCCTGCGGAGTGCTTATGCGCATAGCAATGCTGTCACCGGTCGCCTGGCGAACTCCGCCTCGACATTACGGCCCCTGGGAAAGCGTGGTCTCTCTTCTGACTGATAATCTTGTGGCGGAAGGTATTGAGGTGACTCTTTTTGCAACCGGCGATTCTGAAACAACGGGTAAGTTACATGCGATTTGCCCGCGGGGATATGAGGAAGATGCCTCTATCATTCCCAAAGTCTGGGAATGTTTGCATATTTCCGAAGTCTTTGAACGCGCTGCCGAATTCGACCTCATACATAATCATTTTGACTTTTTGCCATTGTCCTATGCCAGTCTGGTCGACACACCAGTCGTCGCCACCATTCATGGTTTTTCATCGCCGGGAATTCTACCGGTTTACAAAAAATACAATGGCACTGTGTCCTATGTTGCCATCAGCGCTGCCGACCGTTCTCCGGAACTTGATTACGTTAAAACGATTCATCACGGCATCGATATTCGGCAATTCGATTTTCAACCAGAGCCAGACGATCATTTACTCTTTTTTGGTCGTATTCATCCGGATAAGGGAACAAGGGAAGCGATTGAAATTGCGAAGGCATGTCGTAAAAAGTTGATATTGGCGGGAATCATTCAGGATGAAGGCTACTATCGCCAGCACGTCGAACCGTTCCTGAACAAGAGCGACGTCGTTTATGTTGGCAGCGTTGGCCCCACCGAACGGAATCGATTGCTCGGTAATGCCTGTGCGTTGCTCCACCCCATCCGTTTCCATGAGCCTTTTGGACTGTCCATCATAGAAGCCATGGCTTGTGGCACTCCAGTGATCGCGTTTAACAAAGGGAGTATGTCTGAACTCATAGAAGACGGCGAAAATGGCCTTCTTGTCAATACAGTAGACGAAGCCATAGACCGGATCGCGCAAATTCGGGATATTGACCGGGCCTCTTGCCGTCGTCATGTCGAACGGAATTTCACTGTTGAACGCATGGCCAAAGAGTATATCCAGGTCTATGAGACTATTCTTGCAAAGAAGAGACAGCAGGAGAGTTGAGAATGTCGACTCAAAAGCAAGTTGTCACGCGTTATCAAAAGAATCTCATTCTCGCCAGGGATGATGTCCCCTATCCTGTCGCTACAGTTCGTAAGGCCGGCACCTGTTCCTGTGACTGGGTTGGGGTGGCCTGGATACCGTGATGTGCGTCGGGACCGTGGTGACTGACGATCTGGGGCAGTTTTGTTAGACCGATTCATGCCCGCCGCTGCAGCTAATTTCAAACCGGTCGGACTCTTAACATAAAGCGTCAAGTATGAAACATTGACAATAATTGACAATAATAAAATAATATGGATATGGATTTGAAATTGAAAATTAAAAGAAAAAAGACAAAAATACTCAGGGACACATCACGTGTTATAACGCGTTTACACGTTCCCCATGATAAAACGCGCATTCCCAAAATCGTTAATCGGGTCTTACATCTCACAGAAAGCGATGCAGGAGATTTGATAGAAAAGATTCTACATGAATTTTCCGATCGGCACAAGAATATCAGGCAGGTGTTGGAACGTCACTGTAACGATGTCGCGGAATATATCCCAGAGAGTGAACAGATAAGCGAAACTAAAAAACTGCTCATCGGCGCCCATTTTACCATGGAATATGCCATTGAATCCGCGGCACTTTTCAATCCCTCTATTGTACCGGATCCGGATCAAACAAATGTCCCCGAGGGCGGCATTCGTTTCATCATGAGCCTACGTGCGACCGGTGAAGGCCATATCTCTTCCATTGTCTTTCGCAGCGGGATTATTGACAAGCAAAATTCGATTACTTTTAACTCTGCCAGCGAATTTGTCGAAACGCCCGGTCTCCGCGTCGACTCCGCTTATAATCGTCACCTGTTCCTGCTCAAGCTGATGGAAATGAATGCCTGTAATGACACCACGACTCAGGTGCTTGAACAATTGCCGGAGGAGTTTAGCTATAGCGAGCTCAAGGCAAGAATTGGCCGCCTTTTATCAGATCCCAATGTTTCAGTCAACAGTGAAGCAATCGAAATCATGCACTGGCTGGCCGATAGCAATTATGAAATAAATTTTCCCGTCGATCACAGAATATCCGAACGGGTGATTTTTCCAGTCTCAGAAAATGAAACCAGCGGTATCGAAGATGCGCGGTTTGTACAATTTTTCGATGAGAATGGCGAAGTCACTTATTATGCGACCTACACTGCGTACAACGGCATCACGATTCTACCGCAATTGATCGAAACAAAAGATTTTATTACATTTAACATAATTACCCTGAACGGCAAGGCGGTTCAGAACAAAGGGATGGCTCTTTTCCCGCGCAAGATCAAGGGTCGGTATGCCATGCTCTCGCGCCAGGACGGCGAAAACAACCACATCATGTTTTCCGACCATCTCCATTTCTGGCAGAAATCGGAAATCATCCAGGAGCCTATGAAACCCTGGGAATTCATTCAGATCGGAAACTGTGGCTCGCCACTCGAAACCAGCGAAGGCTGGCTGGTGCTCACCCATGGCGTTGGTCCTATGCGGCAGTATTCAATCGGGGCGATGCTTCTTGACCTTGATGAACCGGCTCAGATTATTGGCCACCTTAAATATCCCCTGCTCACTCCCAATGAAGGAGAACGGGAGGGGTATGTACCTAATGTTGTTTATTCATGCGGTGCGCTTATTCATAATAACGAATTGATTATTCCTTACGCCATGTCTGATATCACAAGCGGTATTGCGACCGTCAGTGTGAGCGATTTGATTGACAACATGCGTCCGTTGTGAAGCTCATAAGTTGCAATGGAAATGATTGAAAAGTATCAGAAACATCTTAAGTCTGGCCAAAAGGAATGCGCCCCGATCTGGGAGATGCGTTTTCGTTAGTCATCGAGCAAATTTTGACAGGATACTACCCTATTCAAGTTGACCGTTCCTCCGGGCACGCGATCTAGACGTTTCCTTGGCCTCAGGAAAGCAATAAAATATCGATAGGATCGTCGGTCGAGTAGAATTTGACTTACAAAAAAGTCAAGACCTGGGTTAATCCTGGTTTCGCAACCGTCGATTTGGACGAATTACTGAATGAAATGGGCTGGCGGTATTTCGACCGTCGTTGTTACCATTCAAATCCGACATGTTTGTAACAAGAAGAATCGAGGAATTCAATGGCAAAAGTAACCCTAAAAAACGTGCACAAGTACTATGATGACAATGTTGCGGCAGTCGATAACTTCAACGCTGAAATAGCCGATCGGGAATTCCTCGTGTTGGTAGGACCCTCCGGCTGTGGCAAATCAACTACGTTGCGCATGATTGCCGGATTGGAGGAGATCAGCTCCGGCGAGCTGTACATCGGTGAAAAGCTGGTCAATGATATTCGTCCGAAAGACCGGGACATCGCCATGGTGTTTCAAAACTACGCCCTCTATCCACACATGACGGTCTTTGAAAACATGGCGTTCGGGCTGAAGCTCAGGAAGTTCTCTAAAGACGAGATAAATACGCGCGTGCAAGACGCCGCTGCCCTCCTGGACATAAGCGCTCTGCTCAACCGAAAACCGAAAGCTCTTTCAGGTGGCCAGCGCCAGAGAGTTGCTGTGGGGCGGGCAATCGTGCGCAATCCGCAGGTCTTCCTGTTCGATGAGCCCCTGTCGAATCTAGACGCCAAGCTGCGTGTGCAAACGCGTGCCGAAATCTCGAAGTTGCATTCCCGTCTGCAGACAACCATGATATATGTCACCCACGACCAGGTCGAGGCGATGACTATGGGCGACCGTATCGTTGTCATGAAAGATGGTCTGATTCAACAGGTCGACACTCCGATGAACTTGTATGATTATCCTGACAACCAGTTTGTGGCTGGTTTTATAGGAAACCCGGCCATGAACCTGATAGCCGGCAAAATTGTGCGCGACAATGGACTGTTCTTTCAAGCGGGCACGCTGCGCATTCAACTTACGCAGAACCAGGAGAAGCTGTTGAGCAAATACCTGGATAAGGAAATGACATTCGGCATTCGTCCCGAGGACATTTACGAGGCAGGGACAAATCATGGCGTCGAAGCCCGGGCGGAAGCTCCTTTGACAGTGGAGGTAGTCGAACCCATGGGAAATGAGACCTTCCTGTACACTACCACTGGAGCGGATTCACTTACCGTGCGGCTCCGAACGGGTAGTTCCATCAAAGTTAATGACCAGGTCGCTGTCGTTTTTGATTTGTCAAAAATTCATTTTTTTGAAACAGATACAGGCAATGCCGTGCGTGCGGCCGCTTGAGGTAAAGTGAGACTCTCGGGTACTATCGGCAGGACCAAAATAATCACACAAATCGAGTTCGGACATGACGCAAATCAAGGGTAAAACCGTTTTTATCACGGGAGCGAGCAGGGGCATCGGCAAGGAAATCGGCGTACGACTGGCACGTGCCGGCGCAAATATTGTCGTCGCGGCTAAGACGGCTGAACCGCATCCGCGCCTGCCCGGCACGATTCATTCGGCAGCGCAGGAAATCGAGCAAGCGGGTGGAGAGGCGCTTCCGCTTGCGGTGGACATCCGTTTTGAGGACCAGGTTGTAGCTGCAGTGGAGCAGACCATCGCGAAGTTCGGTGGGTTGGACATCTTGGTAAACAATGCCAGCGCGATTTCTCCCACCGGCACACTCAAGACCGGAATGAAGCGTTACGACCTGATGCATCACGTTAATACCCGCGGAACCTACCTGGTGTCGCGTACCTGCCTGCCGCATTTGCTTGAGGCTGCGAATCCGCATGTGCTGAACCTCTCGCCGCCATTGAGCATGCAGGAGCGCTGGTTTGCACCGCACGTTGCTTATACCATGGCCAAATACGGTATGAGCATGTGCGTGCTTGGCATGTCCGCTGAGTTCCGCGAGCAGGGTGTGGCATTTAACGCGTTGTGGCCGCGGACTGCCATCCAAACAGCGGCAATCATGAACCTGTTGGGTGGGCAGGAAGCGTACCGGCGTTGCCGGAAGCCGGCAATCGTGGCGGACGCAGCATTTGCAATTCTGAGCAGGAACAGCCGCGAATGCACGGGCAACTTCTTTGTCGATGAAGAAGTACTGCGAGCGGAAGGGGTCACGGACTTCAGCAGCTATGCCGATGTACCGGATTCGGAATTGCTGCAGGACTTCTTTGTTTAACCTTCCTTGAGAGAGAATAACGGTTTGCCAAAGTCCGCAGCAGGCTATTATTGCCGTGGCAGGCGCACGGCTTGCGGTGTCAGCTCCGTGCTTTTATTTGCTTTTCTGATGTGAAGCTGCTATCTTCTCTGATGTCGAAAGTGTTGCTTTTGGTTTCTAACAAGAGGTCTGAAAAATGAATATGTCTTGGCGTATCTTCCTGCTCTCACTGATTGCATTTTCAGTTTTTACGGAAGTAGTTGTTGCCGGTGGCAAGCCCAGACTTGCGGTGGTGGAATTCGAAGCCAAAGTACCTAAAGCTAAACGCGAGCTTGGTACGGCGATGACGGACCTCCTCATAGACGCCCTGGTCAAAACACGACGATATGCGGTTCTGGAACGTACGGTCATAGACAAAATCCGGCAAGAGCAGGATATGACCCTGTCCGGTGAAGTTGATGCTGCAACCGGCGCTAAATTTGGCCGCATGATCGGTGCGGAGTTTCTGGTAGTCGGCGCGGTCACCAAGTTCGAGGAAAAGGGTGGAGGTGGCGTCGGCGGTTTGTTGAGCCGCAAGGTGGCAGGCGGCTTTGGGATGCAGGTCTCTGAAGTCGGGATGACGTTGCGGATCATCAACTCTACCAGCGGTGAAATAATGGCCTCAGAGAAAGTAAGCCAGAAAGAAAAGGCGATTGGAATCGCGGCCGGAACGAGCATTGGCGGCATTCCGCTTGGCGGTGTGCTCTACAAGAGCAAAGCCATGCAAACCGCCATTGACAAAGCGATCCAGAAGTCGGTGGCGATCATCGGTGACCGCCTGCCTGAGCCTGATCCCAACGCTCCTGATGTTTCAGTCATCGAGGTCGAAGTGGCGGGAGTCGATTTTAAGTTGCTGAAGATATTTGCCAAAACCATCAAAGGCCTGGATGATGTCTCCAACGTATCGCGGACGTTCAGCGATGGCGTAGCCACGTTCGTTGTGCACTACGAAGGTACGGCCGACGAGCTGGCTGAGGCGATCGATGAAGCGAAGCCGGACGACGTGAACCTGGAGATCACAGGTTTCTCGGACCGCCGGATAGAGATGGAAGCACAGTAAGAGCGTTCAGGCAAAGGCGGGAACAGTGTACAGTCCGTCACCTTGCGCTTAGAATGACCTTACTTGCGACTGAGAAATAAATCACCCCGCGATGTTTTCGAACAGGCACAAGGCCCCCAATTCTTGGATTCTCAATGGACGGAAATCAGCTCAAGGTTGTTCAGCGGGCGTTGAGAGAAGGCGGATTTGATTCCTGTTTCGGTAGTTTGTTCCATGTTGTCAGCAGCGCGTGCTGCATTCTGACGTTGTTCCTGCTACACTCGCAGCCCTCCCGTGATTGGCCCAATGCCAACCCGGCAGAAATTCCACCACCCTTGCGCAACGTGACAAGCCACAGGGCACACAGCTCGGGATTTACTTTCTTGCCAACCCTAAATACCGTACACGTCAAAATCATACGCATGGCCAGGCTAGGGCCCGAGGCTCTTTCTCTGACACCGGTCGATGCAGATATACGAACAGACAATGAGACAAACATGAGGTTCAATAGTGGGCATTAATCTGGACACTATCTTTCGGCCTTCCTCAGTAGCAGTGGTTGGAGCATCTGCAACCAAGGGCACGTTGGGGCGCGAGATTTTCGATAAATTGCTGGATACCGATTTCAATGGCCCCGTCTATCCGGTAAATCCCAAAGCCAACTACATTCACTCGGTAAAAGCTTACACTGATTTAGCCTCTATCCCGGGCGAAGTGGATTTGGCGGTCATTGTCGTCCCAAAACAGTTCGTTCTGCAGGTGGTGAGGGACTGTGCTGACAAGGGCGTAAAGGGCCTGGTCGTCATCACCGCCGGATTCAAGGAGACAGGGGAGGACGGCGCCCGGCAACAGGCTGCCATGGTAGACATTTTGCGGGCGCACCAAATGCGCATGGTCGGCCCTAACTGCATGGGGGTGATCAACACGGAGCCGGATATTCGCCTCGATACTACGTTTGCGCCTATTGTTCCCATGAACGGAAATGTCGCCCTGGCCTCGCAAAGCGGCGCCCTGGGTCAGACGATCCTCGAGCATGCGCACGAGCGCGACCTTGGCATTTCAATGTTCGTTAGTGTCGGCAACAAAGCCGATATTTCCGGCAATGATCTGCTCGAGTACTGGCATGACGAACCCACGATTGAAGTGATTCTAATGTATCTGGAGAGCTTTGGTGACCCCGCGAGGTTCTTCCGGTTGGCAAAAGAAGTGAGTTTAAGAAAGACCATTGTGGTGGTCAAGTCGGGCAGAACATCGTCGGGCGCGCGCGCAGCCACATCGCACACGGGCGCGTTGGCCGGCACTGATACGGCTTACGACGCTCTGTTTAAACAATGTGGTGTCGTTCGCGCGGATACGATAAACCAGATGTTTGATTTCGCCATGGGGTTTTCCAACCTACCGCTGCCGGCTGGCCGGCGCGTGGCCATCATCACAAACGCCGGCGGCCCCGGAATTATGGCCGCCGATGCCTGTGAGAATCACCATCTGGAGGTCATCGAGTTGGGCCAGAAGACCAGACAGGCACTGCGCGAGCGGCTGGTGCAGGATGCGTCGGTTGAGAACCCGGTCGACCTGCTTGCCGGCGCCCAGCCCGAGGAATTCCAGGTGGCGTTGGACCTGGTTCTGCATGATCCGGCGGTCGATGCAGTGATCGTCATTTTCGTTGCGCCTGTGATCACAAGTCCACCAGACGTCGCTTCCAAGATAGCGAAAGCCGCTGCTGGTTTTAACAAACCAGTGCTGGGTTGCTTCATGGGAGTACAAGGGGTAGCTACCGGCATTGAGGAGTTACACCGGCACCGCATCCCGGCGTTCGCTTTTCCTGAATCAGCCGCACGAACGCTGGCAGCAATGGTTGACTATAAGCGGTGGCTGAGTACGGCCGCGAGCCCTGTTCCCAAAATAGACTGTAACAAGGAGCAGGCGTTGCAAGCAATCGCCGGGGCGCAAGCCGCAGGCCGCCAGCTCTTAACCCTGGCGGAGTGTTTGCGGGTTTTGCAGGCTTACCAAGTCCCCTTTGTGAAAACAGCCATTGTAGACACCCTGGACAGTCTGTTGGCTGCCGCGGAGGAAATGGACTTTCCTCTGGTCTTGAAATGCACCGGCGAAAAGATCGTACACAAATCCGAGTTTGGCGCCGTCAAATTGAATATTACTGACACGGAGGAACTGCGGGCAGCGCATGCAGAGCTCCTGGCCTCTCTGGGCCGGCACAACATCAAGCCGGCGGCAGTTTCTCTTGTCTTGCAAGAGATGCTGTCGGGCGGGAAGGAAGTTGTGAGCGGTGTGAGTCGGAACAGCGACCTCGGGCCTCTCGTTATGTTTGGCTTGGGTGGCATCTATGTCGAGTTCCTGAAGGATGTCACTTTCAGACTGGCGCCGCTGACTGATTGCGATGCCAGTAACATGATGCAGGAAATACGTTCCTATCCCATCCTTCAGGGCGTTCGCGGCGAGGCGCCGGTGGCTGTTGATTTTGCACGCGATGTTCTCCTGAAGCTCTCCCAGCTAAGTTTGGATCTGCCCCAGATTGAGGAAATAGATCTCAATCCAATAGTACTCTACCCGGAGCCAAGTCGCTGTGCTGCAGTAGATGTGCGAATCGCGATCAGATCCGAATCCGTCGCCAGTTGAGGTAGAAAAGGCCGTGCCGCGATGTGCTGCCTTCCGGAGATTTTCAAAAGAACTAATCCGGCGTTTACATTCTTCCCGTTCGCAACATCAATAGAAAACAAGGAATTCGTGGCCACCATCAATCTTTTCCCGGAAAACGCGCTGCTGTCCCGCATAAGGGCGAACGACCGCACCGTTCTCGGTGAGCTGTTTGCCCGCTACCGCAGACTTGTCACGAGTCATGTGAAAGCGAACGGCGGGAACCAAGCAGACGCAGACGACATGCTGCAGGAGGCGATCATTCTCTTGTGGCAGAAGGTCTGTAGCGCAGAGTTCGAGTTGACCTCGAAGCTGGGGACATTTTTGTTGGGCGTCGTGAAGAACAAATGGCGGGCCGAGCGCCGCAAACGGTCGCGCATGGTATATGACGGCCTGCCTGCGGATACTCCTGAGTCCGGGCCGACCATGCTCGACCAGGTCATTTCTGAAGAAAAGAGCAGAGCAATCCAGCGGGCGATGACACGACTGGGATCGCCTTGTAAAGAACTTTTGACCATGTTCTACTTTGAACAACGCGATACGCGCAGCATCGCCAAAGTGCTTGGCTTTGCCAATGCTAACGTCGTGAAAACCAAAAAATACCAGTGCAAAAAGAGGCTAGGGGATATCTTGTCAAGCAGGTTGATTAAAGCGCGGGAGACACCCGAATGAGTTGTCGAAAATACACTGAGAATGATTTTGCTGAAGACTATCTTTTGGGAAAGCTGGGCCCGCAGACGAAGCAGGCGTACGAGCTGCACCTGAGTAATTGCCCGGATTGCCGCGCACGCCTGGAAAAGGAGACTGAACTTGTGGCGGCGTTTCGTGCGTTTGGACACGCAGAGATGAAGCGCGAGATAGCGCAGCAAGCCGAAGAGCAGCGTGCCGGTTCGGGCGCCTTTAGCTGGCAGGTGCTAACCCGGGCCGCCGCAGCGCTGGTGATTCTGCTACTTGGGCCGGGTCTGCTGCACCTATATTTTGATGAGGCGCAGGTGGTCGAAGTTAATTCTGTTACGCCGCAAAGGCCCGTCGCCATATCTGAAGATGAGCTGCCGGCAGATGCATTGTCCGTTGACGTGGCCGGGCCGGGCGTGGATTCCGACAGGCTACCCGCAACCCGGTCGGCGACAGTGGATGCACAGAAAAGGCCTGAGCGCCGGGCGAAAGACCTGCCCGGGTCAATGTCTGCTTCGGAACCCAGTGCAGTTCGAGAGGAGAAAATGATGCTGAAGAAGGATGCCAAAACCGACCGTCGTGGACACACCAGCAGGGAATCGCTGAGCCTGTTTGAACTTGCCGGTACCGAGACCGAGACCGACAGGGCCGATTCAGACATGAAAATAGCTGAAAAGGCGTCTCTTCCTCCGGAACCCAGCAGGCTGGATGCTGCAGAGTCATCCGTGTTGTCCGGGATGCTGCGCAGTGCATCCACCGAATCGACCGTGATGGATTTCCAGGTTGGAAACACAAGTGTGGAAATTTATTTCAACCGGCAGGGCGGTCCGCCCGGGCTCCGCCAAAAGAGCAAGAGCGTGGCATTACCCGATTCGTTCGTGGTGCAAGTGCTCTCAGCAACCTCGGGTAAGATACTTTTGTCATTGGATGTCCCACGGGCCTTTCCCATTTTGGACCAGGAAACGGTCACAGTCACGCGGCCTGTCCCAAGCGTTCTGCGCCTGCAAATCGGGACAGAATTCTATAGAATTGAACTTCGAGATACGGCTCCCTTTACAACTTCTGCGATGAAGGAAGAACGGAAATAACAAAGCCGCCACCCAAATGGGTAGCGGCTTTTACGAGGGAGGAAAGAAATGAAATTCTTTATGGGTCGTATGTTGTTTTGACTACTTTTATGTGCAATCATTGTCGCTTGCACACACTATTAGAATCGGCTGCAAACGGGTTTTCCTTTACCAGAAAAAGATTGACAACCAAACAAAAATATGTTACATTTGCTCAAAATTTCCCCATGATAGCGAGTAAGTTGGTCATTTTTAGGAGGATTCCGTTATGCAAATAAACGAGCACCGCGAGGGCGATGTAGCAGTTATTGCGCTGAAAGGCAAGTTGATGGGCGGGCCGGAGACACAGGCTGTCCATGAAAAGATCAAGGAACTCGCGGAAAACCAGGTCCAGAAAGTTGTGATCGACCTGGGGAAAGTCAAGTGGATGAATAGCTCCGGCCTGGGCGCCATCATGGGATCTCTCACCACTATGAAATCCTCGGGCGGCGACCTGAAGCTCGCCAATGTAACTGACAAAGTAAAGAGCCTGTTCATGATCACGAAGCTAGTGACCCTGTTCGACACTCACGAAAGCGTTGAAGAGGCCGTCGGCAGTTTCAGTTAATCCACTCATTTTGTTTCTCCACAGTCCAGGCACATTCGATTAAACTTTCACGGAAAAGGGGATGTCAATGCAAAAGCGCATACTAAGCGTGAGCTTGTCCGTGACCGCCTTAATACACCTGTTAGCAGGTAGTGCTGTCACTCAGCAGGCTAATCTAAGCCGGGACCTTGAGCCAGTCATCGTCATGGGAGTGGACCTCAGCGGACTGGACGGCGTTCCGCTGGCGGAGTTGTTTCTGTACAAATATGATAGCGCCGCCGGCTGGCAACAAATTCCTTTTCAAATAGATGAAAAAGGGTCAATCGATGGCGGGGCGCCTGACTACTTCGTGCCTGATGACGGGCTTCTGGACGCCGATGACGAGCTTTCATTCATGGCAAAAGACGGGGGAGACCTCGCAGCAAACAGTTGGATCGAAGATCCCGCTTCACAGACCTTTGGCCGGTACCAAATAGAAGTATCTAACCCTTTGGCGGCAGGCGAGGCCAACTGGGTCTATCTTTACCGCTCATCTTCACTGACAACAGATCCGAATCTCGCAGACTATATTTCGTGGTCACCTTCGGCGAATCCCGCAAGTCCGGGCCAGGACCGGATCAGCAGCCAATTCTACGAGATAGGACATGGCGAAAATGGTTTCCCGAACGACCTGCTTATCACGCAGGCCGGCGGTGGCAACGGGCAAGACATAATGGATCGCCTCAAGTTCAGGGCGACCATCCCCTTTCTTGGCTCCAGCTTGCCACTAGATGAAGATGACATCCAATTCCTTGCGAGTGAAAATGATTCCCTCCGCATCATAGACGGTAAAATACGTATCATACGAGAACTCAACGCTTCCATTAATTTCCTGGGCGCCCTCCCGTTCAGTTCCCCGCCATTGTTCTACTATCCATACTCGCTGGAGTTTGATGTCAGGGTTCCCACGGTTGCCGGTCTTCTGACTTCTTTGAATAGTGGCCGAGTCTCCCTGGATCTGAACAGCAATGCGTCGGGCATGAACCTGGTCAGCGCCAACAATTCTGTCCCGGGTTTCACTGTCGATGGCACTGCGGATCCAGTTGATCGGACCGTAGATAATGTCTTACCTGGCGGCAACTGGTTCTACCTGAATGGCCCACAAGGTACGGTGGTTCACCTCTTTCCGCTTGGCACAAATGTCGGTGATACGCGTCTGCTCTATTACGAAGACAGCAACCCGACACCCGGCTCGGATGATACCGGCGACGGCCAGTCTTTCGGAGATACCGGGATCGACATTATTGGGAATATTGCCCTGCCGCTGACCATGGGGTATCGTGGCTACTTTTTGGATAGCAATCGTTCCAGCCAGGTTGGCGCAGAAATCGCGTCGTATGAAGCGAACAAGCTCGTTACCGCTGCCAGCAACCAGAGCTTCGGCGATGTCACGTCTGTCCGGGAGACCGGTGGCACTGAATTGCCTAAATCTTTCACCCTGTTTCAGAACCATCCGAATCCGTTCAATCCATCTACCGAAATCCGCTATTCGATCGATCGTACTTTCAAGGGCGCTGTCATTCTGAAGATCTATAATCTGCTCGGGTATGAACTGAAGACCCTGGTAAACGAACCGCAAACCCGGGGGAGTTACGAGGTACGTTGGGACGGCAGCGATAGCAAGGGCAGACAAGTCGGCTCTGGTGTTTACATCTACCGTCTGCAAGCCGGCGACTTGCTCGAGTCGCGCAAAATGTTGCTCATCAGATAGCGTTACTAACAACCACATAAGTTTCCCGATAGGCTTTTGCGCCTACTGCTACAACACCTGCTCGGGGCAAAAGGAGGAGGAGAATGCTTAGATGTTTTCCTGCACCGAGGCTTGTTGTATTACTCTTGCTAGGGTTGCTGGCATCAAAAGCCTTTGCTGAGAACTTTGACCGCAACTTGGAGCCGGTGGTCGTTTCCGGGGACGCTTTTTCTTTCCTGGCAGAGCATCCGGTCTCCGCGTTGTTCTTGTACGCTTTTCGGGCCGAAAGTCAGACCTGGCAGCAGATACCTTTTCAAATTGATGAGAGGGATGCCAGCGGGAGTTTTTTCAATGCCGGCGGAGACGAGACGTTGGGCCTGGACGCAAACGACGATTTGGTTTTCATGACAAAAGACGGAGGCAGCAAGAACGACTTCTCTTGGATTGCAGACCTGGACTCACGCAATTTCGTTCGTTACGAGATTGGTGTAAAGGACCCACTGAGCGGCGGGGTGGTTTTTGCCTACCTGTACGCCTCCAATCAACTGCTACCGGATCCAAATCTCACGGATTATGTGACATATAACCCGGCTCCGTCGGGGAGCCCCGGAGAGGATGGCGTGGCTTCAATTTTTTATGATATGCAACACGGCGCCAACGGTTTGCCCGAGGACATCAGTGTTACTGCCCTGGGTGGCGGCAGCGCCGTGGACCTTCTCGACCGGCTTAAGTTCAGGGCCGGGGCGTCTCTCATCATCAATGTAAACGTCACTGAGGATGCTCTCCGGTTTGAGGACGGCGACTTTGTCAGGGCGCGCGATGGTATGATCAGGGTCATCCGCGAAGTGAAAGCAACCATGAACATCCGACTTGGCTTTTTTGGCAGCTTAAATGTGGACATGCCGATTATGCCGACCGTATTCTATCCCTACTCCAGCTCTTTGAGCATTCGCATACCTGAAATCGGCAGCGCCTCCGTGTCCGACGGCCGGATCTCACTGGATCTTAACTCAAGCGCAAACGGTATGAAATTCGTCAGCGCCAACAACCCGGAACCGGGGTTCGCGATCGACGGTCAGCCGGACGAACACGTGCGTGAAGTGGATAGCGTGCTGCCCTCAGGTAATTGGATTCACACGGGCGGAACCGCAGGCACGATTGTCAGCCTTTTCCCGATAGAGCTAACGGTCGGCGGCCGGCGGGAATTCTACTACAAAGATGATTCGGGCAACGATGGCGACGATACCGGCGATGGTCGAAGTTTCGCGGACGCCGGCATTTCAATGCTAGATGGTGTGGCGACGCCATTCACAATCGGGTACAAGGGCTATTATCTTGCCCGGGATCTGCCGAGTACAACCAGCAGCGATATTGCATCTTTTGAAGCGAATCCGTTCCAACTTACCGTGATTCCTGAAGATTTTGCCACAGTGCCGGTAGAACTGGTGAGTTTCTCCAGTCAGGTTCTCGATGAAGAAATTTTGCTAACCTGGGACACTGCCACAGAAAGCAACAACCTGGGCTTTGAAGTCGAGCGCAGGTTCGCAGAAGCGGAAGCGTGGCAGAACCTGGGGTTTGTCCGCGGGAAAGGGACTACCAGCGTGCCGCAGGCGTACGAGTTTGCCGACCGCGATCTCAGCGCGGGACTGCGGGAATACCGGCTAAAACAAATTGACACTGACGGGAGCTTCGAATACTCAAATATGATCCAGGTGACGGTTACCAGACCGGTGGTATTCGCACTGCATCAGAATTTCCCTAATCCCTTCAATCCTGCGACGATCATT
The DNA here is from genome assembly GCA_029262055.1 of Candidatus Zhuqueibacterota bacterium. Lineage (GTDB taxonomy): Bacteria > Zhuqueibacterota > Zhuqueibacteria > Oceanimicrobiales > Oceanimicrobiaceae > JAJDAD01. The sequence goes on from JAJDAD010000034.1 coordinate 132,253, forward strand.
AATTTCGAGGTGTCAGACAAGGCGGGTTCGCAGGCAATCCAGACGTCTTTGACTGTATTTGATGTTCTTGGCCGTGAGGTTGCCGGTTTATTGAATGACAGCTTGCCCGCCGGCACGCACTCGGTTATCTGGGATGGTACTGGAAGTGACGGACTACCGGCCGCTTCCGGACTGTACATATATCGTTTGCAGTCAGGGAATTCCGTGCAAACCCGGAAAATGCTGCTTTTGCGTTAGGATGATCGGTGTGTTCATGTTAGCCTGCATAATTCATAAATCACCTAATCATCCTGGAAGGATCTTCTCCGACAAAGTTTGTGCTTATCGAACGTCACTGGGCTTTATGGTGCCAGAGAGATTAACCCCGATTTCCCGCGAGTTCATGAATTATTCACCACGAAGTTCACGAAGGGCACGAAGAAAAAACCTGTATTCGCCGAGGAGTGGTCATCCTCAAGTACTTAGATCCATGAAGATTACAGTGCCATGGTGCACAAGATTTCAAATCTCTTTTTCTTCCTTCGTGAACTTCGTGTGCTTCGTGGTTAAGAACTAATCCGAATTGCACGCTTTTATATGTTATTGCTCTCAAGGAGATTAACCTTGATTCTCTGCAAGTTCATGAATTATTCAGGTAGATGAAGGAGGGCATCTTGCGATGATCGTCAGGCTCACTAATCCCGACTTCTGCTGTGTCGGCGGGTATTAACTTGGCAAGATACACACCGAAAATTCCCGACTGGCCCGAAAGCGAACGCCCACGCGAACGCCTGATCAAATTTGGCGCTGCCGGCCTGTCGGATGCCGAGATTCTGGCGATTTTGCTAAGAGTCGGAAATCATGAGACCACCGCAATCGATCTTGCACGTCACATCATAAACGATTTCGGCGGATTTCGTGGCCTGGACTCGCGATCAGTGGCGGAACTGTGCGAAGTGGCTGGCGTCGGACCGGCCAAAGCAGCGCAAATAAAGGCTGCAATCGAACTGGGGAAACGCTTATTTCTTGAGGAAGCTGCACCCCAAAGTAAAGTAGAGAGCAGCGAAGATGTTTTCAAACTTGTCAGCCCACATCTACAGAATTTGAACCACGAAGTTTTCAGGATTCTGCTGCTTACCAGCCGCAACGCGGTCATCGCCGACAAAGTCATGTTTGCAGGCAGTTTGACTGAGAGCATCGTCAGCCCGCGTGAGATCATAAAAGAGGCAATCAATCAGGCAGCGGCTTCCGTGGTTTTTGTCCATAATCATCCCTCGGGGGACCCTGCACCGAGCAATGAGGACAAGCGCGTAACCAGCCATCTCAAGCAAGCTTGTGAAATGGTCGGCGTAAATGTGCTGGACCATATTATTGTGGCAAATTCAAAGTACTATAGTTTTGCTGATTCAGGCTTGTTCTAAATCGTACCCCGCTGTACTTTTCAAAAAAAGCATTATATTGACTGACTTGTCACAGTGGACAACTCGGCGCATTTAGCTAATTCAATACACAACGGGAAAATCAATGAAACTGCTCAAGACACTTGGCCTGCGTGACATCGTTTTGCTTAACGTTACCGCAATCGTGGGATTGCGCTGGATTTCGCTTGCCGCGGCAGGCGGAAACTCTTCGATGGTTTTGTGGTTTGCGGCGCTCGGGCTTTTTTTTCTGCCCCAGGCGTTTGCCGTCATCGAGTTGACCCGTCGGCTTCCGGGCGAGGGCGGCGTTTACCTCTGGACCAAGACTGCTTTTGGGGATTTTCACGGATTCATGTCCGGCTGGTGTTACTGGACCAACAATCTGGTTTATTTCCCGAATCTACTGGTCTATGTTGCAGGTATCTCGGTGTTCGTTGCCGGCAGCGGGTATCAGGCCGTGGGCGAAAACAAAATCTACGTGGTTTGCTTTTCGCTGGCCATGTTGTGGGCAGTGATGATTTTTAACGTGTTGGGTTTAAGGCTTGGCAGGTGGGTCCACAATCTGGGTGGCGTGGGCACCTGGATGGCCGGTGCAGCTCTCATCGTGTTCGGCTGCATTGCGTTGTTTCGTTTCGGTTTGGCAAATCCAATGCCGGCGGATTCGTTCTTTGCAGGCATTTTGACCGGAGACAAGCTATCATTTTGGGCGTCGATGTGCTTTGGCTTTGCCGGGCTGGAACTGGCTTCGGTGCTGGCTGGAGAGGTGAAAGACGCGCAACGCACCATCCCCAGGGCCGTGATATTGTCTGGTGTAGTGATCGCGGTGATTTATGTCATAGGCACGTTTGCGCTTCTGGTGGCGCTGCCCGCAAGTGAAATCAGTATCGTCGCCGGTATCCTGCAGGGGATTGCCAGCGTGGCGCACAAGGTTGGTTTCGGCTGGGCGTCAAACATCATAGCTTTGTTCATCACGCTTGGCGGAATGGGTGGCTTGATGGCGTGGTTTACAGGAGCAGCGCGCATACCGTTTGTGGCAGGCGTGGACAAGTATCTGCCGGAAAAGTTCGGGAAAATTCACCCGAAGTACGGGACGCCTTATGTCGCAGTCGTGGTGCAGGGATTGATCGCGACTCTTTTCATCATTATGAGTTTCATTGGTTCAACTGTCGAAGAGGCCTACCTAATTCTCATCGACACGACATTGTTGGTCTATTTCATTCCGTATGTCTACATATTTTTGGCGTATATCGTGCTGAGAATGCGCGGAACAAGCGACTCCAACGTTGTGACTGTTCCGAAGAGCCATGCTCTGGCATATTTGCTGGGCGTTTGCGGATTCGCGACGGCCGTCGCCGCCATGGTTTTTTCTCTGATACCATCAGCGGATGTGGGAAACGTTCTGCTTTACGAAACAAAAGTTGTCGGCGGATTCCTGATGTTCGTCGTGGTGGGAGCCGTCATCTACTGGAGTAAGTCTCGTAAACAAGCACGCTAAGCTAACGCGAGGACAAAAATGTGCCGCAACATAAAGACGCTGTTTAACTTCGAGCCACCCGCCACTGATGACGAAATCCGGGCGGCATCCGTGCAATTTGTACGCAAGCTGAGCGGTTTCACGAAACCGTCCAGAGCCAACGAGGCTGTTTTCGAGCAAGCCGTGCTCGACGTTGCCGAGATTGCGAGTCATCTTCTAAACTCCCTGGTAACAAACGCTCCGTCCCGCAACCGCGAAGCAGAAGCGGCCAAAGCGCGAGAGCGCAACGCAAGACGATTTGCTTGACACGGCCTGGCCCTCCCTTTTGCCCCGCACTCTTTTCCCGCACGGTTCGACTCCCCTATTTTCAGGATTTGAAGAAAACGACATTTTAGGAAGTTCGGCGGGCTTTTACACGATGTATCATTAAGAGAATCAGGCCAGTCAGATTCAATGAAGTGCTGTGCCGCACCGTGTGCATATTTCTCGTGAGTACATAGTGTGAGCGAGTCCTGGCATTTTCACGAAAACTCTTCTGGCTATACGCCAAGCAATTTCCAATTAATACTGTTCTGTTGACCGGGAACAGGAGCCGCAATGCCACAGTGAGGCGGTTGGCGGTTGCGACTTTTCCCGTGTTGTGGAGATAAGCAAAAAAGAATGACTGGCATCAAGATCAACGATTTGCAGCTGGGGATGGAGCTGGATGAACCTGTCCGGAACTTACAGGGCAAAGTACTGTTCGATGCCGGCAGTGCGATAACGGAAAAGCACGTCAAGGCGCTCAAGGCCTGGGGTGTCACCGAGGTCCAGATCGTTGATTTCAGTGCAAGGGATACGGCGTTGCCTGGTGACGTCAAAGACGAGGAAGAAACCGAGGCTAAGCAGGGGTCAATGATAGAGGCACGAGTGCAGGATTTGTTTAAAATGACAGACTGTGAGGATCCCGTGATTCAGGAACTATATCGCCTTGCGCTTGCGCGTGCAGGTGCGGAGTAGGACAACAAGATGGACGATGTGAAAACCCTTGTTCGTAGTGTCAAGAGTATATCCAGTTTACCCACTGTGTTCATCAAAGTGGGCGAGTTGATAGAAGACCCGGAAAGTTCTGCAGTGCAGGTGGGTCAGGTGATTGAGAATGACCCGGCCCTGACTTCCAAGTTACTCCAGTTGGCGAACTCGGCGTTTTACGGATTTCGAGGGCGCATAGAAACGGTGACCAGGGCGGTGTCCATTATTGGTTTCAAGCAACTCAAGGACCTTGTCCTGGCAATATCGGTGCGATCCACCTTCGGAGAGTTTGAAGATAACAGCATGCTGACCATGAAAAAATTCTGGGAGCATTGCATTGCCAGCGGGATTGCCTGCAGGGTGTTGTCGGTCTATCAGGGCAATCGCGCCTGCGAAAGCGCATTTGTCGCCGGATTCCTACACGACCTCGGGCGTCTGCTCTTGTTGGAACGTTATCCGGAAAAATGTCTGCGGATCTACGAAATTGCCCGGGAGGAAGGCAGAGCACCCGAGGAAATCGAAAGAGAGGTTTTCGGTTTCACACACGCTGATGTCGGGTCCGAGCTGGTGCGGACCTGGAATCTCCCGGCTTCGCTCGCCGCCGCCATCGCTTTCCACCATTGCCCTTCGCAAGCGAACGAGCACGCGAAACTGGCATCGATTGTACACGTTGCAGACGTCATCGTGCATTCATGCGAAATGGGGACAAGCGGCAACTTCCGTGTTCCAGCGCTCGATAAGGAGGCATGGAAGGCAACCGGACTCAAAAGCAGTGCCTTAAACCCAGCAGTCCTAAAACTACATGAGCAATTCGAAGAAACAACCGCTTTCTTCCTGAACTGAGCTGAGTTTTTTACCAAAAGAATCCTTATGGCATGGGCGATTCTAAAATAAAATATCTTGAAAAGAGAGTGGCACACCTGGAAAAGGTCAACCAGAAGGTGCTTGCCGCCCTTGAATCCATAAAGAGTATTGCCAGATTTCAGAGTAAAATCGGTAACAAGTATGACCTGTCTCGAATTTTGGAAGAGAGCAGAGACGAAATACTGCACCTGATCAATTTTAAGAGTGTGACCTTTTTTCTTTATGATGAAGAATCTGTCGAGTTCATCCCGCAGCACTTTTATCCTGCTTTCCTGAAAGAAGATCTGCAAAAGGAAATTGACAAACAAATCGAGCAGGGTATGTTTGCCTGGGCTCTGGGCCAGAATGCTCCGGTGGTGACCAAGCCACTGCATCTGGATACGGGTCATGAGATTGTCCTGCATGCCCTGGCGGCTGACAATGATACGTTCGGGATGTTTGTGGGGCAATTGTCAGTTGCGAAAAAACATATCGACAGTGAGACTCTGGATGTCCTGAACATCGCCCTGATGACTACCTCCCTGGCGGTGGAAAATGCCCGGCTCTACCACGGTATTGAAGAGGCCAACAGCAGCTTGCAACGCAGGGTGGAAGCGAGAACAGCGGCGCTCGCTCAGCTGAATAGCGAACTACAGGACGAGATTGCCGACAGGAAACGAATAGAAGAAGAATTGCAGGCGGCCAAAGATCAGGCGGAGTCCAGCAGCAAAGCCAAGAGTGAATTTCTGGCCAATATGAGCCATGAAATCCGCACGCCAATGAACGCGATCATCGGCATGACGGACCTCACCCTGGAAACGGACTTGACTCAGGAACAAAGAGAGAACGTCGACGTTGTCGCATCTGCTTCAGAGGGTCTGCTCAACCTCATCAACGATATCCTGGATTTTTCAAAAATTGAAGCTGGTCAGATAGAGTTGGAGGATGTGGATTTCAGTGTGGCTGATCTCGTGACCGAGGTGGTCAAGATTCTCGCGGTCGGAGCTGAAAAGAAGAACTTAAGACTGCTTTCCGATGTCGCCTCTGACATTCCTGATAAGGTTGTTGGGGACTCGACCAGGATACGGCAGATACTATTGAATCTTGCCAACAACGCGATCAAATTCACCGACACGGGTGAGGTTGCCCTCGAAGTTAAGATAAATCAGACGGTGGTCGGTCCAGCCCGACCTGACGCTGAACTGGATCTGCACTTTTCAGTACGCGATACAGGCATAGGGATTTCGACCGAGAATCTTCAGAAAATCTTCGACAAGTTCTCTCAAGCTGACAGCTCGATGAATCGCAGATTCGGCGGGACCGGGCTGGGTTTAAGTATTTCCAAGCGGCTGGTTGGGCTAATGGGCGGCGAAATGTGGGTGGAAAGCCAACCGGAAAAGGGAAGCACATTTCATTTTAACCTGATTCTCCCTGCCGTGCACGGCCAGGAGTCAAAGGCATTGGAGCCGCTGGAACGAACAGCCCTGGTTGTTAGCGCGAATGACACGAATCGTCTCATTCTTGCCAGGACCCTGAACAGGCAAGAATTCAAAGTGTATCAGGGAACAAGCATCCAAAGCGCTCTTTCTGTTTTGAAGAAGTCATCACCACAGGTTAACGTCGCTTTCTTGGATCATGACATGCCCGCAATGGATGGTATCGAGCTTGCGAAGAAAATCCGAGCAGATGAAAGCTACTCCGCTTTGCGAATCATCATGCTCTGCCCGGGTGATTCGGCAAGCCGGGAGGAATTAGAGGGAGTTGCTATCTCGGATTGCTTAATCAAACCGGTTAAGCAGGCGAAGCTGCTCGATTGTATCAAAGATCTCAGCGCTAAACCGAAAGCACCAAAGATAGTTGCGGCGGGTAGGAGTGACAAAAAGAACACAGCGTCTCAGGCCGGCTTGATCCTCGTCGCGGAAGACAGTCCGGTGAGCCAGAAAATTGCCTGTAAGGTTTTGGAAAAAGAAGGATATTCCGTGGATCTGGCAGAGAACGGTAAGAAGGCTGTCGGACTGGCGCGCGACCGAACCTATGACTTGGTCCTGATGGATGTCTGCATGCCTGTCATGGATGGTCTGGAAGCGACACAGGAGATTAGGGAGTTTGAGCGAACTTCAGGCAAAAGCCCGGTTCCCATTGTCGCGTGGACGTCACAGACCATAGCCGAGTATCGTGAACAGTGCCTGAGCCACGGCATGGATGACTACCTGTCAAAAGCGGTGCACCAGGCCGGTTTGCTGGAAATGGCAAACAAGTGGATTGGCAATCCGGTCGCAGTACGGGTAGTCAACGATGTAACAGAAGGGAGGACCTTACGGCAGGTTGCCGACAGGTGAAGACCCCGGCAGCCGCTGCACTACCACGACACAGAGTCCTGCCCGCGCCAGCCGCACCCTTTCCATTCAAGATTCCTTCAATTTTATTCTCTATGGACGTGGTTTGAGCGGTAGGCACGCGTCCTAAAACTCAATCCCCGTTTTTTCATCCTCAGTTCGTGGCTTTTCAGGCACGAATGACAAGTAGTTTTCAGGAACATTTATTTCAAAATACCGCTTGAAATTTAAGGCCTCGTTCTTTATAATGGTGCGGTCTTAACCAGCGAAAGAATTCGCGGAAGAGGAATCACAATGGGCATGACATTAACTGAAAAAATTCTGGCAAATCGGGCAGGCATAAGCGAAGTCAAGCCAGGAGATTTGGTGATTTGCAAAATTGATATCGCGATGGCGACAGATATTTCGTCGCCCCTGACAATAAAGGTGTTTGAGGAAATGGGCGGCAGCCGGGTTTTCGACCGTGAGAAAGTACCGTTGGTGCACGACCACCTGGTACCCGCAAAGGACATCAAGTCCGCGGAATTTTCGAAGATGATGCGCAATTTTGCCGCGCAACAGGACATAGAGTACTACTACGAAGTAGGGCGCTCCGGGATTTCCCACCAGCTCTTGCCGGAACAAGGTTTGATTCATCCCGGTGATGTCGTGTTTGGCGCTGATTCCCACAGTACTACCTATGGCGGACTGGGGTGTTTTGCTACTGGCGTCGGCAGCACGGATATGGCGGCGGCATGGATTCTGGGAGAAAGTTGGCTGCGCGTGCCTGAGTCTATCAAAATCCGCTTCACCGGGAAACTGCAGGAATGGGTTTCCGCAAAAGATATGATGCTGCTTGTTTGCCGCGATTTGGGTTTGGAAGGCGGCACCTACCGCGCGCTGGAGTTCGGCGGACCAACCATCTCCGCCATGCCCATGTATGACCGTTTTGTTTTTGCCAACATGACAATCGAGTGCGGCGGCAAGAACGGCGTCGTCATCCCGGATGACACGGTCCGGGAGTATCTGACCGGCCGGGCCAAAAAGCCCGCCGACGAGTGGGACTTTTTTGAGCCGGATGCGGATGCAACGTATTATCAGGAATTGAATTACGACATCAGTGATTTGCAGCCCATGGTGGCCAAACCAAATCTGCCGGGTAATGTCGTTTCCGTGTCAGAGGTTGACCCTGTGCCGGTCGACCAGGTTTACATCGGGTCGTGCACTAATGGTAAGATCGAGGACCTGCGCATCGCAGCCAGTATACTCAAAGGTCAAAAAGTCAACAAGACAACTCGCATGGTTGTAGTCCCTGCAACCGAGCAAATATACCACGAAATGCTGACAGAAGGACTTGCCGAAGTCTTTCATGAAGCCGGCGCTTCTGTTGGGCCGCCGACCTGTGGCGCATGTTTCGGCGCGCACATGGGAGTGATGGCAAAGGATGAAGTCGGTGTCTTTACCACAAATCGGAATTTTGTAGGGCGCAACGGAGATACATCGGCACAGGTCTACCTGGTCAGCCCGGCCGTCGCGGCCGCAACCGCAATCCGTGGAGTCATCACCGACCCGCGCGACATTATGCATTAGCCTCGGACACAACAGGCGTATCCGGGGCAAAATGGAAAGGTTCTGGCATTCAGTTGGCATCTCAGGAGGAAGTTAACGACCTCGTCATCATCGGCGCGGGTCCCAGTGGATTGGCCTGCGCCATAGCTGCTCATGAAAACGGCCTGCAATACGTGCTGTTGGACAAAGGCTGTCTGGTCAATGCTATTTTCAATTTTCCGCCGAATCTTATCTTCTTTTCAACTGCTGATTTACTGGAAATTGGGAGAGTACCCCTCATCATTTCCGACGAGAAACCCACTCGGACCGACTTGCTCAAGTATTACCGGTTGGTTAGCGAGCACTACGGGTTGAACATCAAGCTGTTCCACAATGTTTTGGCCGTCGCAGGGGACCATCCTCGCTTCGTCATCAATGTGGAAGACCGGCCGAACTTGGTGGCAAAGAATGTAGTGATTGCTACCGGACAGTATGACCGGCCTAATCTGCTGGGAATTCCCGGGGAAGATCTCGACAAAGTGAGTCACTATTACACGGAGCCGCATAGTTTTTACAAAAAGAAGGTAGCCATTATCGGGGGGAAGAATTCTGCTGTTGAATTTGCGCTGGACCTTTATAAGAACAGCGTGGACGTGACTTTGATTCATCGGGGAGAGACCTTCGGGAAATCGGTAAAATACTGGATCCGCCCGGATATTGAAAACCGCGTCAAGGAAGGAAAAATCAAAGCCATCTTCAACGCAACGGTGAAAGAGATTAGACCCGGGAGTATTGTTGTGGCGGACAGTGACGGAGAACAGGTGCTGGAAAACGATTTTGTGTTTGCCATGACGGGCTACCACCCGGACACGGATTTCCTGCAGCAGATGGGAGTTGTGATTGGAGAAAGGCACACGCCTAAGCACGATCCGGAGACACTTGAAACTAATGTGCGCGGGATCTACGTTGCCGGCGTGGTCACCGTCGGATCCGAAGGCAGCAAAGTCTTCATCGAAAACTCACGTGCGCATGGCAATCAAATCATAGGACATATACTAAATGGCCGCCAAGACTGACAGTTTCGACCTCGCTGTAATTGGGGGTGGACCCGGTGGGTATGTAGCAGCAATCCGGGCTTCGCAATTGGGCATGAAGACGTGCGTGATCGAGAAGGACCGCCTTGGTGGCCTTTGCCTGAACTGGGGCTGTATCCCAAGCAAGGCCTTACTGCGCAGCGCCGAGGTGTATCACCTGGTGCAGCAGGCTGACGAGTACGGCATACAGGTTGGGGCAGTGAATTTCGATGCGAGCAAGATTATCAAACGCAGTAGAGCCACTGCGGATAAACTCAGCAAGGGCGTCTCGTTTCTTCTAAAGAAGAACAAGGTGACGCACATCTCCGGACACGGCTCTCTTGCCGGTGATGGACAGATCACAGTCGTCAATGACGGCAAGACAGAGAGTATTCAGGCGCGCAATATTGTCGTGGCCACGGGTGGTTTCACGCGTTCTCTGCCGGGTGTCACCATCGACGGCAAGAAGATCATCTCCAGCAGAGAAGCGCTTGTTCTCGACAAGCTTCCGAAATCTATCATTATTATTGGGGGCGGCCCTATCGGCGTGGAGTTTGCGTATTTTTACAATGCCTTTGGGGTGAAATGCTCGATTGTAGAAATGCTGTCTCACATCCTGCCGTTTGAGGATAAAGAAATTGCTACCACTCTGCAGCGCAGTTTCAAGAAGAAAAAGATGGCGATCCTGACGGAGACCAGGGTCGAGAGCATCAAGAGCAGCGCCAAGGGCGTGACGGTTGACGTGTCAACCAAGTCCGGCAGCAAGACGCTGACCGGTGACCTGGCGCTGATGGCCGTTGGATTCGGTGGCATGGTCGAGAATGTTGGATTGGAGAAGGTCGGTGTAAAAATTGAGAAGACTTTCATCAAAGTAGACGAGAATTACCAAACCAACGTCCCCGGTGTCTTTGCCATCGGTGATGTGATCGGACCGCCGCTATTGGCGCATGTCGCCTCTGCCGAAGCCATTTTCATGGTGGAAAAGTTGGCAGGTCATGACGCCGTGCCGGTCGACTATGCCAACATCCCCGGGTGTACCTATTGCCAGCCACAAGTAGCCAGCGTAGGCTTAACCGAACAGAAAGCCATCGAGGCCGGTTACAGCGTGAAAGTCGGCAAGTTCCCGTTCCAGGCGAACGGCAAATCTATCGCCATCGGCGAGACCGAAGGTATGGTAAAGTTGATTTTTGAGGAGAAATACGGGGAGTTGCTTGGTGCCCACATCATCGGCGTCGAAGCAACGGACATGATTGCAGAGCTCGGCCTTGCCAGATCTCTGGAAACGACTTACACCGAGGTTCTCAAAACCGTGCATGCGCATCCGACGCTTTCGGAAGCCGTCATGGAGGCTGCGGGCGACGCGTTGGGTGAGGCAATACACATTTAATCGTAGTGCGAGTTACTGTTCGGCCAAACTCATTTTAGGGCTCAAAGGGCTGAGGATTTGCAGAACGCTACGCTTTTGACAACCGGCTTGCTCGACTACCAGTCCGCCTGGGATTTGCAGAAATCGATCATTGCGGACCGGATTGCCGGAAACGTTCCGGACACTCTGATTATGACGGAACATCCGCACACGTACACGCTCGGCAAGACCGGGCGGGAAGACCACCTGGTCGCGGATGAACTGAGCCTGCAGAGAAGAGGAATCACCGTATACCGTATTGACCGTGGCGGGGATATCACCTACCACGGGCCGGGGCAGATAGTGGGATATCCGATTCTTGATTTGCACAATCATTTCCTTGATTTGCATAAATATTTGCGTGCGCTGGAGGAAGTGCTGATTTTGACCTTGTCCGATTATGGCATCGCGGCCGGCAGGGAAGAAGGCATGACAGGGGTCTGGATCGATGGCGCCAAGATAGCAGCAATCGGAGTAAAAGTAAGCCGTTGGGTTACCATGCACGGCTTCGCGTTCAACGTGAACACTGATTTAAGCTATTTTAATAATATTGTTCCGTGCGGCATAAGCGACAAGCCTGTGACTTCACTCGCTCAGCTTCTGGGCCGGGAGCCGGACCATCTGGAAGTAGAGGAAGTCGTGGCCAGCCGCTTTGCCGAGATTTTTCACTTAAAGTGGCTGACTGCCACAGAGATACCGACATCCATGAAAGCTGCAAGAGATTACCTCGTGGCCCCGCGAAGGGTGGTGGCCTGAGATGGCGAGATTACACGAATATCAAGGCAAAGAAATCCTGCGGCAATTCAAAGTGAAGACGCCGATGGGCTTTCTTGCGTCGACGCCCGAGGAAGCCGCGCAGGCGGCCAAAAAAGTGGGTGGGCGCACAGTTGTGAAGGGGCAGGTTTGGCTTACATCCCGGGCCGCGCTCGGTGCGATTCAATTCGCTGAAGATGAGACCGAAGCAAAAACACGGGCCGCGAGTATCCTCGGTCTGAAGTTGAATGATTTCGCAATAGAGCAGGTTCTGGTCGAAGAAGTCATCGACATCCAGCGCGAATTCTATGCCGGCATTATCATCGACGACTCTGCCAAGGCGCCGGTCATGATCTTTAGTTCCATCGGTGGTTCCGGCATTGAGGAGATCGCGGAGGAGCATCCGGATAAAGTTGCAAAGGCCACCATCGATATCGGAACGGGTCTGCGCGATTACCAGGCGCGCAACTTGATCCGGCGCACCGGCATCGGCGGCAAGCTTCAGATGCAGCTGGCCAATGTCCTGGTGAAGCTTTGGCAGGCCGCCCGCAAGTACGAAGCTCGTTCCGCAGAGATCAACCCGCTGGTCCTCACCGGCGCAGGTGATGTGCTGGCCGCGGATTGCCGGATTACGGTTGACGATTATGCTGTGTTCAGGCACCCGGATCTCGGCATAGAGATTGCCCGAGAGTTGAACCGTCCGCCTTCACGGCTGGACAAGATTGCCTACGACGTTGAAAAAGACGACTACCGCGGTACCTTCTATTTTATCCAAATGGAACAAGGGTTTGAGGCCGGACAGGGCTTCGTTGGGTTCCACGGTGCGGGTGGTGGCGGCTCCATGATGTCCATGGACGCCTTGCACGCGCAAGGATTCAAGCTGGCCAACTTCACCGACACCAGCGGCAATCCGGCTGCATCGAAAGTCTACCGGGCGGCTCGCATCATTTTGGCACAAAAGAACATCGATGCTTATTTCGGCTCCGGCTCCGGAGTTGCGAGCCAGGAACAGTTCCACTCGGCGCGGGGCCTCGCAAAGGCGTTTATTGAGGAAAACCTGTCTATCCCCGCAGTCATCCGCCTGGGCGGCAACTCGGAAGACAAAGCCATCGATATTCTGGAAAAGTGTACCGAGCATCTGCCGGTGCCGGTGGAAGGCTACAAAAAAGATGACTCCGCTCACTTTTGCGCTGAGCGGCTGACGCAGCTGGTGAAGGAGTTTGACGGGTCGCAGGCTGCGGGACAAGGCTTCAGCAAACCGGAATTTGATAAACCGTACCGGTTCGAGTCTATAACCGGCTCCATCACGTTTGACCACGGCGTGTGCGCTGACTGTGACCACAAGGCTTGTGTTGAGAGCTGTATTCCTGAGATTTTGCGTCTCGACGATGACGGTTTGCCGGTTCTGGCAATCAGCGCCGAGGAAGCGAAGGCAGGCAAATGCATCGAGTGTCTTGCCTGTGAGATGGAGTGCATTTATCATGGCAAGCGTGGCGCGTACATCGACTTGCCCATCGCAGGTTTGGACGAATACCTGGAGGAGGCGACCTGATGTCAATCCTAATCGACGATGATACCAGAGTGCTCGTGCAGGGCATCACGGGCCGCGAAGGATACACACGCGCCAAGCTCATGATGGAATATGGCACCAAAGTGGTCGCAGGGGTCACACCGGGAAAGGGCAACCAGACCGTCCTGGACGTGCCGGTCTATGACACGGTAGAGCAGGCCGTGGAAGCCGCACCGGAACTGAACACTTCCGTGATATTTGTTCCGGCGCCACTGGTTAAGAATGCTGCTCTTGAGGCCATCGATGCCGGTATCAAACTGCTGGTCATCGTGCCGGACCGCGTGCCTATTTACGATGTTCTCGAAATTGCGAGTGCAGCCCGGCTGAATGGCGCCAAATTTGTCGGCCCGAACACTTTGGGTTTGCTATCCGTCGGCAAAGGTGTGTTGGGCATGATTGGCGGCAGGGCTGAGACCGCCCGCGCCTGGTTCAAGCCGGGCGACGTTGGCGTTACCTCGCGCAGCGGCGGCATTACGTCCTCTATCTCTTACTACTTAAGCAAAAGTGGAGTCGGTCTCAGTTCCATTGTCCACGTCGGGGGTGACGCCATCGTCGGGACGCCACATCCCGAAGTGATCAGGCTCTTTCAGGAGGATGACGCCACCAGGGCGGTGGTCATGTTCGGCGAGATCGGCACCACACAGGAAGAACAAGTGGCGGACCTGATCGAGCAAGGCATCTTCACCAAACCGCTCATTGCGTTCATCGGCGGTAAGGCCGCGAAGTCCGGCACCAGGTTTTCACATGCCGGCGCCATCGTGGAAGGCAACCGCGGCACACACGAGAGCAAAGTGAAGCGACTGAAAGAGGTGGGTGCACATATTGTTGACAATTTTGATGATATTCCAACAGTAACACAAGAGGTTTTAAGGAAGTTGAAAACATGACTGACAAGAGTTTGCATTGGAAAACTGCCGTGTCCAAGATTGGACCGAACGAGGTTCGGTTGCGCGGTTACAGGATAGATGAACTGATGGGACGTACGACTTTTGGCCAGGCCGTCTACCTCGCGCTGAAAGGTGAGTTGCCAACAGAGAATGCCGGTAGGATCATCGACGCGATTCTGGTCTCCTCCATTGACCACGGTGCGACGCCGCCGTCGGCGCTGGCCGCCATGACCGTGGCATCAACAGGTTCGCCGCTCAATGCGGCTGTCGCCAGCGGCATCCTGGCAATCTCAAAGTACCACGGCGGCGCCATTGAGGATTGCATGGGGGCCTTGCTGCAAGTACAGGACAAGATCAAAGCACGACAGTTGGAAATAGGCGTAGCCGCAGAAGAGCTGGTGGGCGAATATAAGCAGATTCGCCGCAGAATATCGGGTTTCGGCCACCGGTTGCACACGAAAGATCCCCGCACCGAGCGTCTGTTCACATTAGCTGATGAGCTCAATATAGGGACGCACTACCTCGAGATCGCGCAGGCGATCGAAAGTGAGCTGGAAAAACAATCAGGTAAGAAGCTACCCATCAACGTTGACGGCGCCATCGCTGCGGTGCTCTGTGAGTTAGAGTTTTCTCCAAAGCTGGCCAACGCATTTTTCATGATTGCGCGCCTGCCGGGCCTGGTGGCGCATGTGTACGAAGAGCAAAACCGGCACCGGCCCATGCGTGCGATTCACCCAAAAGACCATGAATACGACGGACCTGAAGACAGGAGGATGCAAGATAATGGATAAAAAAACTTTGCTGGAAGTCATTCCCGAGTTTAATCTGATTAAAGATGAAGAGCTGCGGGAAAACACAATTGCGATCTGGGAGGAGGCGACCAATTACCGCAATTGGACGGTGGAAGAGCTGCTGAATATTCCGTTTACTCTACTGGCGGATAATGTCAAAATCACCTACTTAGAGCATGTTCGCACTGTTTGTAAAATGTGCGTTGCCTGCGACGACGTTCTCACCGAAGCCTACCATGAGCGCAAGACACCGGTTAACCGCGACTACCTTGTGGCAGGCGCAATGCTGGCGGATGTCGGCAAGCTTTATGAATACGACAAAGAGGACGGGAAGGTCGTGAAGAGTAAGCACGGCAAGTATCTGCGCCACCCGTTCAGTGGCGTTGGCTTGTGTTTTAAATACAACATCCCTGAAGAAGTCATGCACATTGTCGCAGTACATTCAAAGGAGGGTGACCATTTCCCCAGGTCACCCGAAGCAATCATCTTACACCACGCAGACTTTATCGACTTCGATCTGGTCCGCATATAAGTAAACAAGGCACTTTAACGACAAAGATAGGATAACATACGATGGCAAAATACAAAATCGCGTGGTTGCCCGGTGACGGGGTTGGTGTCGATGTAATGAATGCGGCCCGGGTCGTTTTGGACGCACTGAAACTCGACGCTGATTATGAGCACGGAGACATCGGATGGGAATTCTGGAAAACGGAAGGAAACCCGCTACCGGATAGAACCATCGACTTGCTGAAACGGACTGATGCTTGTCTTTTCGGCGCTATCACGTCGCTGCCCAAGGAAGAGGCACAGTCGCAACTGGTCCCGGAGCTGCAGTGTAAAGGCTTGACTTACTCAAGTCCAATCGTGCGCTTGCGGCAGGAATTCAACCTGCACACGAACTTGCGTCCGTGCAAGGCGTTTGCCGGTAACCCGCTTAACTACAAGGATGACATTGACCTGGTCGTCTTTCGTGAGAACACTGAAGACATGTATGTCGGCATCGAATTCCATCCCGTCCCGGACGAGGTCGTGGATGTTCTGGTTAAGCATCAGCCGAAGATGAAGCGCTTCGCTGCCACGCCCACAGATGAAATGGCGATCACCTTGCGCATCAATACCATCAAAGCTTCAGAATCGATCGTGAGGCAGGCTTTTGAGTACGCGAAAAAACACGGCTACAAGACTGTCACTATCGTTGAAAAGCCCAATGTACTACGTGAGACTGGCGGTCTTGTCCTGCGCACCGCACGTAAGGTTGCCGCCAAATACCCTGGCATCGATCTATGGGAAACCAACATAGACGCCATGTGCATGTGGTTGGTCAAGAACCCACAGGATTACGGTGTACTGGTCGCCACCAACATGTTCGGCGATATCGTGTCGGACCTTTGTGCACAACTGGTGGGTGGCCTCGGCTTCGCTTCCAGTGGCAACATCGGTGATAATTACGCAGTTTTTGAGCCCACGCATGGGTCCGCGCCGAAGTATGCCGGACAAAACAAAGTGAACCCAATGGCCATGCTGTTGACCGTCAAGTTGATGTTGGACTGGCTTGGAGAGCTGGACATGGGTGGCAGGCTGGAAGAGGCCATCGCCCACGTGATCCAGGCAGGAGAGGTGAAGACTTACGACATGGGCGGCAATTCGTCCACGCTTGATGTTGCAAAAGAAGTCAGCCGAAATCTCTAATATCGGCAACGGACTCTTCCTGATTTGGTAGATGTCCACAGTCCCCTAAAACGTAATCGTAGGAGCATCATGGATTCCATTGCAAGGCAAATAGCACGCTTCTCATTAGGCCTGAAATATGATGATCTGCCGGCAGAAGTCGTGCACGAAGTCAAACGCTATCTTTATGATTCAATTGGTTGTGCTTATGGCGGTTACTCAACGCATGATGTCGGAATTATCAAGAAAATCTATGCGGACATGGGCGGGAAGGCCGAGGCCACCGTCATTGGCTCGTCAGACAAGATGCCCGCGTACAACGCGACATTCCTGAACAGCCTAATGGTGCGTGCACTTGACTTTAATGACATCTATTGGAAAGAGGATCCAAGCCATCCGAGTGACATCATTCCTGTCGCCCTCGCGGTAGGAGAGCGGGAGGGCAAATCCGCGAAGGAGATTATCACCGCCATCGTACTCGCTTATGAGTTCGAGATGCGCCTGTGCGAGTTCGCCAAGCCGGGCGTGCGCGAACGCAAGTGGCACCACGCCACCCTGACGCAATTTGTCTCGCCCATCGTGGCCGGCTATTTGATGGACCTGACCGAAGACCAGATGGTACACGCAATCGGCATTTCCGGCTCCCACAATCTCACACTGGGTGCGGTGACCGCCGGTCAGTTGACCATGATGAAAAATACGGTTGACCCAATGGCGAGCCAGAGCGGTGTCATGGCCGCCCTGATGGCAAGGGAAGGGTTCACGGGTACGGAACAGATTTTTGAGGGGAAAGAAGGACTGATGCAGACGCTCGGTCCGGCGTGGGATGAAAACGAGCTGGTGGGCAATCTCGGCGACGCGTACAAGATTCTTGATTGTTCGATGAAGGCATTCCCGTGTGAAGCCTTAACCCACTCGCACATCTCAGCCACGCTCAAAGTGATCACTGAAAACGACATCCATCCGGATGACATCGAGGAGATCACGGTAACAACCATTGCGCGCGCGGTCGACATTCTTTTTGATGCTGAAAAATACCGGCCCACCTCACGCGAAACGGCAGACCACAGTTTGCCCTATTGTATTGCGGCTGCCGTGGTAGATCGCAAAATTACGACAGACCAGTTCAGTGATGAGAGAATCCCTGACCCTCAGATCCAGAGTGTTCTGGCAAAAATCAAGGGGGAGGCCAGTGAGGAATTTGAGAAAATGTTCCCTGCCAAACAACCCTCGAAGGTTCGTGTCAGGCTGAAAAGCGGCGCGGAGCATTCGGCACAGTTGGACTACCCGAAAGGTGACCCACGCGAGCCCATGACTGAAGAGGATTTGGACAACAAATTCAGAAGCCTGAGCTCTGGTCTCCTGAGTGCCGAAGGCTGTGATCGCGTAAAGTCAGCCATCTGGAACCTGGAAGATTTCCAGGATCTCGGGCGCTTCATGGCAGTGCTGAAAATCGATAAATAAAAGAAGCCGGGAGGGACAAAACGCGGTGAAATTGTTTGACTTATAGCATCGCAGTCTTTATATTGCGACGTCTCAAACAGACCTGTCTCCGGCATATCTCAAATGAATGAACTGATTGCAGTCTTAATAATGTTTCTGGGCACTGGCGCTCTGGTTGCGGTGATGCTTTCCCTCTCAAACTGGCTCGGGCCGAAGAAGATGAACCCGGTCAAAAGCGAGACCTTTGAGTGCGGCAATATCCCTATCAGCGTAACCTCCAACCGTTTTCCGGTTAAGTTCTACACCGTCGCCATTCTGTTCGTCTTGTTTGACATAGAAATCGTCTTTCTGTTCCCCTGGTCGGTTGTTTTTCAAAGCCTGGGCATGCAGGCCTTTGTTTCCATGGTGTTGTTCATCGGGGTCCTGGTTCTCGGCCTTGCTTACGCCTGGAGGAGGGGGGCGTTGCAATGGGACTGAGAGGACTGTTCGGCGGCGACAACGTGGTTACCACCAAGCTGGATGACGCCATTGGCTGGGCCAGGAAATTTTCCCTTTTTCCCTATCCATTTGTTACAGCCTGTTGCGGCATGGAGTATATGTCCGCCTCGTCTTCACACTACGATCTCGACAGGCTCGGCGCGGCTTTTCCCCGGTTTTCGCCACGTCAGGCCGACATGCTCATGTGCGTCGGGACTGTGAGCCAGAAGATTGCGCCGGTCTTGCGTCGTGTTTATGACCAAATGTGCGAGCCTAAATACGTGGTTGCTTTCGGGGTTTGCACCTGTACCGGTGGTTTTTACAATGATTATTCGACTGTGATGGGCATTGATACCATTCTGCCTGTCGACGTCTATATTCCAGGCTGTCCTCCCCGGCCGGAAACTGTCATTCAGGGTTTGATGCTGCTTCAGGACAAAATTCAAAAACAGAAGCAGGAATACTAAGTTCAGCATGATGCACATTTTCCGGGATTTGCAGAAAGAGCTTGGGGATTTCGTCTACGATGCGTACACCCATCATGGTGATGCGGTTGCGATCATAGACAGAAAGGCCATTCATGAGGTCTGTTCCTACCTGCGCCAGCAAAAAAACTTCGATTTTCTGTTCGATTTGACCTGCGTCGACTACCCCGACCGCACTCCCAGATTTGAAGTGGTTTACCAGCTCCACAGCTTTGCCACCGGTGAACGTTTAAGATTGAAAGTCCCGGTTGACGAGCGCGATCCGCAAGTCATTTCTGTGTCTGATATTTGGGATATTGCCAACTGGTACGAGCGCGAAGTGTGGGACATGTTTGGTGTCCGGTTCAAAGGGCACCCGGACTTGCGACGCTTGCTCATGTACGACGAGTTCAAGGGCCACCCTTTGCGGAAAGACTATCCCATTACCAGGCGCCAGCCGCTGGTCGGTCCGGATAAGACAAACAATAGCGTCATCAGCCCGACCCTGGAGCAGAGCAGGCAGGCGATGGATGAGTACGTCACCGAGGAAAACGGCCTCAAAGTCAAACACATGTTTCTGAATGTGGGGCCGTCGCATCCGGCAATGCACGGCGTTGTCAGAATTGTCGTGGAGCTCGATGGTGAAAAAGTCGTGGGCTCTGACCTCGGCATCGGCTATTTGCATCGCTCGTTTGAAAAGCACTCGGAGAGCATTTACTACAACGGCGTCTTTCCTTATACCGACAGGCTTAACTACGTTTCACCCCTGATCAATAATGTTGGATACGCCCTTGCGGTCGAAAAGCTGCTCGGCATCGAGACCACGGAACGCTGCAAGTTCATTCGCATGATCATGTGTGAAATATCGCGCATCGCCGACCACTTGACCTGCATCGGCGCTATGGCCATGGAGTTGGGGGCGATGACGGCGTTTCTCTATTTCATGGAAGCGCGCGAGGCCATGTACCAGCTCATCGAAGAGGTTACCGGAGCGCGTGTAACCATCTCTTATGTCAGGGTCGGCGGCGTTAAAAGTGAGTTTCCGGATAATTTTGAAAAGCGCGTTCGCCTGCAACTGAAGAGCGTGGAAGAGCAAATAGACCAGGTCCACAGATTGCTGACGCGCAACCGTATTTTCGTGGACCGGGTCCGCGATGTTGCCGTAATTTCGTTGGACGACGCGATTTCATATGGATTTACGGGACCGATGCTGCGTGCGTGCGGCAGTGACTACGATGTGCGCAAGCAATTCTCCTACTGCAATTATGACCAAATAGACTTTGAAGTACCGGTCGGAGAAAACGGTGACGTTTTTGACCGCTATCTTGTCCGAATGGAAGAGATAGAGCAAAGCATCCGCATCATCGACCAGGCTTTCGAAAAGATGCCCGCCGGCGCCATTATGGTGGATTTCGAAGGTCAGGAAATTCCGGCTGATAAAATGGCCGATCTGGGCAAATTCGGCCAGACCAGCGGTTTGCTCAACCAGGTCGCCGTCACTGATCCGACTTTACTGGGGAGCAACGCCGCCTTTCACTCGCAAGTGTACACGGCAGACAAGCGTGTCGCTTTGCCTGCAAAAGAAAAGACATACGGCAGCATCGAAGGCCTGATAAATCACTTTATGCTGATTATGGAAGGCTACGGCATTCGTCCACCTGGTGGCGAAGCGTACGTGCCGGTTGAGGGTGCAAACGGCGAGTTGGGGTTTTATGTGGTCAGCGATGGCAGCGACAAAGCCTATCGGGTGCGCTGCCGGCCGCCGTGCTTTTCGTTTGTTGCCGGTTTTAGCAAGTTGATTCAAGGTGGGCAACTGGCGGATATCGTGCCCGCTTTCGGCTCGATAAATATGATTGCTGGAGAGCTAGACCGATGAGCAAAGTAGCGTTTTCTCAGGAATCGCTGTCGGAATTTGAGCGAATTGTCGCGCAATATCCCGAGCGTCGGGCAGCCATGCTCCCGACATTGTATCTCGCGGAGAAAGAATTTGGACACATTTCCCCCGAAGTCGAGGTCTACGTCGGTGAGTTGTTGCAAGTGCCGGCTATCAAAGTGCGGGAGGTGCTGACCTTTTACACGCTTTTTGCCAGCAAGCCACGCGGTAAACTGCACTTTCAGGTTTGCCGGGGGATTTCGTGTGATTTGCGCGGCTGCACCAAGATCATAGAGCATTTACAAGAAAAGCTGAATTTGAATTCGGAAGAAACGAGCGCCGACTTGGCGTACACTTTGTCAGAAGTCGAATGCCTGGGTGCCTGCGAGACTGCACCGATGATGCAGTTGAACGACGATTATCACGGCGATCTGACGACAGAAACGGTAGATCTTATTCTGGACGAAAAGAAGTAGCCCGAATATGGCCGGCAAAATAATCTCAAAGTTCTTCGACATCGATGGCGGAAACACTATCGATGTTTATGAACGCCACGGTGGCTACCAGAGCATTCGCCGCGTCCTTAAAAAAATGGCGCCGGGACAGGTGACCGACGAGGTTCTGAAGTCCAACCTGCGTGGATTAGGCGGCGCCGGTTTTCCGGCGGGCCGGAAGTGGTCCTTCATCCCTAAGGACAGTCCCAAACCGAAGTTTCTGGTGGTCAACGCCGATGAAAGCGAACCTGGTACTTTCAAAGATCGCTACATCATGGACAGGTACACGCATGGTCTGTTCGAAGGGATCATGATCGCCTCTTATGCCATCGGCGCAAACAAGGCATTTATCTACATTCGGGGCGAATACGTCCGACAGGCGGAGAATCTGGTCGAGCAGATCAAGTGTGCCTATGACCGCGGCTACCTGGGAAAGAGAATCTTCGGTACGAATTTCAATCTCGATTTGGTCGTGCATCGCGGCGCAGGGGCTTACATTTGCGGAGAAGAGACCGCGCTGTTAGAGTCTCTCGAAGGCAAGAAGGGCTGGCCTCGGATGAAGCCACCGTTTCCCGCCATCGAGGGGGCGTTCAAGTGTCCGACCATCGTCAATAACGTTGAAACCATCGCCTATGTCCCGACCATTCTGCAGGAGGGCGGCGAGTGGTTTTCCGAGCTAGGTTCGGAACGCAACGGTGGACTTAAACTGTATGGTGTCAGTGGTCATGTGAAGAAGCCCGGCGTGTACGAGTTGCCCATGGGAACATCGCTGCGTGAGATAATCTACGAACACGCCGGTGGCCTGCAGGACGGCAGAAAGCTAAAAGCGGTTGTGCCCGGCGGTTCGTCCGCTCCGGTTTTGACCGCCGACGAAATTGACGTGAAAATGGATTACGACTCGCTGGCAAAAATCGGTTCCATGCTGGGAAGCGCCGGCGTCATTGTGATGGACGACACCACTGACATTGTTCGAGCACTATACGTCGTCACCCGCTTCTATCATCACGAGTCATGCGGTCAGTGCACACCGTGCAGAGAGGGGACCGGCTGGGCCGAGAGGATCTTGAAACGCATTCTGGACGGAAATGGCAGGAGCGTGGACATAGATAATTTACTCAATATCGCGGGCAATATCATGGGCAACACCATTTGTCCGCTCGGCGATGCCGCAGCCTTGCCGCTGAAAAGCTACCTGACTAAATTCCGGGCCGACTTCGAAGCCGCAGTATCCGACAGAAACGGGGTTGGAAAAGTCGCAGATGAACCTGTTTCTTTGTTGAATTAGGGAAGCTCAATGGTCAAAGTTACGATTGATGGAATCGAAATAGAAATCCCGAAGGGAACGACCGTCATCCAGGCGGCTGAACAGGCGGGCATCGAGATTCCGCGGTACTGTTATCATCCGGGACTGAGCATCGTCGGTGTGTGCCGAATCTGCCTGGTCGAGATTGAACGCATGCCCAAGCTGCAGGTGGCGTGCTACACGCCGGCTACAGAAGGCATGGTCGTGCACACCAACACGGAGCAGGTTTTGGAGGCGCGGCAAGCAGTGATGGAGTTCCTCCTGGTGAATCATCCGCTCGATTGCCCGGTCTGTGATCAGGCAGGCGAGTGCTGGCTGCAGAATTTTTACATGCAGCATGCCTTGCACGACAGCAGGATGTTCGAGAACAAGGTCAAGAAAAGCAAAGCCCTGCAAATCGGTCCCAACGTCATGCTCGACTCGGAGCGTTGCATATTGTGCTCGAGATGCGTGCGCTTCTGTGACGAAATCAGCAAATCGAATGAGCTGGGTATCTTCAACCGGGGCGACCGTGCGGAATTGCAGCCCTATCCCGGCACCGAGCTTGACAACGACTACTCCGGTAATACCATCGACATCTGTCCGGTGGGCGCGCTGACCGACCGGGACTTTCGCTTTCGCACGCGGGTCTGGTACTTGAGCGAAACCGAGTCAATCTGTCCCGGATGCAGCACGGGCTGCAACATCAACGTACATCACAACGACCAACGTACCTACAAGGCGGGCGGCAGCCGAGTTTCCAGATTGAAGCCGCGCTACAATCCCGATGTTAACGAATGGTGGATGTGCGACGCCGGCAGGTACGGTTTTACGCATGTAGATGCCGACAGCCGTATTCTGGCGCCAACCCGCAGCATCGGCGAAGAACAGGAAATGTCCTGGGGTGAAGCTGCCTCCGAGATAATGACCAAACTCAGGGAGGTCATCTCAGTCCACGGAAAAGAGAGTGTCGGTGTTATCCTGTCCCCACAAATGACAAATGAAGACTTGTTTGTTGCCCGGCGTTTCTTCCGGGATGGACTTGGGTTGAAGCACATCGATTTTGAGGTCGCACCGTTGACTACAGGCGCAAAGGACGATTTCCTGATCAAAGCGGATAAGAACCCAAACACAGCCGGCGCGCGCCTTTTGGGAGTTGGAGCAAGACAGGGTTCCGGCATGACCGTTGCCGAGATGCTGGAGGCAGCGAGAAAACGCAAGTTGCGCGCGCTGTACATTTGCCACCATGACCTTGCCAATGGCTTTGCTGTTGACGTCGTGGAGGAAGCCCTCACGGCGCAGGATCTGGTCGTATTCCAGGGACCAAACACGAACTCGACATCAGCGCTTGCGCATTATGTGTTGCCGGCGGCGGCTTTCGTAGAGAAAACCGGCAGCTTCACCAACTATGCCGAGCGCGTGCAGATGATTCACACTGCGGTTACGCCCTTGGGTGAATCAAAAGCTGATTGGCAAATATTCAGAAGCCTGGCGAAGGAAGCAGCTATTTCGGTGCCGTACTTCGAGGCAGAGGATGTCTTTCAGGCGCTAACTGCGGAAGTAGAGGCGTTTTCCGGGCTGCCCTACGCCGGCCTCGCAGGACAGGGGATTGCCCTCCGTGACGGACAGGCACTTCCGGAATCAGAAACTGTGGTTGCATAAATGACTGAAAGTATCGGCATTGTTCTCGGTAAGTTGGCGTTCGTGCTTTTGTTCGTCCTCAATTTTGGCGGCGTCCTTACCTGGGTCGAGCGCAAGCAGAGCGCTTTGATGCAGGACCGCATCGGCGCCAACCGCGCCGCGATTTTTGGTTTCAGAGCGATCGGCCTGTTTCACGGTATCGCGGATGCTGTCAAGATGTTCACCAAGGAGAGCTTTCGCCCGGCAAATGCGGAGAAGTTCATCTTTACTTTGGCTCCCGCCATTTCGGTCTTTTTCGCGCTCATCGGTTTTGCCGTTATCCCTTTTGGTGACAAATTGCTTCTCGGCGGTACGGAAATTAACTTGCAGCTCGCGCCCCTTAACGTCGGCGTGCTCTATCTGTTTGCGGTAGCTGGCATGGCCGTTTATGGTGTCGTGCTCGGCGCCTGGGCTTCGCGAAATAATTATGCCCTGCTCGGTGGTTTGCGCGCCGCTGCGCAGATGATCTCCTATGAGGTCGCGCTCGGCGTTTCGATTTTCGGCTGCATCATGATTTACCAAACGGTAGACTTGCAGGAAATTGTCAGGTGGCAAGGCGGTTACTGGGGCGGCTGGCTGCCTGCCTGGGGTGTCTTTCTGCAGCCGGTTGGCTTCATTCTGTTTCTAACCGTGGGCATCGCTGAGACCAAACGCATTCCGTTCGACGCACCGGAAGGCGAGTCTGAAATCATCGGCTACAATCTGGAATACAGCGGCATGGGGTTCGGGATGTTCCTGCTGACGGATTTTATCGAGACCGTAATGATCGCGGCCATCACCGTCACGTTGTTCTTTGGCGGCTGGCAGGTGCCGTACCTGATGCCCGACGGCTTTCATTTTCCGTGGGGAGGCACGGTCGAGTTAGCCAACTGGGCGGTTGCGATTTTGCAGGTGGTTTCCTTTACCTTTAAAGTCATCTTTTTTCTCTGGTTGCAGATGACGATTCGCTGGACACTGCCAAGATTCAGGTATGACCAGATTATGCGCCTGGGCTGGAAATATCTGCTGCCGATTTCTCTCGCGAATATCGTTATCACTGGATTTCTGATTTTGATGCTGAAATGATCAACGTTCACGACAAACACAAACCCCTGACTTTCATAGAGAAGACCTATCTGCCGGCAATCGTCTCCGGTGTATTGCTGACTTCCAGGCATTTCTTTGTAAATCTGACACGCCATATCCTCAGGGCATTTGGCGTCAAACTGAAAAACATGGCGGCGGTCACGATTCAATACCCTGAGTTTTTGCGGCCGCTGTTTCCAAGACTACGCACCATGCACCGCCTTACACGGCGCGAAGATGGTACGCCCAGGTGCGTTGCCTGCATGATGTGTGAAACCGTTTGTCCCGCCAAGTGCATTTACATTATTGCCGATGAAAAGCTGGAAAACCCGCAGATCGAAAAAATGCCCAGGAGCTTCGATATCGACCTCGGCCTTTGCGTCTTTTGTGGCTATTGTGTCGAAGCCTGTCCGGAAGATGCCATCCGCATGGACACGGGAATCCTTGAGATTTCAAATTACACGCGGAACGGCATGATTCTGGACTTGGAGACAATGCTTAGCCTTGAACCTATGAGTAGCCGGTACGTCCAGTACGACCGTGGCGGCGAGGTAGTGTCTGCTGACTATATTGACGAAAGACACCGATCGGATGCTTAGAGTCCTGCCGGTATGATTTTGCTCATGATCAGGCCCATACCTTGTTTTTAAGAAAAAAACAGCTATATTAATTTCATTAAGTCTTACAGGATTTCTAACGAGGGAAGGACCAGATGGCGAACAACCTCCGTCCATTTGTTGGCAAGGAACAACAATTTCTGCAGGAAGGCACCTACGGTGAGAATTTCATCATTACATCGGTAGACCGCATCTTGAGCTGGGCGCGTTTGTCTTCAATCTGGCCGATGACATTCGGCTTGGCTTGCTGTGCTATCGAAATGATGGCAACCGCTGCCTCACGGTACGACCTGGATCGGTTTGGGGCAGGCGTCATGCGCCCGAGTCCCCGTCAAACCGACCTTATGATAGTCGCCGGCACCGTCACGCTCAAGATGGCAGACAGGATTAAACGGCTTTACGACCAAATGCCTGAGCCGAAGTATGTCCTGGCGATGGGGAGTTGCGCCACCAGCGGCGGCCCCTATTGGCAGCACGGCTACCACGTCCTGAAGGGCGTCGACCTGATCGTGCCAGTCGACGTGTATGTCACCGGTTGCCCGCCGCGTCCGGAGGCTCTGATCGACGGTGTGCTCAAGATCCAGGAGAAAATCCGCAAGGAAAGCAATTTTGCGCGTAAGAAGCAGGAAAGGGCGAACGTATGAACCCAGAGGAGATTCACCAGAAACTCCAGGCCAAATTCGCTGATGAGATCATCGCTGTCAATACGGACGCACTCGATCCGTACATCCAGGTGGCACCTGCACGCTTCCTTGAAATAGCCACCTTTCTGTGCGAGGATCCGGCTCTGAGTTTCAAGTCGTTGATGTCCCTGAGCGGCATGGACTACGGTGCAGAGACAGAATTGGGCGTGGTGTACAGTCTGCATTCCCTGGCGAAGAAACACAAGATCACCATTCGCATCAATGTCGACCGCACGGATGCGCATATCCCTTCCGCTGAGACGGTGTGGCGCACTGCTGACTGGCATGAGCGCGAGGCCTATGATCTGTTCGGCATTCACTTTGATGGCCACCGCGATTTGCGCCGAATCCTCTGCCCGGAGGACTGGGAAGGGTGGCCGTTGCGCAAGGACTACATTGTGCAGGAATACTATCACGGCATGCGTGTTCCGTACCAGGAAGACTGGCAGAAATACGAGACTTTTTCCAGGAATCCCGAACGGGGCCACCACGTTTTTGAATTCGAATCGAAAGTTCCGGGTTTGCTGAACGGCTCCCAGGAGAACGGCGACGACAGCGCCGGCAAATCGGAGGACCGAACCGATGGGTAACTATTTCAATAATATCTTTCGGGCAATCTCAACTATCGCAGTGGGCATGGCGGAAACCTGGAAGGCTATGTTCCGCCCCCCCATCACCTTGCAGTACCCGAACGAGCGCTGGCAACTACCCGTTAATGCGCGCGGCATTCTCTTCAACAATGTCGACGATTGCATCGGCTGCTTCAAGTGCGCCCGGATTTGCCCGGTGCAGTGCATTTATATCGATACGGTGAAGGCCCTGCCTGACGAAGATCTGGGCAAAGCTTCCATGGGCAACCCCATCCGGCAACATTTGGTGCGCTTCGATATTGACATGTTCAAATGTTGCTATTGCGACTTTTGTACAACGGTCTGCCCAACCGAGTGCTTGTACATGACGGAGGAATATGAGAATGGTGTGTTCAGCCGTGAAAACGGTATTTATCATTTCTCTAAATACTCGCCGCCAGAAGCGATGGCATTGCGCCGACGAGAGCAGGAGGAGACGATGACCAAGGCGCTCGCAAAAGAAGCAGCGCTGGCCGCGAAGAAAAAGGCCGCGGCGCAAAAAGGCAAGGAAACTGCTGAAGCTTAGAAATCGATTGCAGCAATAGCGCACAAATTTACTACGAAACCGAAGGAACCCAGAATGTTTGGCAATCTCTTTAAAAAGAGACGTTATATCTTCGAAGACGAAAGCACCATGGTCTTTGACATGGACCAGACCGCTGGTCGCTACTACGATGAAGCGATGAAGAAGCTCGAAATCGAGGCTTATGAAGGCGATGAGATGATCGTCAACATGGGGCCGCAACATCCAAGCACGCACGGTGTGCTGCGGCTGGAATTGGTTCTCGACGGAGAGCTGGTAAAAAAGGTGACGCCTTATCTTGGCTATCTGCATCGCAACTTTGAGAAACATGCGGAAAATACCAGCTACAACGAAGTCATCCCTTTCTGTGACAGGCTGGACTATCTGGCCTCGATGAACCAGGACCTGGCCTACGCCCTGGCGGTGGAAAGGCTAATCGGGCTGAATGAGTTGCCGGAAAAAGTTGAATATGCGCGCGTTCTGTGTTGTGAGCTGAACCGGATCGCCAGCCACCTTGTGGCAGTTGGGACGTTTGGACTGGATGTCGGCGCTTTTACGCCGTTTCTTTGGGCCTTTCGTGACCGTGAAAAAATCCTCGACCTGTTAGAGTGGCTGTCCG
The DNA here is from genome assembly GCA_029262055.1 of Candidatus Zhuqueibacterota bacterium. Classification (GTDB taxonomy): domain Bacteria; phylum Zhuqueibacterota; class Zhuqueibacteria; order Oceanimicrobiales; family Oceanimicrobiaceae; genus JAJDAD01. Next base: position 160,840 of record JAJDAD010000034.1, read on the forward strand.
GCGCCCGTATGTTGTACAACTATATTTGGGTTGGCGGTTTGGCCAGAGACCTTCCTGGCGGCTGGCTCGCCAAAGTGCGGGAGTTCCTCGACTACTTTGAACCCAAAATGGTCGAGTTCAACAAAGTCCTGACCAGCAATCACATCTTTATCGAGCGAACCGCCCACGTCGGCATCCTGGATCCCGATGTGGCTGTAAGTTATGGATGCACCGGTCCGGTTCTGCGCGGATCAGGTGTCAAGTTCGACCTGCGCAAAGACGAACCTTACTCTTACTATGACAAGTTCGAGTTTGATGTTCCGGTAGGAGACGGCCAGTTTGGGCCCCTCGGTTCTGTCCTGGACCGCTTTGTTGTACGGATTCAGGAAATCACGGAGTCAGTCAAAATCATCCGTCAGGCGTTGGATGGTATTGAGCCATTCACGGATCAGGATGTTAAGCAAGCAATACCGCGCCGCATCCGGCCTGCCGCAGATGCGGAAATGTATGTCAGGAGCGAGACGCCGCGCGGCGAATTAGGATTTCTGATCAGAAGCGACGGCTCTGATGTGCCGTCCCGGGTCAAGGCCCGCTCTCCTTGTTTCAGCAACATCAATGTTGTCGATGATTTGTCGCGTGGCGGTCTGCTGGCCGACCTGGTAATCATTATCGGGAGCCTGGATATCGTGCTGGGATGCATCGACAGATAGTGTCAACAATTAACGAGGTTTAATTGACGCCGGCCGGATTTTATGGCTGGCGTTGCGTTTTTGGGCTACTAAAAGAAAAGCGGGCTCGCAATGCAGAACAAAGAGATAATACTCACTCTGCTGATTCTGAGCAGTATGTCTTTCTTTCTTTGGAGTGTTTACCGGCTTTATCGCCTGGTGTCTTTAGGTAGGGATTCCCATGATCCGGTAGAGCATTTTGGTTGGCGCCTGAAGTCGGTTCTCAGGTTTTTTTTCGGCCAAAGGTCCGTGGTGCGGGAACCGTCCGGCTGGGGCCATTTCTGTATTTTCTGGGGCTTCATGATCTTGGGAATGGCGACCATCGAGATGTTTGTGCGCGGTTACAGTCCCACTTTCCATTGGGGCGTGATTCTTGGTGAGCAGCTGGATGCCGTGCTGGCAACTGCTTTTGACTTCTGCGGATTGGCGGTCCTGATCGCTATCCTGGTTGCCCTGATACGGCGGTATGCGATCCAACCCGACCGCCTGCGCAAGGATTTTGCCGCACGTTTTGACGCAGGCCTTATCCTGGGTATGATTTTCACGCTCATGCTGTCGATGTTCATTGCCAATGGCTACATCATAAACAATGAGCGCGCCCTGGCCGGCTTCACTCCGGTTTCCAACCTCTTTTCTACCTTCGTAGTGACCTCCAGTGACGGAGCAATGCCGACGGGATATGATATTGCGTGGTGGGTTCATAATCTGATCATTCTGGCATTCTTGTCCTACATTCCACACTCCAAACACGTGCATCTCGTCGGCGCTTTTCCGAACATATTGCTTAGACGGGATTCGGAGAGAAACCGCAAGCGCGGTGTGCTCAAGAAAATCGATTTCGAAAACGTAGATTTCGAATCTGAAGATGCAACAATCGGAGTGGGCAAGCTTCAGGATTTCACCTGGCCACAACTGCTTGATCTCTACGCGTGCACGGAATGTGGACGCTGCCAGGACAATTGCCCGGCCTACCATTCCGGAAAAGCACTGAATCCAGCGCTTGTGATTCACGACCTGAAGGAACATCTGAACGACGTCGGCCCGGCTCATCTTTCAGGCAGTGAGCCTGCCAACGGCAAAGTCATGGTCGGTGACGTAATTCCTGAAGAGGTTGTCTGGGCTTGTACAACCTGCCTGGCCTGCGTGGAGCATTGTCCGGTGTTCATAGAACATGTCGATACTCTGCAGGACATGCGACGGTTCCTCGTGATGGACCAGGGCAGTGTGTCGGAAGAAGTAGCGAAAACTCTGGAAAACATGGAGAATATCGGTAATCCGTGGGGAATGCCCAATCAAAACCGTATGAAGTGGTGCGAGGATCTGGATGTGCCTTTGATGAAGGATAAAAAAGAAGCTGAGTATTTGTACTGGGTCGGGTGCGCGGCGGCTCTGGATACAAAAAATCAAAATGTCGCACGCTCCCTGGTGAAGGTTCTGCAGGCCGCGGATATCGACTTTGGCATTTTGGGAACTGAGGAGAGCTGTACAGGTGATTCCGCCAGGCGCTTAGGCCAGGAATACCTGTTCCAAATGATGGCGGAAAACAACATTGAAACGCTGGGAAGGTACAATTTCCGCAAGATCATCACGACCTGTCCGCATTGCTTCAACACACTGGGAAACGAGTATCGTGACTTTGGCACAGATTACGAAGTCATCCATCACTCGGAATTTCTGGACGAACTGATCGCGTCAGGAAGAATCAAGCCAAACAAAGTTGATGCAGCAAAAGTAACTTACCACGACGCATGCTATCTGGGCAGGCATAACGGCAATTATGAGTCACCACGTAATGTGGTTACTGCCACCGCAAATGGTGAACTGGTCGAAATGGAGCGCAACCGCGGCAAAGCCCTTTGCTGTGGCGCCGGCGGTGGCATGATGTGGACTGATGAAGATTCTGACAAAAGAGTGAACATGGTGAGGTTCGGGGACGTTGAAGAGTCCGGTGCTGACCTTGTCTGTACCGCATGTCCGTTTTGCAACATCATGCTCGACGACGCCAGAAAAGTGCGCGGTGTGGAAGATGAGGTACAAGTAAAGGATATCGCGGAGCTAGTCGCGGACGCACTCTAGCGAGCGCGATTACAGTACGGGTTGTGAACACAAATGAGGTGAAATGACCAGAGCTTCCTTTTTATATTTGGAAGCTCTAAAGCAAGAACAGTTTAAAAACGAATTCAACATTTATTGCATTAAGGATAATAGAACATGGCCAAGGTTGACATGCCCATGCCACAAATGGGTGAAAGCATTACTGAAGGTACCATCATCAGATGGCTGAAGAAGGAGGGTGAAAATGTCGAGCGGGACGAAATTATTGTAGAAATAAGCACCGACAAAGTCGATTCTGAAATACCTGCTCCCTTTTCGGGAAAACTGCTGCATATCCTGGCAAGCGATGGCGAAACCGTCGAGGTCGGGACCGCGATTGCCAGCATCGAAACTGACGGAGGTGACGACGCTCAGCCGGCTGTGGCCGCGCCGGTAGAAGATGAGGTGGCTGCGCCGCAAGAATCGCCTCCAGCCGCCGCGGAACCGGTGGAGAGTCCACCGCCATCGGAGCCGGCAGCAACGCCAGCACAGCCCACATCCGGAGCACAAGTCGAGCTAGTTATGCCCCAGATGGGAGAGGGGATCACTGAGGGAACCGTGATTCGCTGGCTGAAGGCCCAAGGTGACGCCATAGAAAGAGATGAGATAATCATCGAAATAAGCACAGACAAAGTAGATTCGGAAATTCCCTCCCCGCACGCTGGGGTCATAGCTGAGATGCTCGTCGCAGAGGGCGAGACTGTGCAGGTTGGCACGGTCATCGCCAGAATCGACAGCGCTGGCACCGCCCAGGCCGCTGCGTCTGAAAAAGTAGGCGCGGCTTCTGCACCTCCGGCTGTCGAAGAAGTGACTGTTGCGCCCGCGTCTGAAGCGACTGGGCCTGCACCAACGCCCGCGAAGTCGGTTAAGAGTAGGGATGGTAGGAGGTTCTATTCGCCTCTTGTCCGCAGCATTGCGGCTGCCGAGGGCGTCTCTCATGAGGAATTGGTAAAAATCGACGGAACCGGAGCGCTCGGCAGGGTGACTAAGAAAGATATTTTGAATTACTTGGAATCGCGTTCCGCAGGGACACCCTCCACTCTGCCGGCTCAGCCGGTGGTACAAGCTTCGAGGCCAGGCGTGGGCTCCGGGGAGCGGGTAGAGGTCATTCCAATGAACACCATGCGCAAAAGTATTGCCAGGCACATGGTAGCAAGTGTGCAAACATCTCCGCATGTATTTATGATGACTGAAGCGGATATGACCGATTTGGTCGCTTATAGAAGCCAGAATAAAGACGCGTTCTTGGAACGCACAGGGACAAAACTTACTTATATGCCATTCATTGTGAGCGCATGTGTCAAGGCGCTACGGGATTATCCAATGGTCAATAGCTCCATTGATGGCGACAACATGGTTTTGAAGAAGTATATTAATGTAGGTATCGCGGTTGCCCTTGAAAACAGTGGACTGATTGTTCCGGTGGTCAAGAACGCCGACGAACTCAATGTGGTCGGGCTTGCTCGGGCCATAAACGACCTGGCACAGCGCGCACGATCAAAGAAGCTGAAACCTGATGAAGTGCAGGATGGAACATTTTCAATCACCAACATGGGTTCCTTCGGGAGTCTTCTTGGTTTTCCTATCATCAATCAACCGCAGGTGGCAATTCTTGGTATGGGGACAATTCAGAAGCGACCCGTCGTCGTAAATGACGCTATTGCGATAAAGAGCATGCTTTATTTGACATTATCCTTCGACCACCGTTTGGTCGATGGGGCACTGGCGGGCCAGTTCCTTGAACAGGTGGCGGGCTATTTGACGAATTTTGACACTAGCACAATAATGTAGTAGCAGGGGGGATTTTGTTCGAAGAAACAACTGAGACTGCGCCACTATCGGTTCGAACCAGGCGCCCGGATTGGCTGAAAGTCCGATTGCCTTTTGGCGACGGATTTACGGAAACCAGAAGGATCGTGACGCAGCATGGATTGAACACCGTCTGTGAAGAGGCCCGCTGTCCCAATCTGGCTGAATGCTGGGAGCGTCGAACGGCCACTTTCATGATTTTGGGCGATGTGTGCACCCGAAGCTGCGGTTTCTGTGCGGTCAAAACCGGGCGCCCTGTAGTTCTGGACCGGGATGAGCCCAGACGAGTAGGGCTGGCAGTCGCCAATCTGAACCTGAAACACGCGGTCATTACTTCGGTGAATCGCGATGAACTGCCCGACGGCGGTAGTGGAATTTTTGCAAACACTATTTCCCACATTCGGACTCAGGCGCCCCAGTGCCGAATTGAGGTCCTGATCCCCGACTTCAAGGGGAATCCGGAGCCCCTGCAAAAGGTTCTCGACGCTTGCCCGGACATTTTGAATCACAACACTGAAACTGTACCGAGGCTTTACCGGCAGGTCCGGCCCCAGGGTGATTACCAGTGGAGCCTCGATGTTCTTCGTATTTCCAAATCGAACAAGATGGTTACCAAAACCGGTTTGATGCTTGGATTGGGAGAGTCAAGCCAGGAAGTACTTGAAGTGATGAATGAGTTGGCGCAGATTAAAGTCGATATATTGACGCTTGGCCAATATCTTCAGCCAAGCACCGCTCATCTTCCCGTTCATCGTTTTGTGTCCCCGCATGAGTTTGCCGAATATCGAACTGCCGGCCTGGGCATGGGCTTCAGGCATGTTGAATCCGGGCCATTGGTACGAAGTTCGTATCATGCCGACGAGCACTGCTGAGTATCACATCAGTGCACCGCTATACAGCGTCAAAAAGACTTGACTTTTTAGGGCTTCAATGTTAAATTGGAATTTCGTATACCTGCGAAGGTGCCAGGTGTTACTCGCCGGACAAGAAGAGAGCGGAGTAGGATCAGCCGAAGCGTGACCATGAGACAGTGGGACGCTTTTTTTATATTTCACTGTATACAGGTATAAGGGCGCTTAGCTCAGTTGGTTAGAGTACTTGCTTGACATGCAAGGGGTCACTGGTTCAAATCCAGTAGCGCCCACTTCTTTTGTCAATAAACCATAATCTAAACGGCATTAGGCATTAGCAAGAAAGGGATTTTGCCATTAACAAAAAGACAACGACCAGAATCAATGAAGAAATATCGGCTCCGGAAGTAAGAGTCATAGGGGATGCAGGTGAGCAGGTTGGGGTCATAACGCTTGAGGAGGCCATTGAGCGTGCTCAAAGCCAGGGCTTGGATCTGGTAGAGGTCGCCTCGGGAGCTACGCCGCCAGTCTGCAAAATAATGGATTTTGGTAAGCACAAGTACAAACAGAGCAAGAAAGAGAAGTTAACCAAGAAGAAACAGCATGTAGTTAGTATCAAAGAGATTCGTCTGCGTCCCAAGATCGAAGAACACGACTTAAGTTTCAAGATTGACCATGCCAGGAAGTTTCTTGAAAAAGGAAATAAAGTGAAGGCGACAGTGTTGTTTCGTGGTCGCGAGTTGGCTCATAAGGAGTTTGCCCATAGACTGCTCGAGCGAGTAGCTACAGACCTCGATGATATCGCCAAAATAGAACGTGGAGCTACCATGGAAGGCCGAATCATGACCATGATGCTCACCAAGCGCTAAAACCGGAACGGAGTAAGATATGCCCAAGATGAAGTCCAACCGCGGCGCCATGAAACGATTCAAAGTGACAGGCACCGGAAAGGTTAAACGGTTCAAAGCAGGAAAGAGTCACATCCTGACCAAAAAGAACCGCAAACGCAAAAGGAACTTGCGCACAGCGACGTTGATTTCAGCATCGGATGAGCGCCGCGTCAACCAAATGATCGCATAAACGGAGGAAGCATGCCCAGATCAACTCACAGTGTCCCTTCACATCGAAGAAGGAAAAAAATACTCAAGCAAGCTCGTGGCTATCGCGGTGGTAAGAGCAAGCTTATCAGGACGGCCATGGAGAGCGTTGACACCGCTCTGCTGTATGCTTATCGTGATCGGAGACAGAAAAAAAGAGACTTTCGGTCACTTTGGATTGCCAGAATCAATGCTGCGGTTCGTTTGGACGGGATGAGTTATTCGACTTTTATCAACGGTTTGAAGCGCAACAACGTTGAAGTGAACCGGAAGGTCCTTGCCGACCTGGCAGTGCACGACCCGGCAGCTATCAAGAGTCTGGTTGAGATCGCACAGAAATAGGACATGTCTCAATCTCTGGACATTATTTTCCAGGAGTTAGATTCTGTCCAAACATCTTTCGAAACTGAGATTCAGCAGATAGCGGAGCCCGACGCGCTTGAGACTTTACGGGTCAAATATCTCGGCAGAAAGGGACAAGTAGCTCAATTTTTCAAGAAGATTGGCACTCTTCCCGGTCCAGACCGCCCGCGTTTCGGAGAGCGCCTCAACGCACTGAAAACATCTCTCCAGTCCAGCATCGATGAAGCACAGAGTCACTTCTCCCGCAATAACGGAGAATCGAAAGACAAGCTGGATCTATCGCTTCCTGGTATAGCCCCCTCCATTGGTCATCGCAACGCATTGATGCTCGTTCTCGACGAGATCAAGTATATCTTTCGCGGCATGGGTTTCGGAGTGAGAACGGGACGTTTGATCGAGAACGAGTACTACAATTTCGAAGCGCTCAACGTACCTGATGACCACCCCTCGAAGGACTTGCAAGACACGTTCTATCTGGAAAACGCACTTTTATTGCGGACCCATACTTCGCCGGTGCAGATTCACACCATGGAGAACGAAAATCCGCCAATCCGGATCATCGCGCCCGGCCGCTGCTTTCGGAAAGATGCTCCGGACGCAACCCATTCTCCGGAGTTCCATCAGGTTGAAGGACTTGCGGTTGGAGAAGGGATCTCCCTGTCGCATCTGAAGGGGACACTGGTCTCTTTCGCGCGCAAGCTGTTTGGGGAGGACACCCAGGTGCGTTTTCGGCCCAGCTTTTTTCCGTTTACTGAGCCAAGCGCTGAGATGGATGTCTATTTTGACGACCGGCTTGGTTGGCTCGAGATCCTTGGCTCCGGTATGGTTGACCCGAATGTCTTTGAGGCGGTAAAGATCGATCCGGACAAATACACCGGCTTTGCCTTCGGCATGGGAGTCGAGAGAATCGCCATGCTGAAGTATCAAATTGACGATATTCGCCACTTCTATGAGAATGATACTCGCTTCCTAAGGCAGTTTTGAGGCCATGAAAGTTACTTACAACTGGCTCAAAGAGTATACTGATTTCGAGTTCTGCGCAGAGGAACTGGTGCATCACCTGACCATGCTGGGATTGGAAGTGGAGGAAGCACAGGCACAGACTTACCCCTTTTCCGGCGTCGTGGTCGGTGAAGTCCTGCAAAAGAACACCCATCCGAACGCCGATCGATTGTCTGTCTGTACGGTTAATGACGGAGTTGCAGAGCGCACGGTCGTTTGCGGCGCCCCCAATGTGGAAAGCGGCCAGAAGATTGCCTTGGCACAAGTGGGCGCAAGCCTGCCGGGCGACCTCAAAATAAAGAAGACTAAGATTAGGGGAGTCGAATCTTTGGGCATGATTTGCTCCGAAGCCGAACTGGGTTTGTCTGCCAGGGCTGATGGCATCATGGTACTCGACGAATCCGCGGTGGTCGGCGCAGGCCTTGAGTCAGTTCTGGAGCAGGAAGATTTTCTTGTCGATATCGATGTGACGCCTAATCGACCGGACTGTTTTGGTGCGCTTGGTGTGGCACGAGAAGTTGCTTCCCTGTCAGGAACACGACTTAGAAAGCCAGGTATAGATCTGGCAGAGAATGGTCCTGCCACGGACGACGCCATCCGCGTGACGATTCACGATGCCCGAAAATGTCCACGCTACACGGCCCGTTTTATCGACAACATCCGGATCGTCCCTTCGCCCTTCTGGTTGGCCAGGCGCCTTGAACAGGTCGGTATTCGTTCCATCAACAATGTGGTCGACGTTACGAATTTTGTGATGATGGAGACGGGCCAACCTCTGCATGCTTTCGATTATAATTTCCTGGCTGGTGGGCAAATAAGCGTCAAGTCCGCCGATGCCGGGATGGAGTTCACAACGCTCGACGGAAATAGCCACAAACTCACGGATGAAGCGCTTTTGATTTGTGACGGGGAAAAGCCAGTTGCCCTGGCGGGCGTCATGGGGGGGCTAAATTCGGAAGTCTCGGGCAGTACAACTAAGGTTTTACTCGAGAGTGCTTATTTTGACCCGGTAAATATACGCCGGACTTCCAAGAAGCTCGGCATATCCACAGAATCTTCCAAGCGATTTGAACGCGGTGTTGACCCAAACGGTGTCGTCTATGCCCTGGATCGAGCTGCACAGCTTATCGCAGAGCTGGCGGGGGGGCGGATAGCGGCCGGAGTTGCCGACGTCTATCCCAAGCGAATTGAACCTCTGAGCATTTCTCTCCGCCCGGAGCGCGTGAAGCTGTTGCTTGGTGTTGAAGTTCCGCCTGAACAAATTGAATCTATCCTTACCGGGCTTGGTTTTGGTGTCGCCAGGGACCGCGGTATCACGGTTGCGGTACCCACTTTCAGGCCGGACATCACGCGTGAAGTAGATTTGATTGAGGAAATAGGGAGAGTCTTTGGCTATGACAACATACCGTCTGATCCTTTGGCGATGATTGACCAAATGGCCACTGTCGATGAGGGCGAGGCTTTCACGAAAGAGGTTTGCAGCACTTTGGTTTCATTTGGTTTTTCCGAAGTAGTCACCTACAATTTGACCAGTGAAGACGCTGCCAGTGTTTTCTCCGAGGCTGCCGACCCGGTTAAGCTTGTCAATCCGCTCAGCGAGGACTTGTCGACGCTGCGGCCCAGTCTTATACCGGGATTATTGAATTGTGTACGCTGGAACATCAACCGCAAGAGCAATGACCTGAAGTTATTTGAGATAGGAGTCGCTTTTGCCGGCGGCAACGCTACACCAGGCGAACACAAGCGGCTCACTTGCGTATTGACGGGCCGGTCGGTTCCCGATTCCTGGCAGGCCAAAGCCCGGGTCCTGAACATCTTTGATGCAAAGGGCTTCACCGAACATCTTTTGGCGCAACTGGGGATCACCGCAGTAGAGTTTGTCTCCACTACATTGTCGACCGCTGCTGTCGCCATGCAGGCGTCAGCCGGCACGCAGATTCTAGGATATTTGGGCCAGGTACACAGTGAGGTTCTTGCCAAACTCAAGGTCGAGCAGGATGTCTATTTCATTGACCTTGATTTTGAGGCAACAGAACTGGCCTCTAAGCAAAAAAGAACCTTCAAAGCCATTCCGAAATTCCCCTCTGTTCTGCGTGACCTGGCCCTTCTCGTCGATAACGACGTATCGGCCGCGGACCTGGTCGGCACGGTTAAGGCGGCAGGCGGGGACTTGCTACAGGAAGTAAGCGTTTTTGATGTATATACAGGCGACAAAGTGGAATCCGGTTCGAAGAGCATAGCGCTTGGTCTGATGTTTCAGTCGAGCGCAAGAACGTTGAGGGAGTCGGAAATTGATTCTCAGATCGAACTGATTCTGACAGCTATTTCGCAACAAAACGGGGCACGTCTACGTGCATAAACGGCATGGAGAATGTCGATGAAGCTTGAGCAGCTGGATGTTTTGGAGAAAAAAATTGGTCAGGTGGTCGGGTTGATTGGGCACCTTCAGCAACAGAATACGGAGCTGCGCAATGACCTGAATCAAAGCCGGCTGCAATCACAGACGAACGAGTTGATGATTCAACAGTTGCAGGAAGAAAACAAAGAGCTTGCTGTGGTGCAAAACGAGACCGCAGTCGAAAAGGAAAAGGAAGAGCAAATCCGAATCCGCATTGAGCAAATGTTAGCGAAGTTAGATGAATTGGAGCATCTTGCCGGTTGACAGTATCATTTGATTTACGTACTATTTTTTGTTACGCCTGTATGGACTGTTATTTGGGATCAGGCAATAAGGAGAGTTAGACGAGCAGGTCAGTGCTATGAATCAAGAAAATCAAATTCTCAAGATCAAAATCTATGGTACTGAGTATCCAATCAAGAGTGCCTCTGAAACTGAGACGGAGTACATCTTGACCGTAGCCGATTACGTTGACCAGAAAATGCGTGAGATTGACCAGAATACTCAGGCAAAGTCATCGCTCAAGGTCGCCATTCTGGCAGCTTTGAATATTACCGATGAGCTTTTTCAGGAAAAGGCCAAGAAAAAACCTGATGTTGGAGATGCGGGAAACAGAATCCGGCAACTGTCCGATACGCTTGACAAAGCGTTAGGGGTAGATTCATTCGACTGATGTGTTTCTGCCTGCAACTCGCGTCAGGGCCTGAGCCGTCCTCCTATTGTTCACTCCCTCTCTTTTGCTGCGGGCGCGTCCTGCCTGAATAGCACAAATCCGATCGGATACATTACCGTCTCTCTTGTTCTACGAGGGGCTTATGTCATTTGGAGTAATCCATGAACCTAATCTTAATAGTTGCTGCCGCACTGGGATTCATCGCTGGATTTCTCTTCTGTTGGGTGACACGGCAACGCATTGGCCAGGCCAAATTGGCCAACGCCACGGAAGTTGCTGAGCAATGCATTGCGGATGCTAAGGCTGAAGGCGAGACCATAAAGAAGGAAAAACTCCTGGAGGCTAAAGAGGAGATTTTTAATCGCAGGCAGAAGCTGGAACAACAGTCAAAGAATAAACTCAAGGAAATTCAACGCCTTGAGCAGCAGTTGGGCAATCGTGAAATGGACCTTGATAGAAAGGTCGACGTGCTCAGCAAGAAGGAAGAGGGGATAAACCAACTGAGCGGTGAGCTGAATCAAAGAAAAGAAACACAAATGAAGTTGCAGGCTGAGCTTGACCGCTTGATTCAAGAAGAGAACCGGAAGCTGGAGCAAATATCCGGGCTCACCACGGAAGAAGCAAAGAAGATTCAGATGAGCAACATCCTCGAGATAGCGCGAGAGGACACTGCCCAAGAAGTAGCCGAAATCAGAGCCTCTGCTCAAAGTACGGCCAACCGTGAGGCAAAAGAAGTAGTCCTGCACGCGCTCCAAAGAAATAACCTCAGTCATATTGTAGATACGACGGTTTCAATACTGAAGCTGCCGGACGATGAGATGAAGGGGAGAATCATCGGGCGCGAGGGACGCAATATCCGTGCTTTTGAAAACACAACAGGGATTGAAGTGCTCATCGACGATACGCCGCAAACGGTGGTTCTGTCCTGCTTCGACCCTATAAGGAGAGAAATCGCCAAGCAGTCCCTGGAAAAGCTGATTTACGACGGTCGAATACACCCAGGCCGGATCGAAGAGGTTGTGCAGAAGAGTACCGAGGAAGTAGCCGAACAGATGTTCGAACGGGGGGAGCAGACCATTCAGGATTTAGGACTGCACGGGATTCACAATGAACTCGTGCGACTGCTGGGCAGGCAGCACTTCCGAACCAACTACGGCCAAAACCTGTTGCAGCATTCCAAGGAAGTAGCGAGTCTGGCCGGCGACATGGCTGCGCAACTAGGCCTGGATATTAAACTTGCGAAACGTGCAGGTCTTTTGCACGACATTGGCAAGACCGCCGATGACTATGGCGATGCACCGTTCTATGAGATCGGTGTGGAGCTTGCGAAAAAATATGGCGAGAACGAACGCGTCCAGAACGCCATTGCAGCGCAAGCGCCATTTGAGAGTGAGACTGAGGTAAATTCACCCATCACCATTTTAGTGAAGCTGGCTAATTCTATCTCAGTTTCAAGACCCGGTGCACAGAAGGAGTCCCTTGATAACTACATCAAGAGAATGGGACAACTGGAAGAAATAGCAAAAAGTTTTCCAGGTGTGGTTAACTCGTTTGCCATCCAAGCCGGCCGTGAACTACGTGTAATCGTTGAACACTCCGTAATAGATGATGACAAAGCGCAGTTGCTGGCAGATGATCTGGTAAAGAAACTGCGGGACGAAATGGAGTTCCCGGGTCAGATAAAAGTAACGGTGATCAGAGAATTCAGGTCCGTAGACTACGCCAAGTAAGGTAAACTGAGAAATGTTTAAACAAGTCGTTGCATTACCATGACCTCTAATAAAAGTGGGGATTTGAGGGTCCTGTTTGTTGCTGACATCGTAGGAAAACCCGGCTTGGAAATCCTGACGAAACTACTCCCGGGGCTTCGTGACAGGCACAAAGTGGACTTTTGCATCGCGAACGGAGAGAATGGCTGTGAAGGCAAGGGGTTGACCAGCAAACTGGCGAGGAAGTATTTTGGCCTTGGTGTGGACGTGATCACCAGTGGAAACCACATCTGGTACAATCGCGATATTTACGAAATGCTCGACACAGATGCGCGAGTGATTCGTCCGTTAAACTACCCTGGAGGAAATCACGGGAAAGGCTCTACTGTTATTGAAGTTGAAAAAGACCTGAAGGTGGCGGTGCTGAACCTGCAAGGACGAACATTCATGTTTTCCATTGATTGTCCGTTCCGCAAGGGGGCTGAGGAAGTCCGCCGCTTACAAACGCAAACCAACATCATTCTGGTTGATTTTCATGCTGAAGCGACGGCCGAAAAGATCGCTTTGGGTTGGTATCTGGATGGCAAAGTCAGTGCGGTCCTCGGAACCCATACTCATGTGCCTACTGCCGACGAGAGAATTTTGCCGCAAGGGACAGCTTACATCACGGACGTTGGCATGACCGGACCATTTGATTCCGTGATAGGCCTAAGAAAGGACCTGGCGATTCAGCGATTCTTGCATCAAACACCGGTTCGCTACCGGCCGGCCGAAGCGAATGTCAGGTTGTGTGCGGTTCTGGTCGTGATAGACAAGGAGACCGGTAAGGCCTCCAGTATCGAGAGACTGAACCTGCCATGACTTTTCAGGAATGAAATAGATGGCCATCATCATCAGTGGAAAGAAGCTCGCTGCCGAAATTCAGGAAGAGCTGAAGATTGAGGCGGGAATATTGAGAGAGAGTGGATGCGTTCCTTCCCTCACGGTGGTGCTGGTTGGCGAAGATCCAGCGTCGCAAATCTATGTGCGGGCGAAGACCAATGCAGCGGAAAGATTAGGTATTAGATCGCAGACCATAAGGCTGCCGGTCGACACGACTGAGAAGGAACTCTTAGAAGTTCTGGACAGATTGAACAACGATCCGGCTTTGCATGGAATCCTGGTACAATTGCCATTGCCCACGCAGATTGATCCATTGCGGGTGACTTACAGTGTGTCTCTGGATAAAGACGTCGATGGCTTTCACCCCGTGAACCGGGGCAAGCTCGTCGCCGGTGAAAAATCCTTTGTGCCCTGCACGCCACTGGCTGTGCAACAGATGTTGCTGCGTAGTGGGTTTGATCCGGATGGTCAGCATGTAGTCATCGTCGGTCGAAGTATGATCGTGGGTACGCCACTAGCCTCAATGCTAACGCAGAAGGCACCTGGTGCCAATGCCACTGTCACGGTGTGCCACACCGGGACCAGGCACCTTGCCGACCTGACGAGACAAGCCGACATCTTAATTGCTGCTGTCGGGCGCCCTGAAGCAATTAAAGGGAACATGGTGAAAGATGGTGTCGTTGTAATAGATGTTGGTGTCAACCGTGTCGAGGATACTTCTGAAAAAGGGTACAAGCTTGTAGGTGATGTCGCGTTTGACGAGATCGCTGAGAAGGCGAAAGCCATCAGCCCTGTACCGGGCGGGGTTGGTCCGATGACGATTACAATGCTGCTCAAGAATACAATTTTTGCTGCAAAGAATTTGTCGCGCCAGTAGCTCAACTGGATAGAGCGCTAGCCTCCGGAGCTAGAGGTTGGGGGTTCGAGTCCCTCCTGGCGTACTAACATAACTCTAACGTTTTCAAGTAGAAGGGTTCCTGATTTCTCAGGAGCCCTTTTTGCGTTTATAGCGCAAATACGGGCAAATTCCGGCACATTGTTGCACCTATTGTGCACCCAGGAATAGAGCTATGAAGAGAGTTGTTGTGTTCTCTTCTGCTTTGCTTTTTTATGTAGTCGTCCCTGAAAAATACTGCAAGCTATTGTTATTTATTATGTTGATTGCCATTATGGTCATGTTTAAATTGCCAGAAAGTGGTTCTTAGCTCAAAAAGCCTGGTGATTTATGCGACCGAAGAAATCGTTTAAGCCTGC
>JAJDAD010000035.1 GCA_029262055.1 Candidatus Zhuqueibacterota bacterium
AAGTCACCGGGTACGCTCTGGAGCCGCCGACCAATCCGAACAACTTCAGCATCTGCGGGGTGAGAGACACTCTCACAGCCCACCACGAGGCGGATATTCGTGATGAGGAAGCACTGCACAAAGCTCTGCAAGATGCCGCCCCTGACCTCGTTCTGCACCTGGCTGCGCAATCAGTCGTCAGGAGAAGCTATCAGGTTCCGCGGGAGACCTTCGAAGTAAATGTCATCGGTACCATTGGTCTCCTTGACGGTGTTCGTAAGCTTGACAAGCCTTGCTCCGTCGTGGTTGTAACGAGCGACAAATGTTACGAAAATCGCGAACAAGTCTGGGGGTATCGCGAAGAAGATTCCTTCGGGGATCATGACCCCTACGGGGGAAGTAAAGGCGCTGCGGAAATAGCTGTACGTTCGTACCGGCACTCCTTTTTTCCACCCGAACGCATGTCTGAACATGGCGTTAAGCTCGCCAGCGCCAGAGCAGGCAATGTTATCGGTGGCGGGGACTGGACATCTGATGCACTTCTCGTGGACCTGGTGCGCGCCCTCTCGCAAGGCAAGCCGATGCAGGTACGCAATCCAGGTGCGCTTCGGCCCTGGCAGCACGTCTTACAGGCGCTTAGTGGCTACCTCACGTTGGCGGCCGGATTGCTGAATTCCGACAAGCCGGAATTATGTAGCGGGTGGAACATCGGTCCATTCCCCGGTAACGAGCTGCCGGTCCGCGATGTAGTAGAGATCTTTATCAAGGAATGGGGACAAGGCAGTTGGCAAGATAGAAGTGATCCAAGCGACCCGCATGAAGCCAACATACTGCGCCTGTGCATCGACAAGGCGATTTGGCAACTAGGCTGGCAACCGGGATGGAACGTTCGTGAAGCCCTGCACCATACGGCGCGTTGGTACAGAAACTACTTCGAGGACCCGGATTCAGCGCGCCAACTCAGCCTCGAACAAATCGCCGCCTATGAAAACAGGTTGGCCAAACTGCTTGTTGACCAATCTGAGGCGCTAAACTCAAAACCTACAGCAAATGTGCGAAACGGCAGCAGCAGGCCCGACACCGCAAAGCGGTTTCCACCTGCCGGCAAAGTGACCAAATGCAATTGAGTTTATGATACTTGGAGAGAATACTGCGATGGATTTCACGAAATCAAGAAAGCTTCAGAAGAAAAGTCACAACCTCATTCCGGCGGGTTGCCACACCTATGCCAAGGGCGACGACCAGTACCCGGTCCTGGCGCCGGGATTTATCGTCAAAGGGCAGGGCTGCCATGTCTGGGATGTTGATGGCAACAAATATATCGAATACGGTATGGGCTGCCGGGCAGTTGCGCTCGGTCATGCCTATCCCGAGGTGGTCAACGCCGCCAGGGCGGAGATGCTAAATGGCAGCAATTTCACTCGCCCTAGTACACTCGAAGTGGACTGCGCCGAAAAAATGCTAAATCTGCTCCCCGCTGCCGACATGGTCAAGTTTACCAAAAACGGCTCCGATGCTACGACTGCTGCCGTCAAACTGGCACGTGCCTACACCGGACGAAATCTGGTCGCGCTGTGCGCAGACCATCCTTTCTTCTCCACCGATGACTGGTTTATCGGGACAACGCCGGTCGACGCAGGTATTCCAACGGCGGTGAAGAAACTGACCCGCACCTTCAAATACAACGATATCGAGAGCGTGCGACTGCTGTTTCAGAACCATCCCAATCAAATTGCAGCCCTGATCCTGGAACCGGTCAAATACGACGCCCCCAAAGACAGCTTTCTACACCAGGTCCGGGAGCTTTGCCACGCAAACGGTGCTCTCTTCATCCTCGACGAAATGATCGCCGGTTTTCGAATGCACATCGGTGGCGGCCAGGTTCTTTATGAGGTCGAACCCGACCTCTCCACCTTTGGCAAAGCACTGGGGAATGGCTTTGCTGTTTCGGCCCTGGCCGGCAAAAAAGAAATCATGCAGCTTGGCGGCCTGTTTCACGCGGAGGAGCGTGTTTTCCTGCTATCGACCACCCACGGCGCGGAGACGCACGCCCTGGCAGCCGCAATGGCGGTCATAAGGACCTATGAACAGCAACCGGTCATCGAACGCCTCTACTCCATCGGTCAACGTCTCGCTGACGGCCTCAATCAAGTGATCGAGACACAGGGGTTGCAGGAGTACGTTCAAATCCACGGCTTCCCGTGTAATCTGGTTTTCGCCACCCGTGATCAGGACAAGAAGCCGTCGCAGAGCTTCCGCAGCCTGTTCATGCAGGAGATGATAAAAAGAGGCGTATTAGGCCCCTCGTTTGTGGTCAGCTATTCGCACACAGCCGAAGATATCGACCGCACGGTGGAAGCCTTTGATGCCTCACTCAAGGTTTATCGGGATGCTCTGGAACTAGGCGCAGAACAATATCTCGTGGGACGTCCAACCCAGGTGGTTTATCGCAGGTATAATTCGCCTGCGCAATCCCAGACTACAGTTAGCAATGGTGTGCACGGCCAATGACATACAGACACGATGCTGGTGACAAATCCGGGAAAGAAATGCACGACTTGGTCGCAGCCCTCTACCCCATTCATCGCAGCATGACCGGCAACGGCGTGCGGCAAACCCTGGACATCCTGAAGAACCACATCCCCGTGCAAACGCACGAAGTTCCCAGCGGAACGGTTGCGTTCGACTGGCAGGTCCCGCTGGAGTGGAACGTTGCTGATGCTTATGTAAAAGATGAGAGCGGCGCAAGAGTCGTCGACTTTACGCAGTCCAACCTGCATCTGGTCAGCTACAGCCAGCCGGTTGATGCCGTCATGTCCTGGAGCGAACTGAAAGAACATTTGCACACTTTGCCAAAACATCCGGACTGGATACCCTATCGAACTTCACATTTCAAGGAATCATGGGGGCTTTGTCTCAGTCACCGGCGGTTCCTCGAACTTGATGCGCTCGGCGACCGGTCCTATCACGTGCGCATCGACGCGACGATGACGGACGGCTCGCTGACCTACGGTGAGTTCAGCCTGCCCGGTACGAGCCGGGACGAGGTCCTGGTCTCATGCCATACCTGTCACCCATCTTTGGCGAACGACAACTTGTCGGGAATCGCAGTAGCCGTTTTTCTCGCCAAATATTTGGCCCGCGCGCAAAGACGCCTGACCTACCGCTTTATTTTCATTCCCGCAACCATCGGGGCGATCACGTGGCTGTGCCGCAACGAGCGCAGGGCAGAGAATATCAAGCACGGCCTGGTCTTGAGCCTTCTGGGCGACGCAGGAAGCACCACCTACAAAAAAAGCCGGCAGGGCGACGCCAAAATCGATCGCGTGGTCGAGCACGTTCTGCAACACTCGCAGCAAGAGTATGAGATCATGGATTTCGAACCGACCGGTTATGATGAGCGTCAGTTCTGCTCTCCCGGTTTTAACCTACCGGTTGGATGTTTCATGCGCACACGCAACGGCTATTACCCGGAATACCATACTTCTGCGGACAACCTCGACCTGGTACAACCGGAATCGCTGGCGGACTCTTTGCAGAAAGCTGTCGCCATCATGGAAACCCTGGAGGGCGATCTTACCTACCGCAATCAAAAGCCGAAATGTGAAGCACGCCTGGACGGCCTCGGCCTGTACAGCGCCTACGGCGATGCGCAGCGACCTGAAGAGCTGCAGCAAGCCGCCCTCTGGCTGCTCAACATGTCGGACGGGACCATGTCACTGCTCGACATTGCGGAACGGTCAGGGCTGCCATTTACTCTTTTGAAAAAAGTAACAGACACCCTGGCCGGAGCCGGACTCCTGGCTGAGGTCCCATCGCAATTGCGAACACCGGCCGGAGAAAAGTCAGCAGACGTTGAAAAAAAACTCACTTGAGACAGCATCAGAGAGGAAAACCAAAATGAGCAAACCCCAGACTGTACCCCGCCTCGAGCACACGAACGGGAAAAACCACGAGCACGTGAACGACACAAGGTCCGTCAACAAGACTTTGCAGGAAGTTGATGGCGCCCCTGCGCCAAATCCATCCGGACATCGCTGCAGATTTTGTAATGCCTCCCTGGAGCAACTGGTGGTCGACCTGGGAATGCAGCCGTTGTGTGAGAGCTTCGTCGCAGCGGACAAGCTCAACGACATGGAGCCTTTTTATCCCGTGCAAGCTTACGTGTGCGGCAGCTGCTTCCTGGTACAGGTGCCCGAACTGGTGAGCGGCGAGGCGATTTACGGCCACTACGCCTACTTCTCGTCATTCTCAGACTCGTGGCTGCAGCATGCCCGACAATACGCCGACATGATCACGGACCGCTTCGGATTAACCCAGGAAAGCCACATCATCGAAGTGGCGAGCAACGACGGCTACCTGCTGCAATATTTCATGCAAAAAGGCATTCCGGTTCTGGGTATCGAGCCGGCCACCAACATTGTGGAAGTTGCCAGGCAGAAGGGCATTCCAACGGAGAACAAGTTCTTTGGAGAAAAAACCGCGCGCGAGGTTCTGGCGGCAGGCCACAAAGCTGACCTGCTGGTGGGCAACAATGTGCTCGCGCACGTACCCGCCCTGAACGATTTTGTCAAAGGGCTCAAGCTGTTACTAGCCGAAGCCGGCGTCATCACTATGGAAATCTCACATGTAATGCAACTCATAGAAGGCAATCAGTTCGACCAAATCTATCAGGAGCACTACTGCTACTATTCGCTTCTGGCGCTCCGCCGGATCTTCGCCGCCCATGAGCTGACCATTTTCGACGTGGACGAGCTAGCGACGCACGGCGGGTCCATCCGTGTTTATGCGCGCCACACTGCGGATCAAAGCAAGCCCGTTCAACCAGCCGTCGATGATCTAGTGGCGCGAGAGCTGGCAGCGGGATATGGAAGCTACGCCCGCTATCAGAAGTTCACGGAGCAGGTAGCGGAGACAAAGCGAAAACTGCTCGACTTCCTGATAGCGGCGAAACGTGCGGGCAAGTCCGTAGCCGGTTATGGCGCGCCCGGAAAGGCTGCGACATTGCTGAACTATTGCGGCGTGCGCGAGGATTTCCTCGACTACACGGTCGACCGCAATCCCTTCAAGCACGACAAATATCTGCCGGGCGTTCGCATCCCCATCTTCGCGCCGGAGAGGATCGCGGAAACCAAACCGGATTACATCCTCTTGTTGCCCTGGAACTTGAAAGACGAACTCATCCGGCAGCTTTCCTATGCCCGCGCATGGGGCGCCCAATTTGTGGTTCCGATTCCTGAAGTCACCATCTATTCGTGATGGCTGGAAAAACTGAGAACAGAGATTTAAAATCCAACCAGGAGCACTGATGAAAGTTGTACTTTTTTGTGGCGGATTCGGGATGCGGTTGCGGGATGACTCAGAATCAACTCCCAAACCGCTCATGCAAATAGGTTACCGGCCCATTCTGTGGCACGTGATGAAATACTACGCCCACTACGGGCATAAAGATTTCATCCTCTGTCTAGGGTGGCGGGCTGATGCATTCAAGGAGTATTTCCTGAATTATAATGAATGTCTGTCAAACGATTTTATTCTCAACGGGAACGGACGCGTCAATTTGCTCAACAGTGATATCCAGGATTGGAATATCACATTTGTCGACACCGGCACAACCTCAAATGTCGGGCAACGACTACTGGCGGTACGAGAGCACCTGCGCGGCGAGGAGCATTTTCTCGCAAATTACACGGACGGGCTCAGTGACTTGTATTTGCCAGGCCTGATCGACTTCCACCGGGAGCAGCAGGCCGTGGCCACGCTGCTCTCCATTTTGCCGAAGTACAATAGTTTCCACGCAGTCAAAATCGACGAGCAGAGCCGGGTTTCTGAAATTGAGCCGGTCGAAAACCTCGATATCTGGATGAACGGAGGTTTCTTCGTATTCACGCAAGACATCTTCAACTACCTGCAGAAGGGGGAAGAGCTGGTCGAGCAACCCCTGCAACGGCTCATTAAGAAACGCAAACTCGCTACCCTGCGCCACCACGGTTTCTGGGCCTGCATGGATACTTTTAAAGAAAAAGAAATGCTCGAGAACATGGTCGCACACGGTGATGCCCCGTGGGAGGTTTGGAAAACCCACGACTGTTCCAACTCCGGGAAAATCAACGGGACCAGCACGAATGGTAATACAGTAAAAGGGACTGATGTTAAGACAAAAACTAAATGACTGCCGGCGAATCCTCTGCATCGGCGCCCATGCCGACGATATCGAAATCGGTTGTGGTGCCACCCTGCTTAAGCTGTTAGCGCAAACAGATAAAGCGGTCGTGCATTGGGTGGTTCTCAGCGCGTCTGAGGAGCGCGAGTTGGAGGCAAAGCAAAGCGCAAACACGTTTCTGGTGAATTGCGAACAGAAGAAGATCATCGTGAAGCACTTCCGTGATGCGTACTTTCCCTATGAGGCGATCAAGATAAAAGAGTACTTTCAAGAGTTGCGTGCGGAGTTCTCGCCGGACCTAATCTTCACCCACAGGCTCGAGGATAGACACCAGGATCACCGGCTGGTCGCCGAACTAACCTGGAACACGTTTCGCAATCATCTGATCTTCGAATACGACGTCCCAAAGTATGAAGGCGACCTTGGCCAGCCCAACGTTTTTGTGGAAGTAAGTGAAGAGGACGGTCGCAAAAAAATAACGAACCTGCTCAGGCACTTTCCATCGCAGAAAAGTAAGTCGTGGTTTTCACCAGAGACGTTCCAGGCGCTGCTGCATCTGCGCGGAATCGAGTGCAATGCAACGAGCAGGTCCGCCGAAGGCTTTTACTGCCGCAAGATGGTCTTTTGAGACAGTCAAAAAGCACAGCGCAAATACAGGATTTTACAGCAACACCAGCATTCTAAAGGAGTCACCAACGCAAAAAACAACTAAATCTCCAGGCTCGCCGCAGCCAGGCAAGCTAAACGCCGCCATTGTTTGGCCGCCGAAATATGACTTGCTTGGCATTAAAGTCAGCGCCACCTCCTACGCTGAAGCCGTAGAGTTGGTGCTTGCAGCCGCTCAAAAAAACGAGCCCGCCGTCATTTCATGCCATGCCGTCCATGCCGTGGTTACTGCATCCGGAAGAGCGGAATTGCGGGACCAGGTGAACACATTTCAAATAGTTACACCGGACGGACAGCCGGTGCGCTGGGCGCTCAACAGCCTGTACAAAACGAATCTGGCGGAGCGGGTATACGGCCCGGAGCTAATGCTGAGGATATGCCACAGAGCCGCGCAAGAACTCGCTCCGGTCTACCTTTACGGAGGATCACCGCAGGTCGTAGCGGCTCTTTCGCGCAACCTAAAAAACCGGTATCATGACCTGGTGATCGCCGGCGCCGAATCCCCGCCTTTTCGGCCACTGTCGCAGTCGGAGAAAGAGGCAACCGTGCGCCGGATCAACAGCAGTGGCGCAAAAATAGTCTTCATCGGACTGGGCTGTCCCAAGCAGGACTATTTCGCGTATGAGCAGCGGAAACAGATTCAAGCGGTCAAGGTGTGTGTGGGAGCAGCGTTCGACCTTCACGCAGGGGCGCAGACGATGGCCCCACGCTGGATGCAAAAAAGTGGCCTGGAATGGGCGTTTCGCCTGGGGCAGGAACCCGGCCGGCTTTGGCGCAGGTATCTATTTACTAACTCTACATTTGTGGTGAAATTGCTGTTGCAATCAGGACGTAGATTGGTCTCCGGCAAGTTCTAGTGCGCTTCCAGCCAGTTGGGCCCGACTCCTATCTCGGCTTTGATCGGGACGTCCATAGGGATGGCGTTTTCCATTTCATGGCGGACGAGCTCGATCATTTCATCCACCTCACTTTCCGGGGTTTCGAAAACCAACTCGTCGTGCACCTGCATGATCATCCTGGTTTTGTAATTCCCATCCCTTAGCTTATGCCAAATATTGAGCATGGCGACTTTGATGAGTTCCGCAGCGCTGCCTTGAATCGGTGTATTCACTGCTGTCCGTTTGGCAAACTCCTGAATATTGCGATTGCGGCTCCTGATTTCAGGTAAATACCGCCTGCGGTTGAGCATGGTGGTCACGTACCCCTTGTCCTCTACCTCCGCATGCATTCTGTCAATGAACTCCTTCACCTTGTAGTACAGCGCGAAGTAACTGGTGATGAAGTCCCGCGCCTCTTCGTTTGAAATCTGCAGGCGCGTGGCCAGGCCGTAAACGCCCATGCCGTACATGATGCCAAAGTTGATTTCTTTTGCGCGGCGCCTGTGCTCAGCCGTCAAGTCGTCCTCATGCACCTGAAAAACCAGGCTGGCCGTCTTACTGTGAATGTCTTCTTCATTCTTAAATGCCTCAAGCAGCACAGGGTCTTTCGACAAATGCGCCATGATGCGCAACTCGACCTGTGAGTAGTCAGCGTCAAGAATGACGTAGCCTTCGCCGGCTGGCACGAATGCTCGCCTGATCTCCCTGCCGATTTCGGTCCGGATCGGGATGTTCTGCAAATTGGGATCGCTCGATGACAACCGTCCGGTTGCGGCCACGGCCTGATTGTAGGATGTGTGCAGGCGCCGGGTCTGAGAGTTCACCAAATTAGGCAGCGCATCCACGTAAGTTGACTTGAGCTTGGTCAACTCCCGGTATTCGAGCATCAACCCAGGCAGTTCATGGACTTTTGCCAGTTCCTCCAGAACCTTTGCGTCGGTGGAATACCCGGTTTTGGTTCTTTTCTTTTTCGGCAGTTTGAGCTTCTCAAAAAGAATTTCACCAAGCTGCTGAGTGGAGTTGATGTTGAACTCCTCTCCCGCACTGTCATGGATCTGTTTTACCAGCCGGTCGACCTGTGCACCCATTCTGTCGGACATCTTGGAGAGGAAATCCAGGTCAAGCGAAACCCCGATCCGCTCCATGTCGGCCAGCACGTACACCAGCGGCGCCTCGACCTCGTTGAACAACCGGTCGAGACCGGCCTGGCTTAGCTGCCTCCTGAAAAGCTCATGTAGTTGAAACACCAAATCGGCTTCCTCGCAGAGATACTCAGCCAGACCGCCCTGCTCAACCTCCAAAATACTGAGCTGCGCCTTGCCACTTCCTAACAGATCTTTGCGCGAACGCTTGATGTGGTTTAGATGCTCCAGCGCAGCCGCCGCGAGGCTATGTTGTTTTGCACCGGCGTTGATCAGGTAAGAGGCGACCATGGTGTCAAACGCGCAGCCGTCCAGGTTGATACCATGTTGTGCGAAGAGCAACATCTGTGTCTTGGTATCATGTCCGATCTTTTTTATCCCGGAGTTCTCCAGGAGCGGTTTTAACACATGGTTAATCGCAATAGAGCCGAACAGGTCGGTCTCAGCCCTCAGGCAAATCTCCTTGCCACCGTCCTCTGTCGTGGCGTGGGTGCACGCCGGCAGATAGTAACCCTCTCCGCTTTTCAGGCAAAAGGCCATTCCGGCGATCTCGGAGTCCATGGGGTCCTTGCCCGTCATTTCAGTGCGCAGGACAAAGAATTCACTTTTGTGCAGCTTGCTCACCAGTTTCTCCAGCTCCGGCTGGGTGTCGACAACGATACACTTTGTCTCGTGCGGTTTAGAGGCAACAGAAAACCGGTCGAGAAGGCTAGTGAAATCCAGTTCCTTGAACAGTGGCTTAAGCTCATCCAGGTTGGGCGCGCCGCACTTGAAAGACTCCAGGTCAAAATCGATAGGGACCTGCGTCTCGATGCGAACCAGCTTCTTGGACATAAGCGCGTCTTCGTGCCCGGACTTGAGGTTTTCACGGACGCTGGTGCGCGTAATGTTTTCCGCGTTTTCCAGGGCGCCCTCCAGGCTGCCGTATTCAGTGATCAGGCTGACAGCAGTTTTCGGCCCGACGCCCTTGACCCCGGGCACGTTATCCGATGTATCGCCGGTCAGCCCAAGGTAATCCACGATTTTGTCCGGCGGCAACCCGATCTTTTCCTCCACAGCCTCCTGATCCATAATCTCAAAATCTTCCCCAACGCGCCTGCTTGGCCGATAGAGTTTGACATTTTCCCCGACCAGTTGCATAAAATCCTTGTCCGCGCTGACCAGGCAAGCCAGCAAACCCGAGGATGCAGCACGTTGCGCCAGTGTGCCGATCACGTCGTCGGCTTCATAGCCATCCTGCTGCAGACGTGGAATATTCAGCGCATCGATGACTTTGTGCAGAATAGGAAATTGCTCGCTCAAATCATCAGGCATCTTTTGCCGGTTGGCTTTATATTCGGAGTAAGCTTCGTGGCGAAAAGTCGGTCCTTTCGGATCGAATACAACCGCAAGGTAATCTGGCTTCTCATTGTCCAGAATCATAAACAGAAATCGCAGAAAGCCGAATACCGCGCTGGTATTCTGGCCCTTGGAGTTAATCAAAGGATTATGGATGAATGCAAAATATGAACGGTAGGCGATCGCCGAACCGTCTATCAGGAAAAGCGTAGGTTGTGACATTTGGTTGTCCTAAAAAGAGTGCGCAGATCGGGCAAGAAAAGAAATCCACGCGAATATATTACACCTGGGTCAAAGAGTCAATTTCTTACTTTTACTTTGATCCTTTGCCTCATATTCATTATAATGAAAAGCTCTTACGCAGAAAACTTTGCCTACAAACCGGTTAAAAGACGAAAAATACAAGGATCTTGTAAATGAATCAGCAAACCCAGAATCAGCAAATAAACGTGGAGCTTGGTGAAAAAGAGGCGGAGGGGATTTACAGCAATCTGGCGCTCATCACCCACTCACCGGCGGAGTTCGTTCTCGACTTCACACGCATGTTGCCCGGCATCCCGAAAACCAAGGTGTACGCACGCATTATCATGACGCCGCAGCACGCGAAGTCTTTCATGACTGCGCTGCAAGACAATGTCGGCAAATATGAAAAGCAGTTTGGCGAGATTAAAATCCATGGGAATCAACCGGACATGCAGCAGCAGATGGGGTTTACCCCGCCGCCGGATGGTGAGGGTAGCAAGAAGTAGCGCAGCCACACCTGGGGAGGCTTGGGCAGGTTATCAGACGGATCACAATAACCTGCCCCGTTTACTCCTCAAAAAAGCGGCTTACCAATCAACTCGAACAGCATAAATACAATAAAAAACAACGTTCCGCCTCCAAACACAATTAAGGCAGGCAACATCTTCAGATCTTCCTTCAATTCATTGCCATACTCGATGGCGGGCGCGATGCTAACCTGGACGTCAGCAACCAACCTGGTTTGACAAGCCAAACGCACGCCCCCTTTTTCTTCCAGATGCAACTTCTCTTTCCAGGTCATTGGGCTTAAACAGTCTTTGGCGTCAGCCTTGATGCGGTCGGTACCGCAAAGACCGAATCCGCGGCAGTTGAGTAATTTACCCGGACCTCCGTACACGTCAACCTTGTTCTTCTGGGCAATGGTTCGGATGTCCTGTCCTTCGTCGGCAGTCACAGTCAAATTAGCTTCTTTAAACTCAATGATTGGCATGCGTTCCTCTTCGTTTTGTTTGTCCTAAACAGTTCATGAATCTGTGTATTGAGCACAAATCTGAAAACCACGGTCCTTCAGGAGGAATCCTTCTTGAATGGGCCCGGTAGCACTCAACGGACACGGATTCTACCAAAAACAAAAATGCTTCCAGGATGAGAAAAAGGCAGTTTATGAACAATGCAGGTCATAGACCCGGTGTGGCTGAAATTGTCTAATGCTCGCCGCTCTCTTCTTCCATCCGTTTCTTCGCTGTCTGGGCAAACTCAGTACCGGGATGCTGCGTGATTATCTCTTGCCAGTATTTGTCGGCTTCTTCGTGGTTGTGCAAGGCCGCATGGATCTCAGCCAAATAGTGCAGAGCGAAAGCATAGCCTGGGTCGGCTGCCAGCACCTCCTCGAGTAACGCGATTGCACGATCGTTGTCCTGCAAATTGTGATTGGTCAGAGCCAGTGCGATCTTGACATCCTTGTTATCCGGTTCAATTGCCAGGTGCTTGTCGTAATAGGTACGGGCTTTATCATAGCTGCCGGCGATGGCAAACATAACCGCCAAGCTGTCGATTGCTACCAAGTCCTGCGGGTTGGCCTCAACTCTTTCCTGCAGTCGGGTGAGGGTGCCGTGCACCTGCTGCATCGCCTCTTCACTCATGCCGGCGCCCGCTTGTGTGGCGTTAGCGGATGCATTGACCGTCTCCGGGTCTTTGTTCACCCAAAATAGAAGAACCACAATCCCGGCGAAAATAGGGATAAAGAGGAAGGCTCCGAATGAATGGAGCCAGCTTTTAGCGGTAGCCTCCGGTTCGTGGATGTCACTTTCTTGCGCTGTTTCAGCACTCAGTTTGGCGCCACATTCGTGGCAAAAACTCGCGTCGGATTTCAGCTTTTGGCCGCATTCAGTACAAAACAAATCTTGATCCTCCAAGGTTATTTGCGAAAAAACTCGCTAAAGATACGTTCCAGTGCGTCGATTTTTTGCAACTGATTATTTTGAGAATAAATTAGAACCAGATTTCTGACCATACGCGCCAGAATATCGCGCGGGTTTGCCGGGTCAAAATAAAAGTCGTAGAATGAATAGCCCATTTTGCGCAGAAGCCCCACGCAGTCATCGGCAGACATGACCGCGCCGTTGTTAAAGGCGTCGATAAAAAAGAAACTGGAATCAAAATCGTACTTGAGGAGAAAATGGCCGGGAAAGGCAACTCCCTGAACAGGTAACTGCAGCCGTTCCGCTACAAAAAGGTAAATGGCGGACAGACTGATCGGAATACCGAGTTTCCGGTCCAGGACCCGGTTGATGTAGCTGTTTTGCGGATCGTAGTAGGCTTCGTCGTTTCCCTGGAAACGTGATCCGAAAAGGAACTTACCCAAAAACTCAACCCGCTTCTTTTCGTTGGTCATCCACTTCATATGCAGGAAAGCGTCATTCGCCAAATCATCGAACTTGCGGCTGTAGGCAGAAACGCAGAGTTGGGGGTATTCGATCTGGGCCAGAATGAGAGACGCCGTCTCCAGGTCGAACTCCTCCTTGCAGCTTATCCGGCTGACTTCCTCGGTAAGTTGATTAAGACGGTTGGCCTCGAGGATTGCCCGCGCCTCGATCCGGATGCGACCTTCGGCCTCACTATTCACCACCTTTTCCAGGATGGGTTCAATCGGATCGCCAAAGGACAACAGCTTGTTGTGCGCGACCGCCCGTATCTTGGAATCGGGATCGCCAAGGAGAAATATCAATGCCTTGATTTCTTCAAGGTTGAGCATTGGATTCTATGCGCCTAACGTTTCGTCCGTAAAGACTCCTTACTGAAACGACTCTCCGTGCCCTTCAGCAAACGTCGTATGTTGTCACGGTGCGTAAAAACAATCAGTCCGCTGATCAAAAAACTTAGTCCCAGCAGTGGATTTGAGATGGGCTTATCAAAGAATCTACTCAATAGCAGCAACGCAGCCGGGAATGCTGAAGCAGCGGCCATCGAGCCGAGAGAAACGTAGCGGGTCCTCCAAAAGACAGCTACAAAGACCAATGCACAGATCAAAGCGGCCCAGGGAAAAATGGCGATCATCATGCCGCCGGCCGTGGCAACACCCTTGCCGCCTTTAAACTTGGCCAGAACAGTCCAAATATGACCGACAACGGCAAAAGAGCCGGCCAACACCTGCACCATTTCATGCGTAATAGGCACTGCATCCATACGGATGCGGGAAATGAGCGCTGCCGCTAGTACGCCCTTGCCGACATCGATCAAACTCACACCGACGCCGGCACGCCACCCAAGTACACGAAAGGCATTTGTGCCACCCGGATTCTTGCTACCGTAGTCCCGGATATCAATCCTGCGCGTTAGCCTGCCCCAAACAATCGCGGACGGAAACGAGCCTACCAAATAAGACAAAAGTACTATTACAAGGAGTGAAGACATATCAATCTCCGAGAAAAGCGACCCCGGCAGCCCCCGGTCCAGCGTGAGCGCCTAGAGCCGGTGAGACATTCACCGTTATAATATCCCTAACTTCGCATTGTTTTTCGATCTGGTCACGAAGCCATGCCGCTTTTTCGATGGCATTGGCATGGGCGACGGCAAACCGTAAATTCTTCTTGCCTCTGGCCTCTTTGCGGATAAACTTCATAACCTTCTTCAAAGAAGCCTGAGCACCCAGCACGCGGGCCGCCACTTCCACCTGACCATCCTGGGTGAGACGCAAGATGGGTTTGAGATTCAAACCACGAGCAACAATACCCCTTGACCTGCTGAGCCTGCCCCCCCGAATCAAGTATTCAACCGTGTCAATGGCAACATAAAACCGAATCTTATTTGCGGCCGCCTCAACTTTTGAAACCACTTCATCTAAGTCGCACCCCTGTTCGATGGCGCGGGCAGCTTCCGCGACCAGCAAGCCCAATCCTATGCAGACATTGCGACCGTCCAGCACTCGCAGCTTGCCGTCCGGCACGCCTTTGGCTGCGGTCCGTGCCGCCTGCAGCGTGCCGCTGAGCACTCCCGACAGATGAATCGATACGGCCTGGTCGTAGTGTCCCCAAAGCTGTTCATAGGTGTTTGCAAAATCACCCGGAGTCGGCTGCGATGTTTTGGGATAGTACCCCGACTCCGTAAGCATCCGGTAGTACTCCTTCGGTGTAATGGTGATCTTGTCGATGTAATTTTGCTGCCCAAACGACAGTTGTACAGGCACCGTCTGTATGTTGTGCCGGATGATGAACTCGGGTTCCAGATCACATGAGCTGTCGGTGACCAGGGCAATCGAGCTTGTTCGCTCAGCCGCATGCGCATCGGTGTGCTGCTTGCGCATATCGTCAAACTTCCGCCTGCTGACCTGGCCGTAACGTCCCGCTATTTCGAAAACGGTCTCGGGTTCGTTGGTGTGAACGTGCACACGCATTTTCTCGGTTGAGCCTGCGACGATCAAAGAGTTTCCGATCTGTCGCAACTCGTCTCGTAGTTGCACGCGTGCAATCCGCTCTCCTTCGATGAAACACTCAGTGCAGTATTGAAACAAAATATCCTGGGGCATGGCCTCGACTTTAGCGCCGGAATCAGAGGAGGCGCCAATCCCGACCGCTTGTTCGATCTTGCCGGTCAACACGAAATTCAGAATGCCTTCCAGCATATGGACAAAACCCTGGGCGCCCGCATCCACAACGCCGGCTTTGGCCAGCATCTTAAGCTTCTTGGGGGTATCATTTAAGGAACTCTGGGCCGCTCTCAGACCCTGGCTGATCAGGTCAATGAAATCATGGGCATGGTGGCAATAGCTGCGCGCATGCTCAGCCCAGTCGTGAATCACGGTCAGGATCGTGCCTTCCTGTGGTTCGGTTATAGCTTCGTAGGAGGAGTTTCTGGCCTGCTGTGCCACAGCGCCAAACTGAACGAGTGAAATACGCTGTTCGTTCCTGAGTTTCTCCGAAAATCCCTGGAAGAATTGTGCCAGAATCGCACCGGAATTGCCACGCGCCCCCATCAAAGCCGAGTCGGCCAGCCTCCGGCTCATTTCAGAAATGCTGGCGTCGTGGCAACTGATGGCTCCCTCAGCCACACTTTGCAGGGTAAGGGCCATATTGGTGCCGGTATCATTATCAGGCACCGGGAAGACGTTCATTCGATTCAATCGTTCCTGCATTAGTATTACACGTCTGGCGCCGGCAATCACAGCCTGTTTCAACCGCAAGCCATCAATATATCCAATTTTGCTTGTCATTTTTCGGCAGGTTTTTTATTATCCACACCTGGTCGCAAGCTTCGATTGTCCTGTCCCGCCGCTCAAATGCCTGTCCTCTTAGCCTCTGCTTCGGAGGGAAGTCAGTAGGAAACAGGCCGGCAGCAACGACTTTTTATAAGTCCAAATCGTCATCAAGGTACTTGGATAGCGCCTAAAAAGCAAGGACAAATTCAGGCTGGACCGGGGCAGCAGCACGGCTGCGCAACTGCGCGGAACCGGCAGCCAAACGTAGCAGGCACGTCAACAAATTCGGACATTCTGAAAAATCTCGGGACAAGGGAACGATGAAGAAAGACATTCGTGTAATAATTTTATGCTAAGCACAGAAACACCCCTTCAGCTCAAACAACTCGATGGAGAAAGGAACCCATGAAACAACTTGTTATGACTTTGACTCTGGCTATACTTGGTGCAATGTTGGTGGAAATCGCTCCTGCCCAGACTGCGGACGAACTCAATCGAAAAGCGATGGAACTAATCAGCAAAGGCAATCTTAATGAAGCTATCGAAGCGTTGCAGTCCGCAACCAAAACCGATTCGAACTACGCAACAACATACATCAACCTGGGATTCCTGTACTACTCTAACGGTATGCTGGAGCAGGCGATAGCCCTGTACGCCAAAGCGCTGCAACTGGAACCGAAAAACCCCCTGGCTCACAATAATGTCGGCGCTGCATTGCTGGCCGCCGGAGATTACAAGCGGGCCATCCTGGAGTACAAGCTTGCGCTCAAATATGAGCCGAATTATCCGGAAGCTCACAACAATCTGTCCTACGCCCTAAACTCCGTCGGCGCTTATGACCTGGCGATTGAAGAGGCAACCAATGCCATTGACCTCAAACCTGACTATGCGCGGGCCTTCAACAATCTCGGCATGGCCTATCACTCCAAAGGTCAGTTTGATGACGCGGTTTTGAAGTATCAGAAGGCGCTGGAACTGGCTCCGGAACTGATTGTCGCTTTAAACAACCTCGGTACGACTTATCGCTTTCAGGGGAAATTTACGGAGAGCATCGAGCAGCATAAGAAAGCCATCGCACTGGATTCGCTCAACGTGGAGTCCTTCAACAGCATGGGGTTGGCGTTCATGAACCAGGGTGAGAGCAAAACCGCAATCGACTGGTTCAAGAAGGCGTTGGAAATCTCGCCCAACTATGCCATTACACACAACAATCTCTCTTACACATATTACGATATATTGGATTATGCCATGGCCATGCAGCATGCCTCCGCTGCCGAAAGACACGGCCTCAGAATGAACAGTACCTACATGGAAGATCTGAAAAAATCTCTGGATCCCGAGTTCTACCGTGCCCGCCACATCCTCGTAAAAACGGAGGCAGAGGCACAGGCTATTCTGGTCGAAATTGGAAAAGGTGAACAATTCGGCCGTCTGGCGCTTGGCAAGTCGCTCGACAAAAACTCAGCCAAGAAGGGTGGCGACCTCGGCTACTTCAAGAAGGGTGACATGATGCCCGATTTTGAGGCGGCCATCTTAGCCATAAAAGTAGGACAGGTGAGCAAATCGGTCAAGACCGACCTCGGCTATCATCTTTTTCAGCGCCTGAAATAGCTGGTCTGCACTATTCACAAACTGCCTTTTGGGTCGCCCGGAAGGTTCTTTCCTGGAGAACACAAAACAACAACCCGCCCCGATCACGAGGCGGGTTGTTGAAGCTCTATCCGGCTAGTTTACAAGACGCCAGAAACCCCTGAAAAGCAGCCTCCCATTTCGCAACTGTATCCTTTGGGCCGACAAATTTGACAAACCAGGGACCGCCTGCACCCTCGATCACGGCCGCGAGCATCCTGAATCCGGGCTTTTCCGTAGCGGTTGGCGCCATCGGGCGCGTTTTGAACAGGTACGTTCCCGTAATGTCAACATGGGTTTGCGCCAGACCGTTTACCTCTGTTCGCTTAGGCTCACTGGCGGCAACATCCGCCTCACTAAACTGAGAAATCCAGCGTTGGATATTGGCGTCCGTTCCACCACCTTCGCCACCGAAATAGAAAATGACCAAAGAAGCATCCTCAGCATCAGATCCGGAACGCGGCAAACTGAACTGAGCGATTCGCATTGACGAGGTCGGCTGCTCTGCTGTCCAGTCGTTCGGCACCTGCCAGGACAGGCCACTGCCGGAGCCGCTCTTAGTCGTTGTCACGGCTTCTGTCTTGCTCGCCATATCGTCGTTGGATGGTTCACCACATGCGATGAACAAAAATAGTCCTAAGAAGAGAAGAGATGTCATCATTACTCCTGTTATTTAGGTTTGGTTGGGATGCAATTTGTGTATTGAGTTGACTTTCCTTTCTCGCTCCATCTCCCTGCTATCGTGCGGCGAGTGCTCACCTGGGTAATTCAGCCGGAGCTTCTTGCACGCCCGTGATGACTGACTCACGAGCGCTCGCTATCGGCCGCTTCAATTAACTTGATCAAGTCATACAAATGCGCCCTGGTCATCAGGTCATTTGTCTCGCCTTCTGCCCGTTTCAGCTTCTCCAGCAGGCGATTCGCCGAGTAGCGTGCGAGAGCACGCAGGTCGTTATTAACGGCGCTGTCATCGTTGTATTGCGCCACCAGTTTTGCCACATACGCCCGCTGCAGGTTACGCCGGAAAATCCCGATCTCCCCGGTATCGCTATCCAATTCCGAAAAAATGCCGGCGGTCAACTGCGTCACCATGTCGCTGAGCGTGTATGTTTCGTACCCGGATGCCTCCACGTCCGCCATGCGCTTGGCTCGCTCGCCGCTGAACAACATATCCAGCAGCCTCTGCTGGTACTGCAAAATACGATTCTGGGTGTCGAGAACGCCGATGCGCGACACGACCTCCTGCTTGACGAGCCATGACGGCACCTCAAAAGCGTTTGACAAAAGAAAAGCCAGGGCCTTCTGTTGGTCATCGGCAGGCAACGGTTCGTACAAATCCGCGCCCTGACCATAGAGGAGCCGATTCACCCGCACACCGCCAATCTGGTTTGCAACATGAGCGAGTTCCGTCCTGACCTGTGAGACGACAAAGCCGTAGATCTCTCTCAGGAGCCGGTAATCCTTGCTTTCCACGGAAGTTCCGGGAACGATGTAGCCCATGACGCGCTCGAGATTGAGAAAACCGAGCCGGGTTGCTTCGAGCACATCGTTGGTCAAGTCCTCGGTTTGGCTGGTGGGATCACCGCGTCCGACAACTCCGTCTTCCCGGCCACCGCTGAAGCGCACCAGGGGATCGGTTAGCTGGCGTTCCGCGATTTTGTCCAGATGTTTCTTGTCCTCTTCGTAAGTGCGTGTTTTCGGAAACTCCCGGTAGCCCCATTCGATGGCAAACCGGTCGTAAGGTCCGATTTTTGAAATGAAGTCCGCATTGTCCCCGGGTTGTGCCACATAGTTGGCCCGCGCATACTCCATGATCGAAGCCACGATTCCGTTCTTTCTGGTCCAGTCCTTGTCCCGTAGCTGCTCTACGCTGTACGCATAAGATGCGCGATAGTTGTGCCGCAACCCGATGGTGTGTCCGACCTCGTGGGCCACCACGCGACGCACAAAACGGCCCATGAGTTCGTCGGGATAAGGCAGTTTTTGATACTTAGTCCCCGCATGTGCTGACGCCTGTACAAAGAACCAGTTGCGGTAGGTGCTGACGTGATTGTGGAAGAAGCGTATATCCGATTCCAGGATTTCGCCTGTGCGCGGGTCAGCCACGTGCGGGCCAAAGGCGTTACGCGTCTTCACCGGCAGCCAGCGTACGGTGGAGAAGCGGGCGTCTTCCGCGTCCCAGTCAGGATCCTCTGCCTGACTCGGCGCATACTTGCCGACAATGGCGTTCTTGAAACCGGCAGCCTCGAATGCCAGCTGCCACATTTCAATCCCTTCCTTTACGTACTTCTTCCATTTTTCCGGCACTTCGCGGCCGACGTAGTAGACGATAGGTTTGACCGGCTCGCTAAGCCTGGCCCCGGGTTTCTTTTTGACCAGGCGCCAACGTTTGATGAAACGAACATCCTCAACCTGAACATTCTCGTCCGTGTAGTTTTCAAAAGTGCCGGTGAAGTAGCCGACACGATTGTCGAATTCGCGCGGGCGCATGGGGCTTTCCGGCAACTGGATCATGCTGTTGTGTACTTCGACAGTCACGCTGCCAAGCGACGGGTCGCTACGGCGCGGCTGCGGTGGTCCCTCGGTCCTGGGCGCGAAAAAATTCACCGGCTCCACCTTGAACGTGGCGGTCACCCGGATCTCGAGATTGATCGGAAATGCTTTTACCGATGAAATGAAGGTGCGGTCTTTGTCGATAGATTTGGCGCGCAGTGCGTTCTTCGGACTGAACTCCGGCGTGTCGTCCGTGAAGAGTGCGGAGACGTCGATCACCGGAATACTGTCCGGAGCAAAAGTAACAATCTTGAACGTTTTGATGATAGCCTCGATACTGGCATCGGCCACGCCAAGTGCCTCAGGCGTACCCACTCGTGCGCGTTTTTCATATTCGACATTACGCAGGAGGATTCGGTCGTTGACCCGTTGCCAGCGCACCACCCGGTTGCCGAGAGGATAGCCGCCGTACTGATAACCGGTCTGTGTTTTGGAAATCTGGTAAACCCAGAGAAACTCCTGGTCCAATTGCCCCGGCGGGATCTGATAATAGAGTTTGCCCTCTACCTGGTGCGTGGTGAAGAGCCCCTGCCTGGTCAGCGCTTCCCCGGTAATTACTTCGGAGTAGGGCTTGAATTTGGGTGTTTCCTTCTTTTCTTCTTCTGTTTCTACAACGGACTGAGCAGCAGCCGCAACAGAAATGAATACAAAAGGCAGCACGAAAAGTGCGATGAGCGCACGCTTAAATTGACACATTCTTTACCTCCGAGACACATAACCTGGGAATTAATCTCAATGTGCGAAAGTGCCGTATAGTTTGCAAGGGAAAGCTGAGCGGAAAATGCGGGGATGAGCAAACTGCATCCAGTCGCACAATCCAGCACGGCAGGTACACGTCCACACGCGCGGATTGTGCGACTTGAATGCAATTAGGTTTAAAACGATCTACTCGACATACATGCCGCTGCCCACTGCCACGACCTTATCGCCGAGTTTTGCTTTCATGACGTAGGAAGACTTCTTCGATGGTTCAGTCATACCCGGTTTGGGCCACATGTATGAGATCCAGCCAGAGTCGCTGGTTTCCAACAATGTCAACATTTGCCCGGTCGGTGAAACACCCTCGCTGTCAACGACGTCAGACACATTTGTGCCCTCCAAGTCAGGACTGGCGGGGTTGCACAGGGCATTGCCCTCCAAATCGATGACAAAGACATACTTGTCCCCCGTAAACCATTCATCATCCGTCTGGCGAAAATCGGCAAAAGCGTCTTCACCCCTTTCTTCTACGGCTGCTGCGGCGCCGGCCACAAACTCAACCAGCTCCTGTTTTGGATCAGGCGCAGACATTTCCTCAGCAGACTTTTCCGCCTCGGACTGTGTCTGGCAACCGGCGAAAGCCCAAACTGTTAGTGCAAGACCAAGCAGGACACGGGCCAAATAGTTCCTTCGCATAACATGCTCCTTTTAGAAAAAGATTCCTGGAATTCCCCCGGTTTGTGGACGAAATAAAACCGCCTCTTACGCTTGTTTGTGGATCAGCCCGGCAACAGCGCCGTACAGCATCCAACCGATGACCGCAATGCCGCCCCAGCACCATGCCAGATAGTAGGGAAATGCACTGATAACAAGGGGATAAGTGAACATGGCAAAGAATGCTACCAGCCCCATGAAAGAGCCAAACATGATACCGCCCTTAGGGCCGTCCGCCCAGGCAGCACGAGTTTTGACAAAGAGCAGCGCTCCGCCAAAAGCCATGCCGGCCTCGACTGCCAGAAACCAGGCCGGATTGCCATCTTGCCTGAACACCGCGTTCCCCATGTAAGTCTCGGCCATGACCATACCGTGCATTACAAAATTGTAAAGCCAAAGCACGATGCCGCCCGCAACGCCGATGATCAACGCTTTGTTCCAGTTCATATTCTCTCCCTCCGGTTAAAGAATAATGATTTGTGCTTGACTGCGACGCGCAAAGATTACTCTGGGAAAACAGAACACGACAAAAGTCCCGGAATAACTCAATACGCCGCGATCGAAGATTAATTGTTAACATACTGTAGCAAAAAGCGAAACGCAACCATAAATGTGTGACCTGAGCCGGGTGGCGAGCGCCGGCCCCTTTCCGAAGCTGCTCCGTCCGACCAAAGCCGCGACTCGGTTGACTCGCTAGGTCGTGGTAGGTTTCACAACAATCGTCACACGGCACGACAAGCAGATCTGCAGGCAATTGCAAAAACGCATTCATCGCCAAGGCGCACATATCGTAAGACGAAATTGTAAACGGCCCTTCCCGGAATTCAATTCTGAGCACACAGCGAAGACACACTGTCCCCGGGTTCCGCGCGGGATATTCTGAGTAATTGTTTGAACAGACCAGCCAGGTCCGATCTCAGACAATTCTCAACTATCACAAAATCAATACTTTGCCAGCCTACCCAGTTCACCCGTCTGGTTTCCCAATTCTTGCAAAAAAAGCACCCTGGGCCTGCCAAGCCTGCCAGCGAGACCCTTGAACGCAATTGGTATCACTTTTGCAAATCATCCTCATGCCGGAGTGCAGTTCACGATCAGTTCAAAGAAAAGAGAGTGAGATATGTTAGCCAAAATCACGTGCAAGAGCGGAATGCTGGCAAAGACGGAGTTTCTCGTTCGCGGCTCTCTTACCATTGGTGCAGCCGCCAGAAATGATGTGATCATAAAAAAGAAAACCGTGTCGAACAGGCATGCCCGCATATTCTATGACAAAACTGAGAAGCGCTACTTTCTGGAAGATCTGCAGAGCCACAACGGCACCCAGTTGGATGGTGTGCCGATCAAAGCACCACAGCGGCTCGGAGTCGTGCACGTCCTGACCATTGCTGACAAGTTCGATTTTATCTTCCAGCCGGTTCTTGCGGACGGGCCCTCGGTCGCGCCGGCGCCGGCAAAAACTCCTGTGCCTGTTACACCTGCGACCGCCAGTCCGGTCACTATCATCGAGCACCTGCCATTCGACTCCAACGAGAGCCACACACGCCAGAGGCTCACTGCGCCTGCAACCATTATGGAAGAAGTCCGCCAGACCGGAGGAGGAAACGAACGTTACTTATCTGCCGAAAATCTGCACGGAGACGGCCAACTATGCCAGACAGAGAATGAGTACACTGCCTCGCAAGAATATGCCGTACCGGAACCCACCTGGCCGCAACCTGCTGAACAGCAGGCGCTGTCATTACTCATCCCGGCGATGCAGGAAAAATTTGTCCTTGGTCCCGGCGAGCACCTGATCGGGCGAGCCGTGGCCTGCGCGATTACGATCAATCACCACAGCGTATCGCGCCAGCATGCCCTGATTCGTGTCAGGGAGCACTCGATGGTAATCGAAGATCTGGGCAGTAAGAATCACACGCTGCTGGCAGACCGCCGCTTGCAGGGACAAACCGAAATCGGCGCCGGCCACGCGCTGAAATTCGGCCAGGTCGAAGCAATTGTAACGCAGGAAGATGCGTGACCGGTGGCTTTGTTAGTACCAGGGAAGAGTAGTCATGCTTGAATTACAATATAGCCAGGATGGTTTTTTGCAGCTTTCAGACCCGGTCGACTTGCCCGAGCTGCTCGATATCCTGATTGTGGGTGGCGGGCCCGGCGGAACTGCCGCTGCGTTCCGTGCCAAAGAGTTGGGTCTGGCCGCTCTGGTCATCGACTTTGACGATTTGATGAAGCGCATCCGGGACTACGCCAAGGATAAACTGATCATCCCCGCGTTCGGCGGAGGCGATCATCTGGAATTTCCGGAGGGCGGCAAGCTCATCGCCCGACTGTCCTTTACTGACATCGACAAAGACGATATGTGTGCGCAGTGGAAGCAGCTTTATTATGAATTTTCGGTCCCGGCTCAAATCGGCGCAGAGCTCACCGGCCTCGAACCGGGGCCCGGGCAAGTGTGGCAAGTCACGATCTGGAACCATAACCTGAGTCAGGAGCAGACCCACCTGGCGCGGCACGTCATTCTGGCGGTCGGCAAGGGCGTGCCGCGCAGGTTCGACATTCCGGGTAACAGCGACGGAATTGTCTACCGCCTCAGCGAGCCTGACCACTATCTCGGCGCCCCGGCCTGTGTTGTCGGTGGTGGCACTTCCGCAGCCGAAGCGGTGATCGCGATCTCCAACGCCAAGGCTGCCTCAGAAGACTCGACACCTGTGTTCTGGTCCTATCGTGGACATAGGATGCCACGCGTGTCCAAGGCACTCGCGGACGATTTTTTCGGAGCCTACCTGGGCAATGGCAATGTTAGATACTTTCCAAAAAGCGAGCCAGTGGCCATTGTCACCAGTGCGGCAGGCAGCGAATATCTGGCCATTCGCACCGAATCGGATCCGGAGCAGACGGCGCGCACGGAATGTCGCTATCTCGAATTTCCCAAAAAGCGCTGCGTCGCTTGCATCGGCGAAGATATGCCGGAAAAATTCCTGGCATCCATGGCGATTCATCTGCGCAACGGCGGAACGTCCAGAAAGAAACGCATGACGGTCAATGCCCACCTGGAAACGCAACAACCGGGCGTTTTCGTAATCGGCGATCTGCTCAGTCCCTCCTATCTCGAAATAGCGGACTGGGCTCCGGAAAACGCACCGGCCCAGGAGGTAAAACACCGGGGCAACATAAAAGCCGCCCTGTGCGATGGTGTGGCTGTTGTTGAGCACATCCATCGCAAGCAATCTACCGGCTCTATGTCTGTGCCCACTGTTTCAGCCTCCACAAAAGCAAAGCATGACCAGCCTGTCCCGCCGGAACCAAAGCCGGAGACACACCCAACGACACCGGCTGGCGAAGCGCTAACCCAGGCCTGTATCAAACGCCTGCTACCCGGGGAGGTCGAGGAAGCAGAATACCCGATCAAACCAAATGGCATCACCACCATCGGGCGCGTGGATTGTGATATCTGCCTGCCCGGGGACACCACGCTTTCAGATTTTCATGCGTCGCTGGCCAGTAACAGCCAGGGATTTTTTCTGCGCGACGAAGGCAGCAAAACCGGCATCTTCATTAAATCCGCCGCAGGAGTTGCGCGGGAATTGCCACCGGATACAACGATTAAGGCCGGCGCACAATTCCTCACATTCGTCCTGGTCAACGGTAGCGGTTTTTTGCAGCAGGGTCAAACCGGCAGCCGGCATAGCCTGTCGGACAGATTTACCGTATTCGGCCGGGAAGCGGAAGTCGTACTCGACGTCTCCGACCTGTCGCTCTCACGCCGGCACTTCGCGGCAGCAGAGCGAGACGGCTTCCTGGTGCTAAAAGATCTGGGTAGCGCTAATGGTATTTTCATTAAGATTCGGGATTCCCTGGCAATTGCAGCAGGCGACCGTTTCAGGATTGGCCAGCAACTGTTCTACTTGTCACATCCCGGTTACGGAACGCCGGCAGGCGTCGGCACAATGCTGCCACCCGACGACCATCAAAACGGCGAAGCAGGCACGGTCTCACCAACAGTCGAGCCAGATGCCCTGCTGAACGGCCCGGGCGACCAGCTCCCGGAATCGACGGCACAGACAAGCGCTACGCAAGTCAACGTGTATGTCGAAAATCTGGGCAAAACCGTAGAAGTCCCGCCCGGCGCAACGCTCTGCCAGGTCGCGGAAAAGTGCGGCTACAAGGTAAAGGTCGAATGTGGCATCGGCGTCTGCGGCAGCGATCCGGTTAAAGTGCTGGCGGGCAGCGAGAACCTCAGTTCTCCGAGTGATGAGGAACTGGAAACACTCCCGGATATTTGTGATCTCGAACCCGGGCCATACCGCCTGGCCTGCAAGGCTGAAGTAACCGGAGATGTCAGAATTGAATTTATGGCAGACTAAGTCCTCCGCCGACACTGCAGGGGTCAAAACAATATCCATGCTTGCCACCCCCCTATTGCATGAAATATCTGACAGTAGCGATGCACAGCTCATGAAAATTTCGCGATACAATATCGTCCGTGAACTAGGTGAGGGTGGCATGGGCAAGGTCTACCTTGCCGAAGACACCCAACTGAATCGCAAGATTGTCCTGAAAGTGCTGCCACGCTCGGTCGCGGTCCGCAAGACCATCATGGAGCGCTTCCAACGCGAGGCACGGGCGGCAGCAGCTTTGAAGCATCCCAACATCGTGACTGTCTACGACTTCAATCAATACACCGATGGCCACTACATCGCCATGGAATATATCGACGGCGTATCTCTGCAGGATCTCCTGGACAAAAAGAAGGTCTTGTCACAGACCAAGGTACTCGACATCGTTCTTCAAGCCGGGCGCGGACTACGCAGCGCGCACCAGGCAGGCATCGTTCACCGGGATATTAAACCGGGCAACATTATGATCGATCGCGAGGGCTGGGTCAAAGTGCTCGATTTCGGGCTGGCAAAGCTGACCGACTTTCAAAGACTCACCAAATACGGCACGCGGATGGGCACCATCCCTTACATGTCTCCGGAACAGGTACGCGGGGAGGAAGTCGACGAACGCAGCGATATTTTTTCCATGGGAGTCGTCCTGTATCAGCTCCTGACGCAGCGCCTGCCGTTTAACGGTGAAACCGAGGCCGCCCTCATGTACGCCATCGCACATAACAGCCCGGAACCCATCGACCGCCAGAAAAGCGGCATCAATGCGGACCTGCAGAGAGTTGTGGGGAAAGCCCTGTACAAGAATCCCGAGCGTCGCTACCAACACCTCGACCGCTTCTTATCCGACTTAAAGCAGGAAAGAAAACGGGGGCGGCCGCCAAAGACCACAAGCAGCAAGACCCGGTCCCTCAGTCCATCCGATACCATCCGCATCAGGGCGTTTGACACGGAAACTGCGCGCCCGCGCCTGAGACTGATCGCCAAGGCGGCAACAGCGTTCCTGCTCATCTTCTTCGCGTGGCTCTCTTTGGCGGACAGCGGACAATTGGCCTGGACGCGGGTATCTTCCGCGGTCGTGACATTTGTCTCGACAAAAATATCGAAAAGCGCCGGACAACCAACCTCGGAGCACCTCAGGCAACTGATGCAGATCACCGACACGGAGCTGCTGCTGCGCACGCTCGAACTCTACGAAGAGAAAGCCCTGATTGCGGTCGACAGAGCAAAAATGAATGCTGAAAAACTGAACGCCAGCTATGTCTTTATCACCAGCTCCGAATCGGTGATAGACGTCTTCCGTGTAAAGAACCGGCAGTTCCACTCGCTGCGATCGGACATGGCCGTCTCGACCCTGTCAGGAAAATTTCCGGGCAAAGAGATGATCTGGGTGCAGGATTTGGCTGTGGCAGGCAAGTAACCGCCGGACCACGGACAAGGTGACTGCCCATGCCGTGTTACTTTTTCTCCGGACTGAGTCCGTGAAAACGCAGGCCCGCTCCTAGCGCGCGAGTGAAACGGAGAAGCCGCCAGCCGCGATGATGTTCTCCAGCGAGCCGTGATATAATCTGTCCTGGAAATCCTCAGATTCCACCAGATGTTGCGTGATTTCCTGACTGTCGCGTGCGATCAGGTGCTTCAATTCCGCCAGGTTCGTCGACCAGCAGAATCCATTGAAAAACTGAAACCCGGCAAACTGCGTCTTGTACAGAGCATTCGTGGAGTAGCAAGTGCCCAGGTAGAGGTGTTCATGCTTCTCAGCGGCAAACCTATCCACACACGAAGTCATCATGAACATGCCCAGGTTGCGATTGTAGTAGCCGAGATCATAAAAGGCATAATAGTAGTAGACCAGAACACTGCCTTCAATAAAGAGCGTAGCCAGCCCAACCTCT
Source organism: Candidatus Zhuqueibacterota bacterium (assembly GCA_029262055.1). GTDB lineage: Bacteria > Zhuqueibacterota > Zhuqueibacteria > Oceanimicrobiales > Oceanimicrobiaceae > JAJDAD01. Next base: position 27,479 of record JAJDAD010000035.1, read on the forward strand.
TGCCCGGTTTCAGTATCCTCGAAGACCAGGACGTGTGAGATTAGCTGCGAGTTCATAAGCCCGTCGAGACGCGCGTAGGTCATGACGTCTTTGCCGAACTTGATGTCTGCGTAAGTCTTGCAGAAATCGCGGCGCCGCGGGCTGAAGTCGAATTCATCGCGCGGGACCAAACGATGCCTGATCCCTTTGCATTTGCGTAAAATCCGGCGGTTCTCCGAAGACCGGGTGAAAGCCGAAAGCTGGACGCGGATCTGGCGGCACATGTAGTATCTGTCCAGCTCACGGGAAGCGGGCAGAAACCCCTGCGCGAAGATCTGGGACGGTCTCTCCCCCGCTTCCGGGATGGCCCAGATGGCGTAGGGAAAAATATAGTGCCCGTAGTCAGAGCGGGCTTCGGAGAATAGCACCTTCATGAAATATTTCCTCGTTTGCAGGTTCTCGCGGCCTGATGCCTACGCCGGCACCTGTCACCGGGCCGGTTTGCGTTGCTGCGGAGTGGAGGCGAAGCGGGCATTGACCGCGGTTCACTCCGATCCTGGCGGCCACAGGCTCTTGCCGATGTCGGTTCGGTAGTAGCTGCTCAGGCACCTGATTTTGGCAATGTTATCGTACGCGTTCTCAATAGCCTCTTCCAGAGTCGGCTGAATGGACACCACGTCTGCAATTCTGTGACCGTCGAGCGCAAGCGTGCCTGCTGGCGTTTCTGCCACCTGGTTCCACCACACGTAGCAATCAAACTCGCCGAGAGCCTCAACGGGGAATTTCGGAGCGGCTATCTGAGTGAAAGGATAGCCATACCCGGCCAGGGTAAGCGAACAAGCATACCTGACGTCGTCATTGAACCTGGGCTCGATGGCGCGATTGGTACTCACATCAGCCAGCACCTCCAGCGGATTCTTCAGCATTTTCCAGATGACCGGGCCGCACGTGACCCCGATACGCACGTTGTATTCCAGTACGTGCCAGCGGTCACGATGACGCATGGCCGTCACTTGCACGGGTCCGTGAAAATTGACTTCGCGAAACCACGGTAGCAGCGGGTGGAGCAGCTCCCTGGCCAGGCCATACTTGTCGTCATTATCCATTTCCACGATGCCTCCGAGTGGAACACCTGCGAGCACTCCCATGTTGCCGTCGAAGGCACGTTTGTATTCCAGGTTAGAAACCATCGAGTAGATTTCACCGCCGCTGACAAAAGCGATATGCCCGGCTTCATAACTGTCGAGATATTCCTGCAAAAAAACTCCTTCGGCATAATCGACTTGCCGCAACCAACTTCGGGTATCCTCCATGGATTCGCACAGGATCGTGTGCACGGGGCTGGTGGGCGAACACAGCGTGTTCTTAATGACGAACGGCATCGGGTTTTCATCCAGGATCTTCTCGGCTTCCAGGCGATTTTTCGCGACAAAGGCCTTCGGATAGGGGATACTGTAGCGAGCACACAAGTCCTTGCCGAAGTGACGGTCGCGCTCCAGCCGTATGCCTTCTTCCGCCGGTGATATAATTGGGATGCCGAGTTCAAGGAATTCTTCCACCCAATCCGCACGGTTCCAATCGATGGACATGGGGATGACACAGTCGATGGCCAGCTCCCGCAGCAGTTTGCATAGATTAGGGTGTGCGTCGCTAGCGTACGTCGGGCCGACAATTCCAGGGCCATACCGCCCGCCGTCTCTCGTAAAATAGGTGTGGACTTCTGCGCCTTGCTCGGTCAGAACTTCCCCAACGCCATGAGCAAACGAACCGACTCCCAAGATCATGATTCGCAATGGTTGATTTTCCGTTGTTTATTCATCTTACATGAGTGACAATATAGTGGAAATCTGGTGGATTTCATAGCAGGAAAAATCAAACGTATCGAAATCAACAAGACAACCGGCGTGTCTCATTTTGGGCCTGAGTGGCCTGAGCGGATAAAAGCCGACTACTCCTTCGGCTTTCAATTCTCAGCCCGACAAAGCACCTTATGAACTTGGTACGACAGCTTAGCTTTGCAGTGCTGCGAGACCATGCTTGTTATCTTTTGTTTTGCGCCGGTTTTCAGGTTTCACACCCTTGGGAAGCGAGCTCGCAATGATCAGCGAAAACCGAAGTGACCAATGGTGAAAAGCCCGAATTCATAGATCGGCACGGGTTTGGCTCCGGATCATTTACTAATTCAGTCTGGTCAGGACTATTTCAGTAGGAGCATTTTGCGAGCCCCTTCAAGACGACCCGCTGCAGTGACACGGTATATGTAAATGCCACTGCTTACAGATTTACCGCGATCGTCAGTACCATTCCAAACTACCGTCTGACCTCCCGAACTTTGAACAGCATCAACCAGGGTGCGTACCTCCCGGCCTAGCAGGTCGTAGATACGTAAAACGACCCGGGATGCGGTCGGCAACGCATATCTTATTGTCGTGGCTGGATTGAACGGATTCGGGTAGTTCTGCTGCAAGGTAAAGCCGGACGGAACGCCTGATGGGAGATCGTCCTGTACCGCTGTGACTGTCGAGTTCAGACCTACGCCCTCAACTGCGCGATAGAATCCGGTGCTGTGGACTCCGGTGTAAAGATCCACCTGACCTGAAGGCCACTCCAGCCTAATCGAATCCGCCACCGCCGCTGCTCCCACCCCAAAGTGAACACGTTGGCTATTATGGGAACGATCTCCAGTAGGGCTGCCTGAGACGTGCCGTAATTGCCAGTAGGACTGACCGAAGATATTGGCCTTGAGCCACACTTTTGTGCCGATTGCGGATTTGTTCGACTGAACGCCCTCGCAAGCAATAGTCAGCCAGCGGTTGTCATTACCGATCTCGTTGCGGTAAAGAAAGTTGGCATCCGGGGTAGCGTTGTCGGAGGAAGTGTTGGCAATGTACAGGTCGAGGTCGCCGTCATTGTCATAGTCGGCCCAGGCGCAACCACTGGAACTCCCGGCATTGGTGGCCAGATTTCCTATCTTGGAATGTGTCAAACGAGTGAAATTTCCTGCCCCATCATTTTCATACATGGAACTGGTTCCGGGTGAAGCAGAGGCAACGAAAAGGTCGAGATCGCCGTCGTTGTCATAGTCTGCCCAGCCACTACCGATGGAAGGCCCGCCATCGTTGACAATAATTCCGTCCGTAATTTTCGCAAACAGTCCGGTCTCGTTCACATCATTGCGATAAAGAGCATTATTGGCATTGAAAACACTGAGGTAGACATCCGGATCGCCATCGTTGTCATAGTCACCCCAGCTTGCTGAAAAACCAAAATCAAATTCCGCCACAATTGGACCACTCGTTAATCGGAGAAAACCGAGATGGCCCCTTTCAGTCAGCAGATTTTGGAACAAGGCGTTGACTTCCCCACCAATATCAGAACCACTTTTGGGGATAAAGAGGTCCTGATCGCCATCGTTGTCGTAGTCTATCCAACTGCCAACGCCGCTATTTGCCTGGTTATTTGAACTGAGAAACGCAGCATTATCTCTTGTAAAAACACCGGCGCCATCGTTTACATAAAACAGCTCGGGATTGCCGCGCACGGCAGGCGGGGAATAGATGTCCAGATCGCCGTCATTGTCGTAGTCCACGAAACTGCTGCTCCAGGTTCCAGTGCTATCCCTGGCAATGTCGCCTGTTGTTATTCTCGTAAAAGTGTAATTTGGCGGCCCGTCATTCTGGAATAACAAATTCATCCAAAAGGTTGGCTGCAGTCCGGTGTTGCCGCCCACGCTAACATAGACGTCCAGGTACCCGTCATTGTTGAAATCTCCCCACGCACTGGCGAATGGACGACTCACCAATTGGTCGATTTCAGGGGAGGTGAACTTGGAAAACGTGCCGTCGCCATTATTGGTGTACAAAGAAAGGCTCTTCGCGATTGAAAAATTCGATACCATCAAATCGAGATATCCATCGTTATTGTAATCTCCCCAACTGCAGCCGGTACTGAATTCGCGATCTTCGACCGGAGCTCCGATCGTAATTTGCGTGAAGTGAAACGGAGAATAGGCCATGGTATCATTCAAGCGCAAAACCTCGCGGCTTTCTCGTTTCAATCCTTCTGCATCGGTGGCGGTGACTTTCCAAAAATATTTGACTCCCGTACCCAACAGGGAGCGATCAATGGAAAACCCGGTGTCCGCGGATGTGAAAGTCACCGCGTTGGTAAAACTCTCATCTACACCCAGAGCCACTTCATAAGAAACAGGGCTGGAAGAATTCGGATCCGTGGAGCTGCGCCAGGAGAGTTCGATACTGTTCGGCATGAAGTCCGATTCATTGGGCAAGATCAAGCTAAATGGCAAAGGGTGTTTGATTTCTTCAACTTCCGTCGCCGCTGCAAACGCATCGATCAGTCCCCAGCCGCGGTCGTTGTCAGGATTCTCGGCATTTCCGGCAGTTTGCTTCAGGGCATCAATAACCTGCATCGGGGTCCAATCTGGATGAGCTTCAATCAAGAGTGCGGCCGCACCGCTAACCAGTGGCGTTGAAAGCGACGTGCCGTTGGCGAAACGGTACTCGTTGGTTACTCGTCCTCTGGCCCACAATGTTCTCGCACCGCGCGCGACGACATCAGGTTTAATTCTGCCATCCGCGGTAGGGCCTCGCCCACTGAAACTGGCGACCACGTTGTTCGAGTCCACTGCCCCCACAACCAGCATGCTGTCCGCATCAGCCGGCGTCCAGAGGCTGGAAACGCTCGGTCCAAAGTTACCAGAAGCGTTACAGAGCACGATTCCACGACTCGCGGCCAGAGAGGCAGCTTGTGATGTCACAGCGGTCCGGCCGTCCAAGTCGGCAATCGTGTAGCCACTACCGTCATCAAAAGTAAGATAAGCCAATGAGCTGTTGACCACGTCCGCACCCAGGCTATCCGCCCACTCCAAACCAGCGACCCAATTGTCTTCTTCAAGGCGGGTTTCCAGGAGGAAATCCTCCGTCTTGGCCAGCAAAATCCGGGCGCCATATGCAGGACCAATCAGGACTCCGGGCTTGAACCCGGCAGCAACGGAAAATGTGCCCGTACCGTGATCATGCTGTTGCAGTACATCCCCCGGCTCGTTTTTGGTTTCGCCGTCACCAAAGACAAAATCTCGTTCGGCAAAGATGTCCCGGTCGCGCACAGCCTCATGGTCCTTGTTGTAGCCGGTATCCAGCATGCACAGAATTACTCCCTTTCCCGAAAAGCCCAGTTCATGCAGCGCCGGCACATTGATTTGATTTACCTGCTTAAAGGAAAAGCCGTAATCCAGTTGCGCTGGTAAACTGCTCGTCTTGGGAAAAGCATCCTTCGCGAAATCAAAGCTTGCGATTTCTTCAAATGAAGGCTCATCCTTCCGGGAGTAGCTTCTGACTTCCTGAATCTTCCGCACGAAGGGAAACTCCGCAATCTCCATCAAACCGGTCTGATCGGTTTCGACACTTACCGCATTGAGCCACCTTGAAATCCGTCTAATTTTGAACACCTTGGCACCAATCTCTTCGAGATATGTCGCTGAAACTTCAAGGTCATAAAAATCCAGCAACTGACTGCCAAACACCTTTTGCCGCCGTTTTTGTGCCTGCGGTAAAATGTCGGTTTTTTGTCGAGCAAGAGCAGTTCGATATTCACCCGGATTGTGAATTCCTTTGTCTGTAAAGAAAACCCAGGCCTTGACTGTTGTCTCCTTCTTTTGCAGGGACAGCGCTCTTTCTAAAGAAGCCACGATGACAGGGTCTGATTTAGACTTGCTCAGTTGGGGAGCATTTGAACTGCGGCTTTGAGAAAAAAGCAACGTTGATGAAAGAAGCACGACCAATGTAGAAATAGATATTCGAGAATACTTGGCTCTTCGCATTGTGCCTTCCTAAAGTAAGAGTAAGGGATAAACTCAACAAAATTATCGCAGCAAAAGCATTTTCTTTCTCGTTACACTTTCCCCGGATTCCAGTTCGTAGATAAAAATGCCACTAGCCAGCTCGATTCCGTCTTCGCTCAGACCAGTCCATTTAACTTGGTAGGTTTGCGCCGACTGTACTTCATCCACCAAGGTCAGCACCTTCTGGCCAAGCAAATTGTAGATCGTCAGAGTTACCTGGCCACCGTGTTCTATTTCGTATTCTATAGTCGTCTCGGGATTGAACGGATTTGGGTAGTTTTGGAAAAGCTGAATCTTATTCGGAATCACTGGCCCTCTTCGTCCGCCATTCAGGACAGCCGGGTCGAGTTTAAGGGCAACCAGTTCTGCGATTTGGGAAGCGCCGCCCACCGGAACGGCGATGTGCTGAATTCCGTCGGCCATGTAAGTCATTGGTGAGCCGGCTGCGTTGCTGGGCAGTGCAATCTTGGCAATCTGCTCGCCGGTTTCCAGATTAAATGCAAGCAACGCCGGATCGCTGTTAAAAGTAGATATTTCCGAAGCATTTCCACGCGGTGTGCTGCCACGATGACTGTTGATCCCTTCCTGCACCGCAAAGAGAAGCGAGTCAGTCAAAAGTACGAAAACGCGACGAGCCCAACCGAGGCGTGGCAGGTTAAGGCCACTCAATGCGGAATGGTTTCGTGGGCCTTCACCTACGGCGGTGTACCAAAGATGGTCGCCCGTATTTAAATCCATCGCCGTGATTCGCCCGTACGGTGGTTTCATTATTGGCAGTCCCTGCGGGCCAACCGGCCCGTAACTTGGCGCCCCTTTGTAAGCATAATTCTGAGGATCTCTCGTGTTTTCCCAAACTCGCAAAGTCCAAACACCTTTGATGGAGGGTACGAAAATTCGTCCGGTTGTCGGGTGAACCGCTGCGCCTGCCCAACTTCCGCCTCCACTCACGCCAGGCACCGTAACCGTACCTTGAAAAGTTGGCGGCGTAAATATGGGGCCGTGTCTTAGTCGAGTCAAAATTGCAGTCGCTTGCTGACGTAACGCCGGCGTAAAGTCGATTAAATCATCAATTTCTGCGCCTTGCTGTTCGAAGGGAGCAGGTTTCGTTGGATGAGGTTGAGTGGGAGACGCAACCTCACCAGGTACATTCGATAACGGCACGGATTTCTCCTCAATCGGCCAGACTGGCTCACCGGTCACACGATCAAACACAAAGAGCGAGCCATGTTTCGTCACCTGCGCAACTGCCTTAATTCGAGTACCGCCAACTGTGATTTCCAGAAGGTTTGGCGCCGCGGGCAAATCATAATCCCACAATCCGTGGTGCACGATTTGGTAGTGCCAAACACGTTCACCGGTTTCCGCATTCAGACAAACCAGGCTTTCTGCAAACAAATTATCACCGGCCCGTTCCCCGCCGTAGTAGTCGTTTGTAGGCGTCCCAAACGGCAGATAAACATACCCAAGCTCTTCATCAGAACTCATTGGCGCCCAAACATTGGTGTTGCCAAAACGCTGCCAGGAATTGTCGCCCCACGTCTCCACGCCAAAATCGCCGCCCTGGGGAATCGATTCAAAAATCCACAGCAGTTCACCGGTCCTGGGATCGAAAGCACGCACATCGCCGGGAGCCATATTTCTTGAAACCGGGTAATCCCAAATTGAAGATCCGACAACCACCGCATCGCGACAAATGATAGGTGGAGAACTGACGCCGTACTGCAAATTACTAAAACTGCGGCGCAATCCTGTCGTGAGATCGATTCTACCGTTCGCACCGAAGTTGGTGATCGGGTTACCGGTATCTGCATTGAGCGCAATCAGGTAAGCATCGCCTGTGCCGATAAAAATTCGACGCTCTCCTCCTCCCTCCCAATAAGCGACGCCGCGATGTAGAAAACCGTTATTCGGGGGAGAGCCGCTTTGGTAAGACTCCGGATTAAATGTCCACAAAGTTTGGCCGGTCACCGCATCGATGGCTGCAACCTGGCTGAGTGAGGTGCTTGTGTACAGCACGCCATCGACCATCAATGGCGTTGCCTCATATTTCCAGGTCCACAGATTTGAATTGCTATTTAGAATCGGTTGGTCAATCGATTGCCAGCGCCAGGCAATTTGTAATTGATTGACATTCTCAGTGGTGATTTGATTGAGAGGCGCATATTTCGTGCTGGCCTGATCGGCCCCATACGATCGCCAGTTGCCGCCGGCGGTCTGTGTTGATACGAATCGTGCGTCAACCAGGCTGAAAAATAGCAGCAAAAATAAAACACGAACTCTTTGTCTGTAGAAGTGTTTTATGGGCCGGGAGTTTCTTTTAGCTAATTGTTCAAATCGTTTCACGAAGCCAATCCTTATCTTTGCTTTTGTCGCTATTGCCAGGCAACCACAGCAGTGCCTTTTGGCCCAAAAGGTATCATTGACATTCTTAATTCAGAATTAGACTGTTATGACTCCTTGTTCAGTTTTTGAGCAAAGACTACTTTAACAGGAGCATCTTTTTACTTTCCCTGAGATTGTCAGATTGAATTTCATAGATGTAAAGTCCTGAACTCAATTTGATGCCCGAGTCGTCTCGGCCGTCCCAAACGACTGTCTTGGCGCCGGCTGTCTGCGTCTCATTTACCAACACTCTGACTTGTTCACCGATTAGATTGTAAACAGACAATTGAACACGAGAACTTGCCCGCAATTCATAGCGAATGCTGGTGGTCGGGTTGAAGGGATTAGGGTAATTCTGATCTAAAACGAAATCTCCGGGTACGACGCCCGGTTCCTGGACACTGGTCAAAGTCACACCTTCTTCAATGGTGACTATTTGGTTTACTACGGCATTTTTCAATATGTCAATCGTACCGGCCGGCCATTGTACTGTAACGGAATCGACCCTGTCGCTCTGACCAAGACCAAAGCTTAGCCACTGACTGCCCATTGAAAGGTGGCTGGCACCCGCGTACACCTCTCGCAGCTGCACCACTCCGTTAGAGGCAACCCTGACCTTGGCTCCGACGCCATCCCGGTTGCTGCGAGTGCCAACTAGTCGAACTTTGAGCCAATTGTTGCCGTTCCCTGCATTTCTCAGCAGAAAGGGCCGGCCCGGTTGCCCAACTCTGCCAGCTTGCGCCGGGATGGCTTCTGCTGCGACAATAATATCAGGAAAGCCGTTGTTGTCAAAATCTGCCTGGGCAACTCCTGATGTATAGAAATTTGACAAATTCACCGGCATTTGTGCGGTGAGTTCTGTAAAACCGCCATCGCCGTTGCTGAAGAGCATCGTGCCCGGATTACCAACACCCGGCCCAATGATGTTCAACGCCAGGCACCGTTGCGCCCCTGCTGTGGTTGCGGCACGCGGAGGGCAGGTTCCTACGATTGAGCCAGTGAAAAAGAGATCGTCATTGCCATCGTTGTCAAAATCGGTAAAACTGCATCCCCACGCGAACTCATGATTTGACACGCCCGCGGCCGGCGCTTGATCTGTAAAGGTTCCGTTACCATTGTTGCGCCACAGCGCATGCGGCAGGCCACTTGTGCCGGTATTGGTGACAAAAATATCGATATCGCCGTCGTGGTCGTAATCGCTGCCGGCAAGGCCCATCCAGAGACCTGGCCGCGAAACACCGGCTTGCGCCGCAACCTCAGTAAAGGTCAAATCCCCGTTATTCCGGAACAGCTCGAGAGGCGTCGACGCGATATTGCGGTCGTTGCAGGTGGCGACAAAAAGATCCATGAGCCCATCATTGTTGTAGTCGGAGAACATAGTAGCGCAAGCGCCAACTCTGGTGTCAACACGCGCAGAAGCACTGATGTCCGTGAAGGTCAGGTCGCCATCATTCAAGTACATCTTGTTCCGGTCGTTGCGTAAGTGTGCCAGACTGCCGGGAGCCGAAACAAAAATATCCAGATAGCCATCGTTATTTATGTCAGCCACTGATGCAGCTAGGTGCGTAACAGGAGACGAGAGCTCTGCGTCGCTGGTAATATCACTGAACGTTCCATCTCCATTATTGTGGTAGAGTTTCATCGGAGCCTGCGCGGTTCCTTGCAGGCTGCCGCCATCGCCCGTCAGGAAAAGATCTTTCCAGCCGTCGTTGTCAAAGTCAGCCGCGACAACGCCTGAGTTGCCGGTTCTACTCTCAGCACCTGCTGCTACGGCAACGTTAATGAATGTACCATCGCCGTTGTTTCGAAATAAGGCGTTTGGCTGCGTCTTGCCGTTAGTCAGGAAGAGATCTACCAGGTCGTCGTTATTGTAGTCGAACCAGGCCGCGCCGGCTAGGCCATCGCCGCCAAAATGGGAGCTGCGGTGCTCGAAATCGAGCAGGCGTGAAGCATTCTCGAATGTTACGGATGGAGTTTGTGTGAAGGCCACTAGCTGTGTTGATATCAGAAAAAAGATGACAAGCAGCTGATGAACCCACGAATTCGGCGTAAGTCTCATGATCATTTATCCCTCCAAGTTTCTGAAAACTTATGTAGTCTGTCGCGATTATCAGCGGCATAGCTGTCGAGAAACATGCAACGACAGGTTTCAAAGAATTCCTTTTCCACGCAGCCAGATGAAATAGTCGGACCAGAGATCGACAAATCGCCCGGTCCGGGTGTCACGAAGATCGTGCCGTGCAAACGGGTACATGATGAATTCATAAGGCTTGCCGAGGTCCTGCAAGTGCCGCATATTCAATGTATCCAATCGAGTTGGAATGCTGCGGTCCATGGCGCCATAGAGCCAAAGGCTTGGTATGTCAAGAGCCTCGAGAACTGGCAGCGGCGTGTAGCCGTTCAGACCGCTAAAGTTGGCCAATTGAGGGTACACATTATCCAATGGCGTTTGGGTTCTATCTGCCAAAGTACTGTAGAAAATCTCGAGCCCCACACTAACCGTCGGTCCGGACCACATCAGCAAGAAAGAAACTTCATCCGCTTCTGCGGCAGCTAGGGGGCCAATCCATCCGCCCTGACTGTTGCCCAAAATGCCAATGCGGTCTTGATCGATTTCAGGAAAATTCTTTAGAAAACGCACACCGGCCACAAGGTCACTAGCCAAAACTCCTAATCCGGAAACGCTGTTGCCGAGTCCGATATTGAAGAATGTACCCGTTGACTCGCCAACTCCGCGTTTGTCGTAGCGCAGAACTGCCATCCCCTCCGGGACAAAAGGATTGGTGCCGTGCGCGATCATGTTTCTGTTCAGCCTGCCGGAGCCGTGAACGAAGACGATGGCAGGAAAAGGCCCACCACTATCGTCAGGCAAGTCAAGATCATAACGAAACCGCACGTTTCCATTCAGAAAAAACTTGTCACCAATCACCTCAAAGAGTAAGCTCTTGCTAGCCGCACCCGCCGTCGCGGCAATGGTTGCATTCCCGAATCCTGTGGCTGTAATCAAACCCGCAGAATCCACTGTCGCGACCGAAGGATTCGTTGAGGCCCAGGTTAATGAAACATTTGACATTGGGTGTCTTCGAGCGTCCATAGAAACCGCACTGACTCGCACAGTGTCTCCTGGAAATTCTACAGGCGACGTAGATGAGAGTGAAATAATGGCAACCTTTTGCTCGACGGTAACAGTGGCATTTCCACTAACATCCAATGTTTTTGCAGTGATTGTAGCGGTACCGTTAGCAATGGCAGTCGCGTTCGCAATGTCCGGTAGTTCGCTGCTGGTCACTACGGAAACAATCGACGAATCTGAGCTGGACCACTCAAAATCCACTCCCGTAACTTCTCTCCCACCGGCGTCGATAGCGCGCGCCGTCAAGATTTGGACTTCGCGGAAAGTGGATATTGTAGCGACTGAAGGCGATATCCCGACCGAGGTGATAGGAACGGTTCCAGGCTCTTCGTTATCAGAACTGCTTGTCGGAGAATCACTGCTGCAGGCCAAACATCCAATGAGCAGCACAGGTGCAAATCGGGCCGGCAGAGGTGTTTTTCTTAAGATATGAATGGTTCTCTTCTCCTACTTGAGCAGCAGCATTTTCTTGCTGTCTCTGAGTCCGTCGGATTGAATCTCATAAACGTAAAGTCCTGAGCTCAATATGTTGCCCGCGTCATCCCGGCCATCCCAAACAACGGTTTTGGCGCCTACTGTCTGGGGCTCATCGACCAACACTCTCACCCGCTCACCGACTATATTGTAGACAGACAACAGGACACGCGAGTTTGCCTGCAGTTCGTACCGGATGCTGGTGGTTGGGTTAAAAGGGTTGGGATAGTTTTGGCTTAGAGCGAATTCCGTCGGGAGGGCTCCGGCCGCATCACCAACGGAAGTAACAAACAACTCGTTTTTGAACACGCCGCTAAGGGTTCCGGCGTAAAGAATATCTGTTGAAGAAATTGCAAGGGTAAAGATAGTGCTATCGGAAAGGCCAAGGCTAAACTCGTTCCAACTACTGCTCCCTTTAGGGAGTAGAAAAACGCCACTGCCAAATGATCCTGCAAACAAATCGCCATTGGAGTTTAGAGACAGTGCTCGCAGATCCAGGTTGCTCAAACCATTATTTCCCGACTCCAGGGTTGTGCCGCCATCGGTAGAGCGAAATAGACCATCTGAACGTGTACTGACAAAAAGTTCGTTGTCAGCATCGATAACCATAGCAGTCACCGTCAATGAATCTAAACCTTGGAACTGCCAGTTGTCGCCGTTATCTACTGAACGATATAAGCCGAATCTTCCGCCTGCATATAATACATCATCTTCACTAATAGCCAGAGTAAGAATATCAAGGGTATTTGGTAGCAGGCCATTCACAAGTCGTTGCCAGGTTTGGCCATTATTAAGTGAGCGCTGTATGCCACCGCCGAAGCCAAGAGAAACTAAGCCGTGCACGCCGGCAAACACATGCCCCTGGTCATTGAACTCAAAGTCCCAAGCGACACCTTCAGATAGTTGCAGAGTCCACGTATCGCCATTGTTTCCGGATTTGAAAATGCCAGAACCATTAATAACACCAGCCCATAAGTTACCACTTCCATCCAGCGAAAGCGCCTCAACACCTCCGTTCAGTTCGTTTGTAATTTCCTGCCAGGTTTCACCCAGATCGGAAGAGCGATAAACCTCTTTGACTCCGCTGTCTGAGAAGAAGGTGTCGTTGCTGCCAGCAAACACCAGTCCGTCTGAATTAACCGTGAGTGCGAAAATGTTCACTTCAGGACTATTCGTTTTTACCCAACTATTTGTTTGCCCAAAAGTCCTGTGACAAAAAATAACCTGCAGTGAAAAGATCAACAAAATGTACTTATTCATATTCATAGGTATTACCTCTATCTTGAGAATACCATTGAATTCGATACCGGTCAATTAGCGAATTGATAGTATCACACTCATTGACAGCCCTATTTCAACAGCAGCATTTTCTTGCTGTCTCTGAGTCCCTCGGACCGAATCTCATAAACGTAGAGTCCGGAGCTCAGTATATTGCCTGCGTCGTCACGGCCGCTCCAGACAACTGTTTTTGCGCCGGCTGTCTGGAGCTCGTCGACCAGCACTCTCACCCGCTCACCGATGGTATTGTAAACAGACAACAGGACACGTGAGTTTGTCCGTAGTTCATACCGGATGTTGGTGGTTGGGTTAAAAGGGTTGGGATAGTTTTGCTGAAGTAAAAACCGTTCCGGTTGCGTACTCTCAGGGCTGAGGACTGAGGTGACGGTCGATTCCCGGCTGCGGTAGACACCCGTTTCAGTACCTGCATAGACAAAGCCATCCGGCCCTTCTGCGAGAGTCCACACATGTAAATCAGATAGCCCATTTATAACGGGTTGCCATGTGAGGCCGTCATCATCGGAACGTAAGATACCGTCGTCAGAGGTTGCCAGAAAAAGACTGCCCTCGGAGTTTTGCAAAAGGTCACGCACAAAAACTGTGTCTATACCAACCGAAACGGGTTGAAAAGTTCCGCCACCGTCCATCGAGTTGAAAAGAGTGGTTCGCGTGCCAGCCCAAATACCTCCTGTAGTTGAGACAAGGACTGCAGGCACCCTACCGTCAAGGTCTGTCGGCAACCAGCTATTGCCCCCGTTATTCGATGTAAACAAACCGAGGTTGGTGCCTGCGTAAAGGTTGTCCTCTACATCCAGAGAAATTGAAAAGGCATCGACCAGATCGTCCCCAAAGTCGAGGTCTATCCGTTGCCAACTTGCGCCGAAATCTGTGGACCGCAGCAGGTTGGGACTCCCATGACCTCCAAGGAAAATATGTCCCTGACTGTTAAACACAATATCCCAAACCGCCGCCGGTATGTCACTTCGCGGAATACCTGCCGAGGTCCAGGTGTCGCCATTATTCTCAGAAAGAAACAATCCCCTTGCCACCGTGCCTGTCCAAATTGTTCCGCGTGTGTCAAATGCAATACTTCTTATGCCGATTCCCCCAATACCTGTGGTTTTCTCCTGCCAGGTATTGCCGCCATCCACGGAACGCAGCAAAATATCCCTCTCGCCTGGATTATTGTTGGAACTGCCTGCAAATATGGTCATGTCTGGTTTGACACATAAAGCGAAGATAGCGTCCTCCGGGCTGTTGGTTCTAACCCAGAAATCAGTTTGTGCTTGCAGAGGTGTAAATACAGAAAGGATTGAGAGCATCAAGATGTACTTATTCATAGGTATTACCTCCATTTCTAATGAATTCGATACCGGTCAATTAACGAATTCATAGTTTGAACCTCATTGCCAGTCCTATTTCAAAAACAGCATCTTCTTGCTTGCACTGCGCCCTTCGATTTGAACCCGATATACATAAATCCCCGAGCTTTGCATTTTTTCCGCGTCGTCACGGCCGTTCCACACAACCATTTTTGCGCCAGCTGTCTGGAGTTCGTCGACCAGCACTCTCACCCGCTCACCGACGGTATTGTAAACAGACAACAGGACACGTGAGTTTGCCCGTAGTTCGTACCGGATGTTTGTGGTTGGATTAAAGGGGTTGGGATAGTTCTGTTCCAGCACGAAGTCGATTGGAATTTCACCTGAGCTTTCATCCACGCTGGTCGGGTTGCCGAGGGTGATTTCACGGAGTACGCTCGGGTGAAACGTGTTGCTGGTGGCGACAACATCGTTGACGTAAAGTTTAGTCCCATCCGGACTAACACCGATACTGTTGGGAAACGAAAATGTCGCCTGCAGGGCCGGCCCGTCATCATTGCCGCGTACATTCGGCTGTCCCGCAAAAAGTTCAGGCTGATTGTTACCGTCCACAGGGATGCGATAGATCGCATGTGCGGCTCTCACCGTCACATAAATGAAGCCATCATTAAATGCGAGATTGACGCTATTGTTGCCCGGCACAGTGGCAAAAGCAGTAAACACGCCTTCGGACGAAACACGATTAACCCGGCCATCATTGAAATTTGAGACGTAGAGATTACCTTGATCATCGAAAGTCAACCCATTGGCGCAGTTTATAAGACTGCTGGTTGGAAATGCGGAGCTCTCGCCTTCCGGCGTGATTCGGATGATGGTGTTGCGACTGCAGCTCGCGACAAAGAGGTTATCATCGTTATCAACCGCGATGGCAACAGGACTATTCAAGTCCACAAAAAAAGTCGCGTTGCCATTCTCGTCGATTCTGTCAACACGGTTAGCGCCGAAGCTCGACCAAAACAGGTTGCCGCGTGAATCAAAACCGCCCCCGGTGCCGCCCAGCAATCCGGTTGAAAAGGTGCTTACATTTCCGTCTGGTGTGATCTTGAACAGGTTGGTACCAGGTGTTGAGAAGTTTGGCCCAAAATCAGCGACAAAGATATTTCCCTCCGCATCGACTTTGATCCCGCCGCTGGCGGAGAAGCCGCCCGTCAGCGTGGCTACTGTCTGAGCCTCCACTGGCCTGGCACTGCAGACCCAAAACACCAACATGATGACCGCTGTTTGCCTAACCATATTCCTTTGCCTCCGTGAGCTTTTGCGATATTAGAAGTTTCTCAATATTTCCTATGTAATACTGTGGTAGAAATATAGCAGTCTGAGGCCATAATTGTCTAAGACGGAAGCGACAACCTTTAGCACAAACGCGACATTTACAATCTGCGAAAACCGCGCACTGGAGAGTAGAATTACTGATGGAAGAAAAACAGATAACTGACGAGAAGACTCTATTAGTGATAAGGAAGGGGACTAGGTGTTGTTCAGCTCCGAAGGCAGGAAGCCGAACTCTTCTCTGAAGCATCTGGAAAAATATGACAGACTGCTAAATCCAACCTGAAATGCTACCTCTGAAACTGAGCCTGTTCCATTCTGCAGGAACTGTCGTGCATATTGTAGCCGCAGGGAGCGGATAAACTGGTTGGGTGATTGCCCGGTCAGGGCACGAATCTTTCGCTGTAGCTGCCGCAAACTCAAACCGGTGTCTGCTGCAAGTGCGTTTGCGGTGAACTCTTCTTTCTGATGTTTTTCATGCACGACTGCTCGTAATCTTTGTAAAAATATTTCCTCACTCGACAGAGATGAATTTGCATTCGGTTCAAGCAGCAGTTGCTTTCGATAATGTTTCTGCAGCCTTTGGCGCTGAGTCAGCAGGTTTTGCAGACGTGCGTCCAACTCAACCATTTTGAACGGTTTTGTCAGGTAATCATCTGCACCCAGGTTGTAGCCGGACACTCTATCCCGGCTTTCAGCTCTGGCGGTCAGCAGGATAAGAGGAATGTGTGAAGTCGTACATTTGCTCTTCAGCACCTGGCAAAGCTCGAAGCCGTCCATTTGTGGCATCGCGACATCGCTGATGATGATGTCGGGAATCCGTTCCTGCGCCAGCTTGAGTCCTTGTGCTCCATCAGCGGCGGCTATGATCGCATAGCGAACCTGCAGGCTGTCCCGGATGAAATCACGAACTTCGCTGGCATCTTCAATAACGAGCAAAAGGGGTTGGTCTGAAGTGTTTCTTGCCTTCCCGGCGCCGTTCTTGATCGCCGATTCCGCAGCTTTTACTACAACGCCTAGACCGTCCCTGTTTGATTCCACTATCTTTTTCGGTTCGTGATTTGTCGGGAAAAGGGGCAGGACGACACGGAAGACCGATCCTGTGCCAACCTTGGTTCGTATCGAGATGCTGCCGTTATGCAGTTCTACAAGTTCCTTGACAAGGGACAGGCCAATTCCGGCGCCACTCCTATTCGATTCGGTCGGGTCCACGCGATAAAATCGCTCGAAGATCTCGGTTTTACCGGTGTCCGGAATCCCCTTGCCTGTATCGGCCACTGTTATCGCAATTCTATCTAATCTGCTACCTTTTTCGCCACTCGCAGACGCTACTCGGAGGACAATTCTGTCACCAGGTTTGGTAAATTTGAATGCGTTGGAAAGCAAATTAGAAACAACTTTTTCCAGCTTGTCACGGTCAACCATGTAATTCAAAAAATGGCAACGCGGTTCGAATACGAGGCGCACGCCTTTCGTTTCGGTCAATGGGCTAAATGACAAGCAGATATCCTTGAGAAAGGAAACCAACTCCGTCGGTTCAAGCCCCAATTCCATATTGCCAGATTCCAGTTTCGCAAGGTCGAGGAGTTGCGTAATCAGACTCAAGAGCCGGTGGGCATTACGCTGCACACCGGCAAATACTTGTTTGGTTTCAGGATTGTGACCGTTGTTGAGCAGGCGCTCCATGGGCCCCAGGATAAGCGTCAGCGGCGTGCGAAATTCGTGCGAAATGTTTACAAAAAAACGAGACTTAAGGCGATTGATTTCAGATAGTTTTCGTGCCTGTTTTTCAACCGTTTTCCTGGCATTTTCAGCCAAGTGCTTTTGCTTTTCAAGCTGAACTGTCTTTTCCCGCAGAGCGGCTGTACGCTGGGCGACCAGTTGTTCGAGCTCTGCGCTTCGCTGGCCCAGGCGTGAAACACGTCGGCGGTCCGCAGCTATTGTAGCACACAATAGCAGAAGCAGCGCTGACCCAATGAAAAGTTTCGTTTGCCACCAGGGCGGGTGGATTTTGATGTTCATGGCAGCGCCGATTTCGTTCCAGACACCGTCGCTATTCGCCCCTTTCACCCTCAGCACATAATCGCCGGCTGGCAAATGGACATAACTTGCAAATCGTCTCTGGCCGCAAAAAATCCAATCGTTGTCTAAACCTTCGAGCTTGTAACTGAACTCATTTCTTCCTGGATTGGTGTAATCCAGAGCAGCGAATTCAAAGGATATCAGGTTTTCGTCATGGTTCATTTCAATCGCTTTCGGTTCACCAGAATACGGGAGCGCAACTGGTTCATTGAGTTTTCTAAAAGCGGTGATCACTACCTTCGGCGCGTGGGGGTTGACGCGAATCGCCTCCGGATGAAAAACGTTGAAGCCGTTGACCCCGCCAAAATACATTGTTCCTGATCTCGATTTCAAAAAGGCGCCCGTGTTGAATTCGTTGCTTTGCAAACCGTCATCCATATCGTAATTCTTGAATGTCCGTTGTTGCGGATCAAAACAAGATAATCCCCTATTTGTGCTCAACCACAGGTTGCCTACGCCGTCGGGCACAATGGCATACACAACGTTGTTAGGCAAACCGTCCGTGTCGGTGAATCTGATAAAGTCGTTTTCTTCAGGGACAAACTTGTTCAAGCCGCCGCCATAGGTGGCCACCCAGAGATTCTTCGAGTCGTCCTCATAAAGAGCGGAAACGCAATTGTGACTCAAGCTATTGGGGTTGCGAGGCTCGTTTTGAAAAACGCTGAATCGCCCGCTTTTTGGATCAAAACAGTTTAGTCCTGCGTTCTCTGTCCCAAGCCAAAACTTGCCGGCACTGTCTTCCAAAATGGTACGCACGAGATTGCTGCTGATGCTATAGCTGTCCCCGGGGTCATGTGTATACCTGGTGAAGGAATCACTTTCCTCATCATACCTGTTCAAACCCCCGCCGAATGTTGCCAACCACAACGTGCCCGCGCGATCCCGGTAGGTTGCCCGAAACCTGTTGGCCCCAACCGAACCCGGATTGTCTGGTTCGAAGAAGTAATTTCTATAACTCAACTTCCCTTTGCGTGCACCTGACTCATGCTCCTGAGGAACGTTCACTCTAAACAGGCCATTGCGCTCAGTACCAATCCAAATATCCCCCTGGAGATCCTGCCCGATCGCCAGGATAAGGCGTTTGCCGATCGCCGCGAACAACTCGGCATATCTGTGGTCAGACAGAATCTGGCCAAGCATGGGATCAAAAAGGACTAAGCCCCTCCAAGTCCCGACCCAAATAAGGCCATCGCGGTCCTCATGAAATGCATAAACCAGGTTGGCTTTGGTGCTGGAACTTTGCGGGATAGTGTAATGTGAGAAGTTTCGTTGCGTTAACTTATTCATTCCGCCCAAAATAGTGCCGGCCCAAATCACGTCGGAACGGTCCACATACAAGGAGAAGACCGAGTTCGCGCTCAAGCTGCTCGGGTTGGCCTGGTCGTTGTAAAAAGTCTCGAGCCGATCTCGTTCTATATCATAGTTGCTGAGGCCGCCATCTGTGCCTATCCAGAGCTTCCCAAGCCCATCCAACGCCAAGGCGTTGATAGTGTTGGCGGGCAGGTCTGTTTCACCTGCGGCGGAGTTAGCAAAAAAGTGGCGCCTAAATTGCTTTCCGTCCCGATCGAGTTTGTACAGTCCGTGGCCAACCGTGGCGAGCCACAGGTCGTCGTTGTCATCCTCGATGATATCTGTAACTGTCCTGTTCGGCAATCCGTGCTTCGAACGATTGACGGCTGGATCCAGGAACTTTCTAACCTTCTGCCTGTCAGGAGTGATTTTGAATAGGCCGTGGGCAAGCGTACCAACCCACAAATTGTCCTGCCCATCCTCGAACAGCGCCGTTATAGATGCCTCCGATGGGAAAGTCGGGTGCGCTGCGAAATGCGTGAACGAATCGCTGTTTGCGGATAGAAAAGAAAGACCGTCACCTGTTCCAACCCAAATAGTTCCAGCGCGGTCCTGGTGTATGGCTGTGACGTTGTTGACAAGACGCGACCCTGGCCCCAAGACTGAGCCATAACGCACAAAGGTTTCTGTCTCCCGGACAAATTTATTAAGGCCAAAGCGGGTGCCTACCCACAAATTATACTGGTTATCCTCAAAGAGTGCGCCTATGTAGTCGTTTGACAGAGTGGCCGGGTTATTGGGATTATGAGTGAAAACTTGAAACTCATAGCCGTCATAACGGTTCAGTCCATTGGCGGTTCCGAACCAGAGGTAGCCCGCGTTATCCTGTAAGGTTACAAAGACAGAGCTTTGCGACAAACCGTCAGCCAATGAGATCTTATCAATTTGATATTCCTGTCCAAAGGCTGGGCAGCTCAGTGCAAGGAGCACGCAGGCTGATAACAAACGTTTCACGGCTTGACTTCCAAATTGAGAAGAGATTCATAGTACAAACAACTAACCAGCCTGTCTTATTCCAAAATAAGTGTAGATTAGGCCTGTAAGTCAATGTAAATCAAGCTTCCTTCTCCCGGCTAGATACTGAACAGTACCATCAGCTCTGTCGGGAAAGAGCATGGATGCCCGGACGACTAACATCGACGGTGATGGAGATTTGGAGCTGGTAATTGCTTACGAGTTCTGCTGTGATCATCCAATCACGCCCTACGCTCTATCCTCTAGTTCACTCCATGACCCAAATCGTAGAAGTACTTCTTTAACAATGTCACTTCCTTCATCCTGACCAACGAGCATCAGACGTGGTTCGGCGCACTTTCTACGACACCAGCCGCATACGCGTAATAATTCTCCAGGCTCCCACTATTTATAGAATAGCTAGTCATACCCCGGGCCTGAGCAGGAGTTTCTGCACGACCTTAATCAGGGTTGCATTTTTTATTTCTGTTTTGTAATCTGAAGAGGCCAAATCGGACCAACCGGCCCGTACTACCCTCAAACGAATGCCACTTTGCCAGGGAGTCTGCCATTCCGGGAATCGATTCTGATCATAACGAGCACAGGAATAGAACATGAATCGTAGAGATTTTCTCAAGATTTCAGGGCCAGCCACTCTCTTTGGCCTGCCTGCCTTGACGCCGAAAAAACTTTCTGCGGCAAATGTACCTGCAAAGAAATCTCTTGAAAGAATCGGCTTACAGTTGTACACTGTCCGCGATTTCATGAAAGAGGATTTTGCCGGCACTCTGGAAAAGGTCGCTGCAATTGGATACAAAGAAGTTGAGTTTGCCGGATATTTCGAGAACCGGCCCAAAGCGGTGCGAACCCTGCTTGACGGGCTTGGGCTCACCGCTCCTGCCACACATGTGCCCATCAGCGAGCTTCGTGAACAACTCGATGCCACCATCGAGTCCTGCAACATCATCGGACATCGTTACCTCATCTGCCCCTGGATAGCGCCCGAAGAACGTAATCCGGATAATTACAAAAAGCTGGCAGATTTTTTCAACCGGGTCGGTGAGAAATGCCGTGACGCCGGGCTGCAATTCGGCTATCATAATCATGATTTCGAATTCCAGGCAAATGACGGCCCGCTACCCTATGATATTCTTTTGGCGAGCACCGAACCCGGGCTGGTTCAAATGGAGCTGGATCTTTTCTGGATAAAGAAGGCGGGCAATGATCCCCTCGCCTATTTTGAGAAACACAAAGGCCGCTTCCCCCTTTGCCACGTAAAAGACATGACCGCTTCCGAAGAAATGGTCGCGGTGGGAGAAGGAAGTATCGATTTTGCCGGAATCTTTGCCCGAGCGGAAGAAGCCGGCTTGCGGCATTTTTTTGTTGAGCACGACAAGCCCACAGACCCATTGAAAAGCATCGAAGCAAGCTTCAAATACCTCAAGCAATTGCAGTTTTGAAATCCTCTAAGGGTTTCCTGCTAATGTAGATAGTCGCGATTCAAATTCAGGAGAGAGGAAATGACTAAAGTTCGATTATCTGCGATGATGTTCTTGCAGTTTTTCGTGTGGGGTGCCTGGTATACGTCGGTCGCGGTATTCATGAGTGAGCATGGCATGGGCGATCTCACACACTGGCCCTACACCGTGAACCCCATTGCTGCCATCATCGCACCATTCTTCCTCGGGTTCGTCGCCGACCGTTACTTTTCGACGGAAAAAGTGCTGGGCGTACTCCATTTACTTGGCGGTGTGGTGATGTTGGTGGTGCCCCAGACGGCCGCCTCACCTACTTTATTCATATCTTTACTCCTGGTCTACAATCTGTGCTACATGCCCACTCTGGGCCTGGCAAACTCAATTTGCTTCCACAACATCGAAACCCAGGAAAAGCAATTCCCGCTGATCCGGGTGTTTGGCACCATCGGCTGGATCGTGGCGGGTCTGGTGGTCAGCTTCGGGCTCTCCCGCTTCACCACGGAGCTGCCGGAGAAAACAGCTCTGCCCATGCTCATGACCGGCGTGGTCGGCATCGTACTGGGCCTGTTGAGTTTAACCCTACCACATACGCCGCCACCGGCCAAGGGTCAAAAAGTGTCCCTACGCAGCATTATCGGCCTGGACGCTTTGAAGCAGTTAGGCAGCCGGCCCTTCTACGTTTTTCTTGTCAGCTCCTTCCTGATCTGCATTCCGCTGGCAGCCTACTACAACTTTACGCAGGTCTTTCTTAAGGCAGCCGGTTTTTCGAAAATTGCGGGCACGCAGACTCTCGGGCAAATGTCTGAGATCGTTTTCATGGTCCTGATGCCGTTTTTCTTTGCCCGTCTGGGTGTAAAACGAATGCTTCTGGTCGGGATGTTTGCCTGGGTGCTGCGCTATGCTCTGTTTGCGGCCGGCGCACCGGGTGCAGTCGTTTGGATGGTCATGGCCGGCATCGTTTTGCACGGCATCTGTTACGACTTCTTCTTCGTTACCGGGCAGATTTATGTCGACAAGAAGGCCACCCCCGAGATTCGTGGCCAGGCGCAGGGATTTCTGGTTTTGATCACTTACGGCGTCGGTATGTTGATCGGCGCACAAATTGCCGGTGGCTTATTCAACCGGTTGGTGACCGGGACCGGCCTGGAGGCGCTGGCGCAATACCAGACGTTCTGGATTTTCCCGGCGGTCTTCGCGGCGGCGGTCATGGTCGTATTCGGTTTTCTGTTTAACGAGAAAGAAGAAGCAAAGGAGAGTTAGCGTGCAACCTTTAAGATTAGGAATGGTCGGCGCCGGTTTTATCTCAACTTTTCACGCGCGCGCCCTCAAGCAAGTCCGGAATGTCGAAATCGCCGGTGTGACCAACCGCACCCGGTCGCGGGCTGACGCCCTCGCCAAGATGGTGGCGGACAACGGCCTGGGTGCCGGTACCGTCTACCCCAACATCACAGAGATGGCGAATCATGTGGATGTCATCGCTCTCTACGCGCCCAATTTTGTCCGTGTTGAGATGACGGAAGAGATTGTGGATGCTGTCAAAAAGGGGGCAAACCTTAAGGGCGTGATTTGCGAAAAACCCCTGGCCCGGAACCTCAAAGAAGCGCGCCGGTTGATTGCTCTGGTGGCTGAAGTCGGGCTCAAGACCGCCTATTTTGAAAATCAAATTTTCATGAAACCGATTCAAACGCAATTGCAGCAACTCGCGCCGCAGCAAAAGACTATGGGGCCGCTGGTGCTCACCCGCTCTGCCGAAGAGCACGGCGGGCCGCATGAACCGTGGTTTTGGGATCCGACAAGACAGGGCGGCGGCGTTCTCAGCGACATGGGCTGCCACAGCATTGCCGTCGGTTGGTATCTGCTCAACCCGATCGGTAAGCCTGTCACCTTCATGCAGCCGACTTCAGTGTCGGCGGAGTGTGCACTACTCAAATGGGGATTGCCCGAATGGCGTCAAAAGCTGCTGGACGAACACGGCGTAGACTACGCGAAAACACCTGCCGAAGATTTTGCCACCGGTATCGTAACTTACAAAAACCCTGAAACCGGCCAGATCGCAAAATCACAATTCACGGACTCATGGATGTTCGAAAAACAAGGGTTGCGACTCTTCATGGATGGCATGGGTCCCGGTTATGCTTTTGAAGTAAACACACTGAATTCATCGCTCGATGTTTTCATTGGCGACATTGCTGCCGAAGCTGTTGCGGATGCCGAAAGCGCTCTAGAAAAGGCCACCGCCTCGCGCGGCCTGTTGGCCGTACAGTACAATGAACCCGACCTGTACGGCTACACCGATGAAAATGAGGATGCCATCACCGCTTTTCTTGCAGGCAAAGACGCATCCCTGTCATGGCAGTACGGCCTCGAAATTACCAGATTGGTGATGGCGGCATACATGTCGTCCGAGCGAAAAAAAACCATCGACCTGACCGACCCTGATACTCTGAAGGAGCTTGAAACATTCGTGCCCTTGATTCAGCAAGGCAAGGGTGCCGATGTGCTTTATTCTGGTTAATTTTCTTTTCCGTTTAATGAAACCTGAAATCCGGTAATTGACTCCAGGAGATGACTCGAAAAAGGAGGAAGATAATAATGAAGAGCATGCTGTTTGGCATCGGGTGTTCTCTTTTGTTTGCAAGTTGCCAGAGCGGGAAGTTGCGCTTATCAGACACTGAAAAGCGGGAGGGTTGGCGATTTCTGTTTGACGGAACAACGCTCGATGGCTGGCGCGGCTTTAGAAAGGAAACCGTGCCGGATGGCTGGCAAATAACCGCTGAAGGAGAAATGCACTTCACCGGTGAAGGCGATGGCGACATCATGACGGTCGAGGAGTTCGGTAATTTTGAACTCCGGCTCGCATGGAAAATCTCTCCAGGAGGCAATAGCGGCATCTTCTTCCGGGTTTCCGAGAAGCGGGAGCACGCATGGCACACCGGCCCGGAGATGCAGGTCCTGGACAACAAACTCCATAAGGATGGCAAGAATCCCCTGACATCCGCAGGTGCAAATTATGCACTGCACGCCGCCAAAATCGATGCGACGCGGGAGGCTGGACTTTACAATGAAGTCAAAATCGTGGTACTGAAAAACCATGTGGAACATTGGCTGAACGGAATCAAAGTCGTTGAATATGAGATCGGCGACTCCGAGTGGCAGGCGTTGGTCGCGGGCAGCAAGTTCGGAGAGTTGCCGGACTATGGCCGTTATCGCAGTGGTCACATTGTTCTGCAGGATCATGGTGACGCGGTCTGGTACCGGGATATTCGGATTCGACGCTTATGAAAAACACAAAGGTCTCAGCATACGAGGAGTTAAACATGAAGTCAGGAAAGCCGGTCGATCGCCCGTCCAAAGTTGTTTCGAGAAGAGATTTTTTAAAAACTGCGGGTGCCGCTGTCGCAGGGTTTACCATTGTGCCCCGGCATGTCCTGGGCGGACCGGCCTACATTGCCCCAAGCGCCAAAATCAACCTGGCGGTGATCGGCGTCGGCGGCCAGGGCACTTTTGACATGACCGAATTCTTGAAAGTTCCCGATGTACAAGTGACTGCTGTTTGTGATGTCTTTGATGAGTTTTTGAATTGGAGAAAAACCAAAATCGGGCGCAAAGCCGCCAAAGCTGTGGTGGATAAACATTACGCGGAGCAATCGACTGGTGGCGCCCACAACGGCTGTGCCGCATACATCGACTTCCGCGACATGCTGGATCGGGAGGAAGACATCGACGCCGTGGCTATCGGCACGACGGATAATGTGCATGCCGTCGCTGCCATGGCCGCCATGAAACTCGGTAAACATGTCTACTGTCAGAAGCCACTCAGCCACAATATCTACGAAGCTCGCACGTTGACCAAAGCGGCCAGGGAATTTGGCGTTGTTACGCAAATGGGCAACCAGGGGCATGCCGGCGAAGGAAATCGATTAATCGTCGAGTGGGTCGCGGATGGCGCCATCGGCGATGTGCGGGAAGCGCATGTCTGGACCAACCGGCCATCAGGCTGGTGGCCGCAGGGCATTGGCAGACCCGACGACATGCCGCCGGTACCATCCGGACTCGATTGGAACCTGTGGCTTGGTCCAGCCCGCTACCGTCCTTACCACCCGGCCTATGTCCCGTTCAAATGGCGCGGATGGTGGGATTTCGGGACCGGTGCATTGGGCGATATGGGGTGCCATCTGATCGATACGCCTGTCTGGGCCCTCAACCTGGGCCATCCCACCAGCGTGGAAGCCAGTTCCACTCCGGTCAACGATGAAACCGCGCCGCTGGCTTCGATTGTGCATTATGAGTTTCCGGCGCGCGGCAGTATGCCGCCGGTAAGAATGACCTGGTACGACGGCGGCCTGATGCCGCCGCGGCCGACAGATCTGGAAGAAGGCCGGCGCATGGGCGACAGCGGCGGCGGCGTCTTGCTGGTCGGCGACAAAGGCACCATCATGTGCAGCACCTATGGCAACAACGCAAGAATAATACCCGAGACCAAAATGCGGGCCTACAAACGACCGCCCAAATCCATACCGCGTGTAAAGGGAATCTATCAGGACTTCATTAGCGGTTGCCAGGGCGGGCCGCAGCCGTGTTCCGCTTTTGATGTCTCGGGACCGTTGACCGAAATCGTGCTGCTCGGAAACCTGGCTGTTCGCGCCCCGGGGCAGCGCCTGGTCTGGGATGGTCCCAAAATGGAAGTTACGAACGTACCGGAAGTAAACAGTTTTGTCAGCCGCGAGTATTACGGTGATTGGAACCTGTAAGGAAGCGCGGATTATTTCAGAAATGAGATCAAACCATGGATAGCAAGAAGTCAAAAACAGACATGGACCGGCGGACTTTTTTGCGCACCAGCGCGGTGGCCGGAGCCGGAATGTTCGTTGCGCCAGCGGTGCTGGGGCAGCAACGCAGCAGCTCCAATGATTTGAACATCGGGATGATCGGCGTTGGGGCGCAGGGACAGGTCCTGTTGAATGCCGGATTGAAGATCCCTAACATCCGCTTTAAGGCAGTGTGCGATATTTGGCAGGAGTATAATCTCAAGCGCGCCACCGGCTTGCTCGGGAAATATGGCCACGCACCCACCGCCTACCAGGATTATGCGGAAATGCTGACCACTGAAAAAGATCTCGATGGCGTTATCATTGCCACGCCGGATTTCTGGCATGCGCAGCAGACAGTCGCTTGCCTGCGCGCCGGTTTGCATGTTTACTGTGAGAAGGAGATGTCCAACACCCTGCAGGGAGCGCAAAGAATGGTGCGCGCCGCCAGACAGACGGGCAAGCTCCTGCAAATCGGCCATCAGCGCCGCAGCAATCCGCGTTACCTGCACTGCTACCACAAGCTTCTGCGCGAAGCGAACATTCTTGGCCGAATCACCACCATCAACGGCCAGTGGAATCGTGCGGTGCAACCCGACCTGGGCTGGCCCAAGAAATACGCAATCGCCCCGGCGACCCTGCGAAAATATGGCTTTGACTCCATGCATCAATATCGCAACTGGCGCTGGTACCGCGACCTTGGCGGCGGCCCGATTGTCGACCTGGGATCACATCAGATTGACATCTTCAATTGGTTCCTCGACGCGCAGCCGAAATCCGTTATGGCCAGCGGCGGGACCGATTACTACGACAAGAAAACACACGAATGGTATGACACCGTTCTCGCGGTCTACGAATATGAAACCGAAGCCGGCAAAGTGCGCGCTTTTTATCAAACCATCACCACCAACAGCAGCGAAGGGTATTATGAGAACTTTCTCGGAGATCAGGCTACGCTGCACATCTCCGAATCTGCCAGTAGAGGCGGGATCTACCGCGAGCCCTCCGCACCGCAATGGCACAAGTGGGTCGAGATGGGATACCTGAAGGCTCCCAAAGAAGACAAACCCACCGAAACCGCCGCCGTCCTGGACGTCCGCGAGACCGTGGCGCCGCCACAACACCGGTTGCCGGTTGAGTTCAACGACCCCTACCACAAACCGCACCTGGAGAATTTCTTCAATGCGATTCGTGGCCGGGAAGAGCTCAACTGCCCGGAAGACATTGGCTATGAAACGGCCGTCACCGTTCTGAAAGTAAACGAGGCGGTGCGGGCTGACAGAAAGCTATCCTTCAAACCTGGGGAATTCACAGTTTGATGAGCCCATCCAAACAGGCTTTGTTGCTGGCGCTGGCAGTGGTCATTTGTACGGCGCAGAGTTTTTCCCAGGATGCGAAGATCGGCGATGTCAGCGACGGCAATCGCTCCAGCCCGGTTCACCTCCTCAATCTGTACGACGAAGAGGGTTCTATTATCACTCCCCAGATTGAACCCATGCTACCCTTTTCACCAAAACAGACTTGCAGCCCGTGTCACGATTACACAAGAATCAGCGACGGCTGGCATTTCAATGCGGCAACCGGCGTCCTTGCGGGTCGGCGCGGACAGCCCTGGATCTTTGTGGACCGGACCACGGCCACCCAAGTGCCTTTGTCCTATCGCGCCTGGTACGGCACCTACCGACCTGAGGAGTTGGGCATCACACCGATGCGCTTTGTACAACTGTTCGGCCGGCACATGCCCGGCGGCGGGGTCGGCGACAACGAACAAATGCAGACTCCGGAAAACGTCATGCGCTGGTGGGTTTCGGGCAAACTTGAAGTCAACTGTCTGAGCTGCCACGATGCCGAACCGGGTCACGATCAAGCCGAGTTTGACACTCAAACCAGAAAAGGAAACTTCCGCTGGGCTGCCGGCGCAACCAGCGGGTTTGCTGCGGTTCAAGGTTCGGCGCGGGACATGCCGGACAACTTCAGCATCTACGGGTCCCTGCTGGATGACGGCAAGAAGATCCCACCGGCCATCAGATATGACCGGAATCGATTCGATTCGCACGCAAAAGTCCTGTTCAACCTCGAACGGCAAGTGGCCAATGACCGCTGTTACTTTTGCCACTCGACCAAAGTCATCGGCGCGCAGTCCAAACGATGGCAGTCTGATGAAGATATTCACATCAGCGCCGGTATGCAGTGCGTGGATTGCCACCGCAACGGCCTCGACCACCGGATGGTGCGCGGCTACGAAGGCGAAGCACAGGAATATGACAACCCGGGTGCAGCAACCTTGACCTGCAAAGGGTGTCATTTGGGGGAAGACTCCGAAGAGGGTGTCCGTGCCGCCGGTCGCCTGGGCGCCCCGGTTCCGGACCATGTCGGCATTCCGCCGGTTCATTTTCAAAAACTGACCTGCACGACTTGCCATTCCGGTCCCTGGCCTGCAGAAAGGGCCTACCCGGTCAAAACTTCGAGAGCGCATGCGCTCGGCACTCACCGCGTAAACCGGGGCGATGCCGCATTGCCGCACATCGTGGCCCCGGTATTTGTCGAACAGGGCGACGGTGTAATCGCACCGCACAAGATGTTCTGGCCTTCTTTTTGGGCAAAAATCGAACGGGGCCAGGTCAAGCCCATTGACCCATTGCTGGTGCAGCCGCTGGCTGCTGAGCTGGTGCCGGCTGACACCCTCGGTACCGGCGACTGGCCCGGCTTGACGCAAGGACAGATCGCAACTATCCTGCAAGGCCTGGTGCAAGGCGATTCTACTTTGACAGCGGCGTATGTCGGCGGCGGCAACTTATATCGCCTGTCGGCCACGGGCCGCATGATCGCGGAGGAACACGCGGCTGCTACCCCCTACTCCTGGGCCTTCGCGCACGACGTCCGCCCGACTGCACAATCGCTCGGTGTGCGCGGTTGCGACGATTGCCATGCCGGCGATTCGCCCTTTTATTTTGCACAAATTCCAGTCGACACTCCGGTTGCCGCCGAAAGTGGTGCCGTGCGCAGAATGGTTGACTTTCAGGACATTAGCTCATTCTATGCGCGCCTTTTCGGCTGGTCGTTCATGTTGCGCCCACTGCTGAAGATCATTATTCTGGCTGCGGGCGGCGTGCTCGCGCTGATCTTTGTTTCCTATTTGTTCAATGCTTTTTCCGCATTTATTCGCGGGGCGGACGGCTCTTAAGAAATACTATCTAACCGGCACCTAAAGAATGTTTCGAGTGATTTCCATCATCGGCTTTTTGGGCATTGTCATTGCCATTGCTTTTCTGAGCAGGAAAGAAACCAATGCTCTTTCCACGCTGACAAGTCTGCTCCGATCCGGAAAACGCCAGGATCTGCTCTACGTTCTTGCGGTCGCAAGTTTCGTGCTGCTGACCTTGAGTGGGTTCCTTCCCGTTCTGTTAGCGGGCAACTCTGTAAGTGGCGCCCTGCTCTTTATCCACGTCATCGCGGCGCCGGTGTTTGCGGTCTGCATTGCAGCCGTAGCCGTCCTGTGGGTCCGGCACCATCGTCTCGACAAAGCCAATTGGCAAAGCCTGTTACGTTTGACCCTGCTACAACCAGCTCCGGTTGAACGGCATGCACAAACAGCGGAACTCGGACAAAAATTGCGATTCTGGGCGATTCTGCTTTCTTCCGCCTCGGCCATCTTGTCGATTGTGCTGAGCATGTATCCGCTTTTTGGCACATACGGCCAGACCGTCCTCTTGCATTTGCATGGCTATAGTGCCTTATTTCTGGTGTTAGCCGTGGTTGCAGGTTCATACCTGCCTATGACCAGCCGGCAGGTTGATGCCGGCAAGCGGTAAGCAGGCCGCGCAGACGCAAACAGGAGTGCAATGTCAATCAACCGGAACCGATGACAAAGTGAAACTCGCCTTATGGTAAAAGCCCACACACTTTGAAAAGAGGCACCGGTTTGAACGCGCAGAAAAAATGTGCAGGTCTGCAACTGGTCGTTGCCGAAAACCATGAGGCAATGAGTCGCCTGGCGGCCAATTTGATTAGTCAGGAAATCATGCGCGACCCAGGGCTTCTTTTCTGTGCCGCAACCGGGAGTACGCCCACAGGCACGTATCAAAGGCTGGCCGCAGAGTACGCCAAAGATCCGGCGCCCTTCAAGCAGGTTCGCGTTCTGAAGCTGGATGAATGGGGCGGACTGGACATGAACCATCCGGCTACCTGTGAAGCCTATCTCCAGAAGCACCTTTTGGCGCCTCTCGCGATAGCGCGGGAACGCTATTTCGGTTGCACCAGCCGGCCCGCAGATCCTGAGGCAGAATGTCGAACAATGGACCGCGTTATGGAAATAGAGGGGCCCATCGATTTGTGCCTCCTGGGTCTGGGCCTTAACGGCCACCTCGGTCTGAACGAGCCTGAGGATTATGTTTCGCCCGGCTGGCATGTCAGCGAATTGTCCCGGGAGTCGCTGGATCATGCCATGCTACGGGACACGGGAGCCATTCCGCGCTTTGGCATAACACTGGGCATGAGCGGCCTCCTGCAAAGCAAGCAGATTCTATTGTTGGTGAGTGGCTCGCAAAAAAAGGGCGTCCTGAAGCGACTGTTCGAGGAGAACATCACAACCCATTTCCCGGCGTCTTTTCTTAGGCTCCATCCGAGGGTGACGGTCCTCAGTGATGCGGATGCCGCCGACTCTTTAACTGAAACAGCGTCGTGATGCAGTTTGCCCTATACCGCATCCACCTGGCACACAAAAAGGAAACAGACCAATGCGAATGAGAATGTTGCTCCTTTGTCTCACATCGTCCCTGCTCAGTTGCAGCCCCGAAACACTGGAAATGCAATCGAACCCCGGTCCGGTAGATCGCACGGCTATTCTGGGACGCTGGGACGCGACCGTCTACGATATTCAGGGTGTCTATCCTTCCTGGTTTGAAATCGAGGAGAAAGACGACGAGTTGGGCGGTAGCTTTGTCGGGCGCTACGGCAACGCGCGTCCCATCCGCTACCTGCATTTTGACGGCGATCAGCTCTATCTGTCCCTGCCCCGGCAATATGAAAGGCCGGTTGAGGACCTGCTCTTCGTCGGCAAGGTCGAGGATGGCAGGATTGACGGCCAGACCAAAAGTGAATCCGGAAAGGTCATTCGGTTCCAGGCCGAGCGCGCCCCGGCGCTGGAATTCTCCGGTGCGCCTGAGTGGGGCGAGCCCATCGAACTCATTCGTCAAGACCTGTCGAACTGGATGCCGCGCAACCCAAATCATGAGAACAAGTGGCGGGTCGAGGATGACCTGCTAATCAACGGTGACCGGGGTACGGACCTGATCACGCGTGAGAAGTTCACCGACTTCAAGCTGCACCTCGAATTCAAATATCCTGAAGGCAGCAACAGCGGTGTCTATTTGCGCGGCCGTTATGAAGTGCAAATCGAAGATAACTACGGCAAGGAACCGACCAATCGGAGGGCGGGAGGTGTGTACGGCTTCCTGACCCCGGCCAGGATGGCGATCAAACCGGCAGGTGAGTGGAACACTTACGACATCACGCTGCTCGGACGAAAGATCTCTGTGCGGCTGAATGATGAGCTGATTATCGATAACGGCGAGATTCCCGGTGTGACGGGTGGCGCCCTCGAGAGCCGTGAGGGGGACCCCGGTCCCATCATGCTGCAGGGCGACCACGGCCGGATCAGTTTCAGGAACATTGTCCTCACGCCGGCAAAATGAGGTTCTGTATTGTTTGGTGTGGGTAATTTGGAAAAAAATACGCCACGGATGAAAGCATTGTCGTCAAAAACCAGTCACAATGTTCGCTGGTTTGAACACCTGGTTTTCGGCACGTTCCAATTCCATAATTTATAGCACCAGATTTCAAGAAAGCAGTCCTGAAAAAAAACTGTACACCTCAAGAATCCGTGTTTCATCAGTGAGAATCCGTGGCCAAGAAGATCCTTAATTCTGACAGAACAGTCAATCCGTGGCGAAAGACCGGAATAAGAGGACTACTTCAACCGCACTAAACACCATAGACCCAAAATGATTTTTTCTTAGATAACGTTTTTTAGAGGGAGAACAAGAAATGAACAAGGCGAATCACCTACTCAGCAGCAAATCGTGTTTCACAGCGCTCTTGCTCCTGCTTGTGCTTGCTTTTGCTTGTGCGGAAGAGCCTGCGAAAAAAGCAGAAGAGCAGCCTGAAATGCATGTCGAAGACAAGGTAATGCCGGAAACAGAAGAAAGCGATGAACCGGAGCAACCCGAAGAGCCGGAGAAAACCACACCGGTCGAAATGAGCGAGCCCAAGACGGCTGAACCGGTCAAAAAGGCGCCGCAGAAAAAAGTGGTCGCAGAACCGGCCTCAGGCGGGATGCTGCCGTTGGATCTGAAACTGCCAAAACCCATGTTTATCGGTACGCCGCAGAACTTCAGAGTCGACAAACTGGAGAAACCGCTGGGCAAACCGCGTCCTCCCTTTTTAGTGCCTGCGGGCACAAAGAATGTAGCATCCGGGCGACCCGTTGCCAGCACTGACGATGCGCCCATCATCGGTGAAATCAGCATGATCACGGACGGCGACAAAGAGGCGGCGGACGGCAGTTACGTCGAACTCGGCCCTTTCTTGCAGCACATCACCATCGATCTCGGAGCCCGGCACGACATTTACGCGATTCTGCTCTGGCATTTTCACAAGCAGGCCAGGGTCTATTATGATGTGGTCCTCCAGGCAGCGGACAATCCTGATTTCAGCGAAAACGTCCAGACGCTGTTCAACAACGACCATGACGAGTCCGCCGGGATTGGCGCGGGCAAGGACTTGCACTATGTCGAAACATCCGAAGGCAGGCTGATAGATGCCAAGGGTGTGCAGGCGCGCTACGTCCGGCTCTACAGCAACGGCAATACCAACAACGACTTGAATCACTACATCGAAGTTGAAGTTTACGGCAAGCCTGCAATGTGAAATGGTCTCGTGAGAACCTCCTGATTCTGCTCGCAATCGCGGCCGCCGCCACAGCGCTGCGCGTACCGCGTCTGCAAGAGCGTCCCATGCACACCGATGAGGCTGTGCATGCTATCAAATTCGGCGCGCTGCTGGAAGACGGGTTCTATCGCTACGACAGTCACGAGTTTCACGGCCCGACACTCAATTATCTGACCCTGATTCCGGCCTGGCTCAGCTCAGCCGGGAAACTCACGGAAATCGACGAAACTACCTTACGTATCGTCCCGGTTTGTTTCGGGGTTTTGGTAGTTTTGATGGTTTTCGTGCTCACCGGTGCACTCGGGCGTCCTGCTGTTCTGGTGGCAGCACTTCTCACCGCCCTCTCACCTGCGATGGTCTTCTACAGCCGCTACTACATTCAGGAAATGCTGATGGTCTGCTTTACATTTGCGGCCGTTCTATCCGGTTACCGCTACACGCTGACCAGAAAGGCGATCTGGGCGGGCGCAACCGGGGTGTTCCTGGGGCTGATGCACGCCACCAAGGAAACCTGCATCATCGCCTATGCCGCCATGTTATTGGCGATCTTGTTGACCTACTTGCCGGACCGTGACCTGCGGCACAAGCTTCGTGACTGGAAGGACCAAATCAGGCCAGGGCATCTCGTCATCGCAGGCGCCGTCATGTTCGTGGCCTCGGCTTTGTTCTACTCTTCCTTTCTTAGCAATGCCGCCGGGATAGTGGATTCCGTGACGGCATACAAGACCTACCTCAGCCGGGCCGGACACGACAACCTGCACATTCACCCCTGGTACTATTACCTGAAAATGCTGTTGTTCTCCAGGTACGGCAGCGGCCCGATCTGGAGTGAGGCACTGATTCTTTTTCTGGCCCTGGCCGGAATGCTGGCCGCCTTCAAATGGAGTGACCGGTTCGAATGCGAGCGGGCATTGATTCGGTTCGTGTCCTTCTATTCAATCCTGATGACGGTGGCCTATTCCGTCATTCCGTACAAGACACCCTGGAACCTGATCGAGTTTTTACATCCGCTGATCTTGATGGCCGGTGTGGGTGCAGCGGCAATCATAAAGTACACGGAGCGCAAACCACGTCTTTTCAGAATCCTACTCGGTTGCGTCCTGACACTCGGGTTAGGTCATCTTGCCGGGCAAGCATATCTCGCAAACTACGAGTATTTTGAAGACCCGGTTAACCCGTACGTTTATGCGCACCCGCTTTCGGACACGTACCAGGTGGTTTCGAGAGTTGAAGAACTCGCGACAGTTCACCCTGACGCGCACAACATGCAGGTCGAGGTAATTTTTCCAGACAGTGATTATTGGCCGCTGCCATGGTATTTGCGCGCGTTTCCCAACGTAGGCTGGTGGCAAGAGGTCGACGCAAAGACGCTGGCGGCTCCCGTCATAATTGCTTCCCCCGCCGTGGAAAGCGACCTGATGCGAAAGCTGTATGAGATTCCGCCGCCGGGGGCGAGACATCTGTATGTGCCGCTCTTTGATTCACATATCGCATTGCGTCCAAATATTGAAATCACGGGCTATGTGAGAAATGATTTGTGGAATGCATATCTACAGACTAAATGAAAAAAAGATGTGAAACATGATTCAGTCCAACAGGGATTTCACAGTTGGAGGCGGAATAGAGGCGCTGCATCGATTCAGTCACCCGGCAATGGCGACGGTGTACGAGATCATAGTCGTGCATGAGGATGGTAACTACGCCCGGCAGGCGGCGAACGAAGCCTTTCATGAGCTTGACCGGCTTGAGCAGGAACTCAGCCGGTTCATTGAAAACAGCGACATCGCGCGAATCAATAGTCAGTCCGCAAACCAGCCCACACGGATCGGGCTGGCCACATTCGAATGTCTGCAGCAGAGTCTCCAAATATTTCAGGAAACCGGTGGCGCTTTTGACATCACGGTGGGTCCGCTTCTGAAATGCTGGCTAAATGAAGATAAAACCGTACGCACCCCATCTGACCAGGAGCTTGAGCTTGCGAGCGGACACGTTGGTCTGCACCACCTGCAATTGAATGAGGACCGGCACACTGTCACGGTCGATGTAGGCCCCATGCTTATCGATCTCGGCGGTATCGGAAAAGGCTACGCACTAACACAATTGGCACAACTGCTGCAGGAGTGGGAGCTTGCTACGGTTTTTCTTCAAGGTGGAGATAGTTCGGCGCTTGCGCTTGGGGCTCCGCCCGGGATGCCGGGTTGGCCGATCACTTTGAGCAGTCCGAGCAATCGCGCACAGGTCTTGTCACGTTTCTATCTGCGTGATCGGGCTTTGAGTGGTTCCGGGCTACAAAAGGGACAGCACATCATTGACCCACGTTCGGGACGGCCGGTCAGCAGCGCCACTGCGGCCTGGGCTTGTAGCGCGGACGCAGCCGGAAGCGACGCTCTGTCTACGGCGTTTATGATAATGAACCACGATGAAATCGCGGCATATTGCGCCGGCAACCCGGATGTCCTGGCGCTGGTCGTCAGTCAAGGCGACCGGAGCGGGTCGGGGCAGGAGGTTGTATCACGCTTCGGACCGTGGGACAAAGTGGGGTAGCTCGACCTGGTGGGACAGCGGAGTGGCGGTCAGTCAATTTGGATGTTAAGAGCGGACTTTCCCGTTGCGGTTTCGACTATCTCAAACTTCACCCTGGTCTGGGCTGAGATGGTGCGATAGCCTTCCCCCGGTATGGTGGTAAAGTTGAAGAACAGCTTCTGGTCGTCTTGTTCATCGACGATCATGCCATTGCCGCTTTGTTTATCAAAGTGGAGCACGAAGCCCTCGGAAACCGGGTTTCCGCTTGCACCCAGTGGCCTCCCGGTGGCCCAAAAGTGTTGCGGAACTCTTAACTGTTTTCTTCCCTCCGTGTTCCAGGCTTCGTACGGATAGTAGTCCTGTTCACTCATGATTCTTCGCAAATCCTGTCGCAACTCTTCAGCAGTTGGCCTGCCTACAAAGAACCAGCCGTCATAGATTTTCCGAATTCTCAGATCGGGATTGCAGATAAAAGTATACGGCTGCGCGGTATAGGCGTACTCTCCTTCGGTTTCATCCAAAATGCCCAACGAGGTGATGAGTTCTCGATTCTCATCGGAGAAGAATGGCCAGGTTGCCCCCAAGCCCGCCCTGAATGCGGATAAGACCCTGGGACTATCGACGCTGATGGAAACCAGTCTCCCGAAGTTCACCTGCAATTCCTTTTGGAAGTCAACCAACATCCGGAACTGCTGCTGGTCTCTGGGGCAGAAAAGCCTCTGTAGAAGACAATTATCAGGGGGTAGCCACCAGTGAAGCCCAGTCGTCTGTCGTATTCCGAAGGCTGTGTATACCGGGAAAGTCTGGCTGGTCGGTTTTCATGATGTGTCAGCTCAACGTCCGGAAAGTGGTCTGCGATTTTTACTTTGATTGCCATTGATGCTGCTCCAAATGCAAACGGTGTGTGGACTTATTCGCCGCTGGCGGTTCGCGACGATCTCGTGGGCTCGGCGGGACGCTGTCGCGCAATGTATCTTCCTCTGTTAATACGTCCCTTAATCTGGACGGCCACTAGCGTTTGCGATTTATCGGACCGCCATACCACTGATTGTCTGGCAACTTGCTGTCCCAGGCGTCAAAGATCCCCTGCAGTTACCGGACCAGTTCTGGATGTCGCCTGGACAGATCGACTTACTCTTCTTTGTCTTCAGCCAGGTTGAACAGCTCGACTTTCTCTTACCGGTGGGGCTGCCATCATTCCAAGCCAATTTCCAGTCACCGCGCCGTATGGCATAATCGCCATCCCGGCGCCAGTACAGGACGCGGTGTGGATCATCTTTCTTCTTCCCAGTCAGGTACGGTACGAGATCGACGCCTATCGGCAACCCAATTTCCCCCCAGGTTGAAGGTATCACTGAAACCATACAGGCCCCAAATCCTGTCGCCGAGATTATGATAAGAGTGTTTGAGTGCCTGCATGGACTCTTCCGGAGTATAAGGAAATGATACCAATGCCCCCGGTGGGCGTGATGGTGCCATTGTCGTTTCTGGGCATAGGTTCATGCGCAGTGGCCCCAGGGATCGAGGTTGGCCGGTCAGGCCCAAGCAGTTCTTCCCGTAACCGGCATAATTCCCCGGGACGCTCTACCCGCGGTCCAATGCCGGTGCAGGCTGCATTTTTGCATAAAATGGCCGCAGCACAACAATCATTAGAAGTGCCAACAAGATTACTCTGCCCATCCAAAGAACCACCTGTATCACATTATCACTCAGGATTCTACCAGATTCGGTACTGAACCACTCTCTGAATATCTTGAAACCCTGCTCATAAAAAAACCACATAGACATGATGAACAAAACATAGGTCGCAAGTGTCAATAACGTTCCCATTCGTCCTCGAAAAGTCAGGGTCCAGAGCGAAGAAAGAGCAGAATCGGAGCCGCCGACGTCTTCAATGTCGAGTCCGCTGGCCATGAAGTGATAGTGGTTTGTCAACGCAAAGGCAACAAAAGAGACGTAGCAGGCAATCCCGATAATGACGAAAGGATAGAGCATCATCTGCTGCACCGAGATTATGCCGCTAATCCAGTTGGGCAGGATCTTTTTCATTTCAGCATCCAGCTTCTCAGACAGCTTTTTCTCCTCCGCCATCTTCATTTCATTCAGTTTCGCTATTTGCGTCTTGAGTTCAACTGCCTTCTTTGCCAAATTGGGTTGTTCTTGCTCGATTGCCACGGATATGCGTTGCAACTGGTTGTCCAGGTCCGATGTCAGCGATTGCACCGCTGCTTCTTTGGCATCAACCGTTCTGTACCAGACATTGCCGTGGTTCTTTCTGGTCCAGCCCTCGACGACCCGGGGAAGGGCTCTTAATTCGCCAGCAAGTTTCGGCATTAACTCGCCGTAAGACGAGTTCGTCACAAATTCACCCAAAGGGTCGCCGACCATCTGCAACACGAGAGAGCCAATAACCGAAACTGTGGAATCTGCCTCATTCTGATACTCCTTCCAGGTCGGTCGGCCACCCGCGTTCAGATCCGCGAGTTTGCGAATGAGCTTGTCCTTCTCCGCCATCCAGGGTTGAAGAATGATGGTCTCTGCAATGCCATCCAAAGTTTCTCCGAGCCTGGCTAAATCCTGGCTTGACTTCTCAATCTGTTTAGCTTGCGCTGACAATTCCTTCATCTGACCCTTTATTTCGTTCAGCCGGTGTGAGTAAGGTGTGAGGATATTGACCAGCAAAAGATAGCCGAACAAGAGGCCGCCGATAAGCACCCGCTTGATCTGCTTGTTTTGGCTTTCCCACAGCATCGTATGTCTTTTGAGACGATAATCCCTGTTCATGCTAAAACCTCCCCTTCTGTTTACGTTTTGGGCCGACCTGGACGAGTCACGACGATGCGGCTTCTGCCAGAAAGAAAACACTTGACCCGCACCCACTCGGGTTGGCCAAATCGACATTACGACAAGCGGTTAAATGAGAACTTCCGGTTGTGAACTCTGAGGTAAGTTACTGACTAACATTTCTCACTTCGTGAATAGCATTTAATTATCTGATTTTACATAAGTTAAGCAAATCCCCCCTCCCGGGAGGGGACAGATTCAAACTCGTAAAGAGTTTGAATCAGGGGTGGGTGCATGACCAGCGGCAGGCAGACGTACCCACCCCGGTTCAAAACGCTGAACGCGATTTGAACCTGCCCCTCCGCGCGCGTTGCGCGTTTGGAGGGGATTTAGATACCAAAAACAGTTTCCTCAGGAGGAAGAAGCCAAGTGAGAAATGTCAGTTACTGACCCTAAATCGAAGAATACGCGGCCAGTGACAGCGCTGAACGGCGCAACACCTGGCCCGCTACAGTCCGGAGAGTAGTGTGGAAATCAGTACAGCCGCTACGAAAGCCTGTATAAATCAAACAAGAGCGCTCACCTATGCTCCACTCGTCCCTCCCCTTCCCGGATGATTACCTCGCCTTTGCCGACCTTGTCGAATGTCTCCTGTAATCCGGACGGCCACTCCACAGACAGACGATCCGCGGCTTCCTGCCGTCCCAACCCGAACGTCAGGACGAGTTCGCTTTGGGACATGTAGGACCCGCCCGTCCGTACATATTGCCGCAAGATGCGCTGATTTAACGCAACGGTGACTTTCGCGCCAACGGCGTCCCGGTTACTCGTTGTTCCCACGAGTCTCACGCGCAGGTAGTTGGCCGAGGCGCCATTTTCAGGCAGCAGGCTATTTCTCAGAAGCATGGGGGCGCCGTTATTCACGGCAACCAGAACGTCAAGATCACCATCCTGGTCGTAGTCGGCGTAAGCTGCACCGCGTCCGACTATGGGTTTGCGCAGCGCTTCTCCAAAACTAGCACTGACATCCTGAAACCTGGCCTGGCCGCGATTCTCGTACAACAGTGATGGTTGCCGAAAAGTGACCGCCTGCTGCACGGTCTCGATCTCCGGCTGCACGTGACCATTAGTCGCAAACAGATCCAGGTCAAAGTCATAATCGTAATCGAACAAAAACAATCCGAATGTCAGGTACAGCAAGCTCCTGTGTCCGACTTTTGAAATAGCGGCCCGGTCGACAAAAGCGCCTTTACCGAGGTCGCGATAAACGCCAATCATCTCATTGGCGAAGTTCCCGATAAAAATCGTCTCTTCGCCGGTTTCGTCCACCACGCCGACGTCAATGCCCATTCCGGCGCCGGCCTTGCCGCTTTCGTCGAGCGCCATACCCGAGATCAGACCGACCTCCCTGAATGACTTTCCGGCCTCGTTTTGGTAAAGAAAATCCGGTTGCGTGTCATTTGACACCACAAAATCCAACCAGCCATCGTCATTGAAATCGAGCAGAGCCACGCCGAGCGCTTTACCCTCTTCACTGTAAACACCGGATTGCACAGTCACGTCCTCAAAGGTGCCATCGCCTTTGTTGTGAAAAAGTTTCGACGGCACGCCCGTGTAGATTTCCGGTGTACAGTAAGCTTTGGTCTTGCCGTCAAGTGTGCACCACAAGTCCGTATCTTCAGTCCATTGCACGTAGTTGCACACATAAAGATCGAGGAGTCCGTCTTTGTCGTAATCGAAAAACATGGCGGAAGTACTCCACGCCGGATCCGCAAGCCCCGCCTGCTCGCCGATTTCCGTGAACTTGCCACCGTCGTTGCGGAAAAATTGGTTCGGGCCCACCGCGGTCAGGAGCAAATCCGTGTCGCCGTCATTGTCGTAATCTGCCGCAGCCATGCCCATTCCGTAGACGGAAGCAACGAGCCCCACCTCTTGTGCGACCTCCCTGAACCTGCCGTCACCAAGATTCCTGTAAAGCGCCAGCGATTGCCGACGCTCCTGTGCGTTCCCCGGCCAATCTACACTGTTGATTAGCAAGATGTCTTGCCGGCCATCGTTGTCATAGTCAAAAAAACCACA